>NZ_JASMRZ010000048.1 GCF_030462475.1 Variovorax sp. CAN15
GGTGATGTAGGCGTTGGTGTCGGCCACCCAGCGCAGGCGGCCCAGCGCGTCGTAGGCCATCTGGTTGTCCTGGTAGGTGACGCCGCCCTGCACGGTGGTCTCGCGGATGCGACGGCCGCCCAGGTCATAGGCGTAGGTCGTGACCTTGCCCACGCCCGCGTCGTCGATGCGCAGCAGCTGGCCGGCCTTGTCGTACGAGTAGCTCAGGTTCTGGCCGCGCGAGTTGGTCTGCTGGGTGAGCTGACGCGCGTTGTCGTAGCTGTAGCTGTAGGTGGCGCCGCCGATATCGGTGTGGCCCGTGAGCTGGCCGAAGTAGTTGTAGCTCCAGGTGGCCAGTGCGCCGTTGGCGTCGACCTCGGCGATCTTGCGGTTCATCGAGTCGAAGGCCGCGAGCTTGACCTGGCCCAGCGGCTGGGTGGTGCTCACGAGGTTGCCGCGCAGGTCGTAGGCGTAGCGGATGGTCTCGCCTGCGCCGTTGGTCTGGCTCAGTTTGCGGCCGGCCTGGTCCCAGGTGACGGTCTCGACGATCTGCGCCGTGCCGATGACGGAAGGGCCGAACGACGTGGCCCAGCCCCAGATGTCTGCGGCCATGCGCGTGGTGGTCAGCAGCCGGCCCACGTTGTCGTAGGTGAAGCCGGTGGAGCGGCCCATGGCGTCGACCGTGCTCATCTTCTCGCCGAAGGCGTTGTAGCTGTGCGTGATCGTGCCGCCGTCGGCGTTGAGCTCCTGCACCAGGTTGCCGCCCGCGTCGTACACCTTGCCCTGGACGTTGCCGTTGGCGTCTTTCACCGCGACCTGGCGGCCCAGCTTGTCGTAGAACAGTTGGGTGACCGCTTCGCCGGTGCCGTTGGCATCGGGCTGCCTCTGCTCGACCAGTTGGTTGTTGGCGTTGTAACGGTAGGTGGTGACCCAGCCCGCCGAACGCGGGTCGCTGATGGAAATGACGTTGCCCCAGCGGTCGGTGTTCTGGTTGACGACAGGGCGGGGCGAGCCGCTGCTGCTGTCCTGCCAGATCGCCTGGCTGCCAGGTGCGCCGGCGGTGTTGTTCTCGCTCACGGCCGAGCTGCCGGGCGCCGTGGTGACGGTCGCATTGAACAGCGGCGGAATGAGCGGGGTCATGTAGCCCGGCTTGTAGGGCGGCGTGGTATCCGCCACCGTCGGGGCGGGCGTCGTGCCTGGCACCCAGACGTCGACCCAGCGCCATTCGGTCTGTATCTCCGTGTAGGGCACCGCAGTGACCACGCCGTTCACCAGCTGATAGCCCTTGCCAAGGCCGGTGATGGGGTTGCCCGACTCGTCGGTGCCGGTGGTCACCATGACCGGAGGACCATAGATCGGGCTGCCCGAGTGCGCGCTGATGATGTACTGCGCCGGATCGGGCGGTGTGACGAGCGTGGGCACCTGCACCCACACCGTCTGCTGCTGCATCTGGGTTTCGTAGCGCGGCTGGTAGCCGACGATCACCGGCCGCTGGACGGGCACCTGGACCGGGTAGGTCTCCGTCGTCCAGCCCGTCTGCACGATCACCCAGTCGTAGACCGTCCGATAGTGCGTCTCGTAGTCGGTGTAGGTGTAGTAGATCGGAGCGCCGCCTTCGTCGTAGCCGCTGATGCCGGTCCTCTGGACGGCGACCTGATAGGCCTCGACGCGCGGCACCTGTACCCAGCCATAGACCGGGACCGCGCGCTGCTGGTACTGCGTCTCGTAGATCGTCTCGTAGACGATGTTGCCGGCCTCGTCGCGCGCGTAGATCGGATCGGTGCCCACCTGCACCTGCACGGGCACGTTCTGCGTGACCTGCACCATCTGGTACGTGTAGTACGGAATGGCCTTCACCGGACCATAGATCGGGCCAGACTCGTCGGAGCCGATGACGTCTCGCCCGTAACCCTGGCCGAAGATCGGCTGACCGTTCGCGTCGGTGCCGATCACCACCGGCGGACCGTAGGTCGGCCCGGTACCGGTCCACCCGATGATGTGGTTCGCGGGATCGTCGGGTGTGATGGTCACCGGCTTGGGGAAGGGTGTCAGCGTGGGAACGTTGTGCCCTTCGCCCGTCGGGCTGACGACCAGGTTGCCCGTTGCCTGTGCCACCGGCGTCTCGACGCCGAGGACATTCTGGGTGACGAGCACCTGGTATTCATAGTTCCCGGGCGGCAGGCCGCTGATGTCGACTTCGCGATTGCCAGTGGCGTTGCCCGCCTCGTCGACGCCGACGGTTCCGCCGATGGGCAGGACGAGCCATGTGCTGCTGCCCTGCAGGCGGTAGCGGAACGAAATGCTTTCCGATGGGCCGAGGTTCGTTGCCGGCCAGCGAATCACCGGCTTGGTGGTCGTGGGGCCGCTGTAGATCGGGTTGCCTGCCTCGTCATGACCCACGACGTTGCCGACCGTGGCCGTCCCGACCTGCACGCCCGGAATGACCGGCAGGTTTTCCGGCGGGACCCAGCGGGGAAGCTGAAATCCCGTGCTGACGACCTGCCCGGTCGCATGGGCATAGGGCACGCCTTCCCCGTTGCGAACCCAGAGCAGTTCGTACTCGTAGGTTCCCGCCGCGATGAGCGAGAGATCGACGCCATCCTTGCCCTCGCCGCGGGCGCTGACCTGCCGCGTATCCCAGGCGCCCGTGCTGCCTGCCGGGCGGATGCGGAAGATCTGGTCGATACCCGTACCCGGCGACTGCCAGGTGAACAGGCCCAGTCCGGTGACGCCGGTCTGGTAGAAGCCCATGGGCGTATCGATGGACTGCAGCGGCGGAGAGGTCAGGTCGATCCGGCCGCTGCCGATCTGCGTCGTCACGCCGGTCGCGGTGGTCATCAACGCCCGGTATTCGTAGTTGCCTGCGGGCAGGCCCGCTGCATTGAAGCGCAGCGCCTTGCCGAAGTTGGTCAGGCCGACCGAAGCCCAGCCCGAATCGCCGCTGCTGCCGGCCGGCCGCAATTGCAGCTGAACTGTCGAGCTCGGGTCATCGGGGGTGTCGATATCGATGACCTGGCTGCCGTAGCCCAGCGCGGACTGGTCGGAGATCTGCTGCCATTTGCCGTAGAGATCCTTCTTGTAGAGAGTCAGGCGAGTGACGCGGCTGATGCCGCCGTTGCTTGCGGACTGGTCTTCCCAGGTCAACGTGACATTGTCGGAGCCTTCGGGGGCATAGCTGACGATCTGCGTGCGGCTGCGGATCTCCCCGCCTGCCACGGTCTGCGGATTGGTGGGGAAGGGGTTGTTGCTCGATTCATCCGTGCCGCCGGTGTTGCCACCGACCAGCCAGGTCTGGGTGGCGTATTCCATGACGACCTTGACGTCGCCCGCACCCAGGCCGTGCAACGAAGACCAGGACAGGGTGACGGAATTGGTGCCCGTCCACGAGACGACCTGGCCCGATTCGTCCGTGACCTTCTGGCTCGTGCTGCCGATCGTGGCACTGGTATAGGTGCGACCGCTCCTGGGGCCGGTGGTCACTTCGTCGCGGTTCGGACCGACGGTCTGCACCACGTGCCCGAGGGCGTCGTAGACCGTGTCGGTACGGCGCACCGCGCGCCAGGCCAGTTCGTCCGGACGCTGGATCGACCGGAGGTTGAGGTTCTCGTAGGCCGATCCGTAGCTGGAGAGCTGCGCGGTCTGCTTGCCCTGCAGGTTGTAGAACGCCACCTTGTCCACGCCGTCGCCGGAGTTGGTGCGCCAGACGCGGCCCGCGTTGTCGTAGTCGAAGTACTCGCCCTCCACGCCATTGACGCTCTTTCGCGTGACTTCGCCGAACGCGTTGTAGGCGATGGCTGTATCGGTGAGGCCGGCCTGTGCCTGGCTCACGGTGGTGATGGAGGAGCCGTTGAGCTGGCTGGTGGATGCCGGGTCGAAGATGTGCGTCTGCTGTCCGAGCTTGTCGTACTGGTAGGCGCGGAACATGGTGCTGGAGACGCCATTGCCGTCGGTGACGAGCTGCCACTCCTTCGCGACATGGCCTTGTGCGTCGTACGAGCTGTAGCGGTTGACGCCGTTGGCATCCATGCTCTGAGTGACGTGACCCATGCGGTCGTAGGCCGCGAACGTTGCGCGATCAGCCGCGTTGGCGCCTGCCAGCGTGTAGCTGGTGTCGTTGGCACTGGCCGCGCCGGCCGAACGGGCGATGGTGACCACGGCGTTGCCATAGGCGTCGCGCAGGAACTCGGTCACCGGCGTGAGTGCCGTGCCGCCGGCAATGCGCACGGGCGCGGCCACGGCGCGAACCCGGCCGAGTGCGTCGTAGTAGCTGTAGGTGCTCGCGCCGTTGGCATCGGTCGTACGTGTCAGGTTGCCCACGGCGTCATAGCCGTAGCCGGTCACGATGTCTGCGCGGCTGTAGGTTCCGTTGGCGCTGCCGCTGTACTCGACCGACAGGCGGGTCTCGGCCGTCTTCCGCCCGCCGAGGTCGTAGGTGTAGAGCGTGGCGCGGTCGTCGCCGCTGCCGGGGGCGACCGGCGGCGTAGCGCTGGCTGCATTGGGGTTCCAGCCGGCGATGGCGGTGGCGTATTCCTTGTGCAGGACCATGTTCCCGGCGCCATCGAAGGCTTCGGTGGTCAGGTAGCCCAGCGCATCGACCGTCGCGATCTTCTGCCCGCGCAGGTCGTAGTAGTTGTTGGTGCGGATCCACTCCTGCGTCTGCGCGTTCTTCAGCTCCGCCACCTGGGTCAGGTTGCCGAACGCGTTGTAGCGGTTCACGGTCGTCTTGCCGGCCGTGAAGTACTTGACGGCATCGGCGGCGCCAGCGTCATAGGAGAAGGTCTGAGGTTCGATGACCTTCGAGACACGGCCCGCCTGGTCGTATTCGGTGGTCAGTATCCGGTCGGAGCCGTGATCGATGCCCGCGGCGTTGACTGCGGCGCTCACTTGCGTCGTGCTGAGGCTGGCCGGGCTCCCGCTCGTGAGCCCCGTGGCGTTGGCGAAGCGCACAAGCTCCGTGACCTGGCCCCAGGCATTGCGCTGGTAGCCTGTGACGAAGCCGAGCGCATCGACTTCGTAGCGCACCTGGCCAAGCACGTCGTAGGTCTTGTAGCTCATGTTGCCGGCAACGTCGAGGTTGCTCACGGCATTGCCGAAGACGTCGTAGCGGGTTTCGGTGAAGAGCGCCTTCAGCACCTCGGTGCGACCGGCAAGAGCGGCGTTTGCGGGGTTGTCCGCGTAGACGCCCACTTCCGGGAAGATGACCTTGACCTGGTGGCCGACGGTGTCGTACTGGTAGCTGGTCGTGCGCTGTTCGGGGCGGCCGAGAGCTTCGGTGCGCGACAACAGGTTGCCCAGCGCGTCGTAGGCCATCCGGGTGACCAGGGGGGTGGAGCCCGAGTGCGCACCATCCACCACGAGGTTGCCCGTGGCATCGGTCGTGACGGCCGTCATGTCCGCCGCCGGAGCCGTTTCCTGCGTCTGGCGGCCGGCCGCATCGTAGTCATAGGTCCAGGTCGAACCCTTCTTGTTCGTGAAGGAGACCTTCTGGCCCAGCGCGTTGTACCCGTAGCTCTCGACGAAGCCCAAAGCGTCGGTGCTGCGCAGCAGGCGGCCGGCAGCGTCATAGCTGAAGCTGTTGCTGCGATCTTCGGGGTGGGTGACTATCGCGGCGGCGATGGTGGCCGAAGTGCCCCGTTCGCCGGCCGGAATCGCCAGCGCGTAAGCAGTGCTCTGCGTCAGCCGTCCGAGCCCGTCGTAGCTGTTGTAGGTGACGTGGCCCAGCGAGTCGACGGCGTATTGCAGGCGATTGCTCGCGTCGAATGTGCGCGTGGTACTGCGGTCGGCTGCGTCGTTGGTGAAAAGAGAGCGAATGTCGCCGTAGCTTGCCGTCCAGTTGCCGTTGAGCAGCCTGTTGTCGATGCGGTTCGCGTACTGCGTGGTTCGGAGGTTGTTGCCGACACTGTCGTATTGCAGCTCGGTGACGGCGCCGGTCGCGTCGACGCTCATGACCATTCGGTTCGCAGCGTCGAAAGCGGCTCGCTCTATCCGATCGGTCGCCAAGTCGATGGTTGCGGCCGAGTCGGCTTGATCTTCGGTCAGCTTGCTCGTGGTCGTCGGCGCCGCAATGCGGATGGCGGCCGTCCATCGGATCACGACATTGCTGTTCCTGTCGTATCCGATCCACGTGATGGTGCCGAGTGCATCGATAGAGTAGGTCAGACGGTTGGCTGCGTCATAAATACTGTCGGCAATGCGGTCGCCAGCGCTTGAAACCACTGAACTGGGAAGGGCTGAACTCGAGATCGCCGTGGCGTACTGAATCTGCTTGATCAGATTGCCATTCTTGTCGTAGA
This sequence comes from Variovorax sp. CAN15, assembly GCF_030462475.1. Taxonomy (GTDB): domain Bacteria; phylum Pseudomonadota; class Gammaproteobacteria; order Burkholderiales; family Burkholderiaceae_C; genus Variovorax. The sequence continues at coordinate 6,273 of NZ_JASMRZ010000048.1, forward strand.
CCTGCTGCGTCACGGCGCCAGCGCCATCGGCGTGCCAGGTCAGCCTGCCTGCGCGGTCATAGACGAAGCGGTCGTGGGCATCGCGGGTCGCATTGGCGATGCCGGCGATGGCGCCCGCGATGGCCGCTGCGGAACCAGGCGTGCTGACCGGGATCGAGGTGGCATAGGCAATGCGTTCGAGCACATTGCCGTTACCGTCGTAGCTTTGCTGGACGACCGCACCTGTGCCGTCGACCGTGTAGATGGTGCGGCCCAGCTGGTCATAGACGAATCGCACGCGCTGGTCGTGCGCCGCGTCGGGAACTGGCGCGGGCAGGGTGCCGGGTGTCCAGCCTTGAACCGGGACGCGCGTGGCATAGGCTACGCGTTCGACGACCTTGCCGTTGGCGTCGTAGCTGAAAGTGACCAGATCGCCATCGCCGCTGATCGTGGCGACGATGCGGCCGTCCTTGTCGAACACGCGGCGCTCGATGCTTGCTCCACCTGCCTCGCTGGGCACGCGCGAGGCGATCTGCTGGAGGGTCGGCGCTGCACCCAGGCCACTGGTGTCGATCGGTGTCGCATAGGCCACGGTCCTCACGACGCGACCCTCCGCGTCATATTCGTTGCGCTTCAGGTTGCCGAGCGCATCGAACGTGAAGACCAGCCGGTCGTCGGCATCGTAGACGTAGCGGCGGACATTGCCGTTCGCGTCGGTGTCGCTCGTGAGGTTTCCGTTCTTGTCGTAGGCGTAGGTGCGACGGAGATTCAGCCCGTTGGGATCCAGTCGCTCCTCGATGCGGCGACCGAGGTTGTCGTACACATATTTGGTGAGCGTTCCGCCGGGACTCAGCACGCTCAGCGTCTTGCCGCGTGCATCGAAGGTGTACTCGGTGACGAGGTTCAGCCCGGCCGGGTCCAGCACCTGCTTCAGCAGTTGACCCTTCAGGTCATAGACCATTTGCGTCAGCTTGCCGTTCGCATCGGTCACGCTGATCTGCTGCCCCTTGGCGTCGTAGGCGTATTCCGTGACCAGGTTCAGTCCGTCCGGATCGACGATGCGCTTGAGCAGCCTGTTGGCGGCGTCATAGGTGAAGGCGACGACGTTGCCGTTCGCATCCGTCGTCTGCACGAGCCGGTTCGAGCGATCGAACGTGCTCGACGTGGTGGTGAGCGGCGTCGTGGTCGTGAGCAGATTGCCGTTCTTGTCGTAGCTGAAGCTCGTGGTGTTGCCGTTGCCGTCGATCACCCGTTGCGTCTGCCCGTGGCGGGTATGCACGGTGGTGACGGTGATGTTCTCCGGCGTGGTCACCGAAACGCTGCGCAGCGCCTTGTCGTAGCTGTAGGTGGTCGTGTTGCCGAGTGCATCGGTCTGGGTGAGGACGCGCCCGAACGCGTCGTAGCTGCTGGAGCGCTGCGCGTTGAGCGGATCGACGGTCACGACCACGCGGCCGAGGCGGTCGTAGGCCTGGGTGCGCGCATTGCCGTTCGCATCGACGATACGCGTCGCGCGCCCGAAGGCGTCGTAGACGGCACTGGTGATCGCGTTGACGCCCGAGGCATCCGTGACCGTGCCGACCACGAGGCCGCGACGGTCCAGCGTCTGAGTCTGCACCAGGTGGCGACCGTCGCCGATGGCCTGGTCGCGGCTCTCCTCTTCGCCGAATGCGTTGTAGGTTCGCTGCGTCACGTTGCCCAGCGCATCGGTGCTGGTGGAGAGTTGGCCACCGGCGAGGTAGGTGAAGCCCTGCCGGCTGTCGAGCGCGCTGTTCGCGATCGCATTGATCGCATTGGTCAGGCTGATGTTGGCAAGCCCTCCGGACAGCCCGGCCACGCTGATGCGGCTTCCATATTGGATGCTCGCGGTGAGTTGACCAAGCGTGTTGTATTGCTGCTCGGCGACTTCCCCCAGGGCGTTGACGGTATGGGTAAGACGCCCGTCCAGGTCGTAGAAGAACAGGGTCTTGTTGCCGTACGCATCCGTGGTGCTGACGCGGCGTCCGGCTGCATCGTAGGCATGGGCGAGGCCGTACTGCACCCAGATCGCGTCGATCTGGGCCTGGGTCTGCCCGCCGACGAGAAGGGCGCTTCCGACACCGCTCAGCTCACCAATCAGCCGGCCCTGAATGTCGTAGCGAGCGCTCAACGTGCGTGCTTCCGACGTGCCCGCCGCAGTCGTGGTCGAAATCAGGTTGCCGACGCTGTCGTACGTGTACTGCGTGACCGTGCCTTCGTAGTTGGTCTGCTGCGAGATGCGGTTGAGCTTGTCGTAGACGACAAGGGTCGAACGGTCTTCGGGCGTGGAGGCAGGGCGGATGTCGGCCACGGTGGTGGCGATGGAGATCTGCGCGAGCAACGTGGCATTCACGCGCGTGGCGTAGCGCACGGTCTGGGTCACGTTGCCGTTGGCGTCATAGACGCGCTCGGTAAGGTATCCCTCTGCGTCAACCTCAGCAACGGTGCGGCCCTGCGCATCGTGCAGCCAGTACGACTTCTGATCGCTGGCGTTAGCCGCAGGGATGAGCTGGGCCAGCAGGCCTGCGCTGCGCAATGCCGGATCGGTCGGGATTGCGTACGAGGTCTGCCCGATCAGACGTCCCGCGCCGTCATAGCGCAGTTCGCTCAAGTAGCCTTCCGCATCCAGCGTGGCTCGCAGAAGGCCGTCCCCGTCGTAGAAATTGCGTGTGACCCGGTCGTTTGCTGCGTCCGCAGGTGGGTTGGTAGCTGCAAGCGTAGGGGCGGAGCCGAGATTCGCGGTGTCGATTCGACTTGCGTACCTGGTGCTGGAAACGACCCTCGAAGCACCGTCGTAGAGCGTGTCGGTGACTGCTCCGGACGCATCGATCGTTCGCACTACCCGGCCGGCATCGTCGTAGATGCGCCAGGCGCGTTGGTCGGCGGGGCTCCTCGCAGGTCGGAAATCGCCAAACACCACGGGCACATGAGTGCTCGCCGCGTTCTGCAACGCAGTGATCAGGCCGGGCGCTGGGGTGGCGTAGACGACGGTCTCGGCAAGCTGGCTGTTCTGGTTGTAGACGTACTCGGTCACTCTGCCGGAAGTCGATACTTCCGCGCTGATGCGTCCCATCGCGTCGTAGATGAACCAGCTGGCCACCCCCGTGGCGTCGATCGTCTGATAGGGCCTGCTCTCGCCGGCGTTGTAGACATAGCTCGTCTTCGCAAGCAGCGGATTCGAGGCACTGCCTTGCTGCACGCTGACCAGCCTGCCATTGTGGTCGTAGGCGCTGGTCGTCACGAGGCCGTTGGCCCGAGTCACGGTCGTCCTGTTGCCGGCGTCGTCGTAGCTCGTCAGGGTGACGTTGTTCTGCGAATCCTGCGCGGAGATCTGCCGCCCGAGTCCGTCGTAGGTGTATTGCGTGGTGCCGTCGGTGGCGCTGACAGTGCTGAGCAACTGGCCCGCTCGGTCATAGACGTAGTGCGTCACCGACTGGCTGCCATCGGCGATGCCGTTGCCGGCTGCATCGACCTTGCTGAAGACGCTGATCTGCTGAACTTGGCCGCGGGAGTCGTAGACGATGTCCGTGCGGCTGGACTGCGTGCGGTCCTGGCCGCCGACCCAGTCGACCATTTGGGTCTCGTTGGGCGTCGCGATCGGGCTCAATGCGGAAGTGTCGAAAGTGCCGCCCACATACTGGATGCTGCTGATGCGCTGGCCGTAGCCGTCATAACGGTACTCGGTCACCCGGCCTTCGGGACTCAGCACGAAACGTAGAAGATTTCTGCCGGTACCTTCGTATACGTAGCGCGTAGTCAGCGGTTGCGCAGGCTGGCCTGCTCCCGGGCCGTCCGGATCGGGCGTGAGATAGACCGTCTCGGTCAGCAACTGGTTGTGCACGTCATACGTGCGGGTGACGGTGTTGCCGGCGGCGTCGCGTTGGAGCGTCTGGTTCCCGTTGCCGTCGTACTGCATGTCGACGACATGCCCCTCGCCATCGATGACCTGGATCACATCGCCGTTGGCACTGTAGACGAAGCTGGTCGTCTGGACGACGCCGTTGACGGCAGGAGCCTTGATCTGCACCAGCTGTCCGTTGCCATCGTAGGCGTACACGCTCACCCTGCCGAGCGGGTCGACGACCGAGGTCCGGCGGTTTGCCGTGTCGTAGCTGTAGCTCGTCGTGTTGCCTTCACCGTCCTTGACGGTCGCGACCTTGAAGTCGGCGCCGACCTGCACGTATGTGAAGGCCAGGCTGGTGCCATCGGTTTGCGTCACCGAGGCGATGCGCTTGCTGGCGCCGTCGTACGTATAGGTGGTGACGTACTTCGCCCCGTCTGCGATGGAGCCATCTTCCGGACTGAGATCGACTGTGACGCTGGACAGGCGATCCGATGCGTCATAGGCATAGTGCACGCGCGTAAGCGTTGCGCCGCCTGATGCGACGGTTCTGATCTGGGTGAGATTGGTACCGCTGTAGTCGAAGTAGGTGACTTCCCCATTCGCGTTGGTGAGGCTCTGCGGCGTTCCGTTGGTGTTGTAGGCCAGCGTGACCGTGTTGCCGCGCGGATCCGCGACCGAGAGAAGGCGACCCTCGCCAGTCGACTCGTACCGCTCGACCAGGCCGGTTGCACCGTCGGTCCAGGTGAAGCGGCCGGCGGCGGCGTCGTAGGCGATCGTGTCGAAGGCCCCGGAGCCCGCCGTACTCACGTAGAGGCTACGGCTACTGTCCCAGGTGTAGACAGCCTGCGCTCCGTCGCGGTCTGTGCGCGCCAACGTGCTGCCGGCGGTTGCGACGGTCCCGGTCAACTGGATTTGCTGGCCGAATGCGCTCATTCGCCAGTTGTCGCCGTTATCGTCGTTCAGCAGACCCTGGCTGTTGTAGGTGCGTACGGCACCGATGTCGATCCCGCGGCCCTCGAGCCGGTCGTCGAAGTCCTGCAGGACCAGATTGCCCGTGGCGATGTTGACGAACGCCTGTTCACCGCTCCGGCCCTGGCCGGCGGTCCCAAGCATCCCGCGCTGTCCCAGCGTGGTCAAAGAAGTCAGACTGAGACCAAGACTGTTGCCGCTGACGATCGCTACCATTTTTGTGTCCGTCTATCCAAAAAAGATGCGAACCGTGATCACGCAGCCTGCTCCGGCCCCCGTTCATGACGAATCTAGGGGAGAGCCCAGGGCCATCCCTGGTGGCCGCCAATCGCACTCGGGACGAGGGTTGGCGCACGGTTCTCCGCAATACATCCGTCGCTGGAAAAATTTGTTTAGCTTTTTTTCCTGGGCGGCCACCTTGCTAAACAGTTCGGGGTTCGCGTGGATATGTTGTTGGAGCCGCTGTTCCGACTGTTTTGAAATTAGTACTCATGTCTTATATCGCCGTCACGCTGAATCATTTCCGCGCCCTTCAAGAGTGGGCAATCAGTCAGCAGGCGGAGGTGCGTCTGGACATGAAGACGTTCCGAGTGGAAGTCCTGCGCGGAGCTGCGCGTTGCAACCTTCACCCGCAGTTCCTGAATACGGTGGATGGCGCCATCAGCTATTCGCCGTTGCTGGGCCCGGCCACTGGCGGATTCGTCGGCTGGCTTCCATATCGCCCGATCAGGTGGGCGTTGTCCAACGACAAGCTCGAATTCAAGAACTTTCTTCACAGGCATGGACTCCTGACCCCGACCATCTGGCCGGGCATGAAGGATGTCGACAAGGACTACGTCCTGAAGCAGCCGGTGGGATCATTTGGGCAAGCCGTGTTTGGGCCGTACCACGCGGATGTGGACGCGCTGAGCCTGCCCGAGCATCGCCTCGGGGTGCGTGAACGCGCTTTCGCCGAGCAGTTCATCGCCGGCCGGAATGTAAAAGCGTGGTTCTGGGGCGGAGAGCCATTTCACCTTCACCTTCAGCCGTATCCCACCATCCGTGGCGATGGAGCTTCTCGGATCGACGCACTGATTGCCCGGCGAATGGAGCGCATGGATGGAGTGGTTCCAGACACTGCCGACAAGCCGTGGATCGTTTCCTCTTTGGCTTTCCAGGGCTGGACGCTCTCCGACATCTTGCCGATCGACGCAGAGGTGTGGATCGACTACCGCTATGGGCGCAGATATGCCTCGGACCCGATCCAGACACATCCCGACAACATGCAGCACCTGTTGACCGAGCATGGACGCGAGCAGGTGCGGCAAGCGGGGCGGCACTTGCACAACGAACTGGTGAAGTCGCACGGCGTGCCCGTCCTTTTTGCCCTGGACGGAGTGCTGGATGCGAATGACCGCATTTGGTGGCTCGAGGCCAATTCGAATCCGATTCTTCCGCCTACGGGGTACCCGTTGATTCTTGCCACGTTGTTCGAAACGGACGAAATACCGAAGTCGGGCGAACTGCGCCCCGCGTCGGCCGCCGTGGGGACCGTGTAAGCAGACCATGGCGAAATCCGGAGACAGCACGATGCACAGGCCGATGGTCGCCGGCAAGTGGATCTATAGAACGGGCGGAATGGTCTGCCGCCTGCCGTTGAAGCGTTTGCGTGTGTCTGCGCCTGCAGACTTCCTCCGCGCCGTCGAACGAAGTTGCGATGGCAACGCCACATGGGAGGATGTGCGCAACGGCCTGATCGATCGCTGGCCTGCAGAAGAAGTCGACTCTTGCATGTCAACGCTGTTGAAGCAGGGGGCACTCGTCGACTCGAGTTATTGTCTGGCGTCGCAGGCGCGAATCGGTTGGACCCCGCAGCCTATTGCAGCACCGCTCAGCGATGCGGACGAACTCTATGCGTTGAGGCATTCCGTTGACAAGGAGCTGACGCAGCCGCGCCCGGGAATCGAGAAGCTGCGGCCTCGGAACAATCCGCTCATGGATCTCCTGCTGAGCAGGGGCAGTGCTCGCACGTTCGACGACAAGCCGCTTCAACTGCAATCCGTGGTGAACATCCTGTGGTCGATGTACGGCGTGCTCCGTGAAACCGGGGAGCGCGTGCAGCGGACCGTGCCTTCGGGGGGCGCCCTGTATGGCTTGCGTTGGTTCATGGCGCTGCTGCGTCCCATGGAGGGGTACCCAACAGGTGTCTACGAAGTGCGCTATCACGCCTGTGGCGTTGAAGGCGGCGAGCTCTCGCTGCAGATGCGGGACGGCGAAGCGAACCGTGCCTGGAGCACGCTGCTGACGCCTGCCGTGCTGAGCTTCGCCCATGCTGTGATCTATCCGGTCGCAGACATCCATTTCATAGGAAAGAAATATGGAAACCGAGCGCTGACACTGGCGATGCTGGAGGCGGGGCATGCGCTGCAGAACGGTGCCCTTGCAGCTCAATACGAGGGAGCCGCCACCATCATGCGTGGCGATACCGTTGAAGTGGAGGTTCTTTCTCTTCTGGGGTTGGAGGACTCCCTCTATCCGTTGCCTGCGATGGTGCTGGGTTCCAGGCCTTCCGTGAATCAGGAGGCCTTGGCCAAGGCGGCAGGCCAGGTTGCGCTCGTGCGGTCCGTGCCCAACCACTCCCAACGGTTGGCACTGTCGACGCGGATCGCCGTGGCAGGGCCCATTCGAATAGGGCGACAGGACAATGCGTGGAGCCTGTGGGCCGCGGGGCGCGCTGAAAGTCCTGAAGTGGCGGTGGTGAAGGCTGAGGCCGAAGCCTGGGAGCGCATCGGCTGGTCATCGCCGCGCGCCGATCTGGAGAGGGCGCGCTTCGGTGAGGTTCCGCACGCGGTCGATCCTCGCAGCCTTGTGGAGTACAGCCCGGCTCAATATAGCCGGGACGAATTTCCCTATTCGCCGTTCTCCGCGCGCCGGCACTACCCTTGGGTGAAAGCACAGCGCGCCGGTTCGGGGACCGAGGTGCAGATCATGGCTCAGTGCGTCTACGCATTGAGTTCAATAAGCCCAGGCGATGCGCATCAGCCTTTCACCAACGCAAGCACCTCCGGTGTCGCTGCATATACGGACATGAGCGAGGCACGGCACCGGGCGCTTGTCGAACTGATCGAACGAGATGCCTTTGCTCGCGCCTGGCTTGGCAGGGTGGCACCGCCTCTGGTCGATGAAGCGGGGCTTGCAGGCTCGTTGCAACGCCGGGTCGCCCGGTTGCGGGATGCAGGCTACCTGTTGTCTCTCCATGCGCTGCCTTCCGATCATCTGCCTGTGATCGCGGTGTTTGTGCAGCATCGCGCCTCGACATTCACCTCGCTGACTACCGCGGCCGGGTTTCAGTGGCAGGAAGCCGTCGCATCGGCGCTGTCGGAGACTGAAAGCAGGGTGCAGCAGCATCATGGGGGGGCTCCGCGCCAGCCCATGCGCGCAGAGGACGTCACGCTCGCGACCCATCACGGCGAGTACTTCAGGACAAAGGCCGGTTTCAAGTTGGCAGACTGGTTCGCTTCCGAGCGTCGGATGGTTTCCGTGCGCGGGAAGACAAGCTTTGCATCGAACGGAACGCAGTTGCTCGATCACTTTCAGGACTCGGGCCTTGAGGTTCTTTTCTGCGACCTGACTCCGAACGGGGCTGCGATCAATCAGGGGCGAACTCCCCTGTACGTGGCTCGAGCTTTCGTTCCCGGTCTGGTTCCCATCTGGTTCGGCCATGGCGTCGAGCCGCTGAGGACCTGCGAGCGCATTGGCGTGAATGTCGAGACTCGCGGCAATGCCCGATGGTCATTGCCGCCTCATCCGTGCACTTGAACTGGAGGACGCACTATCGGATACCTCCGTCTGGCTCTTTTCTTTCCAACTGATTTTTCACTAGAGGAACCCATATGAAGAACGACTCCATCAATCTCTCGGCTGTCCGTTCGGCGACCAGCCAGCAGCTCCAATGCAATGTTGTCGTCGAGCCCTCCAGCATCGACTTTCTGAACGAAGGCTCCATCTTCGCCGCCGGCTCGTCGAGCGACTGCAGCGCGATCTCCCCGCTGCCGGAGCCCAAGAAGAGCAAGCGCCGCGGCCAGGAAAACAGCGAACGCTGAGTGCAAGGCGGACTTTTCGCATGTTCATCCTTCACTGCTCCGATGCAGACGGAAAGTCCGTAAGCCTGCGATACGCGCCACACGAGAGTTCGCTCACGAACCTGGATGGAACGCCGGTGCTTGCCACCAACGGGCAAGCCGGCGCTCCGCGTGTTTGGGAAGACGCTGTTCGCGTCAGTCCTCAACAGCCGGGCCGCAAGATCGAGAATCCTGCGGTGCTCAAGATTCAGCTGGGACTTGCGTGCAACTACACCTGTTCCTACTGCAATCAGTCAAGCCAGGTCGATTCGATGGCCATGACCAGGACTGCAGATGCGCTTTCTTTTCTGCAGGATCTGGACCAGTGGCTGAAAGAACCTCCTTCCCGGATCGAGTTCTGGGGTGGAGAGCCTCTGCTGTATTTCAGGAAGCTCGCCATCCTCGTTCCAGAGCTGGACAAGAGATTTCCTGAAGCAGAGTTCTGCATGGTCACCAATGGCAGCCTGCTGACACAGGAGATCCTGGACTTCATCGTGCGCTACGACATTTGCATCACGGTGTCCCATGATGGTCCGGGGCAGTACCTGCGAGGCGAAGACCCGTTCGATGATCCTCAACGCGAGGCTTTGTTGAAGGCCTTGTGGAACAACCGCAAGCATGGCGAGCGGATGCAGTTCAGTTCGGTGCTGACGCCGAACAACAGCGATCCTGCGGCGCTGCGCCGCTGGTTCGTCGAAAAGCTTGGTGACGAGTCGGTCGTCACTTCATTGGAAGGCGTGGTCGCCACGCACGACGAAAAGGCCTTGGCGGGGCCGGGCGTCTGGAGTGCCGCGCAGTACCAGTCGCTCAAGGACGCGGTCGCTTCTTCATTCGAGACCGGCGAGGCGCTGCGGATCCCTGCATTGAGGGAAAAGGCAAAAGGCCTCATGCAGTCCATACTGATGGGCACACCATCGAGTTCCATGGGGCAGAAGTGCGGTATGGATCGAAGCGACCATGTCGCGGTCGACCTGCATTCGAATGTCCTGACCTGCCACAACACCGGGGCCAATGCGCAGCATGGTCTCGGATCGGCCTTGCAGATGGACGAGATCCGCCTCGATACGTCCACGCACTGGGCTCATCGCGAATGCTGCAGCCACTGCCCGGTTCTCCAACTGTGCGGCGGGTCATGCATGTATCTCGAGGGTGAGCAGTTCGCGCAGTCGTGCGAAAACGAATACCAGTTCGGGCTCGGCGTGCTGGATGGCACCTTGCGCCGAGCCTTGGGGCTGAAACTCGAAAGCGTCGAGGGTGATGTTCGGCGTCCCACCCGTCGCAAGGTGATCTCGATCCTTGCTCAGGCCTGACTGTTGAAGCGGCCGGCTATCCAGCCGACTGCGCCACCCCCTGCATCACCAACCCCAGCATCGCCAACCGCGCCACCAGCGCCGGCCGTTGCGCCGAGCGGACGTTTTCCAGTACCGATTCCAGCAGCACCGCGCTGCGCCCCAGTCCGGCCTGCTTCAGCCGCAGCACCTGCGCATGCGCCCGCGACAGCGCGCCGCCGCTCTGGTGACGCAAGCCCTGGCGCAGCCACAGGGCCAGCAGCTCCAGCGTATCGCCGGCCAGTGCGTTCAGCGCGGGCGCTTCTTCGGTGTCGCTGCGCAGGCCCAGCGGCTGCGGCGCGGCGGTTTCCACCTGCAGCACGATGGCGCGCTGCTCGGTGAGCACGGTCAATGGCTGCATGACGGCCCGGTCGCCCTGCAGGTGCACCGTGCCTGCCACCGCGCGCAGCGCGCCGTGCTCGCCGGCCAGCGTGCGGGCCAGCGCGTCGACGGCACCGGGCGTGACGGCGCGATGCGGCAACGACAGGTGCAGCCACGATGTGTCGTCCGTATTCGCGTCTTCATCGCCCTGCGCCGCCTGCCCCAGCCGCGCATGAAGCACCTGCGCCGCCGCATCCCAGTGGCACGACGCCATTTCCATGCGCTCGAAAGCCACCACGTGCAGTTGCCCCGACGCGCCGGCGGAAGCGCCACTCGCCGCCTGCCGAGGCCGCACGAAATCCGGCTGCGCCTCGCGCAGGTGTGCCACCAGCGCGGCCACGCTGTGCTGCCGCAGCGGCGCGACGAGGTCGTCCCACGACTTGGGCGACAGCGGCAGCACGCCGGTCTGCCGCGCGCCGGCCGTGATGTCGACCAGCCCGTTGGCGCGCCGGGTGGCGGTCTTGGTGATGACTTGGCCGCTCGCCAGCTGCCGCAACGGAAAGCCCGCGACGCGCCGGTTCATGAGGCTTGGCGCTGCGCCTCCGGCGGCGGCGTCCGCCGTGCGCGACCACTGGCGCTCCAGCACGGTCACGTTCTGGGTGTCGGGGTCGGCAAAGAGGATGCTCGCGCCTTCGGCCGTCTCGTCGGACCAGAGTTCGGCCCCGAGTGAAACCAGCCGCAGATGGTCGAGCGCGACTTCGCCCTTCACGCCGACACCGAGGATCTGGCTGGCCGGCAGCGTGGGCCGGGCAGAAGAGCCTTCCATCGGCCGGCCGGCGTGCGCGGCTGCCCGCAGCCGCGCCCACAGCTCGGTCATCACGCGCAGCAGCCGCAGCGGGTCGAAGCGGCTGCTGCGCGCCTGTTGCGCCTGCAGGAGTTGCCAAAGTTCGTCGAGCGCGTCGTCCACCCAGCTCCAGCCGAGCGTGCGGGCCTGCTCGCGCACGGACTCGAAGCGGGCTGCCAGTGCCATCGCCGGCTGGCTCGATCCATCGAGCCACAGCGATAGCAGCAGGGCGTCGATGCCCGCGCGCAGCGCGACGGCGGCCTCGCCCTGCATCACGGAGGGCATTGGCGACGCGGTGTCCACGTCCGTCGACACGGCCGGCTGCACCTCGACCATCACCTCCGCCGAACCCGGCTCCAGCGCCCCGGCCTGCCGGAACGCCCACAGCGCGACGACCACGTGCGCGCAGCCGCCGCCCTGCTTGCAGTCGCAGCGCGCATGGACCAGCGAGCTGCGCGAGAAGAACCGAACGCTGCACATCGGCAGGCGCGCGACGGGCGGTGCGCTCGCGCTGCGCCAGGCCTGCACGCCGACCACGGGCCGCGCGGCCGCGAGCTTGCCGGCCTGATCGAGCACGGAGGGAGCGAAGCTCGCGGCCAGGGCGGCATCGTCGAACTGCGCGGGGCTCCAGGCGGCTTCGGGTTCGGATGGCGCAACTTCGACGGACGCGATCGATGCGTCAGCCTCCGCCGGAGCCGCTTTCGCCTGCGCCTGATAAGCCAGCACCAGCATCACCCGGTGCCTGCACATGCCGCTCGCGGGGCAACTGCACTGTGCATCGCGCAGCGTGCGACCCGGCGGCAGGCTGGTGCGCACGCCATCGTCGAACTGCGCCTGCACCGTGCCGTCGGCGCCGGTTTCCAGCCTGGGCAGCAGGCCGGCCGCCACATCCTTCTGCGCGCGCTTGACGAAGCCGGCGTTGGCCAGTGCCGTGAGCGCCTCGGGCGTGAGCTCGAGCAGGTCGGCCCGCACCGACGCGATATTGTCGCCGCTCATCCCTGCACCTTCTCGGCCAGCCAGCCTGCGAGTTGGCCCGGCGTCATCGCGCCGATCTGCGCGCCTTCGCGCACCAGCCGGGCCGCCATCTCGCGGTCGTAGCTGGGCTCGGCGTTCGAGTCGAGCGCGGCCAGGCCGAGCACCTTGGCGCCGGATTCGACCAGCGCCTTCACGCGCCGTACCAGCTCGTGCTCGCTGCCGCCTTCGTAGAAGTCGCTCACAAGCACCACGATGCTCTTCGAAGGATTGGCGATGAGCGACTGGGCATACGCCACCGCCTTCGCGATGTCGGTGCCGCCGCCGAGCTGCACCTTCATCAGCAGCTCCACCGGGTCGGAGACGTCGGCCGTCAGGTCGACCACCGCCGTGTCGAAGGCCACGAGCCGAGTGCGCATGCCGGGCAACTGCCACAGGCAGGCGGCCATCACCGCGCTGTGGATCACCGAGTCGACCATCGAGCCGCTCTGGTCGATCAGCAGGACGATGTCCCACGGCTCGGCATGCCGCTTCGTGCGGCTGATGAAGACCGGGTGCTCCACGTAGAGCTTGCGGCGCTGCGGGTCGTAGCGGTGCAGGTTGGCGGCCAGCGTCTGCCGAAAGTCGAAGTTGCGCGCCACCTTCATGCGCGAGCGGCGGCGCCGGTCGCGGCTGCCGCTGAAGGCCTGGCGCACCTCGGTGGCGAGCTTTTCCATGATGCGCCGCACCACCTCGGCCACCAGCTTGCGCGCGGCCGCGAGCACTTCGGGGTTCATCAGGTGCTTGGTGTGCAGCACCGCGCGCAGCAGCGATTCCGATGGCTCGATGCGCTCCAGTACTTCGAGGTTGGTCACCACCTCGTCGATGCCGTAGCGCTCGACGGCGTCCTGCTCCAGCCGCTCGATCACTTCCTTCGGAAAGAGCGTGTGGATGGTGTTGATCCAGTCCGGCGTGCTCAGCGCCGAGGGGCCCAGGCCCGCGCTGCGTTCGCCGCGGCTCGCGCGGTCGGAATCGCGGCCGTAGAGCCAGTCGAGCGCCGCATCGGCGGCTTGGGCTTCTGCGCTCAGGCCGCCGCAGGCCGCTTCGGCCGGATCGCCCAGCAGCAGCCGCCAGCGCTGCAGCGGATCGGGAATGTCCAGGCTCATGGGCGGGGGGCTTTCTCGGTGTTTTCTTCTTCTTCCAGTGTCACGCCCCAGGCCGCGAGGCGCGCGAACACCGCATCCTCCACCCGGCGGGCTTCGGCCAGCTGCTCGGGCGGGGCCTCGCCGCTGCGGTGGGCGGTGAGGGCGCGGCGCGACAGGTGCGTGGCGTCGTGCAGCGACAGCACCTGGTCGGCCAGCAGGCCGCGCTCCTGCGGCGGCAGCCAGGCGAAGGCGGCGCGCAGGCTGGGCATGGCGCGCACGAAGTCGGCGTTGTCCAGTGCCTGCACGGTGCGGTCCATGCCGGCGACGAAGGCGGGCTCGGAGGCGAGCTGCTCGCGCGCGAGCGCCAGCAGCCCGGTGAGCGCGTCGCCGAGCACCGGGGCGGGCAGCGAGTGCAGCAGCTGCATGGCCTCGGCCACGCCGCTCTCGCCCTGCGCATGCGCATGCGCATCGTCGGTGCGGCCGACCAGGCTCAGCGTGGCGCCGAGCGCGGCGCCTCGGCTCAGGGGCGCCGCGGCGGGGTCGGCGGCCTTGCGCTGCCACACGGCGAGCGCGCGGGCCGGCTCCAGGTCGAGCAGCGGCTGAGCGTCCGAAGAATGATCCTGTGCGTGGGCCAGCACGTCGGCCACGATGCGGCGCAGCGCCAGATGGCCTTCGAGGTGCGACTGCATGTCGGCCGGCGTGATGGCTGCTGGCGGCTCCAGCAGCCACAGCGCGCGGTCGAAGCCCGACTCGATCACCACGCGCAGCACCGGCGCGTCTGCCATGCCGAGCATCTGCCCGTGGCGCAGCAGCGTGTGCAGCACCGACAGGGCAGGGCCCAGCGCCTCGAAGCGCGGCTCGGCGGCGACTGCGCCGCGCAGCTCGCGCAGCAGCGTGTCGCTCAATGCGGAGAGCCCCGCCCACGCGGCCTGGTTGAGCCCGTCGGCCAGCGGGCCGATGCGGCCCTGGGCCTGGCGCAGGTCGTCCTCGAGCCGGGCGCGCGCCGCGTCGTGCAGGCTCGCACCCCAGGCGCCGGCCTCGATCAGCGCGGCCTGCTGCTCCAGCGGTTCCGAGAGCGACCACAGCTCGGTGCGCTCGCCCGACATCGCGAGCTTCGGCCCCTGCGTGCGCCGCACGCCGGGCAGCCGCAGGATCGCGAGGCGATGCAGCACGCGGCTCTTCGCGCGATCGGTTTCGGTGAGCAGGTCGAGCTTGAGCTGGCCGCGCAGCGCGATGCCGTGCGCCGCGAGTTCGGCCTGCACGGCGGCCACCAGCGGCGGCTGCGGCGTGCCGGGCGCGAGGCGGCCGACGGTGTCACCGGCCAGCACGTCCATGGCCTGCACCAGCACGGGGTCGGTGCCGGGGCGGATCGTGCCGCGATACGTCCAGGGCAGCGGCGCGTCGAGCGCGTCCTTCACCAGCGCGCCGGCCAGCGCGTCGAGCCAGTCGGAGCGCAGCGGCTTCTCGTGTCCGCGCAGCCGCGCGAGCCCCTGGGCGCGCAGGTGCACGGCCATCAGGTCGGCGGTGGAGGCGGGCAGCTTCTTGTCGCGCAGCCGCTGCATCACCAGCTGCAGCGCGCGGTGCGCGGCGCCTTCGGGGCCGTGGTCCCACACCCACTGGTAGTAGGCCGGCGAGGGCATGCCCGAGGCATAGCCCGCGAAGGCGTCGAGGCGCTTGAAGGTGTAGGGCACGAGATAGGAGCCGAAGCGCAGCGGCGCCTGCGCGCCACCTGCCTGGCTCGCCGGCTCCTCGTCGTCGGTGGTTTCAGGAGAGGGCTGCGGCGTCCCGGGCAGCGTGGCGGGCAGGCCCTGCCACAGCCGCGCGAGGGCGGGCGCGTGATAGCCGCCGCACACCACCAGCGCCTGCGCGCGGCCGGGCTCGCCCGGCTGCGCCATCGCCCAGGCGATCCAGCGCGCCATCATGTCCTCGCGCGCCTGGTTGCCTTGCGAGCCGGGGTCCTGGCCACGCAGGTGGTCGAAGTAGGTGGAAAGGCGCTGCGCGAGCTCGGCCACGTCGCAGCCGTCCTCGAACAGGTGGTCCCACAGCGCGTCGCGGCCCTGCACCGAGAGCTTCTCGGTCAGCGCGCGCTCGTAGGCTTCGGCGCGCTCCTCGTGCTCGTGGTCGGCCACGTCGGCATAGCGGTTCTCCATGCGCGAGAAGGCGTCGTGCCAGGCCGGCAGGTCGATGAAGCGCACGGCGCAGCCCACCTCGCGCGCCACCTGCAGCGCCTGCCACTCGGGCGAGTGCTCGGCGAACGGCGACCACGAGCCGCGGTGCGTGCGGTCGCTCGACAGATAGCTGTAGATCGCCACCGGCGGGCTGTGCTGCAGGTACAGCTCGTCGAGCCGCTCGTTGAAGTCGGCCGGGCCTTCGATGAGCACGTACATGGGGCGCAGCGTGCGGATGCGCTCGGCCACCAGCCGCGCGCAGGCCGGGCTGTGATGGCGCACGCCGACGATGTGGGGTTGTGCCATCAGGGGAGACGGTGGCGTGCTTCGTAATACGCGCGCCAATGGGTGCCGCTGCGCTTGGCCGCCTTCTGCTCGAAGTAGCGCCGCAGCTTCGCGCGGTCGTCCGCGTTGTCCTTCACCACCGTGCCGGCGATGCAGTCGACCAGGTCGGCCGGCGAGCCTTCGCGCTGTTCGAGGAACCATGCACGCACACCCACCGCGTGCGCCACGTTCACCGCCTCGGCGGTGGACATCACGGCGGTGAGGCGGTCCATGGCCGCATCGCTGCTTCCGTTGCCGCCATCGCCCTTCGCGGGCGCGCCGCGCAGGTCGCGGAAGGTGGATACCAGAAGCTCCAGCACGGGCGCCGGCACCGTCTTCGGAATGCCGCTCTGCGCAAGAAGCCGCGCCGACGATTCCTGCACCAGTGCCAGCTCGCGGTCGAAGTCGAGGATGGGGAACACGGTCTCGAAGTCGAAGCGGCGCTTGAGCGCCGCGCTCATCTCGTTCACGCCGCGGTCGCGCGTGTTGGCGGTGGCAATGATGTTGAAGCCCTCGCGCGCGTAGAGCATGCCGTGCTCGCCCGAGAGCTCGGGCACCGCCATCACGCGGTCGGAGAGCATGCCGAGCAGGCAGTCCTGCACCTCCAGCGGGGCGCGCGTGATTTCCTCGAAGCGCACCACCTGGCCCTGCTGCATGCCCAGGTACAGCGGCGCCGGCACCATCGCGCGCGGACTCGGGCCTTCGTTGATGAGCAGCGCGTAGTTCCAGCCATACTTGATCTGGTCCTCGGTGATCGAGGCGCCGCCCTGGATGGTGAGCGTCGAGATGCCCGAGATGGCCGTGGCCAGCAGCTCCGACAGCATCGACTTCGCCGTGCCCGGCTCGCCCACCAGCATCAGCCCGCGCCCGGTGGCCAGCGTGACCAGCATGCGCTCGATGCTGGCCACGGGCGCGACGATCTTCGGCGCGATGTCGAGCGCCGCGTCGCCGAGGATGAAGGAGCGCGCGGCCTTCAGGCTCAGCGCCCAGCCGGGCGGGCGCGGGCTCTTGTCCTGCGCGCGCAGGCGGGCGAGCTGGTCGGCGTAGAGGATTTCCGCCGGTGGGCGCTGGAGCGCGGCGGACGAGGAAGTGTCTTTGGATGTCTTGCTTGCGGTTGCCATGTGGTCGTTCAGGCGCGAAGGCCTTCCATGTCGCGAATGAGCTCGCTCGCCGAGATCGGATCGAGCTGGCTCAGCGTCTCCGCGTCCTGCATGTTGCCCCAGCCCGAAGGCTTGCCGACCTGCACTTCGCCGAGTTCCTGCTCGGGGTACTCGTCGACCATGCCGACGATGATGCCGGGGTCGAGGTACAGCTCGATCACGCGGTCGGTGCCCAGCGGCTTGGTGAAGTACCAGATGCCGCCGCCGTCCTGCGCTTCGCCGCGGCGCCAGCCCTTGTTGACCAGGCCGAGCACGCGGCCGGTGGGCACCTTGGCCTTCTTCCAGCGTTCGAGCTTGTTGTTGTTCTTCTCTTCCTCGGTGAGCGTGTAGACGTCGCGGCCGATCTGCGCGAAGGGCTGCAGCAGCTCGTAGTCGGCGAACACCTGGCCGAAGGCCGCGGCGTCGGCGGCCGAGAGATCGAGTGCATGCGGCACGCCGATGCGGATGTTCTCGCCCGTGGGCAGCTCGAAAGTGTCGTCCTCGGCCGTGGTGTAGCTGCCGTCCTCCGCCACGCGGAAGCAGGCCTTCAGCGTGCCGCCGTAGCTGCCGCCGGCCGCCACCTCGTACACGCCCCAGATCAGCCGCTGCACCAGGTGGCGCACCAGCGGATGCTCCACCAGGAAGATGCGGAACACCTCGGGCGTCCAGCGGCGGCGCGTGCACATCGCGACTTCGAGGCGCAGCAGCTGCTGGCTCGCGATGGTGCGCGCGTCCTTCTTGAGCAGCTTGAAGCGCTCGACGGCCTCTTTGCTCAGTTCGGCGTCGTCGGTCTTCTTGGGCTTGGGCAGGTCGGGCAGGCGGGCGCCGTCGACGCCGTCGGCGCCGGTCTCGCGCACGTAGGGCTTGAGCGTCTCGTCGAAGCCCACCTTGAAGGCGCGCGGGCCGAAGTCCAGCCGCATGGTGCCCTGCTCGTCAAGGCCGAGGTCGGGCGCGAGGCGGTCTTCGAGTTCTTCCGTGCTCAGGCCGCGTGCCTCCGCGATGGCGTCGATCTTCTCGCGGGCCTTGTCCTGCAGGCCCTTGAACTTGACCTTCTGCGCGATGCCGTTGAGCAGCATCAGCGCCACGTCGCTGCCGATGTTGGCGAGTACGTCCAGGCCGGTGACGGCGCGCGCGTGCGCCGCCTCTCCCGGCCATGCGCGGATGAAGGGCGTGAGCTTGCGGGCGGTGTCGTCGTTGCCCAGCTGGCCCAGGCTGGTGAGAGCCCAGCCTTCCTTGCTCGGGCCGCTGGCCTCGAGCCAGGCGGTGAAGGCGTCCCAGGCGAAGTCGGCGAGAGATTCGGCGTCGCAGGCTTCCTTGACCACGGCGATGCCTGCGTAGACCTCCTCGTTGGTCGGGAAGGTCAGCATCTGGCCCAGATGGTCGAGTGCATCGTCGGGCAGCGCCTTGCCGTTCTTCAGCACCGGCCGGCGCCAGCCGCGCGGCTGCCAGAACTCGGGCAGCTTCGCGCGCCTGGTGGGGAAGCGGTCGAGCGGGCTCTCGTCGAGCACGGCGCGCAGCGCCTCCACCACCTCGGGCTTGCCGTAGCGGCCGGCGACTTCGAGCAGCAGCGCCTCGTGGCCGTTGGCCTGCAGCAGGCGCAGGGCCGAGCCGGCGCAGTCGCGGGCCTCGCCGGCCTTGCCGAGCGCGGGCGCGATCAGGCCGCAGGCGGCGTGCTCGGGGTACTTCAGCAGCCACTCGCGGCCGGTGGCGCGCAGGGTCTTGAGCTTGGCGAAGGCACGCGCGGCAGGCAGCGCGAGTTCGGGTGCGCCGTAGTACAGCGCGAAGGACAGGTTCTCGCCCGGCTTGGCGCGCACCATCGACAGCAGGCCCGGCAGCACCGCAAGGCCGTGCGTAGCGAGGATGCGGCCGATGCCGTAGTCCTCGGCCTCACCGGCGATCGCGTTCCAGAAGGGCACGCCGACGGCGGGCGGCAGCATCGCCGCGTAGTCCGACTGGAAGCGGAACCAGTAGTAGCGCTCCTTCTTGCGCTCGGCCACCATCGCGCGCCAGGCGGCGATCAGCGCATCGGCATCGCCCGCGGCCACGGCGGCCACCGCCGCCTGGTTCATGGGGGCCAGGGGCTGCTTGCTGCGGTCGAAGCCCAGTTCGTCGAGCAGTACGCGCACGTCCTGCTGCGCGCTCGAATGGCGGCTCTTTTGCCACGAGTTGGCGCTCAGCGCGCTCGCACGCGCGGCGTCGTCCCAGCGCTCGACGGGCGCGAGCGCCAGCGGCTCCAGCGCCAGCGCGCCGGCCGCCTTCTTCTGCACCTTGGCCAGCCACGGCGGCGAGGCCAGCACGCCCGGCAGCTCGTCGGCGCCAGCCACTTCGGACGGACCTGCCAGCAGCGCGAGCTGCCGGTCGATCACGGCTTGCCCGCCCGCATCGATCCAGGGGCGCAGGGCGTCGACCGAGCCCGCGTGTGCGCGCAGCAGCCGCGTGAGGCTGGGCGTGACGAGGTTGGCGTCCTTGCCGCCGGCGGCGACCAGCCGCGACAGCGCCACCAGCGCAGCCTGCGGCCAGCGGTCCACCGCGAGAGAGAAGCGCGCGAGCGCAGCCTTCGAGCTGCCGGCCACGCGCGCCAGCGCCTGCACCGCCTCGGGCGTGCCGATGGCGGCGAGTCCGTCGCCGGCTTCATCGGTGGCTGCTCCGCGCTCCAGGCCTTCGACCGCGTCGACGCCGCGCTCCTGGATCAGCGTGGCGACCATGTTGTCGTGGCCCCAGAAGCCGGTGGAATAGCCCACCCGCGCCTTCGCGGCCAGCGCGATGGCGGCGGGGTCGGTGGCGGTGAGCGCCAGCCAGTGCAGCGTCTCGGGCGTGTCCTTCTCGGCCGCGAGGGAGTGCGCCAGCGCGTTCGAGATATCGGGCGCATCGGGCAGCAGCATCGCGATGATCGGACGGCGGCACGCGTGCAGCTGCGGCAGGGCCTTCTCGATCCGGTCACGGGCTTCCTGCCAGGCCTCCTGCGGGGCCGCGGCCAGGTGGCGCCGCATGGCCTGCTCGCCCTGGCCCAGCGGGCCGCGCCAGCCGTTGCTCATCGGGCGGCTCACGGTGCTGGTGAAGCGGCTCTTGCGGGTTTTTGTGTTGCGGCTGTAGTCGGTCTCGACCTGCACGCGCTGCGCGTCGAGCATGACGCCAGTGGCATCGGCCAGGCCGTACTGCGCGACCAGGTAGTCGACGATGGCCTCGGCCGGCTCGCTCTCGCCGTAGTAGCCCGAGGTGCTCAGCGCCAGCGCGAGCATCAGTGCGTCGGCTTCGGTGTCGGCGCCGGGCGCCGAGCCGGTGGCCGGCGCGCCCACGCGCTCGACCAAGCGCTGCGCGGCGGGGCGCAGCGCAGCGTCACTGCCGTCGACGTCGATCGAACCTTCGATCTTGCGCTGCGCCAGGAACCACGCGGCCGTCGCGCTGCGGCTTTCGACCGGCTGGGGGAAGCGGCGCGACGCGAAGGCCACGCGCCGCATCTCGGGCGTGAAGCGGATCGGCGTGCCGGCGGCCAGCCAGGGCGGGGTGTCGGTGCCGGC
Source organism: Variovorax sp. CAN15 (assembly GCF_030462475.1). GTDB lineage: Bacteria > Pseudomonadota > Gammaproteobacteria > Burkholderiales > Burkholderiaceae_C > Variovorax. Next base: position 26,918 of record NZ_JASMRZ010000048.1, read on the forward strand.
AGCCGCGCCGGAAGCCGAGGGCAGCGCGACCACCGATGCATCCGCCGCGCCGGTCGCGGCCTCGGCGCCGAGCTGGCTCGCGATCTGCCGGGCCTGCTTGCCCGGCGTGGCAGTGGTGCCCCAGCCTGAGAGCAGGCCCTGGTCCTTGAGTCGCTTGAAGGCCAGCGCCGCGGCCTGTTCGCTCACGCCGTGCTGGCGCTTGAGCATCGCGGCCGACAGCGTGTCGGTGGGCTTGAGCTGGTCGGCCTCGAGCTGTGCGCGCACGGCCTCGAAGGCGCGATCGGCCTGGGTGTCGATGCTCTCTGCGGGTGCTGCCGGTTCCTGCGCCAGCGGCGCCGCTTCGGTCGTCGCCGTGGATGCCGGGGCGCTCGCTTCCGCCTTGGGTGCCGACTCGGCCTTCGGCTTCGCCTCGGCCTTGCCGATGGCCGCGTCCGCGGCCACGCCGACTTCGCCGTAGCCCTTGCCGGTCTTCTCGTTCACCAGCTTGGTCAGCGCGGTTGCGGCCTTGGGGGCATCCGCGAACGACTTGGTCTGGCTCTGGCCCGCCGTGCCGATGCGGCCCCAGCGGATGTTGAGTTCGGTGTCTGCCTGCTCGATCTCCCAGAATTTGCTGGCGGTTCCTTCGATCAGTTCAAAACGGCGCATGAAAAAGACGTCCTCCTGTGAATCGATGAAGCGCGGTCGGCGACGACGGCTGCGGGCCCTTGCGATGGGGCGCGCGGGTCATTCCTTCCGCTGGGTTCGCCGCCGAGGATAAGGGGCCGGCATGAAGGCTTGGCCCTCGCGCGGCGCCTGGCGGCAAGAAGATTTCGTTTCCCGTACCGGTCGGCCCGAAGCGGGTACGAAGAAACTATTCAAGAGGCCGAGCCGCCGGCCCGTTGCCGTTGCCCGAGCTCGCCCGCGAAGGCATAGGCCGGCCCCATGCGCTGGCGATTGCAGTGCGCCAGCGCGCGTTCAGCCGCTTCGAGCAGGCTGGTCAGCGTGTCGCCGTCGCCGGGGTGGCAGGCGATGCCCATGCTGAGTTCTCCGCCCGCGAGCAGCCGGCCTTCGTAGGTCACCGGTCTCGCGCCGGCTGTCTCGATGCGGATGGCCATCTCCGCGAGCTTCTGCCGTGGCGGGCTGCCGACCAGCAGGATCGCGAAGCTGTCGGGGCCGAGCCGGGCCACCATGTCGTCCGCGCGCACCTGCTCGCGCAAGCGGTGCGCGATGGCCGCGAGCACAGCGTCGCCGCCCGCCTGGCCGTGCCGTTCGTACACGGCGTCGAAGCCGTTCAGGCCGATCAGCATCAGCGAGAATGTCCGGCCGTCGAGCAGCCATTCTTCGGCGCGATTTTCGAAACCCGCGCGGCTGGCGGCACCGGTCAGCGCGTCGGTGCCGGGCTCCTTCGTTTCGTGCTGTGTGCCTCGCGCCTCGGCCGCTCTGTCGGCCCGCAGGCGCATGCCGAGCGCGAGGGCGAAGACCATCAGCTCGGCGATCACGCCGGCCTGCGCCAGGTTCGGCTGCCGCGGCGCCCACGACGGCCCGATCCAGCTCGTCATCCACGCGGTCGAGAGGCCGCCGAGCAGCAATGCCGCGCCGGCCAGGAACAGCGTCGCCGGCCAGGGCATGCGGGGCATCGCCTTCACCGCGCCGGCCGCGAGGAGCACGGTGGAAGCCACCGCCAGTGCCTGCACGATGCGCAGCGTCCAGAGGCGCTGCGTTTCGAGCGCGGCATAGAGCACGGCGATCGCGAATACGACCAGCGTTGCCTGCGCCACCCGGTCGAGCCTGGGCGCGACATCCTGCAGCCGCAGCAACTGCCGTACGAACTGGAGCCGGCAGGCCGCCCACAACACCAGCACCGCCGCGGGCCATTGAGCGAGTGGCGCGAGGCCATTCAATCCGGCGAAGGCCGCCAGCGCACACGCACAGCTCAACACATACCAGCGATGGACCTTCGCGCCGAACGCCAGCAGCAGCGCCAGGCCGCACATCGTCAGGCCGGCCAGCAGGCCGTAGCTCACGCCGTCGAACATGGGGTTTCCTAGAACTCCGCGCCCTCGACCAGGAAGCGCAGCCGCCGCACACCCTGCCACTCGTCCGCGTCGAGCCGGAACGCCAGCTTGACCTTCGGCGGCAGCGGCTCGGTGTGGCTGAACCAGATCGCGTCGATGGGCTGGCCCTGGTGCCTGAGTTTCAGCGACAGGTGCTTCTCGCCCACCAGCCGCTGCGACACCACTTCCACCTCCTCGCTGAAGGTGGGCGGCGCGAAGCCCTGGCCCCACACCTCGCGGTGCAGCGTGTCGACGAGGTCGATGCGCATGTACTCGCGCGCGATGGGGCCGTCGGTCTCGATCTGGCGCGTGAGCGCGGATTCGGCCAGCAGCTCGCGCGCGACCTGCGCGAAGCCCTTCTCGAAAGTCTCGAAGTGCTCGCGCGCCACGGTGCAGCCGGCGGCCATCGCGTGGCCGCCGAAGCGCAGCAGCACGCCCGGATGGCGCTTGGCCACGAGGTCGAGCGCATCGCGCAGGTGGAAGCCCGGGATCGAGCGGCCCGAGCCCTTCAGCTCCTGCTCCTTGCCCGGCGCGCCGCTCGCGGCGAAGACGAAGGTGGGGCGGTGGAAGCGGTCCTTGATGCGCGAGGCCACGATGCCCACCACGCCTTCGTGGAAGCCCGCGTCGAACACGCTGATGGCCGGCGGCGGCGCTTCGATGCCCTCGCCGTCGGCCGCGAACAGCGACTCGGCCAGCAGCAGCGCCTGGTCGCGCATGCCGCCTTCGATGTCGCGCCGCTCGCGGTTGATGCCGTCGAGCATGCGCGCGAGTTCTTCGGCACGGCCCGCGTCGTCGGTCAGCAGGCATTCGATGCCCAGCGTCATGTCGGACAGCCGGCCCGCGGCGTTGATGCGTGGGCCGAGTGCAAAGCCGAAGTCGAAGGTGGTGGCCACCGAGGCGTTGCGCCCCGCCGCCTTGAAGAGCGCTGCGACGCCCGCAGGCATCGCGCCAGCGCGGATGCGGCGCAGGCCCTGTGCCACGAGGCGGCGATTGTTGGCGTCGAGCCGCACCACGTCGGCGACGGTGCCGAGCGCCACCAGCGGCAGCAGCGCGTCGAGCTTGGGCTGGGGTTTGCTTGCCCCCCGGCTTGCCACTTCGTGTGCTTCGCCACCCCCCGAGGGGGAGGCTGGCCCGCCTTGGGGCGGCCCGGCGGCGGGCGCAGGCGTGTCGAACACGCCGCGCCGACGCAGCTCCGAGCGCAGCGCGAGCAGCACATAGAACATCACGCCGACGCCGGCGATGCTCTTGCTCTCGAAGCCGCAGCCGGGCTGGTTGGGGTTGACCAGCACGTCGGCCGAAGGCAGCTCGGGTCCGGGCAGGTGGTGGTCGGTCACCAGCACCTGCAGGCCGCGCGCCTTGGCGGTGGCCACGCCCTCGACGCTGGCGATGCCGTTGTCGACGGTGATGAGCATGTCGGCGCCGCTCGCGGCCACGCGCTCGGCAATGGGCGGCGTGAGGCCGTAGCCGTCTACCACGCGATCGGGCACGAGGTAGCTCACGTTCTTCGCGCCCAAGAGGCGCAGGCCGCGCACGCCGACCGCGCAGGCGGTGGCGCCGTCGCAGTCGTAGTCGGCGACGATGCACAGGCGCTTGTCCTGCGCGATGGCGTCGGCCAGCAGCGCGGCGGCTTCGCGCGTGCCGTGCAGGGTGTCGGGGGGCAGCAGCAGCGCGAGGCCGTCGTCCAGCTCTTCCTTGGCGCGCACGCCGCGCGCGGCGAAGAGGCGGGCCAGCAGCGGATGCACGCCGGCCTGTTCCAGCGCCCAGACGGTGCGCGGCGGTATCTCTCTGGCTATGATTTTCATAGCACCTCCAGCACGGTGGCCGCCTGCTTGCGCTCGAACAGGCCCTTCGCCCAGCGGGCCAGGCCGCGCGGCTGCACGGTGTAGCGCTGCGAGGCGCGGTCGCCGCACAGCGTCAGCGAGATGTCGCTGACGCCGCGCGTGTACTCGGCCAGCAGGGCGGCGAGCGGGCCGGCGTCGAGCGCCTGCCAGGCGGCGGCCCACCCGATGCCGTCGTCGCGCAGGGCTGCGATGCGCAAGGTGTCGTTCACGGTCGGCGCAATGGCCGTTGCGGTTTCTTCATTTTTCAGCGCGCCGGTGCCGGCGAGCCAGAAGGAATTGATGGGCGGCACGCCGCGCGCGGCGCGCTCGTCGTTCACGCGCTGGGTGTACAGCAGCATCTGCATCTCGTTCTGCAGCCGGCGCAGCGGCCGCGCGGCATCGGCCAGCGGCGACCACTGCGAGACGGGGTAGCCCACCGCGCGGTCGATGGAGGCTGTGGCCAGCCCGTCGAAGATGCCGGCGCGCGCCAGCCAGCGGCCGGGCACGGGCGAGGCGTGCAGCGCGATGCCGTCTTCCTCGAAGAAGGGGCGGGCGGCTTCCAGCAGGGCGGCCGACTCGGCGGCGTCGATCTCGATGGCGGCCGGGTCGCCCAGCACCACGTCGTCGATGCCGACCTGCCAGTTGCACAGCGTGACCATGCCCCAGCCCTCGGTGTCGCCCGGCGCGGCGATGCCCAGCCGGCGCGCTTCGAGCGCGGCCCAGGGAATGCATCCGTCGGGCGCGGCGATGCCCAGCGCCTGCGCCAGCGCGCGTTCATGCGGAGGCGAGCGCGTGCTTTCGTCCTGCGTGTCGGTGTCGGCGAGGGCCAGCCTCGCGAGCAGGTTTTCGAGATTGGGGAGCCGAATCGTGGAGAGGGCCGCGCGGCACGACGGGGAACCGCGGCCGGCGAAGGGAATCAGTAATTGGCGTGGGGAGGTTTCGGCCATCCCCTTATTGTCCGGGATGCCCCGGAGTCATCCGGAATGCCACAATCCCGCCCCTATGCGACTTCCTTATGAACTGCAGCTCGGCTGGCGCTATACGCGCGCAGGCCGGGCGACGCGGCGCAACGGCTTCATCTCCTTCATCTCCGGTGTCTCGATGCTCGGCATCGCGCTGGGCGTGGCGGCGCTGATCATTGTGCTCAGTGTGATGAACGGCTTCCAGAAGGAAGTGCGCGACCGCATGCTCGGCGTGGTGTCGCACATCGAGATCTTCTCGCGCGACGGGCAGGCGCTGCCGCAACTCGAAGAAATCATGGCGGCGGCGCGCAAGCACCCCGAGGTGATCGGCGCGGCACCCTTCATCAACACCCAGGCGCTCATTGCCCGTGGCGAGGACATGAAGGGTACGGTGGTGCGCGGCATCGACCCCAAGCTCGAACCCGAGGTCACCGACATCAACGGCATCGCATCGAAGGGCACCTTCGACAAGCTCGTGCCGGGCCAGTTCGGCATCGTGCTCGGCGCCGAGCTGGCGCGTTCGCTCTTCGTGCAGCCGGGCGATCAGGTCACGCTGGTGGCGCCGGGCGGGCAGGTCACGCCGGCGGGCGTGGTGCCCAGGCTCAAGCAGTTCACCGTGGTCGGCACCTTCGACTCGGGCCACTACGAATACGACTCCGCGCTGGCCATGGTGCACGAGCAGGACGCCGCCAAGGTGTTCCGGCTCGAAGGCCCCACCGGCATCCGCCTGAAGCTCAAGAACCTCAACGAAGCGCGCGACGTGGCCGACCAGCTCGCCGTGACGCTGCCGGGCGAGTTCCTCATCCGCGACTGGACGCGCCAGAACAAGACCTGGTTCGCGGCCGTGCAGGTCGAGAAACGCATGATGTTCATCATCCTCACGCTGATCGTGGCGGTGGCGGCCTTCAACCTGGTGTCCACGCTCGTGATGACCGTGACCGACAAGCGCGCCGACATCGCCATCCTGCGCACGCTGGGCAGCTCGCCGCGCAGCATCATGGGCATCTTCGTGGTGCAGGGCGCGATGGTGGGCGTGATCGGCACCGTGGCCGGCCTGCTGCTGGGCCTGGGCATCGCCTACAACATCGACGTGATCGTGCCTTTCCTGGAGCAGCTCTTCCACGCGAGCTTCCTGCCGAAGGACATCTACCTGATCAGCAAGATGCCCAGCGATCCGCAGCAAAGCGACATCGTGCCCATCGCGATCATTTCCCTGGTGCTGGCCTTCGTCGCCACGCTGTATCCGAGCTGGCGCGCCAGCCGCGTCAATCCCGCCGAAGCCCTGCGCTATGAGTGAAATGACCCCCACGCTCGGCACTGTCGTGTCCTCGCTGCCCCCCGAGGGGGCCGCCATCGGCTTGGGACGGCCCGGCGCCAATGGTGTTGTTCTGAAAGCCCGTGGACTGACAAAACGGTTCCACGAGGGCAGGCTCGACCTGACCGTGCTGCACGGCGTGGACCTCGACGTGCATGCCGGCGAAACGCTGGCCATCGTCGGCGCCTCGGGCTCCGGCAAGAGCACGCTGCTGCATTTGATGGGCGGGCTCGACGAGCCCACCGCCGGCAAGGTCGAGCTGCTGGGCAAGGACATTGCCCATGCCGACCCGGCCGAGCAGGGGCGGCTGCGCAATCAGCACCTGGGCTTCGTCTACCAGTTCCACCACCTGCTGCCCGAGTTCAGCGCGCTGGACAACGTGGCCATGCCGCTGAAGATCCGCCGCACGGAGCCGCATGCAGCCGCGCAGTCGGCGGCGAAGATCCTCGAGAGCGTGGGCCTGGGCCAGCGCCTGCACCACCGCCCGGCCGAGCTCTCGGGCGGCGAGCGCCAGCGCGTGGCGATCGCGCGCGCGCTGGTCACGCAGCCCGCCTGCGTACTGGCCGACGAGCCCACCGGCAACCTCGACCGCAGCACGGCCGACACGGTCTTCGAGCTGATGCTCGACCTCGCGCGCCGGCACGGCACCGCCTTCGTGATGGTCACGCATGACCAGGACCTGGCGAAGCGGTGCGATCGGGTGCTGCAGTTGGTCGCCGGCCGGCTGGCGGGCTGATATCGGTCTTTCTCCCTCCCCCGCTGGGGGAGGGCAGGGGTGGGGGCAGGCGGCGTTCGATGAAGCACTGCGCCGAACAGGGGCCGCTTGCCCCCATCCCAACCTTCCCCCAGAGGGGGAAGGAGCTAATACAGGACTGCTTCGGGTTCCTCGTCCGTCTGTCTCGCACCGAGCGGCAGCACGCACAGCACCTTTCCACCCAGCGCCAGCACCAGTCCGAGCCGGCCGCCCATCTGCACGACCTGGCAGATCGTGCGTGGCGTTCCGGTGGCTGCGCTCGCCGACGTGGCGAAAGCACGCGCAGGCGGCTGCCGAAGCATCGCGAACAGCGCCCGCGCATCGCAGTCCCGAAGCGCTTGCCGGTAGACGTGGAAGACGGCGTCCGATGATCCTGCTCCACCCCGGTCCCTTTCCTGGCGCAGCCGCAGCAATGCGCGATGCAACTGCTGCCTGCAGGCCGCTTCCGTTCTGCCGCAGGCCTCGGCGATCTCCCTGAAGCTGGCTTCGAAGACTTCGCGCAGCAGCACCGCGGCACCGTCGGCCGGCGAGAGCTTGGCGGCGATCAGGCGCAAGGCCTGATCGATGGATTCGGCCTGCGCCGCCTCGGTCTCCGCCGATGGCGCCTCGCAGGCGAGCCCTTCGGCATCGCGCAGCCACCGCTGCATCCAGCCGTCGCGTCGCAGCTTGTCGATTGCGAGGTTCTGCATCACCGTCGTCAGCCAGGCCTGCGCCGAGTCGGGGGGGTGCCCTTCACCGGCTTCCAGTGCGCGCAGGTAGCTGTCCTGCACCACATCCTCGGCGTCGGCCGGGGCGCCGAGCATGCGCGCCGCCGCGCGGACCAGCCGGGCGCGCAGCGCCGGGAATTGCGAGAGATAGCGTTCATCGAGCATCACGGCAGCTTGCCATGGCGCGCAATGTCACGAAACTGTGGGCTTGTTCGTCAAGACAGTCCAACCACAGGAGCTTTCTTCATGCAGCAACCCACCATGCCAATGTTCTCGATGGGACCCGACGAAGACGACACCAAGCCCGCCGCCACCGCCGAGCCGCGCAATTCGTACCTGGAAGAGAAAGCGTTCAAGTCGCGCACGCTGCTGATCTTCGGCGCCATCAGCGATTCGGTGGCCGCCGACGTCACGCGCCGGCTCATCGCGCTGGATGCCGACAGCGCCGAAAAGCCGATCGACATCCTCGTGAGCTCGCCTGGCGGTCACCTGGAGTCGGGCGATGCCATCCACGACATCGTGCGCTTCATCAGCGCGCCGGTGAACATGATCGGCACCGGCTGGGTGGGCAGCGCCGCCACCCACCTGTTCCTCGCGGCACCGCGCGAACGCCGCGTGTGCCTGCCGAACACCCGCTTCCTGATCCACCAGCCCAGCGGCGGAGCGGGCGGGCAGGCGACCGACATCGCGATCCAGGCGCAGGAAATCATCAAGGCCCGCCAGCGCATCGCGCACGAGATCGCACGCGAGACCGGCAAGCCCATCGACGTGGTGCTGGCCGACATCGAGCGCGACCGCTGGCTCTCGGCCGAGGAGGCGGTGGAGTACGGGCTGGTCTCGCGCATCATCCAGCGCAAGACCGAGCTGCATGGCTGATCAGGCCTTGGGCTTGTAGGCCACCACGTCGATCTCCACGCGCGCGTCGATCATCAGCCGCGCCTCGGTGGTCGAGCGCGCCGGCTTGTTTTCACCGAAGTAGCTCATGTAGATACGGTTGAAGGCACCAAAGTCGCGCGCGTCCTGCAGCCACACGGTGGTCTTGCACACGTCGTCGAGCGTGGCGTCGGCCAGTGCCAGCACTGTCTTGATGTTTTCCATCACCTGGCGCGTCTGCGCCTCGATGCCGCCCACCACCAGCTCGCCGTTCTTGTCGACGGGCACCTGGCCCGACACGTAGACGAAGTCGCCGGCGCGCACGGCCGGGGAGAACGGACGCACCTGGCGGTCGGAGGCGAGGGGCGGGGCGCCGAGGTATTCGAGAGGCATGGGGACTCCTGGAGGTTGAAGAACTGTCTGGGAATGGGAAGCCGCGAGTATCCATCCAATCTGAAAATCTATTTCAGAAAAACCCTCAATCAAGGGTTAACACGGATGATTTGGCATGGATAGTGCTTCAAAGTCCGGGCCGAAAAGAAAATTTCTTTCACAACCTCCCCCGCCCCATGAAGGAGTCCCCCATGCCCCACGCCGGTCTTGTCCAGCGCCTGCCCATGCTGTCGAAACGCAGCCTGCTGGGCGCCTCCCTGCTCGCGATGCTGTGCGCCGCGCTGCCCCACCAGAGCGCTCATGCCCAGGGACCGCGCAACTTCGCCACGCTGGCGATGGTGGCGGAGCCGCAGACGCTCGACCCGATGGCCTCGACCGCCGACCTGGTGGGAACCATCATGCAGCACGTGTACGAGACGCTCTACACCTTCGACGCCAAGTGGAACGTGGTGCCGATGCTGGCGGAGGGCATGCCGAAGATCTCGGCCGACGGCAAGACCTACGCCATCACATTGCGCCGCGGCGTGATGCTGCACAACGGCCGCGAACTCACGGCTGACGACGTAGTGGCCAGCCTGCAGCGCTGGATGGACCAGTCGCCGCGCGGCAAGGCCGTGGGCAAGGAAGTCGAGAGCCTCAAGGCCAAGGGCCCGCTGGCGGTCGAAGTGGTGCTGAAGGAGCCTTATGCGCCGCTGCTCTCGCAGTTCGCGCTGCCCAGCGGCATGGCGGCCATCATGGCCAAGGACTCGATCGCCTCGCCGCTGAAGGAGTTCGTCGGCACCGGCCCCTACAAGTTCAAGGAGCGCCGCCCCGACCAGTTCGTGCTGCTCACGCGCTTCGACAAGTACAGCGCGCGCAAGGAAGCCGCCAGCGGCTACGGCGGCAAGCGCGAGGCGGCCATCGAAGAACTGCGCTTCGTGCCCGTGCCCAACGCCAGCACGCGCGTCGAGGGCGCGCTGGCCGGCCAATACGACTTCGCCGACCTGCTGCCGGTGGAGGCGCTGCCGCGCCTGGAGAAGTCGGGCGGCAAGACCGTGCCCATCCTGACGCCCTCGTTCGGCTTCCCGTACCTCGTGCTCAACACCAAGGAAGGCGTGGCGGCCAGCCAGCCGGTGCGCCAGGCGATCCAGATCGCGCTGGGCGAGGGCGAGATGCTCGCCGCCGGCTTCGGCGACACGCGATTCTTCACGGCCGAGCCCAACCACTTCCCGAAGGGTTCGCCGTTCTATTCGACCGCCGGCGCCGACCAGTACAACCAGCGCAACGCAGCCAAGGCCAAGGAACTCGCGGCCAAGGCCGGCTACAAGGGCGAGCCGATCCGCGTGCTCACCAGCCGCCAGTACGACTTCCACTACAACATGGCGCTGCTGATGGCCGAGCAGCTCAAGCGCGCCGGCTTCAAGGTCGACCTCAACGTGGTCGACTGGGCCACGCTGGTGCAGCGCCGCAACGACGCCAAGCTGTGGGACATCTACGTCACCCACTCGGGCCAGTTCCCCGAGCCGATGCTCTCGCCGCCGCAGCTCGGCGACGGCGCGCCCGGCTGGTGGGACACGCCCGCGAAGAAGTCGGCGCTGCAGGCCTTCAACGTCGAGAGCGACCCCGCCAAGCGCGGCGCGCTGTGGGGCAAGGTGCAGCAGGTGGTGTACGACGAGGTGCCGTACATCAACGTCGGCAAGTTCAACGGCCTCTCGGCCAGGAGCCCGGCGCTGGACAACTACACGCCCGCCACCTGGCCGTTCTTCTGGAACGCGAAGATCAAGTAAGGCGGGGAGTACAGCCATGCCGTCGCGTCGCCAACTTCTGAAAGCCAGCGCACTGGCCTCCGGCCTCGGAGCCCTCGGCTTCAACTCATCCATGGCCTCCACCGTTCAAGCCGCAACCTCAGGCCCTGTCTACGCCTACGTCGGCACCTACAGCGACGGCGGCAAGCCGTGGCGCGGCGGGCGCGGACTGGGTGTGCACCAGTTCGTACTCGACAGCGCCACCGGTGCGCTCAAGCCCATCCCCGGCGCGCCGCCGGCCGTGACCAGTGCGGGCGAGGGCGCGAAGCTGCGCAACCCCGCCTCGCTCGCGCGCCACCCGAAGCTGCCCATGCTGTACGCGGCCAACGAGTTCGAGGCCGGCTCGGTCTCGGCCTTCCGTATCGGTGCAGATGGCGCGCTCTCGTTCGTGTCCGAGACGGCCTGCGGCGGCAAGGACCCGGCCTACATCAGCGTGCACCCCGATGGCCGCTTTCTCTTCACCGCCAACTACGCGAGCGGTGACGTCAGCGTGCTCGCGCTGCGCGCCGACGGCACGCCCGACGCAAGCGTTGCCGCAGTCGTCTACAAGGACGTGGAAGCCTGCGGCGCGGGCACGCCCTGCAAGCCCGGCGCCGACGTGGTGCCGGCTGCCGCGCGCTCGCACGAAGGTTTCGCCACCAGCGACCACGACGGCCCGCACGCGCACATGGTGCATGCCGACCCGAAGGGCAACTTCGTGCTGGTGGCCGACCTGGGGCTCGACCGCGTCATTTCCTACCGCTTCGACCGCATCACCGGCGTGCTGAGCCAGCCGAGCACGGTGGCCGTGTCGGAAAGCTCCGGCGCACGCCACTTCGCCTTCCATCCGAACGGCAAGTGGCTCTACCTGGTGAACGAAGAAGCATCGACCATCGCATTCATGCGCTACGACAACGCCACCGGCGTGCTCACGCTGGTGAGCGAGACCTCGGCGCTGCCCAAGGGTTTCAAGGGCACCAGCTACGCATCGGGCATCCGCATGCTGCCGGGCGGCCAGCACTTCGTGTCGCTCAATCGCCTGCACGACTCGATCTCGCTCTTCAAGATCGACGCACGCTCCGGCGCGCCCACGCTGGTGCGCGAGGAATGGTCGCGAGGCAACTACCCGCGCAGCTGCACGCTCGACCCGAGCGGCAGGTTCCTCTATGTGTGCCACAACAAGCAGGGCGACAACGTGACGGTCTTCCGCGTCAAGGGCGGCGACATCCAGTTCACCGGCCAGTACGTTGCGGTGGGCAGCGCGGCAGCCATCGAGTTTTCCGCGTGATGAAGAAATCGCTGTTCCGCTACATCGCCTCCCGGGCGGCCGGCATGCTGGTCGTGCTCGCCATCGTGGCGGTGCTGGTCTTCGTGCTCACGCGCGCGGCCTCGGGCGATCCGGTCTCGGTGCTGCTGGGCGACCAGGCCACCGCGGCCGACATCGCCCGCGTGCAGAAGGAGTACGGCCTCGACAAGCCGCTGCCCGTGCAGTTCGGCTACTGGCTGCGCGAGGTGCTGCAGGGCAACCTCGGCCAGTCCATCTTCCTGCAGAGGCCGGTGACGCAGGCGCTGTGGGAGCGCTCCGAACCCACCACGCTGCTCGCGCTGATGGCCGTGGCCATCGCGGCGCTGATCGGCGTGCCATGCGGCATCGTCTCCGCCGTGTTCCGGGGGCGTGTGGTCGACCAGCTCTTCACCGGCATCGCGATGCTGGGCGCGAGCATCCCGAGCTTCTGGCTGGGCATCGTGCTGATCCAGATCTTCGCCGTGTCCTTCGGCTGGTTCCCGGTGTCGGGCTACGGCGCGCCCGATGCGGCGCTGGCCGAGCGGCTGCATTCGCTGGTGCTGCCCGCCACGGTGCTGGGCCTGCTGAACTCCGCGCTCATCATCCGCTTCACGCGCGCCTCCATGCTCGACGTGCTCGGTGAAGACTACGTGCGCACAGCCCGCTCCAAGGGCCTGAGCGAAAGCACGGTGGTGCTCAAGCACGCGCTGCGCAACGCGCTGGTGCCCATCGTCACGGTGATCGGTCTCACGGTGGCTCTGATGATCGGCGGCGCCGTCATCACCGAGACGGTGTTCGGCCTGCCCGGCGTGGGCAACCTCGTGGTCAGTGCCGTGCTGCGGCGCGACTACCCCGTCATTCAAGGTGCGCTGCTCGTGATTGCCGCGATCTATGTGCTCATCAATTTCTCTATCGACCTGCTGTATGCGGTGGTCGATCCGCGCGTGAAGGTCTGAGCGATGCGTATGCCCCGAATGCTCCGCCAGCTGATGCATCGCCGCATCGTGATGGTTTCCGCGCTGGTGCTGCTGGTGATCGCGGTGCTCGCGATCGGCGCACCGCTGTTCGCCTCCATCGACCCCAACGACACGGCCGTGCTGGAGCGCCTGAAGGCGCCCAGCGCCGAGCACCTGCTAGGCACCGACGAGCTGGGCCGCGATCTCTATTCGCGCATCGTGTACGGCGCGCGCTACTCGCTGGCCATCGCGGCGCTCACGGCGTTGGGCGCGGTCGTCGCCGGCACGGTGCTGGGCCTGATGGCCGGCTTCTTCCGCCGGCTCGACACGCCGCTGATGCGCGTGGTCGACGCGATGATGTCCTTCCCCGACATCCTGCTGGCCATCGCGCTGGTGGCCATCCTCGGGCCATCGCTGATGAATACCGTGCTTGCGCTGGTGCTGGTGTACACGCCGCGCGTGGCGCGGGTGGTGCGGGCCTCGACGCTGGTGGTGCGCGAGCTGCTGTTCGTCGAGGCCGTGCGCGCTCTTGGCGTGCGCACCTCGCGCATCCTGTGGCGGCACATCTTGCCGAACCTGATGTCGCCGATCCTGGTGCAGGTGTCCTTCATCTTCGCCTATGCCATCCTGGCCGAGGCGGGCTTGTCGTTCCTCGGCGTGGGCGTGCCGCCCGAGATTCCGACCTGGGGCACCATGGTCGCGGGCAGCCAGCAGTACGCGCACCAGGCCTTCTGGGTGGTGCTGTTCCCGGGGCTCGCGATCATCTTCACGGCGCTGTCGCTGCAACTGCTGGGCGACGGCGTGCGGGATTTGCTCGACCCCAAGCTGAAGAAGACAGCATGAAAGCACTCCCCCAGGCTTGCCCACTGCGTGTGGCCGCCAACCCCCTCGCCGGGGGCGATACCTGCAGCCCGGCAAAGCCGGTTCTGCGTTATCCGGCGCGAAAGGCATATCCGAGATGAACACTGTGTCCAGTTCTCCGCGCCTCACGGTCAGCAACCTGAGCACCAGCTTTCCCACCGAGGACGGCCTGGTGCGCTCGGTGGCCGACGTGAGCTTCTCGATCCAGCCCGGCAAGACCACCGCGCTGGTGGGCGAGTCGGGCTCGGGCAAGTCGGTCACCAGCCTCACGCTGATGCGCCTCCTGCCCAAGACCGCCAACGCGCAGGTCAGCGGCAGCGCTTCCTTCGTGACGCGCGAGGGCAAGACGCTCGACCTGCTGCGGATCGGCGAGCGCGAGATGCGCTCGCTGCGCGGCAACCAGCTGTCGATGATCTTCCAGGAGCCGATGACCAGCCTGAACCCGGTGTTCACCATCGGCGAGCAGATCGCGGAAAGCGTACGCCTGCACAAGGGGCTCGACCGCAAGGCGGCGCTGGCGCACGCGCTGCGCATGCTCGAACTGGTCGAGATCCCGGCCGCCGCCCAACGTATTCACGAGTACCCGCACCAGCTCTCGGGCGGCATGCGCCAGCGCGTGATGATCGCGCTGGCAATGGCCTGCGACCCGACGCTGCTGATCGCCGACGAGCCCACCACCGCGCTCGACGTGACCATCCAGGCGCAGATCCTCGAACTCATGCGTCGGCTGCAGGCCGAAACGGGCATGAGCATCCTGTTCGTCACGCACAACCTCGGCGTGGTCGCGCACCATGCGGACGACGTGGTCGTGATGTATTCGGGCCGCGTGGTCGAGAGCGCGCCGGTGCGGCCGCTGTTCGCGCAGCCCGAGCACCCGTACACGCAGGGCCTGCTGGCCTGCCTGCCGGGCAAGGCGCGCCAGCCCGGGCAGCCCAAGCCGAAGCGGCTGTTCGCCATTCGCGGGCAGGTGTCGAGCCCGCTGGCTCCGCCGCCCGGCTGCGCGTTCGAGCCGCGCTGTGATCTGGCGTTGGCCGAATGCAGCGCGGGGATGCCGCCGTTGCTGGATATCAGGCAGGGGCGGCAGGTGCGATGTGTGCGCGTGCAGCCGGCAGCAACGCTGGCGAGGGTTGCATGAGTCTCTCGCCGCTTTCGTCTTGCTCCCTCCCCTCCCGGGGGAGGGCTGGGGTGGGGGCTCGCGGCCTTTACATGGCAGCGACAGTCTCCACCGCCCAGAGCCCCCACCCCAACCCTCCCCCAGAGGGGGAGGGAGCCAATACAAGAAACCCACGATGACCCCCGCCGCTCCCCTCATCGAAGTCCGCGGACTCAAGAAATACTTCGGCAGCAGCGACCGCCCGGTGCGCGCCGTCGACGACGTGTCCTTCGCGATCCAGCCCGGCGAAACGCTGGGACTGGTCGGCGAATCGGGCTCGGGCAAGAGCACCATCGGCCGCACCGTGCTGCGCCTCGTCGAACGCACCAGCGGCCAGGTGTTCTACCGGGGCGATGACATCGGCGAGCTCTCGGCCGAGCGCATGCGCAGGCTGCGCAGCAAGCTGCAGATCATCTTCCAGGACCCGTACGCCAGCCTGAACCCCAAGATGCGCATCAGCGCGATCCTCGGCGAGGCGCTGTCCACGCACGGCCTGCACAAGGGCGCGGCGGCGTTGGGCGTCGTCATCGGGCTGGTGGCTCCTTGGGAAGACCCGGGATTGCAGTGGCACCCGCCTCGCCCACGCGCGGCTTGCG
>NZ_JASMRZ010000049.1 GCF_030462475.1 Variovorax sp. CAN15
GCGGGTGCACGCGGGGCGGGTGCGCTTTCACCAGTACCTGCAGTGGGTGGCCGACCGGCAGTTCTCACGCGTCGCAGCACGCTGCCGCGCGCTCGGAATGGGCGTGGGTCTCTACACGGACCTGGCCGTCTCGGTCGATCGAGCGGGCTCCGATGCCTGGTCTTTCCAGGAAGGCTTCGCCGAAAACGCCAGCATCGGTGCGCCGCCGGACGAGTTCAACCCGGCCGGCCAGCGCTGGGGTCTGCCGCCGTTGCGGCCAGCCAGCCTGCGCGCCGACGGCTATCGTTTCTTCATCGAGACGCTGCGCGCCAGCATGCGCGGCGCGGGCGCCCTGCGCATCGACCACGCGATGGGACTGATGCGGCTGTTCTGGATTCCGCCGGGGTGCGGCGCGGGAGAGGGCGCCTACGTCTACTACCCTCTGGATGAAATGCTCGCCATCGTCGCCATCGAAAGCCACCGGCAGCGCTGCATGGTGGTTGGCGAGGATCTCGGCACGGTCGAGGACGCGGTGCGCAACGGCCTCTCGCGGGCCGACGTGCTCTCGTACCGGCTTCTCTACTTCGAGCAGCGGCACGGCGGCGGCTTCAAGGCGCCCGCCGAGTACCCGCCGGCGGCGCTGGTCGCGATCAGTACGCACGATCTGGCCACCTTCGCGGGCTGGTGGACGGCCGCCGATCTGCGCGAGCGGCTGGCGCTGGGCCTGTTCCCCGATCCAGCGGTCTTCGACAGGCAACTGGCGGACCGCGTGCGCGAGCGCGTCGAGTTGATGCACTCGATGCAGCAGGAAGGCCTGCTGTCGCGCGAGGAGATGGCGGAGGCGGCCGGTCTCGCGGCACCTTCGGAACGGGTGGTGGAGGCGGCGCATGCCTTCCTGGCCAGCACGCCGTCGGCGCTGATGATGGTGCAACTGGAGGACGTGGCCGGCACCATCGAGCAGGCCAATATGCCGGGCACGGTCGACGAGCATCCCAACTGGCGCCGCAAGCTGGCGCAGCCTGTCGCGGCGCTGGTGCAGGGCGATCGCATGCACGGGCTGGCCCGGTTGCTGCGCGAAGCGCGGCCGCGGCAGGTGCAAGGCGAAACGCCCGCCGGCCTGCAGGCGCGCATTCCACGCGCCACCTACAGGCTGCAGTTCCACAAGGACTTCGGCTTCGACGACGCGATCCGCGTGCTGCCGTACCTCGCGAAGCTGGGCGTGAGCCATGTCTACTGCTCGCCGATACAGCGTGCCCGCCCGGGCAGCATGCACGGCTACGACGTGGTCGCGCATACGGAGATCAACCCCGAGCTGGGCGGCGTGGAAGGCTTCGCGCGCTTCGTCGATGCGCTCAAGGCCAACGGCCTCGGCCAGTTGCTGGACATGGTGCCCAACCACATGGGAGTGTTCGGCGCCGACAACGCATGGTGGATGGACGTGCTGGAAAACGGCCCTGCCTCGCTCTTCGCGCAGCACTTCGACATCGACTGGCAGCCGCTGAACCCCGAGCTGGCCGGCAAGGTGCTGCTGCCGGTGCTGGGTGGGCACTACGGCGAGACGCTGGATGGCGGAGAGCTGGTTCTGTGCTTCGAGGCAGCGGCCGGCAGCTTCGCCATTCGCTACTTCGAGCATCGTTTTCCGCTGGCGCCCGAGACTTATCCGGTGGTGCTGGAGCGGGCGCTCGAGCGGCTCGGCGATGCCGATGCGTCGCATCGGCTTGCGAGCCTGTCTACAGCCTTCGGACGCCTTCCTGGGCGTGACCTGGCATCGCCGCATGAGCAGGCCGAGCGAGTTCGCGACAAGGAACTGTGCAAGGCGCGCCTCGCGGATCTGGTGCAGAGCCAACCGTCGGTGGCCCATGCGCTTGCGGCCGCGACGGCGGAGTTCAACCTGGCCTCGGCGGAAGCTCGCGACGCGCTGCATCGGCTGATCGAGGCACAGGCCTACAGGCTCGCGCACTGGCGGGTGGCGGCCGACGAGATCAACTACCGGCGCTTCTTCGACATCAACGATCTGGCGGGCGTGCGCATGGAGCGCGGCGAGGTGTTCGAGGCGACTCAGTCGTTCGCTCTCGACCTGGCGGCTTCGGGCGTGGTGGACGGACTGCGGATCGATCATCCGGACGGGCTCTACGACCCGGCGGGCTATTTCCGCAAGCTCCAGGAAGGCTATGCGCGCCGCGCCGGACTGGTGCTGCCGACGCACGACGCCCAAGGCCGGCCCGCGCGGCCGCTCTACGTGGTGGCCGAGAAGATCGCGGCGGCGCACGAGGACGTGCCCGACAGCTGGCATGTGCACGGCACCACCGGCTACCGGTTCGCGAACGTGGCCAACGGCGTGCTGGTCGACACCGCCGGCAGGGATCGCGTGCTGCATGCCTGGCAGCGCTTCACCGGCGTGGTGGAAGACTTCGCCTCGATCTGCCGCGACGGGCGGCGGGAGGTGATGCGCAATGCGCTGTCGTCGGAGCTCAACGTGCTGTCCGGCGTGCTGCTGCGGATCGCCCGGGCCGACCGGGGCACGCGCGACTACACGCTCAACGCGCTTCGCCGCGCGCTGACGGGTGTATGCGCCTGCATGACCGTCTACCGCACGTACATCGTCGACGAGCCGTCCGCCCAGGACGGTCGCTTCATCGACGAGGCAGTGGCCGAAGCCGCGCGGCGCAGTGGGGATGCCGACCTGTCGGTGTTCGGCTTTCTGCGCGGCGCACTGCGCGGCGAGGCGTCCGCCGGAGCATCCCCCGCGCTGGCTGAACGGGTGCGCCGCTTCGCGATGCGCTTCCAGCAGTTCAGCGCGCCGGTGGCGGCCAAGGGTGTGGAAGACACGGCGTTCTACCGCTACTTTCCGCTGAGCTCGCTCAATGAGGTAGGCGGAGAGCCGGATCTCTTCGGCATCGAGATCGGGCAGTTCCACGCGCTTTCCGCCGACCGCGCGCTGCGCTGGCCGCACACCATGCTGGCGACATCGACACACGACAACAAGCGCTCGGAGGACGTGCGCAACCGGATCGACGTGCTCTCGGAAATTCCCGACGACTGGATGCGTGCGCTGGCGCGCTGGCACGGCAAGTGCCGCGGCACGCGCGCGAATCTGCCGGGCGGCGAGGCCCCGTCGCGCGCCGACGAATACCTGTTTTACCAGACGCTGCTGGGCACCTTGCCGCCGGGCGGGCTCGATGCGGATGCGCTGCCGGAGTACACGCAGCGCATCTGCCAGTACATGCGCAAGGCCGCGCGCGAAGCCAAGCTGCGCACACGCTGGACCCAGCCGGACGAAGACTACGAAGCCGCGCTGGAGCACTTCGTGCAGGAAATCCTGGCTCCGGCTGAAAACGGGGAGGAGGGCGAGTGCCTGCGCGACATCCGGCTGCTGTCGGACCGGCTCGCGACGATCGGTGCATGGAACAGCCTCACGTTGACGTTGCTGAAGTACGCCTCGCCGGGCGTGCCGGATCTCTACCAAGGCAGCGAACTGATCGCGCTGAGCCTCGTGGATCCGGACAACCGGCGGCCGGTGGACTATGCGCTGCGCCAGCGGCTGCTCGAGGAACTGGACGGGATGGCCGGCGAGGATGGGCTCGCCCGGCGGGTTTGCGCGATGGCCGAGTCTCCGCACGATGGACGGGCGAAGCTCTGGTTCATCTGGCGCCTGCTGTCCTTGCGCCGGGTACAGCCGCTGCTGTTTGACGAAGGCAGCTACGAGCCGCTGGAGGTCGAGGGCCCGCTGGCGGGGCACGTGGTCGCGTTCGCCCGGCGGCATGCCGACCAAACGGTGCTGGTTCTGGCGGCCCGCCTGTTCGCGTCCTTTTCCGGCGATGCTGCAACGCCGATGCTGCCGGAGCCGACGAAATGGAACGGCACGACGATCCGCCTGCCGGAAGGACTCGGTGGACGCTCGTTCCGCAACCTGCTGACCGGGGAGGTCGTTTCCCTCAAAGAACGGCTGGAGCTGACCGATGCATTCAACTCGATCCCATGGGCAGCATTGGCTCCTGACGCCACGCTCTGATCAAGAGCAAATCATCTGTTATCAATATTTAACATAATGCACATTGTGTCCAATGCGCCAGCATTCCGACCAGGTCAGTAGCTCCCGGGACCATCGAAAAAATCTGGTGTGCCGCTGCTCCAGCGGAACCGATAGCCGCGCCAGTCACTAGCAAAGCTTTTCCCAGCGCTTTCATGAGCGCGTCCCCCTTGGGCTTTCCCTCGTAAGCCTCGACTGTCGCGCGTGCCAGCACTTGCACCGGGTCGAGTCCGGCTATGTGGGCCATCAGTGCTTGGTCTGCCGGCGTGCATGCCTGGTGAGCGTGCCGCCAGTTGCTGATGCGTTGGCGGGTTACTCCCAGCGCGATCGCCAGTTTGTTGTCGCTGCCCGCTGCCTTTGCTGCCTTGTCGATTAGCAGGTTTAGTTCTTCGAGATGTTGCATGTCTTTACTCACGTACAAGAATTGATGTACATTCCCGGCACGTATCAATATCTGTGAACGTACACGGACTGAGGGACATTATGGCTCGGAGGGAACAGCTGTTACCAGCACGGCGACAACAGTCGCTTCCGGCGCGCGCGCGTGCCGGCCAATCCGGTGTCGGCATGGTCGCCATGTTCCTCGGCCGTCGCCCTCCAGCTCAGCAGCCGGTCAAGCAGCAATGAGTAAGCAAGCCCAGTACTTCCTGCGCATGTGGTACGGCGTCTTGGCGCGTCTGGAGCACCCCCGCCACAGTGCTCAATTCGACCGTGAGCTTTTCGAGGATGAGCATCGAGTGCGCATCCTGGCCGCCGACTTGATCGGATGGGGCGTCAGCCGGCCGGACGAGCCGGCCGCGCGGAGCGGAGCGACTCGCGAGCCGGCGCTGTCGGCCGTGAACCCGCTCCCGAATTTTTGTCAGGCGGGCGTGGTAGCACCGCCTGACAGTCTCATGCACGAGAAAAGCGCCGTTATCGGGCGCGGGGTGCAGGCATGACGAACGGTGTCCTGCCTTTTTTCCTCTATACGGGTTCGGGCGCGTCGACTTGCTACGTTATTTCATGGACCGGCCGTCGCATCGATGGCGACGATGTCGAGCCGCAGGTGTATCGCGTTGTGTGTCATGGCGTGAAAGCTGCCCGTGCTGCGCAGGATGGGCTTCGCGCTCGTGGGTTCACCGTCACGTGCGAACAGGTGGCGTTCTATCGGGTTGGTGGCGACTGATGGCCTACGACACCATCAAGCTCCGCTCCCCGTTCATGGACCTGTCCGTCATGCGCCGGATCGAGCAGCAATGCATCCTGCGTTCGGGCATGCATCTCGGTACTGGCGAGATCCTGTACGAACTGCACGCCGGCGAGCTGCTCGGGAGCTGGGATGCCCGCATCGGGATCAAGCCGATGCATGAGGAGCACGTGGCTGACAAGAACGGCCGCGTTCGGCTGCAGCCCTGCGAGCCTTACTTGCTTATCGAGGCCAGCGTGCACAAGGTGCTGCTTGGTCACAACGTCTATGGCGGGCCGACCAACTTCCTGGAGGCCGCGCGCTATCTGGTCGCGCTCATCGAGAAGCTGCTGGACACGGATTTGCCAGCTGCAGACAACTGGACGGTGCACCGCGTTGACGTGGCGAACGTCTTCGTGCTCTCCCCTGCCGGCATCAAACAGTTTTTCGATTCGATGCAGCTCATGAGCTTTCCGCGCCGTGGTGCGAAGGCGATGAAGTGCGCGATGAGCATTTACTTCCCGGGCAAGACCACGACCGTGAAGTTCTATCACAAGGGCTCCGAGTTCAAGGTGCACGACTACGCCAGGCTGCGCCGCTTTTTCCGCACCCTCTTCGATCACTTGCACGGCACCGACGAGAAGAACCCCGAGCGCGTCGAACGCAAGCTGCGCGCTCTTCAACGTCTCGCTGATCGACGCCTGCGCGTCGAGGTCGAGATCCACTCCGACAAATTGCAGTACGACTTCGGACGGAACCCCACCGCCGCCGAGATCGGGGATGAGTACCTGCAGCGCATTCACGACAGCGAAATCGAACGAATCCTTCGCGAAGGAAAACAAGGCATGGACACCGTACGCACCGAAGAGGCCGTGTGGCAGCGCCTCCAGTCTCGCTACCCGCAAAAGCTCGCCCACGTGCTGCATGCCTTCTGGCAAACGATGGCCACGCGCGGCGACGACAAGGCGAAGGAGCGTTACACGAAGCCGACCTTCTACCGCAATCGCAAGCTGCTCGAAGAGGTTGGCGTGAGCTGGCGCGGCAGCGACATCGTCCTGGTGGCGAACGATTCCTTAATCCATGACTTCACGCCCATGAGGGGCGACAGGCGGTTCTGCAATCAACCGGCTCGGAACCGCCCCGAGTACCACGTCAGCCGGGATTTGATGCGCCTCGCGGCGTAGGAGTGAAAGCACATGAACGCAGTTGTTCAACCCGCCGGCATGCAATTTTCGCGTGCGAAACCGATGGAGGTCCTGGTCAAGGGCCGTATCGATGCTCGTCGTCGTCACGATGGCACGCACTACACGCGTGTGCTCACGCCGGCGCCGGATGCGTATAGCCGTCCGCAGGTGGTTGAGATCCGCAGTAAGCAGTCCCTCGGCGCGACGGGTGACGAAATCGAGAAGCTGTGCAAGCTCGGCGGCTATACGCGCAAGGCCTTCCGTACGACCGACAAGGAAACCGGTGAAACCACGATGGTGACGCCGGTGGATCTGACGCTCGACGAGATCGAGTGATGCCCTCCCCCGCCGCCGCCCTCGCCTTCGCCGTCGCTGGCTTCTTGCTGGCGATGGTTGTTGTCGGGCTCATCTGGGTCGACGGCGAACGCGCTGCCAAGCGTGATCGCATTGAGCGCGTGCGCCGTCGCGATCACTCGAAGGTGCCTTCAATCCACTCGGCTTCTCGCTGATCCGAGGAAAACCATGGCTGCAATTGATGTGTCTGCTCTCGGTACTGCCTTGCTTGAGAACGCGCAGGCCGTGTCTCTCGTCGGCGTCGCTTGCCTCGGCATTTGGGGTGCGATCAGCGCATTCCGAGTGCTTCGAGAGCTGCTTGAAATCGGTTCGTCGGCGTCGTCTGGCAGGGGTGGCGGCGGTGGCGGGTCGTCTTCGTTGGATCGGCTTGCTGAGGCTCGTGCGCACGCGCAGCAGATGCAGTTGACTGGCGAGGGGCAGTCCGCTGCGTATGCAGAGCATGAGGCGCGAGGCGGCAAGTGATCCGCTGGCTTGTCCGCACGTTCGGCCGTAGTTTTGTCTGGAAGCTCGGCGCGCTCGCTGCCGTCGCGGCGGTGGCTTTCGTCAAGGCGTACTTCTGATGGCTGATCCCACTGTCATCGAATGCGCATCCGCGTGCACCGTCACCGTGGTGCACGAACTCTCTCTTCCTCCGCTTCAGCTCAGCACTGAAGAGGGGGCACAAATCGCGCTCGCCATCAGCGCGGTCTGGGTCGTTGGCTGGGCCATCCGCATGGTCCTGAAGACGCTCAGTACTTCCGATGGAAACCAACCTGAGTAAAGGAAATTTCGACATGAACGCAAACATCGTTCGCGGCCTCGTTGCCGCTGGTGCTCTGACCCTCGTGGGCGGTGCGAATGCCGCCGCCATCGACGTGGCGGCTGTGGTCACCGACATCGGCGCACAGGCCGCTCCGATCGGTCTGATCGGCGTGGCCGTGCTGCTGATCTACGGCGCGGTGAAGGCCTTCAAGTGGGTGCGCGCAGCTCTGAGCTGATCCCCCGCTGAGCGCACCTGGTGGACGCGCCAGGTGCCTTGTTCAAAGCGGTCGCGTTGACTGCTTCGCACAGGGCAACGACACATGGGCCTCTTCGTCATCATCGCAATCCTGGGGGCCTTGTGGCTCATCTTCTCCGCCTGATCCTGGCCGCCGTGCTGGCGGTTTTCTCGGTGTCGGTGCATGCGCTGATTCCGGTATCGGACTCCTGGTCTTTCAACGCCGCGCAGTACGGTGATTCCGGCAAGCAAGGGTCTGGCTTCGCGTCTGCGCAAGCTGCTTGCGATGCGTACGTCAACGCGCAAAAGGCTTCCATACCGTCGTGGACCTTTGGTTCTGGTGCTGTCGGTGCGGCCGCATCGCCCGCGAGTATTTGGGGTGACTTCAAGTGCACCGTCTATGCCAATAACGGGTCTATCGGTCCGATGCAGGCTGGTCTTTACAAGAGTGCTGGTGGTAGCTGTCCCGCTAACAGCACGCTTGTTTCTTCGTTGAATCAGTGCTCATGCAACGCGAACTATGAAGAGGATTCGACGCACACGAGTTGCGTGCCCTCTAAGTCGCGGTGGGAGAAGGCGTGTGAGGGCAACATTGGCAAGCGCTACAACTTTCAGTCCGCTGGTAAGAACCAGGCTGGCGGCTGCCAGACCGAAATTAACAACGTCAATTCGCCCATCGAGGGCGATACGGGTGGCTTGCCCGATTCGTTCGGTTGCCAGGTGCGTTTCGTTGATGACGGCAGTAAGACGTCGGCGCTTGATCCAGACACCAAGGAGTGGGTCACGAAGGGCCTCGGCCGTGTTACCGGCGAGACCTGTGTTGGTACTGGCGTGCCAGTGCCTAGCGACGCTCCCGAGGGCACCACGCAGGAATCCGAGGGCAAGAACGATCAGTGCCCCTATGGGCTGGTGAAGGGTGTCAACGGGCAGATCGTGTGCGCGTACAGCGATCCCAATGGCACCATCGAAGGCACGGAGACCAGCACCGTCAAGAACCCCGACGGCACGTCGACTGACACCAAGAAAGAGATCAAGTGCGATGGTGGTGTGTGCACGACGACGACAACAACGACGACACGCGATAGCGCGGGCACCATCGTCGGCACGAAGATCGATGAGAAGAAAGAGTCCATCGGGGAGACGTGCAACAAGGACCCGGGCAATAAGGTGTGTGCCACCACGGGCGGTGGAGGTTCTGATGGTGGTGCTGGGTTCAGTGGTACGTGCGAGGCTGGCTTTCAGGCCAAGGGTGAGGATCCTGTGTTGAACGCGATGGCGCTTGAACAGTACAAGCGCAATTGCGAGACCTTCCGTACCGACATGGAGCCGTCGACGTGGGTTGTTGCCGAAGGCCAGAAGACCGGCAACGCCATGGAGGGCAATCCCAACAATGGGTCCGTAAGTGTCGGCCCCGGCAACTTCGACCAGTCCGATGCACTCGGCGGTGGCGGTTGCAATCTCAACAAGACGGTCGTGGTGCGCGGCTACAGCGTCGCCCTGCCCTTCAACGTCCTGTGTGACCCGCTCGCTGTGTTGGGTCAGATCCTGGTGGCCGTCTCGCTCCTGTTGGCGGCTCGTATCGTCACAAGGGGGTAACCATGCCACTCATCCTCGCGCTGTTGTTGCGCGGTCTTCTCTGGGTCTCCGGCAGTGTCGCCGGCCAGGTGCTGCTGCGACTCGGCATCGGTGTCGTCACGTACACCGGCACCAATGCCAGTCTCGCCTGGTTGAAGTCGCAGGCCGTCTCTGCGCTTCAGGGCATGGGCGGTGATTACATCGCCCTCCTCTCCTACATGAAGGTCGGTGTCTGCATCAGCATCATCACCAGCGCCATCGTGGCGCGTGCTGTCGTCACGGGCATTACCAGTGACAGCGTCAAGCGCTGGGTGTTGAAGTGACTGATCTCGCTTTGTCGTTGGTGTGTTTGGCGCTGGCGTTCGTCAGTTGGGCTGGTGCGAATCGTGCGATCGATGCTGATGACGACAGTACGGTCATTCGATATCTGGTTGTTATGGCTGGCCTTGGCGGTATCGGGTTGGCCAACACTGTTGGGCGGTTCTGATGCTGTATCTCCGCACTGGGGCCAATGGCTCCTGCAAGTCCCTCTTCACGCTCAAGGATGTGCGCGAGAAGCAGCTCGCCGAGCTGCGGCCGGTCTGCGTCATCGTCGGTGACGATACCGATCCGACCAGGCAGTACGTGAAGATCAAGCCAGCGATCATGGAGGAGTTCGGCTGGAAGACCTGCCAGTTCAAGGACTGGTGGGCGCAGGCCGATGGCACGATCTTCCTGGCCGATGAATGCCATAACTACCTGCCCAAGCGTCCGAATGGATCTGCAGTTCCGCAGTACGTCAGCCGCCTGGCCGAGCATCGAGCTCGTGGCATGGACTTCTTCCTGCTTACCCAGCATCCGAGCAACATCGACAGCTTCGTGACGAAGCTGGTCGGGTCGCCTGGCTGGCACCAGCATCTCAAGCGGGCGTTCGGTGCGTCCAACGTGACCAGCGTGATCCAGTGGTCGGCGGTCAACAACCAGTGCGAGAAAGATGGCTCGGGCAAGTCTGGCCAGGTCGACATGCGCAGTCAGCCGAAGGATGTGTTCGTCTGGTACGACAGCGCCGAGCTGCACACCGGTAAGCGCAAGATCCCGCGCCAGTTCTGGATGGTCGCCGTCGGTGTGCCGCTGGCGCTCGGCATGTTCTTCATGGCCGCGAAGCTGCTCTGGGATCGCACCCACAAGTCCACCGTGGTGCAGGCTGGCCAGCCTGGCCAGGCCGGACCTGGAGCGCCTGGTGCGGCAGCTGCTGCACGCGATCACGTGATGACGCCAACCGAGTACATCGCCAGCTACAAGCCACGTGTGCCTGGCTTGATGCATTCGGCGCCGGCGTACGACAAGCTGACGGAGCCGAAGCGTGTGCCGGTGCCGGCCGCGTGTGTCTCGATGCCGTCGAAGGGTTGCAAGTGCTACACGCAAGATGCGACGCCCTATCCGGTCGACCAGGCCATGTGCGATGGCCTGGTCAAGCATGGCGCGTTCTACGCTTTTGCGGCTGAAGGTGAGCGCAAGGCCTACGATCAGCCGCGTATCGCCCGCCAAGGCCCGGAAACGGCCCTTCCTGGGGCTGTCGCTCCGATCCTGATCGACGGGGGCCCTAAGTCGCCCGGTGCCGCTACGACGGTCGCAACCGCGGTGCCGCCAGATCTGGGCAGTCAGCCGCGTGTCCGGCCTGGCTCGCCATGGTCGTTCGAGCTCCCTGCACGTTGAAGTGAAAAAGCCGCCCTCGGGCGGCTCCGCCCTCGGGCGGCTTCGTTTTTTCGCACGCGAAACTCACACTATGGTCGCGCGGATCTCGATGGCGAGATCTCGGAGCGTCAGGTCGATGTTGTTGGCACCGAGGATGTAGGCGGCGGTGTCTTCGGTGCTCGGGTAGTTGTCTATCCATCGCGCGATTCGGCGCATGGCGTCGAGCTTAGTTGCCGTCACGAGCTGGTGGCCTGACTGCCATGCCTCTACTACGTATTCGCACATGACCTGTTGTTGTTCAGCGGTCAGCTTTCCGATGACTGCGTCGAGATCGACGTTCTCGCTGGGCTTGAGTTCGTCGATCAGATCGTCAAAGCCATGACTTGCCGTCCAGCTCGGTGTCTTTTGCTCTGTGACTGGTGCGTTCTTGGCTTTCGCTTTCTTTTTCGCGGAGGCCTTTTTCTCGGCTGCGATCTTCTCCTTGATTTCGGCCAGTAGCGCGCGTGCTTCCGTGCGGCCGGCCTTGCCGGTTTCGATGGCGTCGAGCAGCTGCTGTTGCGGTCTGCCCCACGCGAGCGTTTCGATCTGCGAGATCGTTAGCACCAGGTCGAGGTCTTCCGTCTTGCCGCTGTCCAGCAGCATGCGCGCGCGCCAGCTCAGCTTCGTGGCCGCTGCTAGGTGCTTCGACACCCATGGCAGCGATTTGCCCGTCAGCGCCGCGATGGGTTTCAGCGCCTGGTGCTTGTCGTAGAGCTTCTTTACGTTGGCCGCGAGATCCTGCACGCTCAGGTCTTCGCGCTGGATGTTTTCCACGAGCTGCATTTCGGCCGCCTTGGCCGCGTCGATCTCGCCGATGAGGGCGGGCACGGCGGTAAGGCCTGCCAGGTGTGCTGCGCGTACGCGTCGCTCGCCGGCGATGATGATGAAGCTGCCCATCTTGTCCGGATCTGGGCGCAACAGGACGGGCTGCATCATGCCCTGCTGCTTCATGCTCTCGGCCAGCTCCTGCAGCGTTGCTTCGTCGAAGAACGTGCGGACCTGGTCCTCCGCGCGGATGTTCTCGAGCGAGATGAATTGCAGCGCAGGCGCTGCCGGTGTGGTGGTCGCCGGTGTTGCCGGCGTCTTGCGGGTCTTCGTGGCCATGGCTCAGTACTCCTGGCGGAAGGTGAAGCCGTCGGCCAGGATCGACTTGTCGTAGGATTTCCACGCGATGTGAGAGCCGCGCGGCAGGTTGTCTGGTGCGTCGAGGTTTCCTGCCATCTGCCAATCCATGAAGAAGTCGCCCGTAACGTCGCCTGCGCATTCATGAGCGTATGGATGGCGGCATGGTGTGAATGCGCCTCCGAAGGTCGGTGGCGTCACCAGCTCGAGCTGGGCCTGGCTGGGGGTGGTCGCCGGCGCGAGTTGCGCTGCGGCGAAGGATGCGAACGAGATCTGAGTAGCGGACATGTGGACTCCTGGAAGTTGGGCTGTTGAAGGGAATACCTTCAGCAGTCGCTTCCTCGCTCCCCTCGCAGGGCGAGGGGCGGGGGGGAGTGGGTTGCTCGTGCAACAAGAAAAATCCGGCCAGTGCCGGAATCCCGCATAAAAAACACCCCCGTTGCGCCCCTCGCAAAAGCGTGGGGTCAACGGGGGTGTTTGCGGGATTCCAAGCTGGTCGGATTTTTCAGTGGGTAGCTATCGCCAAAAGCACCAGGCGTGACATAGCGCAGCGGGAAGGTAGCGAAGCGGACGGCTGGCGCGACTGGTGACTTGGCGATGCGGCCTCGAGGTCACGCAGCTGGTGCACACAGATCCGCCGCGGGGCGGCGCCCTCCCCTCAATCTGCCCGCATGTCGGGAGTTGAGATCGTCAGCTTGAGGCCGTCTCGCAGCTCCGGCGTATTCCTGGTCGAGCGCATTTCTCTGTTCGCGTCCATGAAGCCATCGCGCACAGCTATACGAATGACCCAGTAGAGAAGCCACAGTGTGATTGCTGTCGAGATCGCTCCAATGATGAAGAGCACGACGAGCTCCTGTCCTGCCTGGTGCTGTGCCTGGCGCACCATCTGGTCAAGGTGTCTTTGTAGTTGTGGGTCCATGAAAAAGGCCTCCGATCGGAGGCCGTATTTTGCTGGTAGTCTTAACGAGATTTACATTTTTTCAAGCGAATTTCGCTTGACATAAGCCCGATTGTGTTCTGCTAAATCGAGCTTTTGCACATTGTATCCAATGCCACACCAGTTCGGACGACGCTCAAACCTTCTGAGCCTAGACGAAGCTCACCACTTGCCGTCCTTGGGAACAGCCTTGACCGCGCTGGCCTTTGCATTCGCTGCCGCGGCGATCATCGAGGCGGCTTCCGAGCGGTTCGCCTTGTTGGCGAAGTCGACGGCGGTCATGCCCAGCTGGTTCTTCATGGTCGTGTCGGCGCCCTCTTCCAGCAGCAGCTTCACGGCGTCGTTGGAGCCGTACATGGCGGCCATCATCAACGGCGTGGTGCCGTTGGGCGATTGCGCATCGATGAAGGCGAAGTTCTCGAGCAGCGTCTTCATGATCGCGATCTGGCCGCTGGTGGCTGCGTAGTGCAGCGGCGTCCAGCCGGTCTTGTTGACGGCTGCGTCGCGCTTGAGAAGCTGGGCGACGATGTCCTGCTGACCCTTGATCGCGGCCAGCATCAGCGGGGTTTCGTCCTTGGGACTGGCGATGTCCACATCGGTCTGCGGCGCCTCGATCAGCACCTTGATGACTTTCGGCGATGGCTCGCGCAGCGCGATCAGCAGGCCCGTCTGGCCGTGTTCGTCGCGGGTGTTGGGGTCGAACCCGCGCTGGATCAGGTTGCTGACGCCGCTGGCGTTGTCGCCGCGAACGGCACGGAAGAAGTCTTCGAATGAGCCGGCGTGCGCTGCAAAAGATGCAGCAATGACAATGAGATAAATCGATTTCTTGAAGTAGTTTTTCATGATTTGACTTCCCTGAACAATGCTTCGAAATTGTCGCTCGTGGCCTTGGCGACGGCCTCTACGGGCATCTGCCTGAGCTCCGCGATCTGCTGCGCCACGTAGGGCACGTAAGACGGGTTGTTGGTCTTGCCGCGGTACGGCACCGGCGCGAGATACGGGCTGTCGGTTTCGATCAGCATCCGGTCCAGCGGCACGAAGGCGGCCACGTCGCGCAGGTCCTGCGCCTTCTTGAAGGTCAGGATGCCGGAGAACGAGATGTAGAAACCGAGGTCGAGCGCGGCGCGGGCCACCTCGGCGGTCTCGGTGAAGCAGTGGAACACGCCGCCGGCCGCGCCAGGCGAGGCATCCTCGCCCTCTTCCTTCAGGATCGCCAGCGTGTCCGCCGAAGCCTCGCGGGTGTGGATGATCAGCGGCTTGCGGGTCTGCCGGGCGGCTCGGATGTGCACGCGGAAGCGGTCACGCTGCCACTCCATGTCGGAGATGCTGCGGCCGCCCTTGCGCTCTTCCATCTGGTAGTAGTCGAGGCCGGTTTCGCCGATGGCCACCACACGCGGCCTCTGAGAAAGGCGCACCAGGTCGTCGACCGAAGGCTCGGCGATGTCCTCGTTGTCGGGGTGCACGCCCACGCTCGCCCAGAAGTTGTCGTAGCTGGCGGCAAGGGCCTGCACTTCGTCGAATTCCTCGAGCTTGGTGCAGATGCAGAGTGCCCGGTCGACCTGAGCCGCGGCCATGGCGGCGCGGATCTGCGGCATCTGGCCCGCGAATTCGGGAAACGTGAGGTGGCAGTGGGAGTCTGTGAACATCGGAAATGATGGAGTGCGCGGCGCATGCCCTTCTGGGGCCTCCATGGGAGGTTGCGCCGTCGACCGAGTTCCGCGTCACGAGGACGGGGCGGAAAACTCAGATGGTTTGCGTGGGGCGGTCGGAGGCCATCGAGCCGCCGAGCGCCGCTTCGATGCGCGCCTTCAGCTGGCGCGACTTCTCGTCGGAAGGAAAACGGATGCCCACGCCCGGAGCCCGGTTGCCGGCGGCGCGCGGCGGCGTGATCCAGGCGACCTTGCCGGCCACGGGGTAGCGCTGCGGATCTTCCGGTAGCGTCAGCAGCACGTAGACGTCGTCGCCCAGGCGGTATTCGCGCGTGGTCGGGATGAAGATGCCGCCCTCCGCGAACAGCGGGATGTAGGCCGCGTACAGCGCGCCCTTTTCCTTGATGGCGAGCTGGATGACGCTCGGCCGGGCGGGTGCGGAAGATGCTGCGGGCGCAGCGGATGCGGCAGGTTGGTTCATGGTCGGCGACGAGCGGCAGAGTTTAGGGTGGTTCGCGCTTCGCTCACAAGCGCTTCTAGCATGAGGCCCGCGTTGAACGGGTGCTCCGCGGTTCTCGCGGCGCTGGCAAGCGACTTCGACCAGCGCGCGAGCGCCAGCCGCGGCGGCGCCGCCGGCAGGTCGGCGGCGTCGAAGAAACGGGGCGTCGCGCCGTTGCCGACGGCCATCAGGTCATGGCAGAGCTTCTGCAGAGCGCCGACGGCCTGTGCAGGCGCGTGATCGGCCAGAGCGCCGACGTCGCCACGCGCCATGGCCTTGGGCAGCAGCGCCCAGGCCTTGGGCGACTGCCCTGCCCGCGCGAGCCGCAGTGCATCGCTGGGCCGGCCGCCGGCAGCGCGCAGCAAGGCGGCCGCGTCGGCCGCCGGCACGTCCAGCGCGACCAGCCAGGCTTGCGCCTCGGCGGTTTCGGGCCAGGGCAGCGTGAAACCGAGGCAGCGGCTGCGAATGGTCGGCAGCAGCTGCCAGGCGGCTTCGGTCGCGAGCACGAAACGCACGTCACCGACAGGCTCTTCGAGCGTTTTCAGCAGCGCATTGGCGGTGATAGTGTTCATGCGCTCCGCCGGATACACCAGCACCACCTTGCCACGTCCACGCGCGCTGGTGCGCTGGGCAAAGCCGACCGCGTCGCGCATCGCCTCGACGCGGATCTCGCGGCTGGGCTTGCGCTTCTTGTCGTCGATGTCCGCTTGCGCCTTTTCGTCGAGCGGCCAGCCGAGCTCCTGCATCGCCACCTCGGGCATCAGCACGCAGAGGTCGGCATGCGTGCGCACCTCGATGGCGTGGCAGCTCGGGCAATTGCCGCAGGCGGTGCCCTCCTCCGTCGGCTGCTCGCACAGCCAGGCGGAAGCCAGGGCCAGCGCCAGTTCGTACTGGCCGATGCCGGACGGGCCTTGCAGCAGCCAGGCGTGGCCGCGCTGGCGCAGCAGCTCGGTCAGCGGCCGGCGCAGCCAGGGAGACAGTGCCTCGGCGCTCATCAGGCTCGACCTCCGGCCAGCACGCCGCGCGCGGTCAGTTCGGACTCGATCTGCTGCCAGACCTGCTCGCGCGTCTGGCTGGCGTCGATGCGCACGAAGCGCGGCGCATCGGCGCTAGCGCGGTCCGCATAGCCCTGCGCCACGCGACGGAAGAACTCGACCGGCTGGGCCTCGAACTTGTCGGGCACGCGGGCGCCGGCCAGCCGCTGCGCGGCGATCTCGGGTGCCAGGTCAAACCACAGCGTGATTTGCGGCTGCAGCAGCTTTGGGCTGCCGGCCTGCGCCTGAACCCACTGCTCCAGGGTCGACAGCACGGCGGCGTCGAAACCGCGCCCCGCGCCCTGGTAGGCGAAGGTGGCGTCGGTGAAACGGTCGCACAGCACCACGTCGCCGCGTGCCAGTGCGGGCTCGACGACCTGCGCGATGTGATCGCGCCGCGCTGCGAACACCAGCAGCGATTCGGTCAGCGGGTCCATCGGCTTTTCGAGGATCAGCCCCCGCAGCGTTTCAGCCAACGGCGTGCCGCCGGGTTCGCGGGTGCGGACGACCGTGCGGCCCTGCGCCTTGAACAGCGCCTCCAGCGCATCGAGATGACTCGACTTTCCCGCGCCGTCGATGCCTTCCAGCGTCAGAAACAAGCCTTGGTCACTCATTGGGTCGTCGCCTTCGGTCTGGAATCGCCGCCGCCGCGCTGGTAGCGGTTGACCGCACGGTTGTGGTCGTTGAGCGAGCTGCTGAACTGGCTGGTGCCGTCGCCGCGCGACACGAAATACAGCGATTTGCTTTGCGCCGGCTGCACCGCAGCCAGCAGCGCCGCCTTGCCCGGCATGGAAATCGGCGTGGGCGGCAGGCCGCCGCGCGTGTAGGTGTTCCACGGCGTGTCGGTCTGCAGGTCTTTCTTGCGCAGGTTGCCGTCGAAGGCGGTGCCCATGCCGTAGATGACGGTCGGGTCGGTCTGCAGCGGCATGCCGATGCGCAGGCGGTTGGCGAACACTGCTGCGATTTCCGCCCGGTCGTTGGCCTTTCCTGTCTCCTTTTCGACAATACTGGCCAGAACAAGCGCCTCATCGGCCGATTTCAGCGGCAAGTCGGAGGCGCGGGCGGCCCAGGCGGCTTCGAGCTTCTTGTCCATGGCGCGCATCGCGCGCTGCAGCAGGGCGATGTCGGTCGAGCCCTTCGAATAGGTATAGGTGTCCGGGAAGAATCGGCCTTCAGGATGCACGCCCGGCCTTCCCAGCTTGGCCATCAGCGCCTCGTCGGTGATGCCCACGCTCTCCGGCTTGAGCTGGTCGGCCTTGGCGAGCGCAGCGCGCACCTGGCGGAAGTTCCAGCCTTCCACCAATACAAGGCTTCGCGTGGCCTCCTCGCCGCGCACCAGGATGCTGAGCAGAAGCTTGGGCGTGACGCCGCGTTCCAGCTCGTAGCTGCCGGCGCGCATCTGGCGGTCTTGCCCGGAAATGCGGAACCACAGGTAGAGGAGTTGAGGCTGGACGTCGACGCCGGTATCGGCCACCGCCTGGGCAATGCCGCGCGGCGTGGTGCCGGGTTCGACCGACAGGTCGACGCTGGGCGCGGGCAGCTTGAGCGGCTGGTGCACCCACCAGAGGCCGGCGCCGCCGAGCGCGAGCGCGACCAGGGCGGCGAGCAGGAAAAGCGTGAGGAAGAAGCTGCGCACGGATGCGATGTGAGGATGACGGAGGAAAACAGGAGGCTGTTAACGAAAAATCGGTGCCCTTGCGAACCGCAGGGCTGGAGGCCCTGCCGCCCCGAAGGAACAGGCCCGGCCATGATAATTCAGCGATGACCACTGTCGTTCTCAATGGGGTGACCGCCCTCTCCCATCTCGGCGTGATCCGCGCCGAAGGTCCGGACGCCGCGAGTTTCCTTCACGGCCAGCTCACACAGGACTTCTCCCTCCTCGGCGCCTCCGACGCCCGCCTTGCCGCCCTTTGCACCGCGAAGGGCCGTGTGATCGCGAGTTTCCTCGGCATCAAGCCGCAACCTGAGCTGATCCTG
Source organism: Variovorax sp. CAN15 (assembly GCF_030462475.1). Lineage (GTDB taxonomy): Bacteria > Pseudomonadota > Gammaproteobacteria > Burkholderiales > Burkholderiaceae_C > Variovorax. The sequence continues at coordinate 18,195 of NZ_JASMRZ010000049.1, forward strand.
CTGGTGTGCAGCCGCGACATCCTCGCCGCCACGCTCAAGCGGCTGTCCATGTACGTACTGCGCGCCAAGGTCAAGCTGACTGATGCGACCGAGCAGGTCGCCCTCTACGGCCTGGCCGGCACCGCGCTCACCGCCAACGGGCTCGATGCGGCTGCCCAGCCCGGCAAGCGCACGGCCGTCGGCGATGAAGTCAGCGCCGTATCGCTCTACCCCGCCGACGGCGTTCCGCGCGCGCTGTGGATCGCCCCGGCCGGCCACGCGGCGCCCGCGGGCCCGGCCCTGGACGACAACCTCTGGCAGTGGAGCGAGGTTCGCAGCGGCATCGTGACCCTGACCACGCCGATCATCGACGCCTTCGTGCCGCAGATGATCAACTACGAATCCGTGGGAGGGGTGAATTTCAAGAAGGGCTGCTATCCCGGCCAGGAAGTGGTCGCGCGAAGCCAGTTCCGCGGCACGCTGAAGCGGCGCACCTATCTCGTCCAGGCCGATGCGCCGGTGTCCGTGGGGCAGGAAGTGTTCGCTGCCGGCGACGCCGAACAGCCTGTCGGCACCGTGGCGCAGGCCGCGCCGGCCCCCGATGGCGGCTGGTCCGCGCTGATCTCCATGCAGATCGCCGCGCTGGAGGCTGGTGGCCTGCGCGCGGGTGCGGCCGACGGCCCGGTGCTCACGGTCGAGCCACTGCCCTATCCGCTGCTCGAAGACATCTGAGCCTGCGCTCCCCTTACCCCCAACGCCCCTGAAAGCGGCGTTTGGCGCTATCGAACAGATGGCGCCATTTTTTTGCGCGTCTTTTAACCCCGTTGTCGCTGCTGGCCCGTGCAGGCCTTCACCGATCAACTCCGGCAAGGAAGACACATCATGAAGCGCAGACTTTTTTCCACCGTCCTGGCCGTGACCGCCATGACTGCCGTGGCCTCGCTCCCGGTCCGCGCGCAGACCTCGGAACGACCCTATGTTCCGTCCACCCCTTCCAGCCGCATCGGTTCGCTGATGCAGGTCAGCGTGGTCGACCGCGGCACCGGCGCGGAGCTGCCTATCTACCGCCATCGCGGCGAATACTGGGTGGCCGGCCGTCCTGGCGCGCGCTATGCCATCCGGGCGCGCAACGCGATGGGCGAGCGCATCATGGCCGTGATGTCCGTGGACGGCGTCAACGTGGTCACGGGCGAAACCGCTGGCGTCGGGCAGAACGGCTACGTCTTCAGCGCCCGCGAGCGCAGCGACATCACCGGCTGGCGCAAGAGCGATTCGCAGATCGCCGCCTTCGAGTTCGCCGCGGCCGGAAATTCCTATGCAAGCCGCACCGGCCGGCCCGACGATGTGGGTGTGATCGGCGTCGCGATGTTCCGCGAGCGCATGCCCGAGCCGCCGCCTCCGCCGGTCACGCCGTTCCCGCGCCGCGACGACCATGGTGGATACGGCCCCGAACGCGAGCGCCGCAGCGAATCGTCGTCGTACCAGGGCGACGCGCGGGCCAAGGCAGGCGCAGCCGACAACGCCGCTCCCGCTGCGGCCGCCGAATCTTCCGGCAGCCTGGCACGCCAATCCGCGCCCAGCCCAAGCCTGGGCACCGCTCACGGCCGCCGCGAAACCTCGTACGTTGGCAAGACGACTTTCGAGCGCGCCCAGCCGTCGCCGGACGAGGTGGTCCGCATCCGCTACGACAGCCGCGAGAACCTCGTGGCTGCAGGCGTGATCCCGGTGCCGCCCCCGCCGCGTTGGCCGCGTCCCGCGGGTCCGTCGCCGTTCCCCGGCTCGGACCCGGGCTACGTGCCCGATCCTCCGAGCCGCTACTGAGAGGAAGAAGAGGACCGAAGCGGCCGGCGCATCTCGATATGCGGAATGCCGGCCTCCTCGAAGCCGTCCCCGTGCGGCACATAGCCCAGCCGCGCATAGAAGCGCTCCGCACTGCGCTGCGCATTCAGCGCGACCACGCTGGCGCCGCGCTCCCTGGCGACGTCTTCCAGCGCCTGCATCACCGCCGCGCCATGGCCGCCGCTGCGCAGGTTGCGGTGCACCGCAACGCGGCCGATGTGCGAGATGCCGTTCTCTGCCGGCAGCAGCCGGGCCGTGGCGATGACCTGCCCCAGCCGGTTGCGCGCCACCGCATGCAGCACCACCGCGTCCTGCTCGTCCCATTCCAGCGCCTCGGGAATGTTCTGCTCCTCGATGAACACCGCGCGCCGCAATGCGCCGGCGCCTTCGCCCAGCGTGGCCCAGTCGCCCGTCTCGATGGTGCGCATGGCCTCGCCGGCTTCATAGCCCAGCAGCACCTCGCGCAGCGCCGGCGGCACCGGCTTCGAGGTCTGCGTCGCCGGATCGGCGAACACATAGACCAGTTCGCAGCCGACCAGGAACTGGTCCTGCCGGAACAGCCCGCCTTCGAACACGATCGACGAGTTGCCGATGCGCACGCAGCGCATGCCCACGTCGAGCACGTCGTCGATGCGCGCCGAAGCCCGGAAATCGACAGTCGCCTTGCGCACGTACAGGTCGCCGCCCATCGCGTGCATCGACTCCTCGTACGGCAGCGCCAGCGCGCGCCAGTAGTCGGCGATGGCGGTGTCGAAGTACATCAGGTAGTGGGCGTTGAAGACGATCTTCTGCATGTCGACTTCGGCCCAGCGCACGCGCAGGCGGTGGAAGAAACGGAAGTCCTTGCGTTCGGTAGCTGTTGTCGTGTTGCTCATGGTGTCAGCAGTGCCTCCTTGACTGCCCGGGCCGCGTCGTCCTGCGCCTGCAGCGCCTCCGGAATCGCCCGGCCCATCTTGATGAATTCGTGGATCACGCCCCGGTAGATCTCCAGGTCGACCGGCACGCCCGCCGCGCGCAGCTTGTCGGCGTAGGCGATGCCTTCGTCGACCACCGGGTCGCACTCGGCCAAACCGATCCAGGCCGGCGCCACGCCGTCGACGTCATCGGCCAGCAGCGGCGCGAAGCGCCAGTCGTCACGGTCGGCCGGGGTGTTCACGTACTGTGCGAAGAAGAAATCGATCATCGCCTTGGTCAGCAGCGGTCCGTCGACGTGGCGCAGGTGCGAGGCCGTGTCCTGGTGCGCGGTGGTGCCGGGGTAGATCAGCATCTGCAGCGAGAGCGGCAGGCCCGCGTCGCGCGCGAGGATGGCACAGACGGCCGCGAGCGTGCCGCCCGCGCTGTCGCCGCCCACCGCCAGCCTCGAGGGGTCGAGGCCCAGGCTTGCGCCCCCCTTCGAGATGAACTGGAAGGCGTCCCACGCATCGTTCGATGCGGTCGGAAACTTGTGCGCGGGGGCCAGCCGGTAGTCCACGGAGATCACCGCGCAGCCGCTCTTCGTGCTCAGCACGCGGCACAGCGTGTCGTGCGTGCGGATGTTGCCGACGGTGAAGCCGCCCCCGTGGAAATAGATCAGCACCGGCAGCACCTCCGATGAAGGTGCGTAGAGGCGTGCGGGAAGCGCATGGCCATCACGGGCAGCGATGCTGAAGTCTTCGATGCGCGCCAGTTCGGGCTTCGGCACTTCGAGCACGCCGGCGCCCTTTTCGTAGGAGGCCTTGGCTTCTTCGGGCGTCTGCCTGTCGAGCGGCGGGTGACCCGCGCGGGCCATGCGTTCGACGACGCTGGCCATCTTCGGCGTGAGCCGGGTGCCGCTCAGTGTTCCGGGCGCGACAGCGGCAAGGGTTTCTTTCGTGTGCAAGACGGTTCGCTCTTGTTAGATTTGGCTGGTCGGCAATCGTACTGCCCCGTGCCTACCGGGACATCCCCACATCCATGGCCCTCATCCAATACCTCACCCAGATCCAGTTCGAATTCGGCGCGATCAAGCTGTTGTCCAGCGAATGCGCGCGCATCGGCATCAACCGTCCGCTGATCGTGACCGATGCCGGCGTGCGCGCGGCAGGCGTGCTGCAGAAGGCGCTCGACGCCATCGCCGACCTCGAAGTCACGGTCTTCGACCAGACGCCCTCCAACCCCACCGAAGCCGCGGTGCGCGCGGCAGTGGAGCTCTATCGCAGCGGCCGCTGCGATGGCCTGATCGCCGTGGGCGGCGGCTCCGCCATCGACTGCGCCAAGGGCGTCGCCATCGCGGCCACGCACGAGGGGCCGCTCAAGACCTACGCCACCATCGAAGGCGGCTCGCCGCGCATCACCGAGCGCGTTGTGCCGCTGATCGCGGTGCCCACCACCAGCGGCACGGGCAGCGAAGTGGCGCGCGGCGCGATCGTCATCGTCGACGACCACCGCAAGCTTGGCTTCCACAGCTGGTTCCTGATGCCCAAGGCCGCGATCTGCGACCCCGAGCTCACGCTGGGCCTGCCGCCGAGGCTCACGGCCGCCACCGGCATGGACGCGATCGCGCACTGCATGGAAACCTTCATGTCGGCCGCGTTCAATCCGCCGGCCGACGGCATCGGCCTCGATGGGTTAGAGCGCGCGTGGGGCCACATCGAACGCGCGACGAAGGACGGCAGCGACCGCGAGGCGCGCCTGAACCTCATGAGCGCGTCGATGCAGGGTGCCATGGCCTTCCAGAAGGGCCTGGGCTGCGTGCATTCGCTGAGCCACAGCCTGGGCGGCGTCGATCCGCGACTGCATCACGGCACGCTCAACGCCCTCTTCCTGCCGGCGGTGATCCACTTCAATGCAGGCGCCGAGTCGGTGCAGAAGGAGCAGCGCCTGCAGCGCATGGCGCAGGCCATGCACCTTGATTCGGCCGGCGATCTCGGCGATGCGATCCGCGACATGAACGCGCGCCTGGGCCTGCCCAAGGGCCTGGCCGAAGTGGGCGTGACGTCCGCGATGTTCGAGCAGATCATCGACGGCGCCATGGCCGACCATTGCCACAAGACCAACCCGCGCCTGGCCACTAGAGACGACTACAAGACGATGCTCGAAGCCTCGATGTAAGGCTCGCGCAAGAAGCCTGTAAGGGCTTCTTCTACACATTGTTTTCGTGAGCTTTCCGAGGAGTGCTTCAGAGGGGAAAACGGCCCTCTCGCACCCCTCGCGTCATTTATGTGACATAAGGGATTTCTAGACTGTCACCGAAGGTTTCCCAGCCGCGGAAACCCAAGGGTCAGGGAAGTTCCGAATGCAGCGCACAGTCCAAGTCCACACCGTCCTGAGCTCGGAGCAGCTCAAGTTCCGCTCGATGCGGGGACGGGAGGGACTCAGCGAGCTCTTCGAGTTCGAGGTGGACATGGTCAGCAGCAGCTTCAGCCTCGATCTGAAGCAATTGCTCGGCACTTCGCTCACGCTGGAGCTGGCCGACGAAGGCGCACCGCGCTTCCTCAACGGCACCGTGGTGCGCTTCGAGCTCGTGGGCCGCGCCAACGAGACCGGCCGCCACTACATCTACCGCGCGCTGGTGCAGCCGTGGCTCTGGTACCTCACGCGCACCACCGACTGCCGCATCTTCCAGAACAAGAGCGTGCCCGAGGTGCTCGACGAAGTGCTGGGCAAGTACGGCTTCCAGTTCGAGAAACGCCTCACGGGCAGCTACCCCACCTGGGAATACTGCGTGCAGTACCAGGAAAGCGACTTCGCCTTCGTGAGCCGCCTCATGGAGCACGAAGGCATCGCCTACCACTTCGAGCACAGCAACGGCTCGCACCTGCTGGTGCTGGCCGACGACTCGGGCAGCTACCAGCCGCTGCCGGGCCACGCCAGCATCACCTACCGCCCGCGCGACCGCGTCGTCAACGCGCTGGAGCCCTGCATCGACCAGTGGCGCGTGGCCGAGCAGATCACATCCGGCCGCGTGATGCTCGACGACTTCGACTTCAGGAAGTCGCGCGCCTCGCTGCAAAGCGTGCAGCAAGACCCCAAACCTCACGAGCACTCGACCTACGAGGTCTACGAATGGCTCGGCGGCTACACCGAGCACCAGCAGGGCGATGCCTACGCCAGGATCCGCCTGCAGGAGCTTCAGTGCGCGCACGAACTGGCCTCGGGCCACACCAACGTGGTGGGCATGGCGCCGGGCTACCTGTTCCAGATGACGCACTGCCCGCGCGAGTCGGACAACCGCGAGTACCTCGTCACCGAAACCCGCTACGACCTGCGCGAGCCCGAGTACTCCTCGGGCGGCAACAGCGAATCGGTGTGCGAGTTCGACTTCACCGTGCTGCCTTCCTCCGTGCCCTACCGCCCCGCGCGCAAGACGCCGCGCCCGCGCACCAACGGCCCGCAGACCGCCACCGTGGTCGGCCCCGAGGAAATCTGGACCGACCGCTTCGGCCGCGTGAAGCTGCAGTTCCGCTGGGACCGCTACGGCCAGTCGAACGAGAACAGCTCCTGCTGGGTGCGCGTGTCCAGCAGTTGGGCCGGCGCCAACTACGGCACCATGCACATGCCGCGCGTGGGCCAGGAAGTGATCGTCGATTTCATCGGCGGCGAGCCCGACCGCCCCATCGTCACCGGCCGCGTCTACAACAGCGACCAGATGCCGCCGTGGGAGCTGCCCGCCAATGCCACGGCCAGCGGCATCCTCACGCGCTCCAGCACCGGCGGCGCGGCCAACCAGGCCAACATGCTGCGCTTCGAGGACCGCACGGGCGCCGAGCAGATCCTGCTGCATGCCGAGCGCAACCTCGACGTCGAAGTGGAAGCCGACGAGACTCGCGACGTGGGCGGCAACCGCACCACCGTCATCCACGCCAACGAAAAGCTCGACGTGCTGGGCACCCGCACCACGACCATCACCGACAAGGAAACCGCCACCTACAACGGCGGCGAAGAACGACTCGTGAACAGCGGCGGCGTCGAGACCATCAACGGCGGCCAGACCCGCACGGTGAACGGTGGCGAGACCGAGACCATCCACGGCGGCGAAACGCGCACGGTGACGGGCGGGCAGACCGAGACCATCTCCGGCGGCGAGACCCGCAGCATCACCGGCGGCGAGAGCGAAACCATCGCGGGAGGCGAAACACGCACCATCACCGGCGGCGCGACGTGGACCATCACCGGAGGTCTCACGGCCACGGTGGACGGCTCCGAGATTCTCACCACCAAAGGACCGCGCACCGAGAACATCACCGCGGGCGAGACCCGCAACATCACCGGCACCGTCACCGAGAACGTCAGCGTCGAGATCATCGTGAACGCGCCGAAGGTGACCTACAACGTGCCGCAGCACACCATCAGTTCCTCCCAGGAGAACAACTGGCGGATCGCGCGCGCCAGCGGCTGCGTCTTCCGCTTCGGCGCGGTGGCGACCTCGTTCGACGTCTGGGGCGCCAGAGCGCAGATCTATGCGGCCCTCAACCTCCAGCTGGCCACGGTGAAGATCGACATCTCGGCCTTCAAGAACAAGAACAACGGGCTCGCCCTCGAAACCTCGGGCGCCAACGTGAAGGCCGCGGGCGCCAAGATCCGCAGCGGCGGTCTGGCGATCCAGGCCAAGGTCATGAGCATCTTCAGCTGAGCACCACGACGACATCGCCCATGCAGTTCTGGTTGCCAGTGATTTCCGGTGTGCTGATCGTCCTCTTCCTGGCGTTGGTGATAGTGCACACCGTGCGCAGCAACAGGCCCTACCGCGAGGAAGAGCAGCGCTACGAGCGGCTCGCGGTCAAAGGCCAGCCCGCCAGCGCCGAGGTGCTGGCCCTGCGCGAACTGGCGCAGGGCACCTACGACAACGACGTCGAACTGAGGCTGCGCACCGTCGCCCTGGCCGGTCGGCCGCCCCTGGAACAGACGCTCAAGACCCGCATAGCGCGTGAACTCGTGGTCAATTTCATGCCGGGCCAGACCATCCATGTGCTGGTCGACCCGGCCGACACCACGGCCGTGGCCATCGACCGCCGCCGGTCGACCACGACCATTTCCCGCTGATCGCGCGCATCTCTCCGTTTCCATGAAAGTCATCAAGCCGCTCCGGCTCAGCGTACTGAGTCGCCCCTTTCCATGGCAGCGCCGCCAGCGGCTTGGCCTTACCGTGATCGCAATGACGGGCACGGATGCCGTGCCGGTGCTCTATCCCGACGCCGAACTCTGGCCCCTGGTGGCAGAGGAGATCGGCGAGCAAGGCGTGCTCGACCTGGGCATGCCCAAGCGCAGTGCGGAATTTCTCGCCACCGGCCACGCCTACACCGCACACCAGCAGACGCGCAACCAGTGCATGGTGAAGATGCGCGTCGGCACGATCGAGAAGAGTCTGCGCGTGTCGGGCGACCGCTATTGGCTCGACAGGCGCGCCACGCCGCCTCGAGACTTCGAGAGCATGCCGCTCGACTGGCAGCGCGCCTATGGCGGCGCCTCGTTCGCGGACAACCCGCTGGGCATCGGTGCCGACGAAGAGACCATCAACGGCGTGCGCACGCGCCGGCTTCCGAACATCGAGGCGCCCGACGCGCTCATCCAGCGCCACGACCAGCAGCTCACACCTGCCGGCTTCGGCGCCATCGACGTGATGTGGCCCCGGCGCTTCGCCCGCGTCGGCAAGGACTACGGCGAGCGCTGGGCGAGAGAAGACTTTCCGGCCTTCTCCGGCGACATGGACTGGCACCTCTTCAACGCGGCGCCCGAAGACCAGTGGTGGCGCGACACCGACAGCATTCCCGGCGGGGCCTCCTACGAAATCTGGAACATGCATCCAGGCAAGCCCTGCCAGGAAGGCCGTCTGCCCGACTGGCGCGCGCGATGCTTCCTCACCCTGGCGGGCGAAGCCGGAGAGACCACCTTCACCGATGTCCCCATGCGGATGACCACCGCCTGGTTCTTTCCGCACCGTGAACGCATCGTGCTCATCTATCACGGCGTGGCGGACATCCGGGAAGACGATGCCGCCGACGTCCTCCACCTGATGCCCGCGCTCGAGGAATCGGCTGCCGAGCCGCTGCCGGCCAGCCACTACCGGTCGGTCATGCAGCAGCGGCTCGATACGGAAAGCGGCGCGCTCTACAGCTTTCGTGATCGCGATCTGCTTCCCGCTGCGGCAATCGCTCCCTGGCTCGACACCATCTCGCTGAAAGACCGTCCGCTCGGCCCGCTGGCGAGCAATGCGCAGCGGCACGGAGAGTGGATGCGCGAGCAGATGCGCCAGAAGATGATCGGCGACGGGCAGGACCCGGATCGCTACTTTCCGCCGCCGGACCCGGCCGACGAACTGCCCACGCTGGATGCGCTGCCCGAATTCGTCGCACGCAGCAAGCGCCTCCAGGAAGAAGCCAGGCAGAAACTGCAGGCACAGCGGCAGGAGCTGTCCGAGACGCTTCGCGCGGGCGCGGCCGAAGCCGGTCCCGTGGGGCCGGACATGGCCCCCCTGCTCGCGCTGGCCGAGGGCCGCGAGCCTCCTGCGCTCAAGGGCCCTCCTTCCGCGGCAATGGCACCGCACATCCAGAGCATGGCTGCATCCATCTCGGAAGTGCCGGGAACGCTCGCCGCCGGCATGGGCCCGGTGACCGAACTCCTGGGCCGCGGGGAGTTCATCACCGCGGCGCAGCGCAAGATGTACCTCCACAGTGCCCACCATCAGGATGCGGCCGACCCGATGACGCCGCAGCGGGCCGCCGAGGCACGCCAGCAGGCAACGCAGATCCTCGCGGGCAGCCGGGACTTTTCGGACATGGACCTGACCGGTGCCGACCTGTCGGGCATGGACCTCAGTGGAGCGTGCTTTCGCGGCGCCCTGCTGGAGAGCGCCAACCTGCGCGGCGCGCGGCTCGACAACGCCGATTTCTCCCGCGCAGTGCTCGTGCGTGCGTGCCTCGACGGCACCTCGCTGCGCGAGACGCTGCTCGAAGGGGCCAACCTCGGTTTCGCCCAATGCAGGCAGACCGTGTTCGCCGCCGCGAATCTGCGCCACGCCATGCTCGAGAACATCCTGTGCGAGGACTGCGACTTCAGCGCTTCCCTGTGGGAAGACAACACAGTGGTCGAGGCATCGTTTGCGCGCTGCAGCTTTCGCCGCGCGAGCCTCAAGGTGGTCATGTTCCTTGAGAAGGTGCACCTGGATCAGCTCGACTTCGAGGAGGCGACGCTCTTCAAGCTGCACTTCGTGCGCTGCAAGCCCGGCGCGATCGGTTTTGCCGGCGCAAGGCTCGAAAGCTGCGTGTTCGTGGACGTGCAGGCCGACGGATGCGTGGATTTCACGCGTGCCAAGCTGCGCACCACCTGCGTGGTGGGCACCAGCAGCTTCAGACAGGCGAAGTTCGCTGCTGCCCATCTGCGCGAATGCAGCCTGCGCGCGGTGGCGCTTTCCGGTGCCTGCCTGGCCGATGCCCGACTGGACAACAGCGATTTCTCCGGATGCGATCTCACGCGGGCCGATTTCTCGCGCAGCAACGCGCGCGACTCGCGCTTCGTGCGAGCCAATCTCCAGCACGCCAGCCTGAGGGACGCCGACCTGATCGACGCGAGCTTCCAGAAAGCCGATCTGCGCCTCGCAGACCTGCGCGGCGCCAACCTTTTCCGCGCCGACGTCTCCCAGAGCCTCATGGACGGCTCCACGCTGCTCGACGGCGCCTACACGCACCTGGCCAAGGTCTATCCGGTGCGCCAGGACGCTGCGGCCGCATGACGCCGCACCGACTGCAGGCCATGGTGCAGCGCGGCGAGCCGATCCGGGAAAGAAGCTGCAGGGGCTGGCGCCTCGACGGATTGGATCTGTCCGGCGGAGTGTTCATCGACGTCGACTTCGACGGTGTGAGCTGCATCGGCACGCGTTTCGAGGAAAGCCAGTTCGAAAGCTGCACCTTCGCAGGTGTGCGGCTCAACGACGCGCAGTTGAAGAAGGCGGCCTTCGCGCAATGCGAACTCCCGTCGGCAGACCTGAAGGCCGCTGTCCTGGACGACGCCGTATTCCATCGCTGCAAGCTGCCGGACAGCGATTTCTCCCAGGCCAGCGTTGTCGATACCAAGTTCATGGAGAGCACCCTTTCGCGCAGCCGCTTCGCTGCCGGGATGCTCGAGCGGACGCTGTTCTTCCAGTCGCCGCTGGACGGCGCCGACCTCTCGGGCGCCCGTCTGGACAAGGTCGTGTTCTACCAGGTCGACCTGCGTGAAACCGCGCTCGCCGGCGCGCGCTTCGAGCGGGTCGTCTTCGTCGAATCCCGCCTTGGCGGCCATGATTTCTCCAGGCATCACTTTGCGCTGTGCCAGTTCACGGACGCTGACCTCGAGGGCTGCAACTTCGAGGGCGCGCACATGGCCCGGTGCAACTTCAAGGGTGCCAGGCTGCGCGGCGCGATTCTGCGCGGCGTCCAGGCGCCGCAGGCGCTCTTTCCCGAGGCCGACCTGAGCAGGGCTGATGCGCGGGGCGCGCATTTCGACCAGAGTCTCTGGATCGATGCCGTGCTCGCAGCCACCGATTTCGGCGGCTCCAGCATGCAGCAGTGCATCTTCCACCGCGCCGATTGCACCGGCGCCAGCTTTGGCGGTGCAGACCTCACCTACGCCGACTTTTCCGGCGCCGTGCTCGCGGGCTCGAACCTCGATGCCCGTCTCTTTCGCACCCAGCTGCACGGGGCACGGGACGTTCCCGACGCCCTGCGCGGCAATGCCGGCGTGCTGCCGAACGATCCGGACCTGTTCGAGGCGCAGCGCTGGTCCGAGCGCCGCAGGCCACATTCCATTCCATCCACGAAAGGCGAAATCCCATGAAGAACATCGCAGCATTGCGCAGCCCGCAGGCAGGCACCGCCGACGCCCCTGTGCAGCGCCTCGGCAAGGTGGTCGAGTTCCTGAGCGAAGGATCGCTGTACCGGGTGGAATGCGAGGACGGCGCCTGGCAATGCCGCCGCGCCGCCAGCTGCCTGCTGCGGCCCGAGCCGGGCGACACGGTGCTGATCTCCGGTCCCGATCGCTACCACGTCTACCTGATCGCGGTGATTGATCAGGCAGACGCCAGCGCGGCGCGCATCGAGACCACCGGCCGCCTCGTGCTGGCCGCGCCCATGGGCGGCGTGCAGATCGAAAGCCGCGAGGCCATCCGGCTGCAATCCGCCAAGGCCGTGGAAGTCAACAGCGCGCGCTTCGCACTCAATGCGAGCGAGGCCGATTGCAAGGTGGACCGCCTCGACTACGTCGGAAACGCGGTCCGGGCCATGACGGCGAGCATCCATGTCGTCGGGCGCCTGTGCGAGACCGTCACGGACCGGCTGGTGCACATCAGCCGCACGGCTTTCCGCATGACCGAGCAAACCGAGCAGTTGCGCTGCGGCCAGCTCGACTACGAAGCGACCGACCTTGCCCGCATCCATGCGTCGCAGACGGTGGTCACGGCGCAGGCGGTCGTGAAAGTCGACGCCAAGCAGATCCACATGGGCTGACCGCCTTCCAACAAGGAGGAGCCGACACCATGTTCGCCAACTGCCAGATGATGGGAATGGACCTGGCCTTTCCCGACGTGTGCAAGACACCGCCGGCCATTCCGATCCCCTACCCGAACTTCGCGCTCGGCCCGACCGCGATACCCAATGCGTGGAACATCCTCTTCATGTTCGCGCCGGCACACAACCTCGCGACCGTCACGCCGCTGACCAATGGCGACAACCCGGGCGTCACGCTGGGCGTGATCTCTCCTTCGGTGATGGGCCCTTCGCGCCACATCACCGGGTCGTTCACCGTGCTCCTGAAGGGCAGCCCTGCCACGCGCATGACCAGCCTTTCCGTACAGAACCGAAGCAACGCGCTGGGCATGCGCATTGTGCCCAGCCAATTCAAGGTGTTGATGCTCGCGCCTTGAACCGAGGCGCCGGCCGGACGCGATCTCTCGATCAGGGAGCCGCGATGCGCTTCCACGCGCTCGGCGCCTGATTCTCCAGGGTATCGATCTGGATTTCACAAACCCACCGCTGCCGCTTTACTCTGCTTTCACGCCCGCGGTGCGGATCACCTTTCCCCATTTCGCCGTTTCGGAGGTAATGAACGCATCGAATTCCTCCGGCGTGCTGCCCGCCGCAATGGTGCCCATCGCATCCAGCTTGGCGCGCGTGTCGTCGCTCCTGATGATGCGCGCCACCTCTTCCGACATGCGCTTGACGATGTCGCGCGGCGTGCCCGCCGGCGCCAGCATGCCGGCCCAGGTGCTGCCGGTGAAGCCCGCGAAACCCTGCTCGATGAAGGTCGGCACATCGGGCGCCGCCGCCAGTCGCTTGTCGCCCGCCACGCCGATCAGCCGAACCTTGCCGGCCTTGGCCTGGTTGATGAGGCCCGTCGGCGCATCGAAGAAAAGCTGGATCTGCCCGCCCATCAGGTCCGTCAGCGCAGGCACCGCTCCGCGGTACGGGATGTGGATCATGTAGGTCTGCGTCAGCGACTTCCACAGCTCGGTGGTCAGGTGCGCGGCCGAGCCGTTGCCCGAGGAGCCGAAGCTCACCTTGGCCGGATTGGCGCGCGCATAGTCGATGAGCTCGCGCGCCGTCTTGAAAGGCGCATCGACGTTCACGGCCGCCAGCAGCGGCGACACGCCCATCAGCGAAACGCCCGTCAGGTCCTTGCGCGGGTCATAGGGCAGCTTGGGGTACAGCGTGGTGTTCGCCGCATAGGCTGCGATGACAACGCCGAAAGTCGTGCCGTCCGGCGCCGCCTTGGCGATCGCATCGACGCCGATCAGGCTGTTCGCACCCGGCTTGTTGTCGACCAGCACAGGCTGTCCCAGCTTCGTCTGCAGCCCGACCTGCACCAGCCGCGCCATCTGGTCGGTGAAGCCGCCGGGCGTGTACGGCACGATCACGCGGATCGGCTTGGTGGACCATGCGGTCTGCGCGAACGACGGCAAGGGGAGGCTTGCGGCGGCGGTGGCGAGCGTGAAGCGGCGGCGGGACAGCGTGGCTTGGGACATGGCGGCGAAGGCTCTTTCGTTGCGTCGTTTCGGGAATGGACCGGGCCATTCTCGAAGCGCCAACCACCCGTCCGGTCAGGGTTTGCCCGGCACCGCCAGCGGCAGCCTCATATCGAACCGCGCCCCTCCCCCGCTCTCGTTCGCCGCATCGATCCGCCCGCCATGCGCGTGCACCACGGCCTGCGAAAGCGCCAGCCCGAGGCCCAGGCCCGGTGTCATCTCGTCCGAGCGTGCCGTCGCGCCCCGGTAGAAGCGCTCGAACAGGTGCGGCATTTCATCCCCGCGTATGCCGGGGCCGCTGTCGGCCACGGTGATGACTGCCTCGTTCGCATCCGCATCCGCACGCAGGCTCACGCGCACCGTGGTGTCAGGGGGCGAGAACTTGAGGGCGTTGTCGAGCAGGTTGGCCAGCGCGAGGCTGGCCGCGCCACGGGCGAAACGCGCAGCCACGGGCGGCGCGGGGGCCAGCGACAGGGCAAGGCGCCGCTCGCGCGCCAGCGGCTCGAGGCGCCTCAGGGCCTCTTCGGCGAGCTGGTTCAGCGACACCGTTTCCACCGCGTCGCGCTCCTGGCCGGCGTCGAGCCGGGCCAGCACCAGCAGCTCTTCGACCAGCAGCGTGAGCGACTCGACCTCCTCCAGCGAGGAGCGCAGCGTTTCCACGTATGCGGCCGGTTCGCGCGGCCTGCGCAGTGCCAGCTCGAGTTCGGTGCGCAGGCGCGACAGCGGCGAGCGCAGCTCGTGCGAGGCATCCGACGTGAAGCGCCGCTGCGCTTCCATGCCCTGCTCGATGCGCGCCAGCATGTCGTTGAGCGTGTCCACCAGCCGGCCGATCTCGTCGCGCGTGCCGGGGTGCGGCAGCCTTTCTCCGAGGTTCGCGTCGCCGATGCGATGAGCCTGCCGCACCACGTCGTCGATGGCGCCGAAGGCACGCCGTGTGATGAGCGCGCCCGCCGCGCCCAGGGCCAGCAGCAGCGCTCCGCCGAGGATGATGAAAAGCGCGCTGGCCATGGCCACGGTGCGGTTCACGTCGTCCAGCGAGCCGGCCACCTGCACCGCGAGCAGCGAGGCGCGGCCCGGCACGGGCACCGAGACCATGCGCGTGGGTTCCTCGCCGTAGCCGTCGAGCGTCTCGAACACGGTCTCGCCCGCCGCGAGCCGCTCGCGCAGCGCGGCCGGAATGGGTAGCTGCGCCTCGCCGAGGTTGCTGCTGCGCGCGAGCACGCGGCCGTCGGCGTCGACGATCTGCACCAGCCGGTCGAGCCGCACGAACGAGGGGGCGCCAGGGCCTGGCGGGGCCTCGTGGACGATGACGGTGCCGCCCTCGCCGGCCGACAGCAGCATGCCCATCTCGGTCTCGGCCAGCGCCAGCAGCGCGGCGTCGAGCTCGCGGTGCACGTTGCGCGAGAACACGAGGTACGAGCCGAAGGCGGCGACCGCCATCACCACCACGATCACGCTGACGTGGGCCAGCGCCAGCCGCTTGCGGAAGCTAAGCATGCGCGACGCTTCCGCCGCCACCAGCACCGTCGTCCGCCAGCGCCAGCCTGAAGCCGCGCCCGCGAACGGTCTGGATCAGCGGCGCGGCCGGCGGCGCATCGACCTTGCGGCGCAGGTTGCTGATGTGCACGTCGATCAGGTTGTCGATGGCGATCAGGTCGTCCTTCCACACCTGCTCGGCGAGGCGCGAGCGGCTGACCACCTCGCCGGCGTGGCGCAGCAGGATCTGCAGGATCGCGAACTCCTTGTGGGTCAGCTCCAGCACCATGCCGCCGCGCAGCACGCGCTGGCTCATCGGGTCGAGGCTCAGGTCGGCCAGCGAAAGCACCATCGGGCGCACCAGCTCCGAACGGCGCAGCAGCGCGCGCACGCGGGCCAGCAGCTCGTCGAAGGCGAAGGGCTTGGTCAGGTAGTCGTCGGCGCCGGTGTTGAGGCCGGCCACGCGGTCGCTCAGCGCATCGCGCGCGGTGAGCATGAGCACGGGCGTCTTGCAGCCGCGCTGGCGCAGGTCGCGGCACAGGGTAAGACCGTCCTTTCCGGGCAGCATCCAGTCGAGCACGATCAGGTCGTAGGCGACGACGAAAGCCTCCTCGTCGCCCTCCTCCGCCGTGTGCACCACGTCGATCACGAAGCCCTCTTCCTGCAGGCCCCGGGCCAGCAGCCGCGCGGCCTTGCGGTCGTCCTCGATCAGCAGAATTCTCATGGCGCGGATCATGCCGCGCGTTCCTGACTGGCGGCTACCGAGCTCTGCGAAAGCCGATTCTGAAGAGAACTTCAGGATTTCTTGGGAGCTTCTTCAGGCGCCTTTTCCTACGCTCCCCGGCAGGAGACGGGAGCGGATCGAGGGCATGGGAAGGCGTCCCGTGCACGGCGCGCCCGTCCCGCGAGATCCGTATCGCGATGAAGAAGAAATCCCTCTACCAGATCACCCCCGCGCGCATCGTCTTCGGCGTGATGACCTGCGCGGCCCTGTGCGTCGATTCCTTCGACAGCACCGCCCATGCAGCCACCCCGGTGGCCGCCGCCCCCGCGCCGATGCTGGTGCGCCAGGGCAACCGCCTGAGCGTGCCCGCCGGCTCGCCGCTGCGCGATCGCCTGCTGGTCGCCACGGTCGGCCAGGACACGCTGCCGCACGAGGTGAGCCTGCCCGCCACGGTGGAAGCCAATCCGGCCAATACCGCCAACATCCTGCCGCCGCTGACCGGCCGGCTGCTCGAGCTGAAGGTGCGCCTGGGCGACACCGTCAAGCGCGGCCAGGTGCTTGCGACGATGAGCTCGCCCGACCTCGCGCAGGCCGTGGCCGACGCGCGGAAGGCTCGCGACGCACTCGACCTCGCGCAGCGCGCGCTGGTGCGCGCGCGCGGCGTGAACGAGGCAGGCTCCAACGCCGCCAAGGACGTGGAAGCCGCCAGCAGCAGCGTCGCCCAGCAGAAGGCCGAGCTCCAGCGCAACGAGGCGCGCCTGCGCAGCCTGGGCGCGGACGCGAGCGGCGCCCAGGCCGGCCAGGTGCTGAAGATCGTCGCGCCCACGTCCGGCACGGTCACGGCGCTGAACGCGGCCGCCGGCTCCAGCCTGAACGACGCCAACGCGGTGCTGATGACGGTGTCGAACCTGGATTCGGTCTGGGTCACGGTCAACGTGCCCGAGGGCGTGGTCGGCACGGTCGCGCCTGGGCAGAACGTGGTGGTCACGCTGGCGGCCTACCCGGAGCGCAGCTTCACCGGCAAGGTGGCCTTCGTGAGCGCGGTGCTCGACGCGGACACGCGCCGCGCCCGCGCGCGCATCGTGTTCGCCAACCCCGACGGCATCTTCAAGCCCAACATGTACGCGACGGCCGTGCTGGGCGTGCCGCAGGGCGCGCAGCCGCAGGTGCCGGCATCGGCGCTGCTGATGAACAACGACAGCGTGAGCGTCTTCGTCGAGGCCGAGCCCTGGACATTCGTGCGCCGCACGGTGGAGCTGGACCGGGAAGACGGCGACAAGGTTCGCATCCGCAGCGGCCTGGCCGCCGGCGAGCGCGTGGTGGTCCGCGGTGGTGTGCTGCTGAATGATTAATCTCATCATCACCCAGTTCTTCCGCCGCAGGCACCTGGCCTGGGCGATGTCGGTGGCGCTCGTGCTCTTCGGCGCGTGGTCGTGGACGCAGATGACGGTGGAGGCCTACCCCGACCTCGGTGACGTGAACGTGCAGGTGACCACGCAGGTCAACGGCCTGGCCGCCGAGGAGATCGAGCAGCAGATCACCACGCCGCTGGAGCGCGCGCTGAGCAACACGCCGGGGCTGGCCTCGATCCGCTCCAGCAGCACCTTCGGGCTGTCGCTGATCACGCTGACCTTCAAGGACGGCACCGACGACTACTTCGCGCGCCAGCGCGTGACGGAGCGCATCGGGCAGGTCAGCCTGCCCTCGGGCGCGCAGCCGGGCCTGGGGCCGGTGGCAGGGCCGGCCGGCGAGATCTACCGCTACACGCTGGAGTCGGACACGAAGAACCTGATGGAACTGTCGGAGCTGCAGCGCTGGAAGGTGATTCCCGCGCTCAAGCAGGTGGCGGGCGTGGTGGACATCAACAACTTCGGCGGCTTCACCCGCGAGTTCCAGCTGGAGCTGGACCCGGCGCGCCTGCAGAAGTACGGGCTGGTGCTCAACGACGTGGTCACGGCCATCAACAACAACAGCGCCAACGCCGGCGGCGGGCGCATCGCGCGCGGCGACCAGAGCTACGTGGTGCGCGGCATCGGCCAGATCCGCACGCTGGACGACCTGGGCACGGTGGTGGTGGCGCAGAGCAACGGCTCGCCGGTGCAGGTGCGCGACCTGGGGCGGCTGCAGTTCGGTCACCAGGAGCGCGGCGGCATCCTGGGCAAGGACACCAATCCGGACACCATCGAGGGCATCGTGCTGATGCTCAAGTACGAGAATCCCTCGCGCGTGCTGGAGGGTGTGCACAAGAAGATCGACGAGCTGCAGGCCGAGCTCGCGCCCATGGGCGTGAAGATCGTGCCCTACATCGACCGCGACGACCTGGTGAAGCTCACCGTGGACAAGGTGACGCACACGGTGCTGGAAGGCATGGCGCTGGTGTGCTTCGTGCTCATTCTTTTCCTGGGCAGCCCCCGCAGCGCGGTGGTGGCTGCCGTGGCCATTCCGATGTCGCTGGTGACGGTGTTCATCGTGATGCACTTCACCCGCATGCCGGCCAACCTGTTCTCGCTGGGCGCGATCGACTTCGGCATCATCGTGGACGGCGCCATCGTGGTGATGGAGGCCATCCTGCGGCGGCGCGAAGAAGAACCGCACGCCACGCTCACCGAGGGCAACATCCTCGAGACGGTGAGCCACGTGTCGGGACCGATCTTCTTCGCGACGCTGATCATCATCACGGCCTACTTTCCGCTCTTCGCCTTCGAGCGGGCCGAGGGCAAGCTGTTCAAGCCGATGGCCTTCACGGTCGGCTACGCGCTGGTGGGTGCCCTGCTCTGTGCGCTCACGCTCATTCCAAGCCTGGCCTACGTGGCGCTGCGCAAGCCGAGCAAGCCCTTCGTCAACAAGCCGCTGGTGTGGCTGACCGGTGCCTATCGCCGGGTGCTGGCGCGGCTGCTGGACGTGCCGGCCATCGCCTACGGCCTGAGCGTGGCGGCGCTGGCCGCGGTGGTGGTGCTGGGCGCCACGGCCGGGCGCGAGTTCCTGCCCGACATCGACGAAGGGGCGCTGTGGCTGCAGGTGCAGCTGCCCTCGGGCCTGTCGCTGGACAAGGCCAGCGAGATGGCGACCGAGCTGCGGCACGTGCTGCTCGAATACCCGGAAATCTCGTACGTGGTGACGCAGCTGGGCCGCAACGACGACGGCACCGACCCGTGGACGCCCTCGCACATGGAGGTTCCGGTGGGCCTCAAGCCTTATGGCGAATGGCCGGCCGGGGTGAAGAAAGCCGACTTCGTGCGCACCCTGACCGAGCGCTTCGCGCGCATGCCGGGCTTCGACGTGGGCATCAGCCAGCCGATCATCGACGGGGTGAACGACGCCGTGGGCGGCGCGCACAGCCCGCTGGTGCTGCGCATCTACGGCGACGACCTGAAGGAAAGCCGGCGCATTGGCAACCAGATCGTCGATCTGCTCGAAACGGTGCGCGGCACCGCCTCGGCGTCGCTGTTCCAGGAACCGCCGATTCCGCAAGTGGTGATTCAGCTCAACCGCGAGGCGGCGGCGCGCTTCGGCGTGAACGCGAACGACGTGGCCAGCCTGATCCAGACCGGCATCGGCGGCGCGCCTGTCATCACCGTGTACTCGGGCAACCGCACCTACAACGTGTCGGTGAAGATGCCCAAAAGCGCCAAGGGCAATACCGAGGCCATCGGTTCGCTGCTGCTCAACAGCTCCAGCGGGGCGAAGGTGCCGCTCGCGCAGGTGGCCGACATCCGCCTGCAGACCGGCGAAAGCACGATCTCGCACGAGATGAACGAGCGCCAGATCACGGTGCGCGTGGACAACCGCGACCGCGACCTCGCCTCCTACCTCGACGAGGCGCGC
Source organism: Variovorax sp. CAN15 (assembly GCF_030462475.1). Classification (GTDB taxonomy): domain Bacteria; phylum Pseudomonadota; class Gammaproteobacteria; order Burkholderiales; family Burkholderiaceae_C; genus Variovorax. The sequence goes on from NZ_JASMRZ010000049.1 coordinate 37,988, forward strand.
GAGCGCATCGCGAAGGAAGTGAAGTTCGACCCCACGAAGTTCCGCCTGCAATGGGCCGGCCAGTTCGAGAACCAGCAGCGCGCGCAGGCCCGGCTGAGCGTGTCGCTGGCCATCGTGGTGAGCATCATGGCGGTGCTGCTGTTCTTCCAGTTCGGGAAGATCCGGCAGGTGGCGCTGATCCTCGGCGTGGTGCCCATGGCCACGCTGGGCGGGCTGATCGCGGTGCACGTGGCGGGAGAAACGCTCAACGTGGCAACGGCCGTGGGCTTCATCGCGCTCTTCGGTGTCTCGATACAGAACGGGATCATCATGGTCGCGAACTTCCGCCGCGTGCGCGGCGAAGGTCTGGCGCTGCAGGCCTCGGTGCTCGAAGGCGCGGCCGAGCGGCTGCGGCCGGTGCTGATGACGGCCACGGTGGCGTCGGTGGGCATGCTGCCCGCCGCACTTGCCACCGGCGTGGGCACCGACGTGCAGCGCGGGCTGGCCACTGTGGTGGTCGGCGGGCTGGTGGTGTCGACGCTGCTGACGCTCTTCATCCTGCCCACGCTGTATTTCGCGATGGAACGCGTGTTCGAACGCAAGGGCTGGGGCACGCGCTCGCGGCGCGACCGCTAGGAAAGCAGAACAAGCAATGACGACGAAGAAGACAAACCTGGCGAGGCCCGTGGCGGCCGGCATCGCGGCGATGCTGCTGGCCGGCTGCGCGGTCGGCCCCGACTACGCCCGCCCGCAGCTGAACCTGCCGGAGCAGTACACGCCCGCCCCACCTGCAAGCAAGAAAGCCGACGGCGTGCCGCTGGCGCGCCTGTCGCCCGAACTCGACGTGCCGGCCCAGTGGTGGCAGGCCTTCCGCAGCGAGCCGCTGAACGCGCTGGTCACGCAGAGCCTTGCCGGCAACCCGACCATCGAGGCGGCCGACGCCGCCCTGCGCGCGGCGCAGGAGAACGAAGCCGCCGATCGTGCCGCCTTCTGGCCCAGCGTGGCGCTGGGCTACGCGCCCACGCGGCAGCGCGTGGCCAGCGCGGTGGCGAGCCCGGTGTCGTCCAACGCGAGCCTGTACACGCTGCACACGGCGCAGGTGACGGTGTCGTACACACCCAACGTCTTCGGCGCCACCCGCAGGCAGATGGAAGGAGCCGAGGCCGCAACCGAGCTGCAGCGCTTCCAGAGCCTGGCCGCGAAGCTCACGCTGAGCAGCAACGTGGTGACCGCCGCGATCACCGAAGCCTCGCTGCGTGCGCAGCAACGCGCCACGCTGACCATCATCGCGGGCCAGAAGGAGGTGCTGCAGGCCTATCGCAAGCAACTGACGCTGGGCCAGGTTGCGCCGGCCGAGGTCGACGCGCAGGAAGCCGCGCTGGCCGCCACCGAGGCCACGCTGCCGCCGCTGGACCGGCAGCTGGCGCAGCAGCGCAACCTGCTGGCCACGCTGGCTGGCCGCTTCCCGAGCCAGGGCGTGGAGGCGCGCTTCGATCTGGATGCGCTGCAGCTGCCGACGGAACTGCCGCTGACCCTTCCTTCCAGGCTGGTCGAGCACCGCCCCGACGTGCGTGCTGCCGAGGCGCAGTTGAAGTCGGCCAGCGCCGCCATCGGCGTGGCGGTCGCGGCGCGGCTGCCGAACGTGACGCTGGGCGTGAACTCGTACGGCTCCTCGGCCTACCGGCTGGCGGATCTGTTCAAGTCGTCCTCGCTCTTCTGGACGGTGGCCGCGAGCGTGACGCAGCCCATCTTCGACGGCGGCGCGCTCAAGCACCACGAGGCAGCCGCGCGCGCCTCCTTCGACCAGGCAGCCGCGCAATACCGCGCGACGGTGCTCGCCGCCTTCCAGGACGTGGCCAATACGCTGGAAGCCATCGATGCCGACACCCGCGCGCTGCAGGCGGCGGTGAAGGCCGAACGCACGGCTTCGCAGAGCCTGGCGCGCACGCAGGCGCAGGTGCGGCTGGGCGATGCCAGCGCGCTCTCGCTGCGCATTGCCCAGCAGGCCCAGCAGCAGGCATTGCTGAATCTCGTGCAGGCCCGCGCGCTGCGGCTGACCGACGCGGCCGCCCTCTTCCAGGCGCTGGGCGGCGGATGGTGGAATGCGCCACAACCTGCCATCGTCTCGTCTTCTTCCATTTCTCCCGCATCGCCATGAACATCATCCGCCACGACATGGGCCCCCGCTTCAGCGAGATGGTGACCGTCGACCTGGGCGCCGCGCGCCTGCTGTACCTCGCGGGCCAGGTGGCCGAGAACCCTTCGCTCGACATCACCGGGCAGATGCGCGAGATCCTGCATCACATCGACCGCCTGCTCGCCACGCAGGGAGCGACCAAGCAGGACCTGGTGAGCGTGACGATCTACCTGCGCACCGTGGGCGACTACGCCGCGATGAACTCGGTGTGGGACGAATGGGTGCCCGCCGGCCACACGCCCGCGCGTGCCACGGTGGGCGCGAAGCTGATCGACTCCGAATACCGCGTCGAGATCCAGGCCACGGCGGCGATCGGGCCGGCGCCGTGAAGCGCCTGCTCCTGCTCGGGGTGTCGATGCTGGGCGGCTGCTCGGCCTTCGACGCGCATTCCTTCGACCGCTCGGCAGGCTGGCGGGCCGCGCAGGTCGTCAGCATCGGGCACGCGAGCGACCTGGCCGCCACGGCCGATCGCGATTGCGGCGCGGATGGCGGTGCCGCAGCGCCCTATGCCGTCGTGCGCTACCGCAACGGCGGCGTGCATTCGCGCTCGATCGGCACGGGGCGCTGGCCCGCGGGCGCCGAACTCAAGGTCGGCGACGCGGTGGAAGTGAACATCCTCGACTGCGCGGCGCCACTGACGCTGGCGGCGCCGGTGGGTCAGAGCGGCAGCAGCTCGGGCACGCCGTCGCGCTGAAGCCAGCCTTCGAACTGGTCCGACAGCCGCCGCGCCTCGCGCGTGGCGCGGCCCCATGCGGCGATGCGCGCCTGCGCATCGTTCGCGAAGTGAATGAAGTCCTTGCGATCGGGCAGCTTGCCGTTGGGCAGCGTGCGGACCCATTCCGGGTCGGGCGCGAGCACCACCATGCGGTCGAGAAAACCGCTGGCCTTGTGGCGCCAGCGCAGGCCCTTGTCGAGCCAGCCCGGCACCACCGCCTGCTGGAAATGCGGGTACAGCACGATGCCTTCGTCGGCGGGCTGGTAGTCCAGATGCAGGTGGTAGTCGGTGATGCCGCCGTCCCAGTAGGCGCCGCGCGGCGCGCCGGGAATGTCGTGCACCGCCGCCAGCAGGAACGGAATGGAGCACGAGGCCTGCAGCACCATGTTGAAGTTGGCCTCGCTCAGCGCGTGCTGGCGCGTGCGGAAATCGCGCGTGGCAAACGGCAGGGCCGCGCCGGGCGTGGAGAACACGCAGCGCTCCAGCCACGCGCCCAGGCTCTTGCGGTGCAGGCTGTTGGTGGCGAAGGCGCCGAGGAGGCCGCCATCGAGGCGCGCGACGTGGCGCTGGGTTCGGCCGGGCGGCTGCGCATCGGCTTCGTCGGGGCGATGCTCTACCGGGGCCTGCCGCAGGCGCTGCGCGCCTTCCAGGCGAAGCATCCGGCGGTGCGCATCACGCTGAGCGAGCTCAA
>NZ_JASMRZ010000005.1 GCF_030462475.1 Variovorax sp. CAN15
GGGGCGGCGGTGTTTTCTTCTTCTACCTGAGCCAGCTGCAGGGGCCGGGCAACGTAGCCGCGCGCGCGGGCGGAGTCGGCGCGGTGCTCGCGCTCGTCACCTCGCCGCCGCTGCTGGTGGCGCTGCTGCTGCTGTTCTTCGTGGTCGTCTACGTGGCGCTGGGCGCGCAGCAAGGGCGTGCGCGTGCGATGCAGCATCTGGTGGCGGCGCGCGGCGAGGCCGTGTCGCAGCGGCTGGGCGGGGCGATCGCGAGCCGCATCGAGGCCATGCCGAAGGAGCACGGCGCCTTGCATCGCGTGGCCGACTGGCTGTCGGTCGATGCGCTGAGCAGGCAGCTCGCGCCGGTGCTGGGCGAAGGCAAGGCGGTGCGCGCGGTCGTGGCCTTCGTGATCGACAGGCTGCCGCTGAGCGAGATGCTGGCCGAATGGCAGCGCAGCCGCGCGGAGAGCGGAAACGAACTGGTGGCGGGCGAGGGCGGTGCCCCGCCTCAGGATCCGGCGCTGCGCGCGCTGCTCACGCGGCGCATCCACGAGACGCTTCAGGACATGGCCGCGGCCTCGCGCAAGCCGCTGTACATCGCGCTGGGCGCGCACGCGGCCCTGCTGGGCGTGGGACTCTGGCTGGTGAACTGACCGGCCGGCAAGCCGGTGCGAGGCGTGGGGCTCAGAGCCCCAGCATCAGCTTCAGGTTCTGCACCGCGGCGCCGCTGGCGCCCTTGCCGAGGTTGTCGAGGCGGGCGATCACCACGGCATGGCGATGGTCCTCGTTCGGGAACACGCGGATCTCGAGGTTGTTGGTGTCGTTGAGCGCCAGGGCCTCGAGCTTGCCGTCTTCAGTTGGCGGCAGCACCTTCACGAACTGCTCGGGCGTGTTGCTGCGCGCGTAGTGCGCGGCCAGCGCGTCCTGCAGGTCGCCGGCCTTGGGCTTGCCGGGCAGCAGGTCGAGGTGCAGCGGCAACTGCACCAGCATGCCCTGCTTGAAGTTGCCCACCGACGGGATGAACACCGGCCGGCGGGTGAGGCCGGTGTAGGCCATGATTTCGGGGATGTGCTTGTGCTTCAGGCCCAGCGCGTAGATCTCGAAGGCCGGGGCCTCGCCCTTTTCGTAGGCCTCGATCATGGTGCGGCCGCCGCCCGAGTAGCCGCTCACGGAGGGCAGCGAGATGGGGAAGTCGGCCGGCAGGATGCCCGCGTCGACCAGCGGGCGCACCATGGCGATCGCGCCGGTGGCGTAGCAGCCGGGATTGCCGACGCGCTCTGCCCTGGCGACCGCCTGCCAGTGGCCTTCGGTGAGTTCGGGGAAGCCGAACACCCAGCCGGGAGCGATGCGGTGCGCCGTGGAGGCGTCGATGATCTTGGGCTTGGCGCCGGGGAGCTGGTCGATCAGCGCGACCGATTCGCGCGCCGCGTCGTCGTGCAGGCACAGCACCACCAGGTCGACGCCGGCCATCAGTTCGCGCTTGGCGCCGGCGTCCTTTCGCAGCTCGGGGGCGATGCTCACGAGTTCGATCTGCGGCATTGCCTGCAGACGTTCGCGAATCTGAAGGCCGGTGGTGCCGGCTTCGCCGTCGATGAAAACCTTGGCCATGATGGAAGTGCCCCAGGGTAACTAGTAGGAAGTACGTATTGCCCGCAACCCCACTTACAGCATTGGTGCGGCGCACCATGATACAGTCCGCGGTTGTTCGCCGCCCCCAGCCGTCAGGCTGCCGTCGCCCGCGAGCAACAGAGCATAGACCCTCTCCGCCCCGATCTCCCGATTTCTCAACTTCCTCCTTCCGAGAGACATCCCTCATGAAGATTCACGAGTACCAAGGCAAGGAAATCCTTGCCAAGTTCGGCGTGCCGGTGCCGCGCGGCATCCCGGCATATACGGTCCAGGAGGCGGTTGAAGCCGCCCAGAAGCTTGGGGGCCCGGTCTGGGTCGTCAAGGCCCAGATCCACGCGGGTGGCCGCGGCAAGGGCGGTGGCGTCAAGGTCGCCAAGTCCATCGAGGACGTCAAGAAGCTCGCCGGCGAGATCCTCGGCATGCAGCTCAAGACGCACCAGACCGGCCCCGAAGGCCAGAAGGTCCGTCGCCTCTACATCGAAGACGGCGCCGACATCCAGAAGGAATACTACGTTTCGGCCGTGACCGACCGCGCCACCCAGAAGGTGGCCTTCATCGCTTCCAGCGAAGGCGGCATGGACATCGAGGAAGTGGCCCACTCCTCGCCCGAGAAGATCATCACCGTGTTCGCCGACCCGGCCCAGGGCCTGACCGACGAACAGGCCAAGCAGATCGCCGACGGCATCGGCATTCCGGCCGACTCCACCGCCCAGGCCGTGGACATCTTCAAGAAGCTCTACACCTGCTACATGGAGACGGACGCCTCGCTGGTCGAGATCAACCCGCTCAACCGTGACAGCAAGGGCAACATCATCGCCCTGGACGCCAAGTTCAACTTCGACAGCAACGCGCTGTTCCGCCATCCCGAGATCGTCGCCCTGCGCGACCTCGACGAGGAAGACGCGGCCGAAGTGGAAGCCTCCAAGTTCGACCTCGCCTACATCTCGCTGGACGGCAACATCGGCTGCCTGGTGAACGGTGCCGGCCTGGCCATGGCCACCATGGACACCATCAAGCTGTTCGGCGGCGAGCCGGCCAACTTCCTGGACGTGGGCGGCGGCGCCACCCCCGAGAAGGTCACCGAAGCCTTCAAGATCATGCTGAAGAACAAGAACGTGGAAGCCATCCTCGTGAACATCTTCGGCGGCATCATGAAGTGCGACACCATCGCCACCGGCGTGATCGCGGCCTGCAAGGCCGTGAACCTGCAAGTGCCGCTGGTCGTGCGCATGAAGGGCACCAACGAAGTCGAAGGCAAGAAGCTGCTGGCCGAGTCGGGCCTGCCGATCATCAGCGCCGACACCATGGCGGAAGCGGCCCAGAAGGTCGTGGCAGCAGTCAAGAAGGCCTAAGGAACAAGTCATGTCGATCTACATCAACAAAGACACCAAAGTCATCACGCAGGGCATCACCGGCAAGACCGGCCAGTTCCACACCGAGAAGTGCCAGGAATACGCGAACGGCAAGAACTGCTTCGTCGCTGGCGTGAACCCCAAGAAGGCCGGCGAGTCGATCTTCAACATCCCGATCTTCGGTTCCGTCAAGGAAGCCGCCCAGCAGACGGGCGCCACCGTGTCGGTGATCTACGTGCCGCCGGCAGGCGCCGCCGCCGCCATCTGGGAAGCCGTCGAGGCCGACCTCGACATGGCGATCTGCATCACCGAAGGCATTCCGGTTCGCGACATGCTCGAAGTGCGCAACAAGATGAAGGCCAAGGAAGCGGCCGGCGGCAAGAAGACGCTGCTGCTGGGCCCGAACTGCCCCGGCCTGATCACGCCCGACGAGATCAAGATCGGCATCATGCCCGGCCACATCCACCGCAAGGGCCGCATCGGCGTGGTCTCGCGCTCGGGCACGCTGACGTACGAAGCCGTGGCTCAACTGACGGAAATCGGCCTGGGCCAGTCGTCGGCAGTGGGTATCGGCGGCGACCCGATCAACGGCCTGAAGCACATCGATGTGATGAAGGCCTTCAACGACGATCCGGACACCGACGCGGTGATCATGATCGGCGAGATCGGCGGCCCGGACGAAGCTGACGCTGCCCGCTGGTGCAAGGACAACATGAAGAAGCCGGTCGTGGGCTTCATCGCCGGCGTCACCGCCCCTCCCGGCAAGCGCATGGGCCACGCCGGCGCGCTGATCTCCGGCGGCGCCGACACGGCCGAAGCCAAGCTGTCCATCATGGAAGAATGCGGCTTCACCGTGACGCGCAACTTCTCGGAACTGGCCAAGCTGCTCAAGGCCAAGCTGTAAGAGACGGCTCCGCGACACCGGCCGCAGAGCCGGGTCATGAGAGGACCACGCAGAAACAAAAAAGCGCCCGCATTGGATTGCGGGCGCTTTTTTCAATAAAACACAGTGGGATCAGAGACATGGAATTTCTTCAAAGCACAGATTTCTGGATAGGTCTGCTCAAGATCATCTGGATCAACATCATCCTGTCGGGCGACAACGCGGTGGTGATCGCGATGGCGGCGCGCTCGCTGCCGCCCGCCCAACAAAAGAAGGCCGTGCTCTTCGGCTCGGGCGCGGCCGTGGTGCTGCGGATCGTGCTCACGGTGGTGGCGGCCAGGCTGCTCGCGCTGCCTTACCTGCAGATCATCGGCGGCCTGCTGCTGCTGTGGATCGGCCTGCAGCTGCTGGGCGAGGAAGACGACGGCGAGGGCGAGTCCAAGGAGTACGGCAGCATGATGGCCGCCGTGCGCACCATCCTGCTGGCCGACCTGGTGATGAGCCTGGACAACGTGATCGCCGTCGCGGCCGCGGCACAGGGCAGCATGGTGTTGCTGATCCTGGGCCTGGCGATCAGTATTCCCTTGGTGATTTTCGGCAGCACGCTCATGATCAAGCTCATGGAACGTTTCCCGATCATCGTGATGCTGGGCGCCGCGCTGATCGGCTGGGTCGGCGGCGAGACCATCGTGCAGGACGCCATCCTGCGCGACACGCTGGCGGCCAACCCGTGGCTGCACTATGCGGCCGCGGCTGCCGGTGCCGTGTTCGTCGTGGCCGCCGGCCGCCTCATGCAGCGGCGCGCGCACGCCGCCGCGCAACACTGAGCTGCAAAGAGATCGGCGCTGACAGACCATGGCGAGTGTCGGCGTCTCCCTTTTCTCCTCCCGCCCCCCGCTGACCTGGGAATTCGCCTACCAGACCGACGTCGGGCGGATGCGCTCCCATAACGAAGACGCGGTGCACGTCGATCCCGCCCTCGGCCTGGCCCTGCTGGCCGACGGCATGGGCGGCTACAAGGGCGGCGAAGTTGCAAGCGCCATGGCCGTCTCGCTCCTGCACGCCAGCTTCGGCCGCTGGTTCGCCCATGCGGGAATGCAGGCGCCGGCCCGCGTGGTCCGGCGAGCGCTGCAGGCCGCCACTGACGAGGCCAACGGCGCGATCCTGCAGGAAGGCACGACCAACCCGGAACTGCAGGGCATGGGGACAACCCTGGTGCTGGCGGCATTCCGGCCGCAGCGGGTGGTGGTCGGCCATATCGGCGACTCGCGCTGCTACCGCCTGCGCAACAACAAGCTGGAACTGCTCACCCGTGACCATTCCCTGCGCCAGCAGCAGCTGGATGCGGGTGCCATCACCGCCGAAGAAGCGCTGAACTCACCCACCCGAAACCTCGTGACCCGTGCTGTCGGCGTGGAGGCCCAAGTCTTGCTGGAAATGCATGAACACAGCGCAAGACCGGGCGATCTCTATATGCTTTGCTCCGACGGGCTCAGCGAGATGGTTTCGGATGAGCAGCTTTTCACGCTTCTAGGACACGATGTCGGGCTTCAGAAAAAAGCATCACTTTTGGTTGCAAATGCCAATGACAATGGCGGACGGGACAACATCTCGGTTGTCCTGGCAAGTGCGGGCGTTGCGTAAACGCAGCGCACAGGCGGCCAGCCGGGCCCGCGGGCAGCGGCCCTGTGGCCTGCCTGCCGTCGTCATTCATGCTTTGGATTCGGGGAGTCGGCAATGCCGAAGATGATCATTTCGGTCGATGGCGTTGTCATCGGGCAGGTGGCGCTCGCCAAGGAGCGCACGACGCTGGGACGCCGCGCCTACAACGACATCGTGATCGACAATCTGGCGGTCAGCGGCGAGCACGCCGTGCTGCACATGACCGGCGGCGAAGTCGAAATTGAAGATCTCAACAGCACCAACGGCACCTACGTCAACGCGCTCGCCGTCCAGCGGCAGGCGCTCAAGGACAACGATGTCATCGAGGTCGGAGGCTGCCGCATCCATTTCCGCGCGCGCAGCAACCTCGACACCGGGGCTGTCTCGATCCGCACCGCCCCGGCCCAATACCCGTCAGGCGCCATGCCGTTGTCTTCGGCGCCTACCGAATCCGGCGCGCTGGTCGAGCTTGGCATTCCGGTGCTGCGCGTGCTTTCCGGCGCCAACGAAGGGCAGGACGTCGGGCTCCAGAAGGTGGTCACCACCGTCGGCAAGCCCGGAGTCGCGGTGGCTGTGGTCACGCGCCGGCGCCAGGGCTACGTGGCAGCCGGCGTCGAGGGCAACGTCACGCTCAACGGCCTGCAGCTGGGGGTCGAGGCCGTCGCGCTGCAGGAGCGCGACGTGCTCGAACTGGGCGATGCCACGCGCATGCAGTTCGTGCGCATCTGAGCCGCTTTCTCGCTCGGCTCGCCGCGGTCTCGCATACCCGGACCGGGCGCCGTGAGAGAAGAGCTGCGGCGGCACTGGCCGCGCATCGCCATCACCCTGCTGCCGGTGCTGCTGGCACTGGCGCATGCCACCGGCGCCTGGCGGCTGACCGCGCTGGAGCGCCTTGACCAGCTGATCTACGACATCCGCCTGCGCGCCACCATGCCGGGCACCCCCGACGCCCGGGTGGTGATCGTCGACGTGGACGACGCCAGCCTCGCGCGGCAGGGCCAGTGGCCCTGGGCACGCGACAAGATCGCCCGTCTGACCACCGAGCTGCTGACCCGGCAGCAGGCGGCCGTGCTCGGCTTCGACGTCATGTTCCTCGAGCCCGACCGCAGCTCGGGTCTCGACAGGCTGAGAGAGCTTGTGGGCGGCCCGCTGGGCAAAATACCCGGCCTGGCCGCCGAGGTCGAGCGGCTCGCGCCTTCGCTCGATCACGACGCCACGCTCGCCGCCGCGCTGAGCGGCCGGCGCGTGGCGCTGGGCTACTACTTCACGCGAACCGACGCACCCAGCGCCAAGGGGCGGCTGCCTGCGGCTCCCTTGCTGCCCGTGGGTGCCTTTCCCCCGGGGGGCACCTACGCCACGGGCTGGAACGGCTTCGGCGCCAGCCTGCCGGAGCTGGCGAAAGCCGCGCCGGCCGCGGGCTTCCTGAACACGCTGGTCGGCATCGACGGCGACGGCGTGATCCGCAGCGTGCCGCTCATCGCCCGCTATGACGGCGACAGGGCGCAGCCGGGCTACTACGAGTCTCTGGGGCTCGCGGTCTATCGACTCGCGAACGGATCGCCACCCGTGCAGCCGGCCTTTGCCCCGGGTGGCGGCACGGCGCCGCAGCTCGAGTCGCTGAGGGTGGGGCGGCTGCGCGTCCCGGTCGACGGGACAGGAAGCTTGCAGGTGCCGTTCCGTGGCCAGGGCGGTTTGGACGGCGGATCGTTTCGCTACGTGCCGGCCGCCGACGTGCTCGAAGGGCGGCTTGCGCCGGGCGAGCTGAAAGACAAGATCGTGCTCGTCGGCGCCACCGCCCCAGGGTTGCAGGATCTGCGCGCCACGCCTGTCGAAGCCGCCTTCCCGGGCGTCGAGGTGCACGCGAACATCGTCTCCGCGCTGCTCGATGGGCGGCTGCTCAGCGTGCCCGACTACGCGCCGGGCTACGAGGTACTGCTCGCGGTCGTGACCGGGCTCCTGCTCGCCTTCGGGATGTCGCTGCTGTCCGCCCCGCGCGCCATGCTGCTGGCAGCAGGGGCGATCGCCGCGCTGATCGGCCTGAATTTCTGGCTCTACACGGGCTACAGCCTCGTGCTGCCGCTCGCATCGGCGCTGGCCATGGCGGCTCTTGCGTTCGCGCTCAACATGAGCTGGGGCTACTTCGTCGAGTCGCGCGCGCGGCGCGGGCTGGTGCGGCTCTTCGGCACCTACGTGCCGCCCCAGCTCGTCAACGAGATGATGGCGCACCCCGACCGCTACAGCATGCGCGCCGAGAGCAAGCCCATGACCGTGATGTTCTGCGACATGCGCGACTTCACGCGCCTGTCGGAGCAGATGGCGCCGGCCGAGCTGCAGGCCTTTCTCAACACCGTCTTCAGCCGGCTCACCGATGTCGTCAGCGCCCACCGCGGCACCGTCGACAAGTACATGGGCGACTGCGTCATGGCCTTCTGGGGCGCGCCCATCGACACGCCCGAACACGCCACGCTCGCCGTGCGCGCCGCGCTCGACATGGCCGAGGCCGTGCGCGACATCAACCGCATACATCGCGCAAGCGGCCGGCCCGAGATCAGCGTGGGCATCGGCATCAACAGCGGCGTGATGAGCGTGGGCGACATGGGATCGGCGGCGCGACGCAGCTATACGGTGGTCGGCGATGCGGTCAACCTCGCATCGCGCCTCGAGGGCCTGAGCGGGCACTACGGCGTCGAAGTGGTCGCCAGCGGCGCGACGCGCGAACTGGCGCCGGGCTTCGTCTGGCAGGAGCTCGACAGCGTGCGGGTCAAGGGAAAAGCACAAGCCGTTTCCGTTTTTACGCCCCTCGCCGCAGGCACGCCCGAGGCGGTGCAGCAAGCGCAGCAGCTGCTCGAACGCTGGAGCGAAGTCCTCGCCGCATATCGCCGCCAGGACTGGGCCATGGGCCGAAACTTGCTGGCGCCCCTGCTCGCCGCGGATGCGAAAAAAGTCCTTTACCAGCTCTACGCCCAGCGTTTAGCCTCGATGGCGTTGCGACCGCAAGACCCGAACTGGGACGGCGCGACCCGGTTCGAGACCAAATGACGACAGACACATAAAAGGGGTCTTTCACAATGCAGGTTCGTGTGCTGGGTTGCTCGGGCGCCATCGCCAAAGACTGCCGCACCACCTCGTTCCTGGTCGACACGGACCTGCTCGTCGATGCGGGCACCGGTGTCGGGGACCTCACGCTCGACGAGATGGTCCGCATCGACGACGTCGTGCTCACGCACAGCCACCTCGACCACATCGCGGCGCTCCCCCTGATGCTCGACGCCATCTGCAGCCGCCGCACGCAGCCGCTGCGCGTGCATGCGCTGAGGGACACCATCGACGCGCTGCGCGTGCATGTGTTCAACAACGTCATCTGGCCCGACTTCGAAAGCATTCCCAGCCCCGAATCGCCCTTCGTGAGCTTTCACGACATTGCGGTGGGGCAGCAACTGCCGCTGGGCAGCCGCGAGCCCAAGGTGGTGGAGGTGCTGCCCGCGGTCCATACCGTGCCGGCCTGCGGCTTCGCCGTGCGGCGGGCGGAAGGCGGCGCCCACTGGGTTTTCAGCGGAGACACCGAGCGCAACGCCTTCTTCTGGGAACGCGTGAACGAACTCGACGTGGCGATGCTGGTCATCGAAACCGCGTTCAGCAGCCGCGAACAGGCCCTCGCCGAGCGCAGCCTGCACCTGTCGCCCGCAGTCCTGGCCGACGAACTGACGCACATCGGGCCGGGCAAGCAGTACCCGATCTACATCACCCACACCAAGCCCGCCGAAACCGACGAGATCATGAGTCAGATCGAAGCGCTGGTGGACGATCAGGTGGCTGGGCTGGCGCAGCGGGATATCCGCTGGCTGAAGGCGGATGGCGTCCTGACTCTCTGACGGTTGGTGACGCTTTGGCATGACAAATTTGTCACCAAGTGTCGCATCTTGGGGCAAGTTGTGTCACACCGTGTAACTCCAACGTGGTCAGAGGTGACACGTCCGGTACGGGAAGGGGGTCTCAGGCGGGTGGCACAGATGCTGCGAAAGGTACCTCGCTCCGGGCAGGTTCCCGGGCGTAACAACCAACCTACCTGGAGTTAGTTCAATGAACCGTCGCACTATCGCTCGCCGCGCGCAAGCCGGCTTCACCTTGATAGAACTGATGATCGTTGTCGCGATCATCGGCATCTTGGCCGCTATCGCGATTCCGCAGTACCAAACCTACATCGCCAAGTCTCAAGTGGCCCGCGCCATGGGAGAAACCGGCGCACTGAAGACAGCTTACGAGGACTGCCTGAACAATGGAAAGACAGCCATTGGCGCCTGCGACCTCGGCGCCACTAGCTCGGGCATCTTGAGCCTGTCGGCACCCCTGACTTCTACCGCTGGCACCGCTCTCGCTGCGTCCACGAATACCGCCGCTCTGACCACCGACGGCACCATTGCTGCTTCCTTCGCAGGCCAAGCGGCCGCAATTCTGAAAGCGACGCCTTTCACGATCACCTGGACCCGTACTGATGCAGGCAGCTGGACCTGCGGTACGACGGCAGACGCAAAGTATGCGCCGGCAGGTTGCCCGAACACCCCCGCTGCAGGCGGCGGCGGCGGAGGCTAATTGATTGGGGTTTGATATTGAAAAGCGGTCTTCGGACCGCTTTTTTTATATGTCCAAGAAACTTCTGATAATCATTGCAACTAAATTCGTTGTAACAATTGCGCTTTCCGCTTTTGTTTATCGAATATTGCTCACCATCGAAAACTCTCGCACTCTATTGCCAACGCTGGTTCTCCTGCTAATTGGGGAAGTGGTTACTATCGGTATAGTTATTTTCTCAAAGCCATCAACAACAACCTCCACAGATGTAATATCCATTATCAGTACGGGGGTTGCAACGTTCTATTTTCTGTTCGTATCACTAAGCTCTGGAGTAAAAATTGCCCCGTTGATAGTTACAGAAACAATGCAGGTTTTGGGGATAGGATGGCAGATCGTCTCCAAAATTTATCTGGGCCGATCATTTGGTCTTCTGCCGGCAGATCGCGGCATCGTCACTAGCGGTCCATACCGAATAGTCAGGCATCCTATCTATTTTGGATATTTTCTCAACCATCTGGGTTTTTTGCTTTCCACATTTAGTTGGTGGAATTTTTTCACCTACGCAGCATTGTATTTTTTTCAGGCAATCAGGATTTTTCGAGAGGAGCAGCTTTTAATGAAAAACCCTGAATACGCCACATACGCAAAGAAAGTTAAATATCGAGTGATTTTTGGGCTAATCTAAATTAAATTCATCCGGCGATGCCTCGATTCGGTCGTGATTGGAGGTAGCGGTGTGTTGCTCTTGCCAGTTTGAGTTCATGCATATGTAGGGCGCCCTCCAATTAGCTTGATTCCAAGTCAAGACTCCCAACTCAGTACTGGTAGTTGTAAGTCGTGCTGGTGCTATTGCTGTTCGAATCCGAAGCGCTGGCGCTGGCGCTGGCGCTGGCGCTGCCCGACCCGCTGATGTCCGCGGAGACATGCATGGCAGACATCGCACCTGCCGCGAGTTGCGCGGTGTGCTGCCCCAGCGCCTTGGCGGCCTCCAGTGCGATCTGAACCTGCTGCAAATCTGGGGTCCGATTCCAATTTGACAGCGCGGATAAGAGTCAGGTCTAAATTAAGTTAGCGACTCGGTACCTCAGTGCAATCTGGTCTGTGTGCAGCTTACCTCCGATCAGTGGCATCGCGATCTCCCGATACAAAAGTCAAATCTGTTTGACCTTCGCGTCGGCTTCCGTTGTACGTTGAAGGCTTAATTGCGCCTACTTTCGCTAAGCGCAACGAGTAACGATTGAATCGTGGTCTCCGCCGCTTTGATGCTCCGCTGCATCTCCTCGTTGACCAGTCGCACCATGACGCTGAATTCGGTGCGCGTCGCACAGATCTCTTCCGTGTCGGTCACATATTGCGGAGCGATGAGTTTTTCAAGACACGCGTAGGCGCGCCGCACAACCTGCAGATTGTCGATGTCATCGCATGCCTGTAGCGCGAGCGATTCGGCGCTAACGGTTTCAGAAGACCCAGGAAGCGAAGGGGCGTGCGCGGACGCGTCTGCCGGCATAGCCATAAACGGCCTCCAAGTGATTGCAGTTTTCAAAAACTGCCGTCCCGAGACCAATCGGGGCGGCAGCTCGACGGGTTGGTCTACCGGGCAACCACTTGCGTGAAACCGGGCGGGCTTGCGCCCGCCCGCCGAGCCGCCAAAACTGGAGGCACGAACGACGAAGCCGCAGACCCTGCGGGGACTGCGGCTTGCATCGCAGTGATTGCACGGGAGACCAATCCCGGTCACACCGTCTTTCGGTGCGACCGGCGCAGCATAGCCACGCAGGTGTCGTGTAGGCCGCGGAGGAGCCTGGATGTTTCCAGCCCAGACCAGCAAGGAAGAGTTTGATCGTCATTGAGGCGGCCAGACCGCGTCGTCGATAGCTGGCGCGCCCCGAATGATGGTCGAGCCGCCGATCGAGGCGTACTCGTTAGCTTCCTGCGCAAAGCTCTGAACGACCCACATGCCAGTCCTGCTCCAGCGCGGGTGGCGCAGATGCACCACTCGGAAGTCCACCGAGACGCTCGGGTAAATTACGCTACGGAATGCCTGCCCGATCTAGCCATCAATCAATCGTCGGCACTTCCCGCCAATTCAACAACCGCAGCCCCGTCCCCTTGCCGAAGTCGATTGGCGGTTGATTCACTTCACCTCTCACGTTGCCCGCGATGCCCTGCATCCGGCCGTTGTTGTTGATGATCTGGATGTCCGTGATCGCGCTGGTGTAGCCGACATATGCCGCCCCCGAAGTCAGCGCTGTTGTGCCGGACCCATAGTTCACAGCATAGATCCGGCTCTGGCCCGAGGGACTGCAGGCGTCGCCCGTGGTCATCAGGCTGGAGAACACCACTACCCCATTGAACGACGTGGCGCCGAGCGTCACGCGCCAGGTCGTTCCCGACGTTGCGTCGCTGCCCAGGTCGAGGTACCAGCCCAGCTTCGTTCCCAGGCTGAAAGCCGTTTTGCCCGTGAGGTTGTCCTCGTTCAGGGCTGCCAGGTCGTCGCGCGTGATCGCAGCGGTTCTGCCTTTGTCGAAGCTCGTGGCATCGCCGTCGATGATGGCGTAGAACGACTGGCCCGCCTTCGAATTGATGTCCACGGTGTCGAGCAACTGGCCAGTGCCGAAGAGCACATAGCGCTTCTTGCTCTTGGGGTCGATCTCCACCAGGGGCTGGGTCGTGATTGGCTGTGAGCCGCTGGCATCGGCCAGGGTGGCCAGCTTCAACGGGGCAGGGTAGGAACCGGCGCTGCCCTTGGCCGCGGTCACGTCGAAACGCCACAGTTGTCCGTTCAGGTCGCCCGCATAGAGCGCATCGGCGGTGCCGTCCGTGAAGTCGGTGATGTAGGCGGTCAGCTGTGCCAGGCCTGCTGCCGAGCTTCCGGTCTGCACTTTCTCAAGCAGTGCGCCGGTCTTCGGGTTCACGAAGTACACGTAGCCGAATCCGTCGCCGTTGTTGTAGCCCGAAGTGAAGACCACGACCCATCCGTACTTCTTGGTCTTCAACACCACCGGCGTGCCGAAGCTGTAGCCCAGCGTGCTGTCCACGCCGGTGGTCGCGCTGGAGAACTCCCACAGTACCTTGGTCTTGATGGTGTCCTCGCTGGTCATGCTCGCGGGATCGGTCACGTCGATGGCGTAGAAGCCTTTGCCGCCCTTGCCGAGCCCGCCGATCAGCACGGTGCGCCAGTCGGAGTTGTTGCCGGTTGCGGTGGTCGTGAAAACGCCGCCGGCGCTGTTGAAGTCGATGTCGAAGGCCTTGGGCGATGCGTCGACGTAGTAGTGGTGCTGGTAGTCCGGGTTGCCGAGTTGGCGCAGGCCATCGAGCGTGGGCGTGGCCGGGCTGCTGGGGCCCGAGAACAGCATGCTTGGCACGTAGGCGAACAGCTCCTTGCCGGCATTCGTTCCGGTGAGGGCGCCATTGAACGCGTGCAGCATGCCGTCGTTGGCGCCCGCATAGACGATGGTGGCGCGGGAGGCATAGTCGGTCTTGAACTTCGCGTAGCCGGGGTTGACCGTGTTCGAGAACTGGCTCGAAGGCGGGCCAACTGGCGTGACCTTCGCGTTCACGATGTCGCCGAGCAGCAAGGCGCGACGGCGGTAGGGCTTGGTGTCGTCGGTGGTCGTCTTTTCCTTGCTGCGGTCGCCACGCAGGTAATTGAGGAAGTCGCCGCTGTCGTCACCCGTGGCCCACGGTGTATCGAGGGCGGTGGACTGGGCCGCTGTCAGGTTGGCCTTGCGGAAGGGCACGCCCGCGGTGCCGTTCCAGGTGAGCACGCGACGGGCGGTATCCCAGCCGGTACCGGCCAGCTGGCTTTCCAGTGTGCTCGAGCTGTTCCACATCTCCGTGAGCGTCGGTACGTCGTTGGGGAACGTGAGCTGGCTGCCCGACAGCACGCCTGTCCAGCCGTTCGAGTCGTACTGCGATGCGTAGGACGCCGCGCCTGCGGCCGATACCTGCGGGCTCGACAGCGAGAACGATGTGGTGAACGATTTGATGGCGTTGGCGATGCTCGCGAAGGCCTTCGTCAGGCCATCCACCATCGAGTCGGGCCGGCCTGCCGTGAAGTAGTTGTCCGGCCGCGGCTGAGTGGTGCCGCCGTTGCGTGTGTCGGTGAGCGTGTCGCCGCTTGTGGACCACCATGTCTGCGGAATGGTGTCGCTGAAGGTGTACGGGTCGAACGTGTTCTGCATGTTGGTGGGTATCTTGAGACCACCGAACTTCGCAGCCAGGTAGAACTGGTTGTTCGCCTGGAAAGCCTGTTCGAGCACGTCGACCCAATAGGTCTGAACCGTCTGCTTGCCGATGGTGCTCGGCGTCTTCGTGTCGTCGGGCCGGATGTCCTTGGTGTTCGCGTCGTAGGCGAGACCTGCCATGAGCGCTGAGTTGTTGCTGCAGCAATTGTTCGAGACGTTGGTGCGCGTGCCCAGATCTCCCGTCATCCCTTGCAACTGGCCGACCTTGGTTGTCGCTGTCACTGCATTGACCGTCTTGTCGGCCGTGACCGACGCGGGCATCGTCGGCTCGTTGGCGGTGTTCGTGTTGCCGGGAACGTTCTTGTCCGCATGGGTGTAGATGTCACCGATCCCGAGGACGAAGTTGCGCTGGCACGAGTACTGGATCGGATCGTCCCAGTTCGTGATGACCGGAAAGCCGTCGAGGCGCTTCGCCGTGGTGTTTGTGTCGGTGGTGTTCAGATTGCTCCATTCCGGCACGTTGCCCAGGTTGCGGTAGTAGCGCAGGGCCGCGTAGTAGAGCTCGCTCACAGGGTCGTTCGATTTGTAGGAGCCGGGAATGATCTGGCCGAACTTGTTGAGGTAGTTGATCACGCCGCTGTCGGCAATGGTTACGCCATTGGCAGAGGTTGCACTGGCATCGGCTGAGTCAGGATTGCGAACGAACACACCTGTGTTCGGGTCCCATTCCTTGTTGGCGTTCGCGGTATCGGGGAGCCCGGGCACCGGCTGCATCGGGCCCACGAATTTCTGGCGCGCGCGCATCACGCCGCCATCGCGGCCATTGCCGTCTTCGTTCAGATAACCGAAGGCGCTGAATCGCATGCGCCGCGCGTACTGCTGGATCAGTCCCTCTGGCTTCCAGTTGCTCCCGTACTGCACGCAGTTGCTCTCGACACCACCGGGAGCGTTGGGGTTGCAAACCCTGTTGCGCATCGTGTAGTCGTTGGTGACTGCGCCGCCGATGTCGCTCGTGAACGTATTGAAGCTGTTGCTGCCTGGTCTCTTCCACAGGAACTGCATGACCGCGCCGCCACCGTTCTCGTAGTACTCGATCTTCACGTCGAAGCTCTGTCCCGCCACCAGGGCAACCGTGGCGTCGTAGTTGGTCGGGCCCTGGTCGATCCATTTGTCGATGACCAGCAGCCCGCCTATCCAAAGGCGTACACCGTCGTCCGCCCGTACCCGGAACGTATAGGTGCCTGTCGAAGGGGCAACGAACGAGCCCGTAAAGCGCGCAGCGAAGTTGTCCGCGCCGATGCCTGTCACGGGCGCTCCGGAGCCCCAGTCGTGATCCACGGTGTCTTGCGGTACCGTGACGGTCGCCGTACCGGCGAGTGTCTTGTTGGCGTTGTTGTAGTATTCGCCTTTCAGTGATGCACCGGATGCGGTGATGCGCATCGCATACTTGCGGCCGTTGACCGAGATGCCGAGGCTCGTCGAGGTGCTGAACGGCGTGGCGCCTGCGATTTCCGCCGAGGGAAGGTTTCGATCGTCGAACAGGCCTTGCCCTGCGTGATAGCCCTTTTCCAGGATGGTGTCGGTCGTCGTGTCAACCACGCGCCTGCCGCCCGTCATTGCCCAGCGGAACGGGTCGATGGTTGCCGTGGCCGCCCAGTTCAGGAAGTTGCCGCTCCACTTCGTTCCGTCGCACTTGTGGCTGCTGGCTACGGCCGTCGGGTCGAAGAAGCTCTTGTCGCCGGTGTTGGTTTCGTTGGCCGTGGTGTCCACCACGTACGAATAGCACTTGTTGGGGTCGAAGTAGCCGAGGAAGGTGCTTGTGCTGGCGTATGCGGCGGTGTGTGCCGTGCGCGAGGCCGTTGGCCACTCCACGGACAGCGTCAGCGCCAGGTTGCCGGGCACGTTCGAGGTGGCGAAGACAGGCTGGTCGGCGAGGCTGGCTGCATCGGCTGGCGTGTGCAGGCCGAAGAGTGCGCTGGCGAGCGCAACCGCGCCAGCCACGCGCGTGGCAAGAATCGGAATGTTGTTCATGGTTCTTTCGCGATGCGTTATTCGGGCTTCGTGAAGGAGGACTGCAGGAAGACCTGCGTGTCGCGGGGGCCGTCCACGCGCACGCTCAATCGATAGACCAGCGCCTTGGGCGGGGGGGGGCGCCCGGATTCCTGGACACTGCCGCCGCGCACATCGGTGGTTGCAGGGGCGTAGATACAGGTGCTCTTGCTCGACGCGCCGCTGACGTTGCAGAGGCGGTCGATGAGGTAGCGGATTTGTATCGCGTCCGTCCCCACGATGATGTCGGTGGCTTTCCCCTTGTAGAGCTCGTCTTTCAGGAGCGCGAGCGGTATTCCTCGGTCGTTGGTGTCCAACCTGACCGCGCTGTAGTTCGACGTTTTCACATCGTTGTAGTCGGCGCCAACGGCAGACAAGGCGCCGGTGCTGAACAGTGCCAGGGCCTTGACCGCCGCCTGCTCGCCCTGATTGACGAGGTCGCGCTTGAACGCCAGGTTACCGGCGCTGGAGAGGGTCGTGTTCATCGAGCGCATCACGGCGACGCCGCCCGCAAGCAGGATGACGAGAACGATCAGGCAGATCAGCAGCACGACGCCGCGTTCGCGGCGCTGCCTGCGCAAGGAAGTAATCATGATTTGGGCAGCAACAGGATGTTGCGCAGCGGAATGGTGAATTCGACGACGCGATAGCGATAGCGGCGGTCGTCACCGGTCAATGTGACGGGGTCGCGCTGCAGGCCCGTATCGCTGAACATCGCGGGAATGGTCGATGAGACAACGTCACGTTCGAGCGTGGCGCTGCGCAGGATCAGGCCCACGCGGACGGCAACCACCTGCCTGCTGAGGTTTCCGTTCGTCATCATGGTCTTGATGTCGAAGCCCGTGGCATCAGGCGCCTTCCACCCGTCGATGATGCCGTCCTTGTTGGTGTCCAGCCCGTAGAGCGCGTGCAGCTCCATGACGCCATCGGCCAGGGTCTGGATCGTGTCGGTGCCGTCGCTGCGCAGCAGGTCATAGCTGGCCAGCGTGTTGTTCGGGCCGATGCCGAAGAGCTGGAACTGCACGTTGTTGGCCGTGTTGTTGCCCAGCACCGAGAGGTACGCGGTGCCGCTGGCAGCAAGCGATGCCAGCGTCGTACCGACGCCTGCCGTGTAGTACATCCCGTTGAGCGTGACCAGTTCGTTGTTCGCGCTGTCCGCAAAGGCAGAGTCGACCTGTTCGAGCAGACAGTCGGTTGTGCCGACCTGACTGACCAGCGCTATGTCGTTCGGCTTCAGCTGGACCGTGTTGTCCAGGCGAAGGATCTTCGGGTCGGTGCCCGCGGCGAGAATGGGGCGCGGCACATCGCCAGCCGCGGCATTGCCCCCCATCATCAGCAGCACGTCGGACTTGCCGTCCGAAGATTGGCCTTTGCCGATCAGCAGCGGCGCGACGCGCAGGTCCGCGACCCCCGCGGCGTTGGTGAGGAATTTCTCGAACGGCGCTGGAAAGACGGTAGTGCGCGGAAGGATCGCCACGTTGTTCTGCTTGGCCTGCAGCTTGCATCCGAAGACACCCAGGTCCCACGACTGGGTGAAGCCGGAGCCCGCGCTGCGACCTGCGCGGTCCAACAGATAGGCAGCGTAGGAGCCCGATTGATTGATGTCGTTGACCGATGTGGTCGTGCGCTTGGTCGATTCGCCGAAGATCACGGCGCTTGTGATCGCCAATGTCACCACCAGCGCGATGACCATGGCGACCAGCAACTCGATAAGGGTGAGGCCGCGTTCCCGCAAGGCAGGCCGGACTTGTCGAGCGCTCATTGGGGCAGCTCCACGTGGGTTGTGAGTTTGCTGCTCGTGCTTTGCGATGGGGCTTGCCAGGTGATCGTCACGTCGGCGGACTTCGCCGTGGCGGCGACGTCGACTTGACCATCACCGCTGGGGAGGCCTCCCGACTTCGGATCTTTGACGCGAGCTTTCCAGGCAGTCAGCGCAGCAGCAGGCACAGTCGCCGACTGGTTGAGCCACATGAGGGCTACGACCTCGTTCGCGAGCAGAGCCGCACGATTGCGGTCCTCGGCATCTACCGAGAAGCTGACGGCTCGCGCCTGAAGGCCGATCAGTCCCAGCAATCCCAGGGAGAACAGCAATACTGAAATCAGGACTTCAAGTAACGCGACGCCGGCTTGGCTCCGGCGAGTTTTTTCGCTTGGGTATTTCATCGCTATGGACACCCGTCGGGCTGGGTCGCTGAAAGTGTTCGGGCGGGATCGCACATACGGACTTGTCCCCCTACTGCAACGGTGACACGCAGCGGCCTGTCACCCGTCTTGGTGTCGCTCATCGCGATGTCGTACTGGGCGGCCTCGGCCTTGCACTTTGCGCCAGTGGGGCCTGGCGTCTCGTTCGTCACGAGGCGGCCGATGGAACTGAAGCAAAGCGCCGATGCGACGTTGGATGACGTCTTGGGCCCCGTGATCGCCACGTTCGAGGCGACATCGAGCAGGATCCCCGCTTCCACGAACGTTGCGGTCGTGTCCGAGTCGGCTGGCACCACTGTGCTGATGGCCCAGTTGCTGCCGTTGGCCTTGGCTGTATAGGTGGTAGTGGTGGGGCTGTTGTCGGTCAAGGAGAAAACCACTTGCCGATTGCGCCGGGTGGCTTCGGTCTGCGCCTGCCGTAGAGCGTTCTGCAGCGAATCGCTGACCGTGCGGATCTTGTTGTTGCGCACCCAGCCGAGCATGGACGGCGTAGCGAGCGCGGCGAGCAGGGCCATGATCGCCACAACCACGATCATCTCGACGAGTGTGAAGCCCAGAAGCCGGACCGGAGAGCGGCGGCCCATCATGACGAGGGGCATGCTTGCCCCTTCTTGACGATCCAGGCGGTGGTGCAGGACGTCCAGCCCGACCATCCAGATGGCATTTTGGTCGTGGCTTGAGAGTTCGCGTGATCGACCGTAAAGACGACGTCCTTAGCAGGACCGCTTCCGGTTGCGGTGAGAAGGAAGCTGGTGTCACCCGTGTCGGTATCGCCGGCGCAACTCACCACGAAGTTGCCGAAGGTGCGGGGCTTTGCGTCTGTGTTTTGACAAGGCGGAATAATCGTTCCGACCTTTTTGTACGTCCGGTTGTCCTGAAAGTACCTCTCCATGTTCGCCCGCATGGTCGCCAGCCCGTTGGTGGCGTCCACAACGTACCCTCGCCGTACGTAGTCCTGGTAGCTCGGGATAGCAATGGCTGCGAGCACACCGATGATCACCACCGTGATCATGATTTCAATCAGCGTGAAGCCGTGCGATCGGTCACGGCGGGCGATCCGGTTGCAAGCAGATTGCTGTTTCATCAAAAGACACCTTTCAGACCGGCCGGCAGGGCCGGAAACGGGCGGGAAACAATTACACAAAGTTGTTAAAGGATGTCTCTGAATGTTTGTTTCTGCAAAACCATCCGTCTCCTGGCAGTGACCTTTCGTCGGCAAGCGCCCCCGGCACAATGACCGGATGACCTCCTGCGCAGCGCCCGCCAGTTCAGTTCTGCCCGCTTTCAAAGTTCTCGGTGTTGCGCGCGCAGGTTTCGTCGCCATACCTTTTCTTTGCCCCCTGGTTGCCGGTCCATCCGTGAGCGCGTGGCAATCCCTGGTTTCCTGGGCCTGCCTGGCAGGGTTGTTGTCGCTGGCTCCAGTCCACTCGCCTGCCCTCAGGGTTTGGGCATGGCTGGGTCTTGGGGGGGCTTTCGTCGCCCTTTCCGGTTGGTATGCGCTGCCTTCATGGGGGCCAGTTTGTCTTGCGATCGCGGGGGTCGCAGCAGCCGCGAGCGTGGGCAGTGGACTGGTGCGCGAAGGCTGTCTGGTCCCATCCTGGCTGGCCGCCGGCGTGCTCCTCGCCGGTCTCGTCAGCGGCGTGCTGGGCTTGTTGCAGTACTACGGCCATGCCGAGCCGCTCGCCCCGTGGACAAGCTCCCCCGCTCTCGGCCAGGCCTACGGCAACCTCCGCCAGCGCAACCAGTTCGCTACGCTGATCAGCATGGCGTGGATCGCGATGCTATGGCTTCATGCCAAGCACCCCTCACCCCGTGCGAGGCGCGGATTGCTGGCTGCGGCACTGCTGTTGCTCATAGCGGCCGCAGCCTCGACATCCCGCACAGGATTGCTGCAGTTGCTGGCTATCGTGGGCGTTGCGAGTTTCGTCGCGAGGCGCGAGCGCCGAGGCTGGCGCGCCGAAGCCGAAGACCGGATGAAGTTGCCCTCGCCCCTGCTTTTGCTGGCAACCATCCCCTGTTATTTCATCCTCGCCTGGCTGCTGCCTCAATTGCTGGGAGGCGCGGGCGGCGGCGTCGAGAGCATGCTGCAGCGCCTGCATACCGGCGCGCCCGATGACCACAGCCGGCTGGTCCTCTGGCGCAACGTGCTTTCGCTTATCGCAGAACATCCTTGGACCGGCTGGGGATGGGGTGAGCTCAGCTTCGCGCATTACAGCACCCAATACGACGGGCCTCGGTTCGTCGAAATTCTGGACAACGCCCATAACCTACCGCTGCATTTCGCAGTGGAACTGGGCATTCCTGCCGCGGTATTCATCTGCGGCGGCTTCCTGTGGCTGGTGCTTGCTGCAGGACCCTGGTGCGAGCGCGACCCCACCCGACTGATGGCGTGGGGCATGCTGGGCGCGATCGTGCTGCACAGCCTGCTCGAATACCCGCTCTGGTACGCGCCGTTCCAACTGGTCTTCGGCTTTTGCCTGGGCATGCTGTGGCCAGCCAGGTCCAACCTTGCGATCCGGCCGGCGCTGTCGTCTCTCGCGGCGGGAGCCATGCTGCTGGTAGTTGGGTATGCCAGTTGGGAATACATCCGTGTCAGTCAGATTTACCTCCCGGCCGATGAGCGGCTGTCAGCCTTCAAGGAGAACACCCTTGCCAAAGTGAGGGGAACATGGCTCTTCGCCCGACAGGCTGAGTTCGCGGAACTGACTCTCACCACCGTGACACCCGCGAACGCAACTGAGATGCATGCTCTTGCGCGTCGTGTGATCCATTTTTCGCCGGAGCCGCGTGTCATCGTCAAGCTGATCAAGAGCGCCGAATTGCTCGGCTTCAAGGAAGAATCCAAAGCGCAGGCGGAGCGCTTCAGCGATGCTTTTCCGCTCGAGTTCGCGCGTTGGCTGCGTCAAACCGGTTCCGAGTCTGGCTCCGGGGCGGTACCGCAACCGTGAAAGAAAAGCTGGAGTCGCTCAATCGTTTGAATATGTTGCCCATGTGTAATTAACCGCGCTGCCGCGATTGAGCTCATCGGCGCTGCTCATGCCCTCCGGTTGGGGGCAAATATTTCGAGAAATCCGGGGCGGTTGTTTTTTCAATCATGAATTGAATTTGCTGGCGGGCAATGAAATTCCCGAGAGCCGCAGATTTTGCAAGCCACATGATTGCCAAATTTGAGTCTTGAGAGACCCCGTGGCCATTTGCATGGCACTGGCCCAGCCATTGCATCGCATCTGGGTTTTGCTGTGTCGCGGCCAGTATAAACCAATAGGCTGCAGCGCCGAAGGAGCGGGCGACATAGAACATGGCACCAGCGTCATTTTGAGCCTCCGCCTCGCCACCGTCTGCCTTCAACAAAATTTCCCTATCCTCTTTGCTCATCGAGATAGGGATTGATGCTGAAACGTCGGCAAGACATAGCATGGCGCGGCCTCGTGAGTCCTTGCCGATTTTTTTTATTGATCCGCTAGACACGCGGCGCCATAGCGTCCGCTTGCTGACGCCGGTCATTGCGATGGCTGCTTCTAAACTTATCTTATCCCTGTTCACTCTTGCGATTGTAGAGTGCAAGGAATCGAGAAATTGTTAGCAGAATGATTCCACGCTAAATAATTTCTTCCCACTTGCTGCGGTGCTTCATAGATCCCACGGCCGGAGATAAATATTGCCAATTGCTAGCAGTTGTTGAATATCTAACGGCTTCGAGGGTGTTGGGGCAATTGTGTCACCCATTGGGTAATACTGGCGGTACCCAACTGATTGATGGTGTTGGCGCACGACGACCTGTGCCAGGGTGCTTCTTTTTGAGTGCCGCTTTGTGAAATTATTGTTTCTGGCACATCTTTTGGATGAGTCTGCTCCAATAACTTGGCATCGGAAAGGAGGATGCGCGCGGGCACACGATGTGCATCCTGATTTTTGCCCATGTAGATGGATATGGGCAAATTAAATCAATCATCAGGGATGTATATGAACTGCCGCTCTTCTTTGTGCAAATCACAAAATGGTTTTAGCCTCATCGAATTAATGATCGTCGTGGCAATAATTGGCATATTGGCTGCGTTTGCCTTGCCGACTTACCAGGACTACATAATTCGTACTCGCGTTGCTGAAGGCCTCGGCTTTGCAGCGGCAGCCAAGATAACAGTGGGAGAAAACATTGCCAATGCAGGCGGCCTCGGCATCACTAACACAGATTACTGCGCGGGAGTTACTACTCTTTCCGCATCAATAGGCCACGTTGCCTCACTATCATGTAGCGGCGATTCGGGTTCCATTGCCGTGACTATGAGTCCAGCGGCCAAGAGCGTTGTTGTAAAACTGGCTCCAAATAGCGTGGTTGTTGCTAGTAATACTGGCGGTACTGGCGGTACTGGCGGTACTGGCGGTACTGGTGGTACTGACGGCGGGGGCACAATTGGCGCCATAACCTGGAAATGCACTACCGATAGCGCTTCCTATAAGTATGTCCCGGCGGAATGTCGAAAGTCCTAAGAACTGGAGAGGGTGTGAGTAAAGTTTTTTGAGGGGGCGCCGGCAACTCTTGTGCCGGCTCTTCATACTCGGCATACATGCTCTTGCTGGTCATCGTATGCCTCACACACGAAATTCCTGACAGTCCCGTGTAGACGTGACGACGCGGCTGCCGCGGTTCATCGACGATGTCTCTGGCGCCGAGCAGCCGTACTCCGCGTTCGGCTATCGTCTTCTTAACGAGATTCGAACGCCAGTTCGCTTGGCAAGCGGCTTAGTTCCGATGATCTCGGTGGACCGGTCGACGGGATTCACTCCTTGTTCAGGCGGTGCCTTGCCCAGCCACCCAACTCCCCGACTTCCCCCCAAGCTTCTCCAACACATGCACATCGGTAATCCGCATCCCCCGATCCACTGCCTTGCACATGTCGTAGATCGTCAGTAACGCCACCTGCACCGCGGTCAGCGCCTCCATCTCCACCCCCGTCGGCCCCACGGTCTCCACGGTCGCCGTGCAGGCCACCTGCGGCGCGCTCCCCGTATCGGCCAGCGCAAAGGCCACGGCGACCCGCGTCAGGGCCAGCGGGTGGCACAGGGGAATCAGGTCGCTCGTCTTCTTCGCCGCCTGAATGCCCGCGATGCGCGCGATGCCCAGCACGTCGCCCTTCTTCGCGGTGCCGGACTCGATCAGCGCGAGCGTCGCCGCCTGCATCTCGATGCGGCCGGTGGCGACCGCCACGCGGTGGGTGGCGGGCTTGGCGGCCACGTCGACCATGTGGGCCTGGCCCTGGGCGTCAAAATGGGTGAGGGTGCTCATGGGTGAACGATCAGGTTGGACGTGCATCATACGAGCCCGAGCCACAGACGAGGAACGCCGCGCTTGACTCCCCAACGCCACTCCCAGAGCCAGCGGACGCCCGCCCTGCGGTCGTTGTACGCTAGTGTTTTGATAGCTTCCCAGGTGCTGCTGCCGGTGCCCGCGCTGGCGCAGATCCAGCAGGTACTGCCCGGCATGGGCGACGGCGGCGAGATGACCGCCAGCGCCGAGCGCCATCTCGGCGACCAGATCGCCCGCGAGCTCTACCGCGACACCGACTACATCGACGACCCGGTGATCGCCGCGTACGTACAGGGCATCTGGCAGCGCCTGCTGGTCGCAGCCCGCGCGCGCGGCGAGCTCACCCCGGAGCTCGACGAGCGCTTCGCCTGGACGATCCTGCTGGGCCGCGATCGCAACATCAACGCCTTCGCGCTGCCGGGCGGCTACTTGGGGCTCAACCTCGGGCTGGTGGCCGTGGTCGGCAGCCGCGACGAACTGGCCACGGTGCTCGGACACGAGCTCTCGCACGTCACGCAGCGCCACATCTCGCGGATCATGGCCAGGCAGGGCCGGCAGATGCCGTTGATGATCGCCGGCCTGATCCTCGGGATGATCGCGGCCGGCAAGAGCCGCAACGGCGATGCCGGCCAGGCCATGATCATGGGCAGCCAGGCGATGTTCGCGCAGAACCAGCTGAACTTCTCGCGCGACATGGAGCGCGAGGCCGACCGCATCGGCTTCGGCGTGATGACGCAGGCCGGCTTCGCGCCGCAGGGCGCCGCCACGATGTTCGAGAAGCTGCAGTACGCAGCGCGCCTCAACGACAACGGCTCGTACCCCTACCTGCGCAGCCACCCGCTGACGACGGAGCGCATCTCCGACATGCAGGGCCGCTTCCAGTTCAACATGGACACGGTGCCACCGCAGCCGCTGGTCATGGATCACGCGATGATCGCCGCGCGCGCCCGCGTGCTGACGCGCCCTGGCGTGGACGTGCTGCGGCTGTGGATCGACTCGGCCTCCAGCGGCGAATTCGCGAAGAGCTCGCCGGCACAGCAGGCCGGCACGCTGTACGCAGCGGCGCTGTCGGCGAAAGAGATGCGCGACTACAAGACCGCGCGCGCCCTGGCCGAGCGCCTTGTCGCGCGCGTGGCGGACGACCCTGCCGCGGCAAAGCAGGCACGCTGGCTCAGCGCGGAAATCGAACTCGCCGCGGGCGCTGCGCCCAAGGCGGCTGCCCTGCTCGATGCCAAGGCGAAGGAGCGGCCGGAGATGCTGCTGTCGGCCGAGGCGGCCACGGCGATGCGCCAGCCCGCGCCGATGATTCCGGTGCTGCGCGACTGGGTGGCTGCCAATCCGCGCGACGCGACGGCATGGCGTGCGCTCAGCAATCTCTACGGCGCCCAGAACGACACGCTGCGCGCGGTGCGCGCCGATGCCGAGGCGAACGTGGCGATCCTCGACTATCCGGCGGCGCGCGACCGCTTCAAGGCCGCGCAGGAGATCGTCCGCCAGTCCAAGGTGGTCGATCACTACGAGGCGTCGATCATCGACACCCGGGCTCGAGCCGTGGAAGTGCTGGTGAAGGAGCAGGCGGCGGAGCCGCCGCTGAAGTAGCAGTGGGTTCTCAGCGCTTGGAAAGCAGTCCGCCCAGCGCGGACTCGATCAGCAGCCCCAGCACCGAATACAGCAGCGAGCCGATCAGCGCGGCCAAAAAGCCGTTGACGTGGAAGCCGCCCAGCAGGCCCGAGGCGGCCCAGAACAGCAGCGCGTTGATGACGAAGAGGAAGAGCCCCAGCGTGACGATGGTGACGGGCAGCGTCAGTATCACCAGCACCGGCCGCACGACCATGTTGAGCAGGCCGATCACCGCGGCGGCGATCAGCGCGGAGCCGAAGCTGTTGACCTGGACGCCGCTGTAGAGATAGGCGACCGCCAGCAGCGCCACGGCGCTGAGCAGCCATTTGAGGATGATCCGCATGGCGGCAGGATACCCCAGGGCCCGCAAAAGACAACGAGCCCCGGTGCGTTGCCGCGCCGGGGCTCGTCGGGGATGAGGTTTCTTCCTGCGGCCCTACTCGGCCAGCTCGTTCGCCAGCACCAGCAGCGCGCCCATGCCCATCACCGCGCCGGGAAAGGCCCAGCCCGACTGCTGGGGCGGCGTCTGGTCCGGCGTCACCGGCTCCAGGTCGACGCCGACCTTCGGGCGGCGTGCATCGACCACGTGAATGGCCGAATGCTCGCGCTTGAGCTGGGCCGTCAGTTCGGCCAGCGGGCCCTTGGCCAGCACCGGCGTCACCTGCCCGCCGTTGCGCTCCAGCAGCGGCGTCATCTGCGCCTGCACCTTGCTGAACCACTTGGCCCGCCAGTTCTCGCGCGCGCTGTGGCTCACCCACTTGCTGATGCGGTGCGTCATGCGCGGAGCGCAGGCCACGAGCACCCAATGGCGCGCCACGACACTGTTCGCATCCGGCGCCAGTTCGGCGAACTGCTCGCAGGCGTAGGTGACGTCGTCGACGTAAAGAATGATCTTTTCCATGGCGTGCTCCTTCAGGTAGTTAGAGTGGCAGAGACTGGTTTGGACGGGGAGTTCGTCGTGGGGCAATGAGCGCCGGCGTTCAGCCGGTCGTCACCGCCGGTTCCTCGTGCTTGTTGCGGGCGTTGCGCGCGGCCACCCACTTGCCGATCGCCAGCACCAGCAGCGCACCGAAGACGCCGGCTGCGTACTTGATCACGTCGGTCTGAGGCACCTTCGGCACCCAGGTCCAGGCGGCTGTGTTTGCCAGAGCCGGGTCGGAAACGGCCATCGTGCCGGCGATCCAGCCCAGCAGCATGCCGCCGGCCGTGATGATCATCGGGAACTTGTCCATCAGCTTGATGACCAGCTGGCTGCCCCAGACGATGATCGGGATGCTCACGAGCAGGCCGAAGATGACGAGCGGCATCTGGTGGCTTTCGCCGGCGCCTTGGGCGGCGCCCGCAATGGCGATCACGTTGTCGACGCTCATCACGAGGTCGGCCACGATCACGGTCTTGACCGCGCCCCACAGCTTGTCGCTGCCGGAGATATTGCCATGGCCGTCGTCGTGTTCTGGGGCCAGCAGCTTGACGCCGATCCACAGCAGCAGGATCGCGCCCACCAGCTTCAGGAACGGGATGGCCAGCAGGGTCAGCGCGAAGAAGATCAGAACCACGCGCAGCGCGATCGCGCCCGCGGTACCCCACAGGATGCCTTGCGTGCGCTGGGCCGGCGGGAGCTTGCGGCAGGCCAGCGCGATCACCACGGCGTTGTCGCCGCCCAGCAGGATGTCGATCATGATGATCTGACCGACCGCGACCCAGAACTCCGGGGTCATGAACATTTCCATAGCTTTCCTCTTTTGTCTTCGCGCCCCTGTCTCTCCCTTCAGGGGTGACGACGGAAGGCGCATGTCTATGCGTTTCGATTCATCCCATGCGGGGTGGGTCGAAAGCGAGGAATGAAGGCCGGGTGACTCCGGGGCTTGCGAACGCTTCGACCAAACCTGCACAGGTTCAAATCGAAGGTCTTGCTCGACAGCGCTCGCGCGAAGAATCGCGCGTACGTTGCCCGACAGGCCGGAAGTGTTTTGCTTCGTATTGACGACCTGACGATTCGCGCCGCCGTGGACAACGGCGCTCGGGAGCTACTCCCCTTCGTGCGGCGGATTAGAGCATCCAAGCTCTGGGTGGCGCAATCGAAAGTTTTCAGAAATTTAAGGAGAACTGCTTTGGAATGCGCATGGATAAAAGGCTTGACGCTCTTGTTTTCATAGCATTCATGTCCCTTCGGCACCTCGGGACATTGCCGGACTATGATCGCCGTCCGCCGATTTTTCACGCTCCATGGCCGCCATACACATCACCGACATCGAGGCCGCCATCAACTACTGGCGCGAGAAGACCCCGTCGCCCGACGGCGTCACGCTGGGCCCCGAATTGCGGGCGCTGGCCGAGGTCTACGCGCTCATGGTCTTCCATCACGAGGACGAGGTCGACGAGGTCGGCTTTCCGCAGAAGGCCTGGGCCGCCTGGATGGCCTGGTACGACAGCACGCCCGACACGCCCTGCATCGCGGTCTGCTCCACCAGCCAGGGCGACGACGAATGCAAGGGCTGCGGCCGCAGCTTCGACGAGGTGCAGTTCTGGCCCGGCATGTCGCCCGTCGAGAAACGCGCCACGTGGCGCCGCATCACCATGGAAGACTCGGCCTGGCGCTTCAACCGCTACGCCGAGCGCGCACGCGAGGCGGAGCGCGATCCGTCATCGCCGGCTGCCGACGAGCCCGAGTTCGACCCCGACGACGAGAAGAACTGGGCCCCCTGACCATGCGCCGCCTCGCGCAAGCTCCCAACCTCGCGATCGCGACCGTGTGGGCGCACGCCTTGTGCGAGGAGGGCGTGGCCGCCACCGTGCAGCGCGAATTCCTCGGCGCGGTGATGGGCCAGCTGCCGCCCGACCAATGCCTGCCCGAGATCTGGATCGACGATGAGGCCCAGTTCGACCTTGCCAAGAAGCTGCTGCACGAACTGCAGCACCGCCCGCAGCGCAGCTGGCTGTGCGTGTGCGGCGAGCAGGTCGAAGGGGGCTTCGAGCAGTGCTGGCAGTGCGGCGAGATGATGCCGGCCGCCTAGCCGTGCGGTATTACTTCCAGCGAAGCAGTTCCACGTCGATGCTGTTGACGCCGTCGCCCAGCGTCAGCGTGTTCTCCTGGATCGTCGCCTGCAACTGCATGCTGCGCTGCGCGAGTGCGGCCAATGCCTGCGAGGCTGCCGTCGGCACGCGATACACCTTGAGGTTCTGCGGCCGCGTGAGCTTGTTCTCGATGCCGCGCCACCATATCTCGGCCGCGTGGTTGAAGGCGTAGACGATCACCTCGTCCGCCTTGCCGCAGGCCTTGATGATGGGCTTGTCCTCCGGCTGGCCGACCTCGATCCAGATCTTCACCTCGCCGGTGAAGTCGCGCAGCCACACGTCGGGTTCGTCGACGTTCGACAGGCCGGCGCCGAAGGCCAGCGTGCCGTCGCCATTGCACACGTCCTGCAGCTGGTGCGCGTTGAGCGCGAGCGCGACCAGCCGGATCATCATCCGCTCGTCGGTTTCGCTCGGGTGGCGCGCCAGCGTGAGTGCGTGGTCGGCGTAGTAGCCGTGGTCGATGTCGGCCACCGCGAGGGCGGCCTTGAAGATGGTGGACTTGAGGGCCATCAGACGCGCTTGGCCAGCTCGGCAGCCTTGCCGACGTAGCTGGCCGGCGTCATCGCCAGCAGGCGGGCCTTTTCCTCTTCCGGAATTTCCAGCGAGCGGATCAGCCCGTGCAGCGCCTCGGCCGTCACGGTCTTGCCGCGCGTCACTTCCTTGAGCTGCTCGTAGGCGCCCTGCACCCCGTAGCGGCGCATCACCGTCTGGATGGGCTCGGCCAGCACTTCCCACGAGGCCTCCAGGTCTTCGGCCAGCGCGTCTTCGTTGAGCTCGAGCTTGCCCAGGCCGGTGGCCAGGCTCGCGTAGGCCAGTGTGGCGTAGCCGAAGCCCACGCCGATGTTGCGCAGCACCGTGCTGTCGGTCAGGTCGCGCTGCCAGCGGCTGATCGGCAGCTTCTCGCTCAGGTGGCGCAGCACCGCGTTGGCCAGGCCCAGGTTGCCCTCGGCGTTCTCGAAGTCGATCGGGTTGACCTTGTGCGGCATCGTGGAGGAGCCGATCTCGCCCTTCTTCAGGCGCTGCTTGAAGTAGCCCAGGCTCACATAGCCCCAGATGTCGCGCGAGAAGTCGATCAGGATGGTGTTGGCGCGGGCCACCGCGTCGAACAGCTCGGCCATGTAGTCGTGCGGCTCGATCTGGATGCTGTAGGGCTGGAAGCTCAGGCCCAGGCCCAGCGGTGCGGGCGTTTCCACGACCTTGCGGCTGAAGGCTTCCCAGTCGAAGTCGGGCCAGGCGGCCAGGTGGGCGTTGTAGTTGCCGACCGCGCCATTCATCTTGCCCAGCAGCTTCACCGCGGCGATCTGCTCGCGGGCCTTCGACAGGCGCACCGCCACGTTGGCGATTTCCTTGCCCACGGTGGTCGGGCTGGCGGTCTGGCCGTGCGTGCGCGAGAGCATCGACACGCCGGCGAACTGGTGCGCCATCTCGCGCAGCTTGGCGATCAGGCCGTCGATGGCCGGCAGCACCACCTTGTCGCGCGCGGCCTGTATCTGCAGGGCGTGGCTGGTGTTGTTGATGTCCTCGCTGGTGCAGGCGAAGTGCACGAACTCGGCGGCGGCGAGCAGTTCGGGCCGGGCCTCGAACTTCGACTTGATCCAGTATTCGACCGCCTTCACGTCGTGGTTGGTGGTCTTCTCGATCTCCTTGATGGCCAGCGCGTCGGCCTCTGAAAAGTGGGACACAAGGCCCAGCAGGTACTTGCGCGCGCCGCCGGTCAGCGGCTTGAATTCGGCGAAGCCGCAGTCGGACAGCGCAATGAACCACGCCACCTCGACTTGCACGCGCCGGTGCATGTAGCCCTGCTCGCTCATCAGCGGACGCAACGCCGCGAGTTTGGCCGCGTAGCGGCCGTCAAGGGGGGAAAGGGCGGAAACGGTGGAAAAGCTCATGCCCGAATTTTAGGCGGCGCCCGCCCGGCCGGGCCGCCAGGGCGCTTTGGGGGGCGAATCGGGCTCTGGTTTTCCCGTTCACCTAAAATGCCTATTAACAAACGTCATCAATGCATAGGGAGAGAGCCTGCATGAAACTGATCGGATCCGCCGCCAGCCCCTACGTGCGCAAGGTGCGCGTGGTGCTGGCCGAAAAGCGGCTCGATTACCAGTTCGTGATCGAAGACGTCTGGTCTGCCGACACCACGATCTCCAACTCCAACCCGCTCGGCAAGGTCCCCTGCCTGATCATGGAAGGCGGCGAAGCGATGTTCGACTCCCGCGTGATCGTCGAATACCTGGACACCCTGTCCCCGGTCGGCAAGCTGATTCCGCAACAGGGCCGCGAGCGCGCCGAGGTCAAGACCTGGGAGGCGCTGGCCGATGGTGTCATGGACGCCGGCGTGCTCTGGCGCCTGGAAGCCACCTGGTCCGGCCGCGGCGACGGCGAGCGCAGCGCCGCCTGGATCGAGCGCCAGCGGGGCAAGGTCGAGGACGGCATCGCCGCCATGGCCAAGGGCCTGGGCGACAAGCCCTTCTGCAGCGGCATCCACCTGAGCCTGTCGGACATCGCCGTGGGCTGCACGTTGGGCTGGCTGGACCTGCGCTTCCCCGAGATCGACTGGCGCAAGGACAACGCCAACCTCGCGAAGCTCTACGACAAGCTGATGCTGCGGCCCAGCTTCATCGACACCAAGCCCTGAACTGGCGGGGGGCTCCACGAGGGAAGGGCGCCACGGGGCGCTTTTTTTTCTTCAGCGCCTGCGCAGCGTGTACTGCACCACGTCGATGTTTGCCTGCGAGAACGCCGCCTCGCAGTAGGCCAGGTAGAACTCCCAGATCCGCATGAAGCGCTCGTCGAAGCCCAGCTGCAGGATGCGGCCGCGCTGCCCGAGGAAGCTCTCGCGCCAGCGGTGCAGCGTCTCGGCGTAGTCGGCGCCGAAGGCGAATTCGTCCGCCACCTCCAGCCCCGCGGCCTCGGCTTCGCGACGGAACTCGCGCGGACAGGGCAGGCAGCCGCCCGGGAAGATGTACTGCTGGATGAAGTCGGTCGAGTCGACATAGCGGTCGAAGAGCGCGTCGTCGATCACGATGCTCTGCACGCAGGCACGGCCGCCCGGCTTGAGCAGGCGGCTCACGGTCCGGAAATAGGTCGGCCAGTAATCGCGGCCCACGGCTTCCACCATCTCGATGGAGCAGATTGCGTCGAACGGCGCGTCGTCGATGTCGCGGTAATCCTGCAGGCGCAAGTCGGCCGCGAGGCCGGCTGTGCGCTGCCGGGCATAGGCAAGCTGCTCGGTCGACAAGGTCACGCCCGTCACCGAGGCGCCGAAGTCGAAGGCCGCCATCTCGGCGAGCGCGCCCCAGCCGCAGCCGATCTCCAGCACGCGGTCGCCGGGCCTCACGCGCGCCGCCTCGAGCGCGCGGCGCACCTTGGCGCGCTGCGCCTCGGGCATGGGCTTCGACAGGTCGCCCTCGAACCAGGCCGACGAGTAGTTCATCGTCTCGTCGAGCCAGAGCTTGTAGAACGTGTTGCCCAGGTCGTAGTGCGCGTGGATGTTGCGCGAGCTGCCGGCCTTGCTGTTGCGGTTCAGCAGATGCCGCAAGCGGTAGAGCAGGCGGCCGGGCCAGCTGCCGTACACCACGTCCTCGATGGCGCGGCGGTTGGCGATGAACACCTTGATGAGCTCGGTGAGGTTGGGTGTGGTCCAGTCGCCGGCGATGTAGCTCTCGGCGAAGCCGATGTCTCCAGACTTGAGCGCGGCCTTGCAGGCTTTCCAGTTGCGCAGCGTGAGCGAGGCCGTGGGGCCTGTGCCAGGTGTGGCGCCGAAGTGCCGCACCGAATCATCGGGCAGGCGCACCGTGAGCGAGCCGCAGGAAAGGCGCTGCAGCAGAGCGAGCACGGTGCGAGCCGCAGCGGGCGCTTTCCTGGGGCGTGTGAAAGGGCGGGTGCGGCTGACTTCGCCGAAACCCATCAGCGGCATGGCCTTCGCGCAGGACATGCCGGGAGCTTCGCCTTGGGTTCGTCCCTGCACCGGGGGGAGATCGTCGTTTTCGGCCATGACCTGTTTACGCACGATCCCGGGAACCGGATTCAGCAAGCAAACGGCCGGAGGAACCGGGGCTTGAGCTACGGCGCAACCCCGGCCCGAATACAAAAATGCTGCGAGGCGCCCCGACGCGAAGGAGGGAGGGAGGGAGGAGGAGAAGAATCGCCTCGGGATTTCGACCAGACGGCAAGCGCCCGGAAGACCTCGCAACATGAAAACCGGCGGGCAGTCACTGCCCACGCGATTTAGGAGCGCAGCATCGGCGGCACGGTTCCCGCCTGGTTTGTAAACGTTTGTTCCAGCGAATTCAGGGCGGCCTGGCCGTATCGGCAACCGGGGTTGCCAAGGCGGTCTGGTGCGAACTGGTCCATATCAATTCGGCCCGAGCTGCTGCTCGATGACGCTCACGAAGCCGTTCTCGTCCGGCGCTGTCATGCTCGACCACGCCTGCACCACCTTGCCGTCGCGCCCGATCAGGTACTTGTAGAAGTTCCACTTCGGAGTGGTGCCGGAGGCCTGCGCGAGCTGCTTGAACAGCGGATTCGCGTCGGTGCCGCGTACCGATGACTTGGCGAACATCGGGAATTTGACGCCGAAGGTGCTTTCGCAGAAATCGGCGATTTCCTTGTTGGAGCCCGATTCCTGGGCGAAATCGTTCGAGGGGAAGCCCAGCACCACCAGTCCGCGCGAGCGGTATTTCATGTCCAGCGACTCCAGTCCCTTGTACTGCGGGGTGAAACCGCAGAAGCTGGCCGTATTGACCACCAGGACCACCTTGCCGGAGTACTGGCACAGGGACTGGGGTTTTTCGTCCTGCAGCCGAGGGAAGGTGTGCTGCAGGATCGTCGGGCATCCCGCGGCTTCCGCCGGGGAGGGTGCTGCGGCTGCCGTCTGGGCGTGCGCCGGAAGGGGTGAAACCAGGCTCGCCACGAGGGAAACCGCAGGGGCGCAACGCCACAGCATCGACAATCGGAAGAGGGTTCGCATGGCGGGCTCCTGAATCAAGAAAGGGGTGGCGCATCCATGCCGCAAAGACGCGCGTACCCGCATCATCGCGCTTCTGTCATGGGCGCGCCAAACGGGCCGACTAAAATCGACGGCCTTAGAAAGATATAGATGCTCTATCCGGAACTCTTCAGACAACTCGAATCCGTCCGCTGGGACATGGACAAGGATATTCCCTGGCAGTCGTTCGACGCTTCCTTGCTGTCGGAAGAGCAGGCGCAGACCATCAAGATGAATGCCATCACCGAGTGGGCGGCACTGCCGGCTACCGAGATGTTCCTGCGCGACAACCGCCACGATAGCGATTTTTCCGCTTTCATGTCGATCTGGTTCTTCGAAGAGCAGAAGCACTCGCTGGTGCTCATGGAGTACCTGAAGCGCTTCAGCCCCAAACATGCACCCACCGAGGAAGAACTGCACGAAGTGCGCTTCGACTTCGACCCGGCCCCGCCGCTCGAAACCCTCATGCTGCATTTCTGCGGCGAAATCCGGCTCAACCACTGGTACCGCCGTGCCGCCCAGTGGCACACCGAGCCGGTCATCAAGCACATCTACACCACGCTGAGCCAGGACGAAGCCCGCCACGGCGGCGCCTACCTGCGCTACATGAAGCGCGCCATGGAAAAGTTCGGCGACGAGGCCCGTGCCGCGTTCACCAAGGTCGGCGTCCTGATGGCCAGCGCCCGCCGCACGGCGCAGGCCCTGCACCCGACGAACCTGCACGTCAACAAGGCGCTGTTCCCCAACGACACCATCCAGAGCCGCATGCCCGATCCAGACTGGCTCGAGCACTGGCTCGACAAGCAGATCAAATTCGATGCCGTCTGGGAAACCAAGGTTGGCGAGCGTATCCTGCACAACCTGAGCCTGCTGATGAACCGCAGCTTCAAGACAGTCCAGGAGCTCAACCGCTACCGCAAGGAACTGGCCGCCAGCCTCGGCCCCAAGCCTGAATATCAGGGCGCATAAGCCCGGGCACCGAGACCAGAAAACGCCCCGCATGCCGGGGCGTTTTTTTTGCAGAATCCATGTCACAAACCGGGGACGCTGGCCGTCTTTCCCGCATGGACGACGCAACCCTCACTTTCGACCGCCATCGCCCCCGCCTGCAGGGCATCGCCTACCGCATGCTCGGCTCCATGGCCGAGGCGGAAGAGGTGGTGCAGGACGCCTGGCTGCGCTGGCATGAAGCCGCCAGGGACTCGCTCGACAGCGCCGAAGCCTGGCTGGTGACCGTGGTCACGCGCCTGTCGATCGACCGGCTGCGGGCCGCGAAGGTCCAGCGCGAGCACTACATCGGCGCCTGGATGCCCGAGCCCACGCTGACCGGCGTGTCCGATTCGCCCGCCACGCCCGAACAGCTGCTCGAACGCGCAGACAACATCTCCGTCGCCTTCCTCGCCATGCTGGAGCGCCTTGCGCCAGAGGCCCGTGCCGCCTTCCTGCTGCGCGAGGTGTTCGACGCCGACTACGACGAGATCGCCCTCACCCTCGGCAAGACCGAGGCCGCCTGTCGCCAGCTCGTGCACCGCGCCAAGCTCCAGGTGCAGGAGGGGCGCCCGCGCTTTTCCGTGACGCGCGAGACCCACGAACGCCTGCTGCGCGCCTTTGCCGATGCCGCCGCACGCGGCAGCCTGCAAGACCTGAAGGCGCTGATGGCCGAGGACGCCGAACTCATCGGCGACGGCGGCGGCAAGGTGCAGACCTTCAGCAAGAGCCTGCAAGGCAGCCAGCGCGTGGCGCAACTCTACTTTGCGCTCTGGCGCCGCATGGGGCCGGCGGTGCGCATGGAAATCGTCGACATCAACGGCGAGCCGGGCATGCTGCGCTTTCTCGACGGCGAACTTGAATCGGCCCAGACCTTCGAGATCGAGGACGGCCGCATCGTGCGCATCCGCGCGCAGCGCAACCCCGACAAGCTGACGCGCATCGCACGGCTCTTTTCTTCGAAATAGTTCGCCCGGCGTGTCACAGGGCGTGGGGCCCGCCCGTCTTCAGTGGGTAAGCAGGCAGATTTCATCGCAACCCAACTGGAGAAACCCATGAACCCCACTTTGCGCCTCAACTGGTCCAAGCTCGCCCCGAAGTCCTTCGAGGCCTTCCTTTCGGTCAACGCCACCCTCGAGTCGAGCACGCTCGGCAATGTGCTGATCGATCTCGTCTTCGCCCGCGTCTCGCAGATCAACGGCTGCGCCTACTGCCTCGACATGCACGTGCGCGACCTGCGCAAGCAGGGCGAGGAATGGCAGCGCATCAACAGCCTGCCGACGTGGCGCGAGGTGAGCTTCTACAGCGACCGCGAGCGCGCCGCGCTGGCCTGGGCCGAGTCGCTCACGCGGCTGGCCGACCGCCACGACGAACGCGATGCCGAGTTCGCCGCGCTGAAGGCCAACTTCAACGATCAGGAAATCGCCGAGCTCTCGGTGGCGATTGCGCAGATCAACAGCTGGAACCGCCTGGGTGTCGGCATGCGCCTGCCCGTCGCGGCCAAGGCGATCGCCTGAAGGTTCAGCGCCGCTCCACCACCATCGGCGCGATACGCAGGCTGTCGCGCAACTGCGTGACCACCTCGCCCGCCGCGCTGCGCGACGGGAACGGCCCCGCCTGCAGCCGGTGCGTGCCCGCCTCGCTGAACACGCGCAGCTGCGGCGCCAGCGAAGGCAGGCCGTGCGCGGCCTGGTTCAACATGCTTTCAGCGCCGTCCCGTTCGCGGAACGCGCCGAGCTGCACCCAGAACCCCTGCAGCGCGGTGGAGGGCGCGGGTGCGCCCGCGGGCAACGGTGGCGGCGACGAAGGCGCGGCCTGCAGCGGCGCCAGGTCGGTCACCACGATGGCGGGGCGCGACGGCGGAATGGATGGCGGCGACTGCGCCGAATTCGGCTCGGCCCCCGCCGGCGGCATGGTGGCGATCGGCGTTTGCGGCGCGACCGGCATCGTGGAGGCTGGCGGCGGCAGGT
This sequence comes from Variovorax sp. CAN15, assembly GCF_030462475.1. GTDB lineage: Bacteria > Pseudomonadota > Gammaproteobacteria > Burkholderiales > Burkholderiaceae_C > Variovorax. Next base: position 36,457 of record NZ_JASMRZ010000005.1, read on the forward strand.
TGTTGTAGCCGCTGCCGCTCGCGGCGACGGGCGTCGCCCACTGCACGGGCACCGCCACGGGCTGCTGAGCGTTCGACGGACGCGGCGAGGACGACGACGATGCCACGCGCACCGGAACGAACGGCGCGGCAGGTGCGGCCGCAGGCGCTGCCGCCGCATACGCCGTTCCCGAGTCGCGCCGCCATGCACCCGTGCGGATGTCCTCGTTCGTGATCCGCTCGATCTCCACCGGCGCCACGCCGCGCAGCAGGTCGAGCTTGAGCGCGGCCGTGTAGCTCAGATCGATGATGCGGCCGTCCACGAAGGGCCCGCGGTCGTTCACGCGCACGATCACCTCGCGCCCGTTGGCCGGGTTGCGCACGCGCACGTAGCTCGGCAGCGGCAGCGTCTTGTGCGCGGCCGTCATGGCGTACATGTCGTAGGGCTCGCCGCTGGACGTGGACGCCGCATGGAACTTGCGCCCATACCACGAGGCCAGCCCCGACTCGCGGAACGGCCGGTCGTCGGTGATCGGCACATAGCCGCGGCCCAGCACCGTGTAGGGCTTGCTGGTGCCTCCACTGGAGCGGATCGGCTCGATGCGCGGTTCCGCGTCGGGCACGTTCGCGAGGTCGGGCGGAATGTTGGTGCCGGGGCCGTCGCGGCCGCTGCCCACGCCGCCGCCGCTGCGCGGACCGCTGGCGCAGCCCGCAAGCAGAACGGCGACGGCTACCGCGCACGCCGCCAGCGCGGTGGTGGCTGGGGAGCGGGCTCCCTCAGCCAAATACTGCCTTCCACAGCGCGAGCATGGCGTCGCGCTCGGCCGCCAGCGCGGGCGGCGTGACCTGCGTGGGCTCTTCGTTGAGCCGCGCGCGATGCTGCACGCGGCGCAGCTCGCGATAGGCCCGCGCCGCGCTGCGGCCCACGCCTTCGGGCAGCAGCCCGGCCAGTTCGGCGCGCAGCAGCAGCGCGATGTTGCCCACGTTCGGAATCAGCTCTGGATGCTCGCCCGAGGACGACAGCACCAGGAACTGCACCGCGAACTCGGCATCGACCATGCCGCCGGGGCTGTGCTTCACGTCGAAGCGGTCGGCCTTCACCGGCCGCGCGCCGCGCAGCTTGTTGCGCATCGCGATGATCTCGGCCTTCAGCGCCTCGCGGTCGCGCGGCGCCACCAGCACGGCCTCGCGCACCTGGTCGAAGCGCGCGCCCAGCTCGGCGCCGTGGTCCTCGCTGCCCAGCACGAAGCGAGCGCGTGTCATGGCCTGGTGCTCCCAGGTCCACGCGGTGTTGCTGCCGCGGCCGAGCTGGTATTTCTCGTAGGCCTCGAAGCTGGTGGTCAGCAGGCCCGAGTTGCCGTTGGGGCGCAGGGCGGTGTCGATCTCGAACAGGTCGCCTTCGCGGGTCTTCACCGTGAGCCAGTTGATGAGCTTGCGCACGTAGGCCGCATAGACCTCGCCGGCGCGCTCGTCGTCATCGTCGTAGACGAACACGATGTCGAGGTCGCTGCCGTAGCCCAGCTCCTTTCCGCCCAGCTTGCCGTAGCCGATGATCGCGAACTGCGGCACCTCGCGGTGCCGGTTGCGCACATGCGGCCAGCACCAGCGGGCGGTCACGCGCAGCGTGGCGTCGGCCAGCGCGCTGAGGTCGTCGGCCACCTGCTCGACGGTGAGGCGGCCGTCCACGTCGCGCGCCAGCGTGCGGAACACCTCGGCGTGGTGCGCGTGGCGCAGCAGGTTCAGCAGGCGCTCCTCGTCGGCCTCGCCGGTGCGGGTGAGCGATGCATGGCGCGCGTCGAGCTCGCGCTCGAACTCGGCGGCGATGAAGCGGCCCGAGAGCATCTCGTCGCTCGCGAGCTCGTCGATCACGCCGGGGTGCTGCATCAGGTAGCGCGCGGGCCATCTGGCCGCACCCATCAGGCGCAGCAGCCGTTCCTGAACGGCGGGGCGCTCGACCAGCAGCGCCAGGTAGCTCTCGCGGCGCATCAGCGGCTCGATCCAGTCGGCCCAGCGCATGGCGGCGTCGACATGGCGCGGGGTCTGGCCCGCGCCGTCGCCGTCGGGTTCTTTCAGCCACAGACCGGTGCGCTGAACCAGCTGGCGCAGGCGCGCGCGGGTTTCCTCGCGCAGGGCCAGCACGCGGGGCTGCTCGCACCAGTCGCGGATGCGCTCGGCGAACACCGGGGGCAGGTCGCCGAGCAGGTCGGCCAGGTCGGCGGGGGCGGCGGACTTCTTGCCGCTGCACTTGCCGTTGCAGGGCTTCTCGCCGCCCAGCAGCTTGTCGAACTCCTGCGCGACGAACTCGCGGTGCGTGTCGAGCTGCTCGAGGAAGGGGCAGCAACTGGGGTAGCCCATGCTCTGGGCGATCCAGCGCAGGTCGTCGTCGGACACCGGCAGCACGTGGGTCTGCTGGTCGTCGAGGTACTGGATGCGGTGTTCGACGCGGCGCAGGAACTCGTAGGCCGCGGCCAGCGCATCGGCCGTTTCCTGCGGCATGAGGTTGGCGCGCGCCAGGCGCTGCAGCGCATCGAGCGTGGGCCGCGTGCGCAGCTCCGGAAACTGGCCGCCGCGCACTACCTGCAGCAGCTGCACGGTGAATTCGATCTCGCGGATGCCGCCGCGCGAGAGCTTCACGTCGTTGGCACGCTCGGGGCGCCCGGCGCTGCGGCGCGCCGACTGCTCGCGGATCTGCCGGTGCAGCACGCGCAGCGAATCGAACACGCTGTAGTCGAGGTAGCGGCGGAACACGAAGGGCAGCACCGCGCCGCGCAGTCCCTGGGCGTGGCCCGCGAGCACGATGTCGCGCGGCGCGACCACGCGGCTCTTCATCCAGGCGAAGCGTTCCCACTCGCGGCCCTGCACCTGGAAATATTCTTCCAGCGCATCGAGCGAGACCACGCTGGGGCCCGAGTTGCCGTTGGGCCGCAGCGCCAGGTCGACGCGGAACACGAAGCCGTGCTCGGTGGTGTCGCCCACCAGCGCATAGATGCGTTTCACGGCGCGCGCGAAGTACTCCTGGTTGGCCAGCCGGCCGCGCCCGTCGGCGTCGCCCTGGGTCTCGCCGTCGACGTCGTAGAGGTAGATCAGGTCGATGTCGCTGGACACGTTGAGCTCGCGCGCGCCGAGCTTGCCCATGCCCACGATCCACAGCTGCGCGCGCTGGCCTTCGGGGCCGAGCGGGGCGCCGTGGGCCGCGTCGAGTTCGCGGCAGGCTTCCTGGCACGCAATGTCGAGTGCCAGCTCGGCCAGCTCGGTGACGGCGGTGGTCACCACGGCCAGCGGAGCCTGCTCGTCGCAATCAAGAGTTACAAGCCGCTCCATCACGAGCTGCCGCACAATCCTCAGTGCATCGCCGACGCCGTCCCCACGCTGGCGCAGTGCCTCGTAAGCCACCGTCATCGATTCGCGCCGCGGCGCGCCAGGGGGAAGCAATGAAAGCTCGGCTGCATACCTGCGGCGCAGGCGCTGCACGAATCTCGAATACGACGAGAAGGCCTCTTTCGGCGCCGAAGAATCGGGAGAAATGGTGTCTGGCAACTGGTTCACACCGATGCTGGTTTCCGTGGAACCCCTCTGAATGCTGGCGGTCATAATTCCGGACACAGCGCGATCCTCAATGAACGACACGGCGTCTTCCCCTTCACGTCTGCTCAAAATCACCGCTGTGACGGCGCGCTGGCTGCTGGGTCTGTTGATCGCTGCATGGCTTCTGCTGGCGCTGTCAGTCGTTGTCCTACACGCGTGGATTGTGCCGCGAATCGGCGATTTCCGAGACGCGCTGGAGGCGCAGGCTAGCAAGGCCATCGGCGTGCCGGTGCGCATCGGATCGATCACCGCCCGCTCCGAAGGGCTTTTCCCGGCCTTCGAACTGCGCGACGTGGTGCTGCAGGATGCGGACAAACGCGAGGCCCTTCGCCTCGCGCGCGTGGTGGCCAGCGTGTCGCCGCGCTCGCTCTGGCGGCTCAATTTCGAGCAGCTCTACATCGAGGGCCCGCAGCTCGACGTGCGCCGCGACACTCAGGGAAAACTCCATGTGGCTGGTTTGCACATGGAGACCGACACCACCGGAGAGACCCGCGGCGCCGATTGGTTTTTCGCGCAGCGCGAGCTGGTCATCGAAGGCGGCACCGTGCGCTGGACCGACGAGCAGCGCCAGGCCGAACCCCTGCTGCTGACCGACGTGCGCTTCGTCGCGCGCAACAGCGCCCGGCGCCACGGCCTGCGGCTCGACGCCACGCCGCCGGCCGGCTGGGGCGAGCGCTTCACGCTGCGCGGCCAGTTCCGCCAGCCGCTGCTGTCCATCCGCAGCGGCCACTGGCAGACCTGGGACGGCCAGATCTACGCCGACCTGCCCTACATCGACGTGACCCGTCTCGGCCAGTACGTTTCGCTCGACGCTCGCATCCGCGAGGGCAACGGCGCGCTGCGCCTGTGGGCCGACGTGGACGACGGCCAGGTCGTCGGCGGCGCGGCCGACCTGGGGCTCGACAAGGTCGACGTGTCGCTCGACAAAGGCCTTCAGCCGCTGGTGCTGCGCACCGTCACCGGCCGCCTCTCGGGCCAGCTTACCGAGGAGACGCTGGAGTTCGCCACCACCGCACTGCAGTTCGACACCAGCGACGGCATGCGCTGGCCCGGCGGCAATCTGTGGCTGCAGCACACGCCCAGCAGGGGCCGCACGCCGGAGCACGGCGCGCTGCGCGCCGACCGGCTCGACCTGGCCGCGCTCGCCCTCATCGCCGACCGGCTGCCGCTGGGCGACGCCACGCACCGTGTGCTCAACGCCTATGCGCCGCGCGGCCTGGTCGAACACGTCGACCTGAACTGGCAGGGCTCGCTGGGCGCGCCCACCCGCTACCAGGCCAAGGGCCGGGTCAGCGGACTGCGCATCGCCTCGCAGCCGGCGGCCGCCGATGCCACGGCGGGACCGCCGCAGCAGGCGCCCGCCGCGCCCGTCGCGGTGCCCACCGCGGTGGCGACGACCGTCTCCACGGCCACCGCCGCCACCGCCGCCCCGCACCGAACCCGCACCGGCACCCCCGGCCTGAGCGGCGCCACGGTCGACTTCGACGCCACCCACGCCGGCGGCACCGCCACGCTGGCCATCGCGAAGGGCACGCTCGAATTCCCGGGCGTGTTCGAGGAGCCGGTCATCCCGGTCGACAGGCTCTCCACGCAGCTGCAATGGAAGCTCGACAGCGGCAACGGCAGCGCCCAGCTGCAGATGTCCAGGCTGAGCTTCGCCAACGCCGACGCCGAGGGCGAGGCCCAGGCCAACTGGCGCACCAGCGACCCGGCCACCTCGGGCAGCAAGTCCCGCTTTCCCGGCGTGCTCGACCTGCAGGGCAAGCTCACGCGCGCCGATGGCACGCGCGTGTTCCGCTATTTGCCGATGGACATTCCCCAGCACACGCGCGACTACGTGCGCGAGGCCGTCACCAAGGGCGTCGCGAGCAGCGTCGACTTCCGCGTGCGCGGCGACCTCCACGACATGCCCTTCAAGGACCCGAAGCAGGGCGATTTCCGCATCGCCGCCAAGGTGTCGGACGTCGACTATGCCTACGCGCCGCCCTCGATCACGAACGCCACGCCCTCGCGAAACGGCACGCCCGCGCGCATCTGGCCGGCGCTCACGGGCCTGTCGGGCGAACTGGTGTTCGAGCGCGACAGCATGCTGGTGCGCAACGCGAGTGGCCGCCTGGCCGGTACCACCGGTGTCGAGGTGACCAAGGGCGAGGCGCAGATCCCGGAGCTTTCGCACCACGCGCAGATGCTGCGCGTCGACGTGCAGGCCAAGGGCCCGCTGGGCGAGGTTCTGCGCGCGGGGGCGCCGCTGGCCGGCACCGAGCCGGGCGGCGTGGGCGAGATCATGCAGGCCGCGCGCGCGACCGGTTCGGCCGACTACAAGCTGCGCCTCGAATTGCCCCTGGAGGCCATGGACAACGCCAAGGTGCAGGCCAGCGTGGTGCTGGCCGGCAACGAGCTGCAGGTGGTGCCCGAGGCGCCGGCGTTCACCCAGGCCAAGGGCACGGTCAGCTTCACCGAAACCGGCTTCTCGCTGGCCGGCGTGCAGGCGAAGCTGCTCGGCGGCGATGTCCGCCTGGAAGGCCGGGGCCGCTTCTCCGGCCCCAACCGCGAGGTCGCGCTGAAGGCCCAGGGCACGGCCACCGCCGAAGGCCTGCGCGGCGCGCGCGAGGTCGACTGGCTCGCGCGCCTGGCGAAGAAGGCCACCGGCAGCACGTCCTACGCCGCCACCTTCTCGGTGCGCGACGGCGCACCCGAGTTCTTGCTCACCAGCAGCCTGCAGGGCCTGGCGCTGGAGCTGCCGCAGCCGCTGGTGAAGACGGCCGAGGAGCAGATGCCTCTGCGCATCGAGAAGAAGGTGCTCGCGCGCGAAACCACGAAACAGGGCGCCGCCGTGGCGACGCAGGACCAGCTCTCGCTGGACCTCGGCCGCGTCGGCGCCATCCAGTACGTGCGCGAACTCGCCGGGGGCGAGGCGCGCGTGCTGCGCGGCAGCATCGGCGTGGGACTCGCGCAGGGCGAGACGGCCAGCCTTCCCGACAAAGGCGTGTTCGCGAACGTCAACGTCGCCAAGCTCGACATGGCCGCCTGGCAGGCGCTGCTCGGCGAGGCCGCCGGCACGGGCGCGGAGGCCCCGGAGCGCCCCGACGATCCGTCGATGGCCTACCTGCCCACGCGCATCGCGGTGCGCGCGCAGCAGCTGGGCATCGCGGGCCGCACGCTGCACAACGTGGTGCTCGGCGGCACGCGCGAGGGCAGCGTCTGGCGCGCCAACATCGACGCCACCGAGCTCAGCGGCTATGCCGAGTACCGCCACGCGCAGGCCGGGCGCCTCTACGCGCGGCTCGCGCGGCTGAAGATCGCGCCCTCCGAGGCCACGCAGGTCGAGACCCTGCTCGACGAACAGCCCGGCAACCTGCCGGCGCTGGACATCGTCATCGACGACTTCGAGCTGCTGGGCAAGCGCCTCGGCCGCGCCGAGATCGACGCGGTCAACCGCGGCGGCGCGGGACGCGAATGGGCGCTCAACAAGCTGACCTTCACCATGCCGGAGGCCAGCTTCGCGGCCAAGGGCACCTGGGCCGCCGTGCCCGGCGCCGCGGCCGGCCAGCGCCGTACCGCCATGAACTTCAGGCTCGACATCGCCGACGCCGGCGAACTGCTCACGCGATTCGGCATGCCGGGCGTGCTGCGGCGCGGGCGCGGAAGGATGGAAGGCGACGTCAACTGGCGAGGCTCGCCCTTCTCGCTCGACTACCCGAGCCTGGGCGGGCAGCTGCAACTCGACGTGGAGCAGGGCCAGTTCCTCAAGGCCGACCCGGGGCTCGCCAAGCTGCTGGGCGTGCTGAGCCTGCAGGCGCTGCCGCGCAGGCTCACGCTCGATTTCCGCGACGTGTTCAGCGAGGGCTTCGCCTTCGACTTCATCCGCGGCGACGCGAAGATCAGCAAGGGCATCGCCAGCACCAACAACCTGCAGATGAAGGGCGTCAACGCCGCCGCGCTGATGGACGGCTCGGCCGACATCGTGCGCGAGACGCAGAACCTGCGCGTGGTGGTGGTGCCAGAGATCAACGCCGGTACCGCGGCGCTCGTGGCCACGGCCATCAACCCGGCCATCGGCCTGGGCACCTTCCTTGCGCAATGGGTGCTGAGCAAGCCGCTTGCGGCGGCGGCAACGCAGGAGTTCCACGTCGAGGGCACCTGGACCGATCCCAAAATAGCGAAGGTGCCGCGTTCGCTGCAGCTGCTGCCCCAGAGCATTCCCGGCATCCCCGGGCTGCCGCCCGCCTCGCAGACAGCGGACGACGGCAAGAAAACGGAGACCAAGCAATGAAAGTCGCAGCCATCCAGATGGTGTCGGCCATCGCCCGCGAAGCCAACCTCGCGCGTGCCCACGACCTGCTCGCGCAGGCCGCCGCGGCCGGCGCCGAACTCGCGGTGCTGCCCGAGTATTTCTGCATGATGGGCGCGCGCGACACCGACAAGCTGGCCCTGCGCGAGACGGCCGGCGCGGGCATGGTGCAGGGCTTCCTGGCCGATGCGGCGCGCGAGTTCGGGCTGTGGATCGTCGGCGGCACGCTGCCCATCGAGAGCACCGACGCCGATCACGTGTTCAACAGCTCGCTGGCCTTCTCGCCCGACGGGCGATGCGTGGCGCGCTACGACAAGATCCATCTCTTCTTCTTCGACAACGGCACCGAGCGCTACGACGAGCGCCGCGTCATCGCGCCCGGCGCGAAGCCGGTGGTGTTCGAGTTGCCCTCGCGCGACGGCCACCGCTGGCGCGTGGGCATGAGCGTGTGTTACGACCTGCGCTTTCCCGAGCTGTACCGGGCGCTTGCCAAGCAGGGCGCCGACCTGCTGCTGGTGCCCAGCGCCTTCACCCGCACCACCGGCGCCGCGCACTGGGAGGTGCTGCTGCGCGCCCGCGCCATCGAGAACCTGGCCTGGGTGGTCGCGCCCGCGCAGGGCGGCACGCACGAGAACGGCCGCCAGACCTGGGGCCAGTCGCTGGTCGTCGATCCGTGGGGCACGGTGGTGGCGCAGCAGGCCACCGACGAAGGCGTGGTGCTGTTCGACATCGACGCCGCGAAGGTGCAGAGCTCGCGCACACAGTTGCCGGTGCTCTCGCACAGCGTGATCTAGAAATGACCCCCAGGCTTCGCGCACTTCGTGTCGCTGCGCCAACCCCCTCGCCGGGGGCAACACCGGCGGCCCGGCAAAGCCGGTTCCGCGGTGTTCCCGGAACAAGCCGCTTACCTTGCGTGCGGCGGTGTTGCCGGTATGTCTGATGCGCTGGTGACCGTTGGGCCGCAGCGATGGGCGCTGCTGGCCTATGCGCGGCTGCGCTCGCTGTGGCAGCGCTGGTTCCTGTGGCTGCTGCTGGCGGTGCTGGTGTCGGTGCTGCTGGTCACGGTGGTGTGGCTCGCGGGCCGGCACGAGGTCGAGCAGGTGCAGGCAGCGCTCGACCGCGACACCGCCGACGCCGTCGCCGACCTGCGCAGTGGCTTCCAGCGCAATGCGCAGAGCCTGCGCGCCACGCAGGCGCCCGGCGCCGATCCCGCGAAGTGGCCGGAGGTGGCCGCCGCGCTGCTGCGCGAGCACCGCGAGTGGCTGCGTCTCGAATGGCGCGATTCGGCGCTGCGCCCGCTGCAGGCCGTCAACACGCCCTACCGCATGCGTGTGCTCGACGAGGACACGCGCGGCCCCGATCAGTCCGATGTGTCGCTGGCCTGCGCCGCGGCGCGCAAGCTGGGTGCGTCGGCCTATTCGCCGAGCCACTACGTGCCCATCGCGGGCGGCGGCGGCATCGAGGTGATGGAGCTGTGCGTGCCCATCGATGCAGGCGGGTATCTGGTGGCCAGCTATTCGCTGCGCGATGCGCTGATCGAGCTGGTCGGCCCCACGCTCACGCGCGGCCAGGAAGTTGCCTTCACCGAGGCCGACGGTACCCGGCTGGTGGCGCTGGGCAGCTCGCGGCGCACCGGCACGCGCGTGTTCACCTCGCAGCAGCTCATCGACCTGCCGGGCGCCGCGCTGATGCTGCGCGTGGACGGCTGGCGCGCGGCACCCGACCTGTTCCCGAACATGCTCACGGCGCTGGTCACCGCGATCTCCATCGCGCTGGTGTCGGTGCTGGTGCTGCTCGCGCGCGACACCCGCCGCCGCCTGCGCGCCGAGCGCGACCTGGCCGACGCGCTGGCCTTCCGCAAGGCGATGGAAGACTCCGTCATCACCGGCCTGCGCGCGCGCGACCTGCGCGGCCGCATCACCTACGTGAACCCGGCCTTCTGCGAGATGGTGGGCTTCAGCCCCGAGGAACTGATGGCGGACAACGCCGAGGCTCCCTACTGGCCCACCGAGCTGGCCCACGAGTACCAGCAGCGGCAGGCACGCCGGCTTGCGGGCGGCATGCCGCCGCGCGAGGGCTTCGAGTCGGTCTTCATGCGCAAGGACGGCACGCGCTTTCCGGTGCTCATCTTCGAAGCACCGCTGATCAATGCGCACAAGGTGCAGACCGGCTGGATGAGTGCGTTCATCGACGTGAGCGAGCAGCGCCGCATCGAGGAGCTCTCGCGTGCCAGCCAGGAGCGCCTGCAGGCCAGCGCGCGGCTGGCCACGGTCGGCGAGATGGCCTCGCTGCTGAGCCACGAGCTCACACAGCCGCTGGCCGCCATCGCCAGCTACGCGAGCGGCTCGCTCAACCTGCTGGGCCCGAACGCCAAGGGCGACCAGGGCGAAGTCGCGATGGCGGTGAAGCGCATCGCCGAGCAGGCCGACCGCGCGGGGCAGGTGATCCGCAGCGTGCACGACTTCGTGCGCCGGCGCGACCGCGCGCGCGAGGCCGTGGCGCCGCAGGCGCTGATCGACGCGGTGCTGCCGCTGGTGCGGCTGCAGGCGCGCAAGCTCGGCGTGATCATCGAGGTGGTGCTCGAAGACCGCCTGCCCGCCGTCATGTGCGACCGCACCCTGGTCGAGCAGGTGCTGCTGAACCTCGCGCGCAACGCGATGCAGGCCATGGACGGCCCCGACAATGTCGGCAGCCGCGTGCTGCGGTTGCGCGTGGCGCGCGCCGCCGCGATGGGCGCCACGGGCCAGGAGGACGGCCGGCGCTGGATCGAGTTCTCGGTGGCCGACCTGGGCAGCGGCATCAGCGAGGAGGTCGCAGAGCGGCTCTTCACGCCCTTCTTCACCACCCGCGCCGACGGCATGGGGCTCGGCCTGAGCCTTTGCCGCACGGTGGTGGAGCAGCACGGCGGCGCGCTCGTGTTCGAGCCCAACAAGCCGCGCGGTACCGTGTTCAGGTTCACTCTGCCGAGTACATGATCCACCCCCAGGCTTCGCGCATTTCGCGTCGCTTCTCCTTCCCCCTCGCCGGAGGCGACACCTGCGGCCCGGCGAAGCCGGTTCCGCGGGGCCTTCGAAGGGCCCGCGCCCGTTTTTGGAATTGAATTGAATTGATATGCAACCGCTGATCGACGGCTTGATCTTCATCGTGGACGACGACGCCAGCGTGCGCGAGGCGCTGGCCTGGCTGCTGCGCTCGCGGCGCCTGGCCAGCGAGCACTTCGCGAGCGCGGAGGCGTTCGAGCAGTTCCTCGACCAGGGCCCGCTGCCGCAGCAGCCGCTGTGCCTGCTGCTGGACGTGCGCATGCCCGGCACCAGCGGGCTGGTGCTGTTCGACCGGATCGTCGAGCGCGGCCTGCTGCCCGCGATGCCGGTGATCTTCCTGACCGGCCATGCCGACGTGCCCACGGCCGTCGACGCGGTCAAGCGCGGTGCTTTCGATTTCTGCGAGAAGCCCTTCTCGGACAACGCGCTGGTCGATCGCATCGAGCATGCGTTGAACGCGTCGCTTCAGGCGCTGGAAGTGCAGCGCGCGCGCAGGGGGCTGGCCGAGCGCGTCGGCGAGCTGACCGAGCGCGAGCGCGACGTGATGCGGCTGGTGGTCGAGGGCCTGCCCAACAAGCTCATCGCCGACCAGCTCGCGATCAGCGTGCGCACGGTGGAGGTCCACCGCGCGCGCGTGTTCGACAAGATGGAAGTGAAGTCGGCCGTCGAGTTGGCCAACCGTCTACGAGAACTCTAGCCCCGGATTCTTCGCAGAACACCGCGGAACCGGCTTCGCCGGGCCGCAGGTGTTGCCCCTGCAAGGGGGTTGGCGCAGCGACACGAAGTGCGCGAAGCCTGGGGGTTAGCCCAAGACCACCGCGGAACCGGCTTCGCCGGGCCGCAGGTGTTGCCCCCTGCAAGGGGGGTGGCGCAGCGACACGAAGTGCGCGAAGCCTGGGGGTTAGCCCTTCTCCGCCACGAAGATCTCGACGCGGCGGTTCTGCGCGCGGCCGGCGGCCGTGCCGTTGTCCGCCAGCGGCTCGCGCGAGCCGCGGCCGTCGGTGGTGATGGCGGTGGTCGAGACGCCGCGGCTCACGAGGTGGTTGCGCACGCTGTCGGCGCGGCTCACCGAGAGGCGCTCGTTGCCTTCCTCGCTGCCGGTGTTGTCGGTGTGGCCCACCACGCGCACGCTGGCGGCTGTGGCGCTCTTCAGGCCTTCGGCGACCTTGTCGAGCACCTGCGCGAAGTTGCGCTTGACGTTGGCGCGGCCAGTGTCGAACGACATCTCGTTCGGGATCACCAGATGGAGCTGGTTGTCGGCGGTCTGCTCGATCACCACGCCGGTTCCCTTGGTCGAGGTCTCGAGGTCGCTCTTCAGCGTGGCCAGGCGGGCCGTCCAGCTGTTGGCCGGCGCGGCGGCGGGCGCGGCTGCAGGCGCGGGTGCCGGCGGGGGGGCCGACTGCGATGCGCAGCCCGCGATGAACAGCAACGCGGCGGCTGCCGCACTCGAAACAACGAACTTCCTCATGAGATTCCCTCTTAATGGACCAATGGAACGGTAGTGGCGGGAACCGGCCTTTCAGCGCGACCGGTTTCCCTCTCGTGCGCCGGCGGTCGCTCAGCGTTGCGGTGCGCGCTCGCCCACGTAGATTTCGACGCGGCGGTTCTGTGCCCTGCCGGCGTCGCTGTTGTTGTCGGCGATCGGCTCGTGCGAACCGCGGCCTTCGATGCGGAAGATCGCCGCGTTCACGCCGCGCGCCACGAGGTAGTCGCGCGTGCTGGCGGCGCGTTCGACCGACAGGGGGTTGTTGATGGCGTCCGAGCCGGTGCTGTCGGTGTGGCCGATGATGCGCACCTCGGCGTTCGGGTTGCCGCGCAGGCCGCTGGCGAACTGGTCGAGCACCGGCGCGAAATTGGGCTTGATGTTGGCGCGGCCCACGTCGAAGGACACGTCGCTCGGGATCTGCAGCTTCAGCTCGTTGTTGGGCGTCTGCGTGACGGCCACGCCGGTGCCCTGCGTGGCGGCTTCCATCTGGCGCTTCTGGTTCTCCATGCGCTGCGACCACAGGTAGCCGCCGAGCGCGCCGGCCGCCGCGCCGAGCACCGCGCCAGTGCCGATGGCGCCGCGGTTGCCGCCGGTGGCCGAGCCGATCGCGGCGCCGCCGAGCGCACCGATGCCGGCGCCGATGCCGGTGTTGCGCTGCGTGTCGGTCATGCCGCCCGCGCAGCCCGAGAGGACGAGGGCGGCGGCGGTGGTGGCGAGTACGAATTTTTTCATGGCGATCCCTTTCAAGGTTGAATCAGACGGGCCACAGCTTAGCCTTCGGGGAGTGCGAGATGGTACGGGCTCAAAGCCCTGCGGAAAATAAGAAAAGTTTCGTCTTCGCGCATGAATGCTGCAATGATTGCTACTAAAGCAATAGCATTCGGGTGCTTGTCCGACACCGCCGCGCGGCTGGAGACTGCACAAGCAGTTCACGCTTCGGGCGGCGGCTTTCGGTCGGTGGTGCCGCGGCCGGCTTCGGGCTCGTCGTCGCCATCGTGCAATTCGCCCTTGTTGCGGCCCGAAAACATGGTCCACCAGATGATCAGGATGAACACGAGTCCCGCGGCGAGGGCTTCAAGCAGAATCAAACCCATGAGAAATGGACTCCAGTGGCTGGTCGGGCTTGTGATCGTAGCAACGCTCGCCGCCTGTTCCACCGGCCCTCGCACCCCCGAGGCTCCCATCCGCCCACCCGTCAGCCAGCCGCGCGACCTCGGTCCGCTCACCGGCTCGCTCGCGCATCCCAAGAGCCGCTGGGTGCCCGTCGGCTGGGGCGAGCTTCCCGGTTTCGGCGAAGACCCCTTGCACGAAGCGTGGATCGCGTTGCTGGCGAACTGCACGCGCCCCAACGCCGCCTTCGCGCCGCTGTGCCGCGACGTGCGCCAGCTGACCATCGCCACTCCCGAGGAGCAGCGCCAGTGGATGACCGAGCGGCTGCAGCCCTACCGCGTGGAGGCACTGAACGGCCAGATCGAAGGCAAGCTGACCAGCTACTACGAGCCGGTGTACGAGGCTTCGCGCGTGCCCACCGCCACCTTCAACGTGCCGATCTACCAGGCGCCCGACGGCCTCGTGCCGCGCCGTCCCTGGTACACGCGCCAGGAGATCGAGACCCTGCCCGAGGCACAGGCCGCGCTGCGCGGGCGCGAGATCGCATGGATGGCCGACCCCATCGATGCGCTGATGCTGCACATCCAGGGCTCCGGACGGCTGCGCATCACCGAGGCCAACGGCTGGCAGCACACCGTGCGCGTCGCCTTCTCGGCCACCAACGAGCAGCCCTACCGCAGCGTGCAGCAGTGGCTGATGAGCCAGGGCGTGGCCAAGGTCGGCAAGTGGCCGGACGACACCAAGGCCTGGGCCGCGCAGAACCCGCAGCGCGTGACGCAGATGATGTGGAGCAACCCGCGCTACGTGTTCTTCCGCGAAGAGACCATGAGCGAGGTCGACGCCGCCTTCGGCCCGCGCGGCGCGCAGGGCGTGCCGCTCACGGCCGGCCGCTCCATCGCGGTCGACCGCGAGAGCATTCCCTACGGCACGCCGGTGTGGCTGGCCTCCAGCGGACCGGCGGCGCAGTTGCAGAAGCTGGTGGTGGCGCAGGACACCGGCAGCGCCATCCTCGGCGCGGTGCGCGCCGACTATTTCGCCGGCACCGGCGCCGACGCGGGCCGCCTCGCGGCGAGCATGAACCAGCCGCTGAGGCTGTGGGCCCTGTGGCCGCGGCAGTTGCCGGCGCCTTGACGAAACGGTGGGCGGGGACGTCAATTCACCGGAAGTCCCCAATACCCTCCATACCCCGCATTTCCCGATTAACCGTTCGAATCTGAACGGAAGCTGACCAATTCACGGAGCCGTAATGCCGAATGCCTAATTTCGCGGGCTGGATTTTCAACCCACGAAGAAAGGCATTTCGCATGACCGCCCACCCCCGCACGGGAACCCCCGTGGTCGATATCGACGACATCGGTACCAATCCCACGTCGAATCCCTCTTTCAACGACCTGATCGTTCCCCTGCTGAACCGCCGTCGCCTCGTCGGCCTGGGCGTCGGTACCGCCGGCACTGCGCTGCTGCAGGCCTGCGGAGGTGGAGGAGGCGGTGGCGGTGGCCTCCCCATTCTTCCCTCGGCGCCCGCCCCGGCACCCGCTCCAGCGCCTGCTCCCGCTCCCGCACCGGCCGGGCCGATGAAGCTGGGCTTCAATGCCGTCGCCAAGAGCCTCGCCGACGTCGTGACCGTGCCCGTGGGCTACACCGCCAGCGTGCTGTTCCGCCTGGGAGACCCGATCACGCCGACCGTGGCCACCTACAGGAACGACGGCACCGACGCCGCCGATACCTTCGATCGCCGCGCCGGCGACCACCACGACGGCATGACCTTCTTCGGCATGAACGCCTCGAACAAGTGGGACCCAGCCAATGCCACGCGGGGGCTGCTGGTGATGAACCACGAGGCCATCACGCCCGTGTTCCTGCACCCCGCCGGCCAGACCATCGTCAGCGGTGCGCGCACCGTCGCGGACGAAGTGCTGCGCGAGTTCTACGCGCATGGCGTGAGCGTGATCGAGGTCAGCAAGAGCGGCGCCAACTGGAGCTACAAGCAGGACTCGAGCTTCAATCGCCGCGTCCACACGCTGACGGAGATGACCTTGTCCGGCCCGGCCGCCAAGACCGACTATCTCAAGACCAGGTACTCGACCGACGGCAGCAAGACCCGCGGCACCGTCAACAACTGCGCCAACGGCACCACGCCGTGGGGCACGTACCTGACCTGCGAAGAGAACTGGGCCGGCTATTTCCGCCGCACCAACAGCACCGGCGCCACGCCGAAGGAACTGGCTTCCTTCGGCCGCTACGGCGTTTCCGGCAACGGCCGCGAACTCTGGGCCACCGTCACGCCGGATACGGCCGACAACCTGTACGGCCGCTGGAACTGCGAAGTCACCGGTGCCACCGCGGCCGACGACTATCGCAACGGACCGAACACCTACGGCTGGGTGGTCGAGATCGATCCATTCAACCCGTCGAGCACACCGAAGAAGCGCACCGCGCTGGGCCGCTTCGGCCATGAAGGCGCCTGCCTGGGCCCTGTCGTGGTCGGCAAGCCGCTGGTCTGGTACATGGGCGACGACGCGCGCGGCGAGTACGTCTACAAGTTCGTCTCCACGAAGAGCTGGTCCGCGTCCGACGTCGGCGGCGGCCTGGCGGCCGGCGACAAGTACATGGACGACGGCCGCCTCTACGTGGCCAAGTTCAACGCCGACGGCTCCGGCGTCTGGCTCGAGCTGAAGCTGGGCGAGAACAACATCACCGCCGGCTACGCGAACTACGCCTTCGCCGATGCCGCCGACGTGCTGATCAACACCCGCCATGCGGCGGATGCCGCAGGTGCCACGAAGATGGACCGTCCCGAGTGGGCTGCCGTCAATCCGAAGACCGGCGAGGTCTATCTGACGCTGACCAACAACTCGAACCGCTCGATCACCACCACCGACGCGGCCAATCCGCGCTCCTACAGCGCGCCGAAGATCACCGGCGCGTCGTACTCGGGCAATCCCAATGGCCACATCGTGCGCTTCGCCGACAAGAACGGCGACCCGACTTCGCTGAGCTTCAAGTGGGACGTGTACCTCTTCGGTGCGCGCGACGGCGCCTCGGCCGACGTCAACCTCTCGCTGCTGTCGGCCGACAACGACTTCTCCAGCCCCGACGGCCTGTGGTTCAGCGAGGCCGCGCCCGGCCTGCTGTGGATCGAGACCGACGACGGCGCCTACACCGACGTCACCAACTGCATGCTGCTGGCCGCGCTGCCGGGCAAGGTGGGCGACGGCGGCCCCAGGGCAATCACCAACCTCTCCGGTTCGTCCTCGCGCGTGCAGAACACCTTCGTGGGGAAGGCTCCAGGCACCGAAGGCCTGCGCCGCTTCCTGGTCGGCCCCGTGGAATGCGAGATCACCGGCGTGGCCGAATCGGGCGATGGCCGCGCGCTGTTCGTGAACATCCAGCATCCCGGCGAGGACACGAGTTCCGCGGACATCGGTACGCCGGGCAAGTTCAGCAGCCACTGGCCGGACGGCGGCAACGCCCGGCCGCGCTCGGCGACCATCGTGATCACGAAGAACGACGGCGGCCTGATCGGTCTCTGACAAGCGCCGACGCTCTCCGCAACCCCCTCCGGGACTCGTCACTGCCGGGTTTCGGAGTGCTTGCAAGAATGTGAAATCGGCATCAAGTCGCCTGACTGGACGCTGAGTGTTTCACGGCGCTGTCATGCGAATTGCCTAACTTCGCGGGCTGGTTACTTTTCCACCCTACGAAGAAAGACATTGCGCATGACCGCAAACAACCGGAACGACGTTCCCTCGGCCGAACCCATTCCCTCGCGCCGCAAGGCCCTCAAGCTGCTGGGCGCCGCTCCCATGCTCCCGCTGGGCGGCGTGGCCTTCCTGACGGCCTGCGGAGGTGGCGGCGGCAACGGCCAGCCGTTCCTGCCGCTTCCCACTCCCGCGCCGGCCCCAGCGCCCGCACCGGCCCCGGCCGCCGCAACGTATGTCTCGGCCGAATTCACCGGCATGGCCGCACCGACGCTGTCCAACGCCGCCGCCATGGCCACCACCACTGTCGGGTCCACGCTCAAGATCTCGTTCGACAACGGCAGCTCGACAGAATACAAGCTGGCCTACCAGCCCTTCTTCCTGACCGGCGACCTAGTGTCCGACGGCAAGGGCGGCAAGGTGCTGGCCGGCGGCTACTACGACATCAACAACCAGCCCATCCTGGACAAGTCGGTGCCAGTCAACACGCGCCAGTTCTACTCCGACAGCCCCGATGGCACCTCGCTGCTGACCGTGCCCAACGCCAAGGTCGACGGCGTCAAGGGCAAGCCGGTCTTCGCCGTCGTCCAGTTCGAATACACCACGCGCGACCTTGCCGGCAACAACACCTACGGCACGCTGCCCTCGCCGATCGCGGTGCTCACGCTCGACCAGGACCAGACCACCGGCAAGCTGAGCCTGGTCAAGTACCACAACGTCGACATGTCCAGCGCCCACGGCCTGTGGATCACCTGCGGCGCGAGCCTGTCGCCCTGGGGCACCCATCTGTCGAGCGAAGAGTACGAACCCGATGCGTTCACCGCCACCACCTCCACCATGTTCAAGGCCTATAGCCAGAACGTGTTCGGCGACCCGACCAAGGCCAACCCGTACCACTACGGCCACCTGCCCGAGGTCACAGTCAACCCAGACGGCACCGGCAGCGTCAAGAAGCACTACTGCCTTGGCCGCATCTCGCACGAGCTGATCCAGGTCATGCCCGACCAGCGCACCGCCATCATGGGCGACGACTACACCAACGGCGGCTTCTTCATGTTCGTCGCCGACAAGGAAAAGGATCTGTCGGCCGGCACGCTCTATGTCGCCAAGTACGACGCGGGCTACTCGATCGACCCGGCCGCCGCGGCCACGAAGCTGACCTGGGTGCGGCTCGGCCACGCCACCAGCGCCGAGATCGAGGCCCTGGCCAACTCGCTCGTTGCCACGGACATCCTCGATGTCGTGTACGCCGTGCAGAACGGCTCCAGCGACGCTACGCCGCTGACCCCGGTGACCGCGGTCGATAGCACCTACACGCTGATGTACTGCGACGGCAAGGCCAATTGGGTTCGCCTGAAGCCGGGCATGGAGAAGGCGGCCGCCTTCCTGGAAACCCACCGCTACGCCAACCTCATGGGCGCGAGCATGGCCTTCACCAAGATGGAAGGCACCACCGTCAACATCAAGGACAAGATCGCCTACTCCGCCCTGCAGAACATCCAGGACTCGATGGTCAGCGGCGGCAAGGGCTGGACCGCCGGCACCAACATCGCGCTGCCCAAGAAGCTCAGTGCCGGCGGCGTGATGGCGCACAACCTCACGGGCGGCCAGAAGGACACCGACGGCAAGGCCATCGACAGCGAATGGGTGCCGATGCAGACGCGCGCGCTGATCGTGGGCGAGGACATCTCCGCCGACGCGCTGGGCAACACATCCAATCCCGACAAGGTCGGCAACCCCGACAACCTCAAGTTCTCGGAGAAGATGCGCACGCTGTTCATCGGCGAGGACAGCAGCAGCCACGTCAACAACTTCCTGTGGGCCTACAACGTCGACACGAAGAAGCTCTCGCGCGTCATGTCGATTCCCGCGGGCGGCGAATCGACCGGCCTGCACGCGGTCGACGAGATCAACGGCTGGACGTACATCATGAGCAACTTCCAGCACGCCGGCGACTGGGGCAGCATCCACGGCAAGGTGCAGGCCACGCTCGATCCGCTGATCCGCGCGAACTACAAGGAACGCTACGCTGCGGCCGTCGGCTACCTCACGGCCGATCCGATCCAGCCGAAGCTCTCGAAGTAAGAGCGTCGCGAAAGCACATTCGCGCCTGATTCAGGACGGCGCTGCCGGCAACGGCAGCGCCGTTTTGTATCTGACCTGCTTCAGCGCAAAGCTGGAGCGGATCTTCTCGATCCCCGGGATCGGCGTGAGCTGCTCCAGGATGAATTTCTCCAGCGCCGCCATGTCCGCCACCGCGATGCGGATCAGGTAGTCGCTGTCGCCCGTCATCAGGTAGCACTCCATCACCTCGTCGTGTTCGGCGATGCGCTGCTCGAAGTCGGCGAGCGACTGCTTGCTCTGCGTGGTGAGGCTGATCGAGATGAACACGTTGAGCCCGAGGCCCAGTGCCTTGGCGCTTGCGAGGGCGACGTAGCGGTCGATCACGCCGTTGGCCTCCAGCACTTTCACGCGCGACAGGCAGGGCGATGGCGAGAGGTGCACGCGCCGCGCCAGTTCCACGTTCGACAGCGCGCCGTCACGCTGAAGTTCGTCGAGGATGCGCAGGTCGATGGCGTCGAGTTGCATGAAATGCCGTGCTGTTTGAATTTTGCGGAATTTTATGCTGCAGCACCTGCATGGGATTGACGCTGCCGGTAGCTAATTTTGCTCACCGCGGCCTAAAGTGCCGTCATGAACGCCCCGATTTCGCCCGACCAGATGCGCGCCTTGCTGCTGGATGAAACGCAGCTCTCGCACGACCCCGACCCCGCGGAGACCGCCGAGTGGCGCGACGCCTTCGTGGCGCTGGCGCAAACGCAGGGGCCGCAGCGCGCCAGGCAGATGCTGGCCGAGCTGGCCCGCCTTGCGCGGCAGCAGCGCATCGGCTGGCAGCCCGAGCTGGCGACGCCGTACGTCAACACCATCGCGGTGGAAGACCAGCCGCCCTTCCCGGGCGATCTCGCCATCGAGGAAAAGCTCGCCTCGCTGATGCGCTGGAACGCGCTCGCGATGGTGGCCAAGGCCAACCAGGCATATGGCGAGCTCGGCGGCCACATCGCCAGCTACGCGAGCGCGGCCGACCTGTTCGAGACCGGCTTCAACCACTTCTTCCATGCGCGCAGCGAGCACCACCGCGGCGACCTCGTGTTCTTCCAGCCGCACAGCGCGCCCGGCGTGTACGCCCGCGCGTACCTCGAAGGCCGCCTGAGCGAAGAAGACCTGAAGCACTACCGCCAGGAGCTCACCGCGCCCGCCTTCGCCAGCGGCAGCGGCGCGCGGGGCCTGTGCAGCTATCCGCACCCGTACCTGATGCCGGACTTCTGGCAATTTCCGACCGGCTCGATGGGCATCGGCCCCATCAGCTCGATCTACCACGCGCGCTTCATGCGCTACCTCACGCACCGCAACCTGCTGAACTGCGAAGGTCGAAAAGTGTGGGGCGTGTTCGGCGACGGCGAGATGGACGAGCCCGAATCGATGAGCGCATTGACGCTCGCCGCGCGCGAGAAGCTCGACAACCTCGTGTGGGTGGTCAACTGCAACCTGCAGCGCCTCGACGGCCCGGTGCGCGGCAACGGCCGCATCATCGACGAGCTCGAGAAGCTCTTCGCCGGCGCCGGCTGGAACGTCGTCAAGCTCATCTGGGGCAGCGACTGGGACGGCCTCTTCGCACAGGACGTGAGCGGCGCGCTGGCCCGCGTGTTCGCCAACACCGTCGACGGCCAGATGCAGACCTTCGCGGCCAAGGACGGCCGCTTCAACCGCGACAACTTCTTCGGCCAGAACCCCGAGCTCGCGCGCCTGGCCGAAGGCATGACCGACGAGCAGATCGACCGCCTCAAGCGCGGCGGCCACGACCTCGTGAAGATCCATGCGGCTTACGCGGCTGCGGCCAGGCACAAGGGCCAGCCCACCGTGATCCTCGCCCACACCAAGAAGGGCTACGGCATGGGCAGCGCCGCGCAGGGCAAGATGACCACGCACTCGCACAAGAAGATGGGCGACGTGGACCTCATCGAATTCCGCGACCGCTTCAACCTGCCGCTGACCGACGCGCAGGCCACCGCGATGGACTTCTACCGCCCGGCCGAGGACAGCGCCGAGATGCGCTACCTGCGCCAGCACCGCGAGGCCCTCGGCGGCGCCATGCCGCGCCGCGAGACCGCCTGCGAGGTGGTGGTCAAGCCCGACATCGCGAGCTACGCGCAGTTCGCCACCGTCGCCGGCGGCAAGGAGATGAGCACCACCATGGCCTTCGTGCGCATGCTGGGCAACCTGATGAAGGACAAGGCCCTGGGCCCGCGCATCGTGCCCATCGTGGCCGACGAGGCGCGCACCTTCGGCATGGCCAACCTGTTCAAGCAGGTCGGCATCTATTCGAGCGTGGGCCAGCGCTATGCGCCCGAAGACATCGGCTCGGTGCTGAGCTACCGCGAGGCCACCGACGGGCAGATCCTGGAGGAGGGCATCAGCGAGGCCGGCGCCATCGCGAGCTGGACGGCCGCGGCCACCAGCTACAGCGTGCACGGGCTGGCGATGCTGCCCTTCTACATCTACTACTCGATGTTCGGCTTCCAGCGCGTGGGTGATGCCATCTGGGCCGCGGCCGACCAGCGTGCGCGCGGCTTTCTGCTCGGCGCCACGTCCGGGCGCACCACGCTCGGCGGCGAAGGCCTGCAGCACCAGGACGGCAGCAGCCACCTCGTGGCCGCGACCATTCCCAACTGCAAGGCCTACGACCCGGCCTTCGCGGGCGAGATGGCGGTGATCGTCGACGCGGGTATCCGCGAAATGATGGTCGAGCAGCAGGACGTGTTCTATTACGTCACGCTCATGAACGAGAACTACGCGCAGCCCGACGTGCCGGCCGGCGCGCAAGGCGACATCCTGCGCGGCTGCTACCGCTTCGGCACTTACGCGCCGGCATCGGGCAAGGCGAAGAAGAAAGTGACGCTGATGGGCTCGGGCGCGATCCTCACCGAGGTCGTCAAGGCCGCGCAGCTGCTGGCCGACGAGGGCATCGAGGCCGAGGTGTTCAGCGCGACGAGCTGGAGCGAACTCGCGCGCGACGGTCTGGCCTGCGAGCAGCGCGCCTTGGCTGGCGAGAAGGCCGACACGCCATTCATCGCTCGGCAGCTCGGCGCCGGAAAGGGGCCGATCGTCGCCGCCACCGACTACGTGCGCGCCGTGCCCGAGAGCGTGCGAGCCTTCCTGCCCGAAGGCCGCCGCTACATCACGCTGGGCACCGACGGCTTCGGCCGCAGCGACACGCGCGCCGCGTTGCGCGGCTTCTTCGGCGTCGATGCGAAGAGCATCGCCAACGCTGCGCGCCACGCGCTGGGCTGAGCTGCAGCAGCCGCGAAAGTGGCGGGCCCTGCGTTAGAGTCGCAGACCCACCCCCTTCGCACCCATGGCCGCCCGCTTCCAGTCCATCGCTCCCGCCGTCCGCCTGGCCGACCAGGTGGCCGATGCGCTCGCGGCCGAGGTGCGCAGCGGGCGCTTGTCGGAGGGCGACCGGCTGCCCACCGAGACCGCGCTGGCCGAGCAGTTCGGTGTGAGCCGCACCGTGGTGCGCGAGGCGGTTTCGCGGCTCAAGTCGCTGGGGCTGCTCGATTCGCGCCAGGGCAGCGGCGTCTACGTGCGCGCCGCCGGCGTCGAGCCGCTGCGCTTCGAGATGCCGCATGTGGCCTCGCGCGAAGCCGTGATCCAGATGGTCGAGTTGCGCCGCGCGCTCGAGGCCGAGGTGGCCGCGCTGGCGGCTGAGCGCCGCACGGACGAAGACGTGCAGCGCATCCGCGACGCCATCGCCGCACTGCACGCGGCGGTCGAGGCGGGCGGCAACGGGGCGGACGAGGACGTGCGCTTCCACCGCGCCATCGCCGAGGCGGCGCGCAACCCCTTCCTCATCGGCACGCTGCAGTACCTGCGGCAGTTCCTGCACGGCGCCACCCGCGTCACGCGCGCCAACGAGGCGCGCCGCGCCGATTTCGCGCGCGAGGTGGCGCAGGAGCACGCGCGCATCGTCGAGGCGATCGAGGCCGGCGATCCGCTGCGCGCGCGCGAGGCCGCCAAGAGCCACATGGACAACGCGATCCGCCGCATCGAGCAGGCCGATCCGGTGTTCTGGCAGCAGGAGGGCGAGCAGCTCGCCCGTCCGCTGGTCGAAGGCTGGCCGGTCGGCGGCTGAGCCCGCCGCCGATACACGAAGTCACCGGAAAGCCGCCGGAAGGCGGCCGTCCCAAGGGTTTACCCGGGCCTGCCACCCGAATTCAAATTTGTATGATGACCTGATAAATCACCAGTAGCAGCTTTTCACGACTTCCTCGACCCTCCAGATCGGCATGTACGTGCTGGCCGGCGCGCTGGTGCTCGGCGCCATCGCCGTGTGGTTCACGCCAAAACAACTCGTCAATCGCTAGATGAAGTACATCCCCAGGCTTCGCGCACTTCATGTCGCTGCGCCGACCCCGTCGCCAGGGGCAACACCTGCAGCCGGGCCAAGCCGGTTCCGCGGTGTTTCCCGAATGGGGCACGTCGCAGGGGGCGCGTGGCCTTGCAACTGAATGGAAGCACCGCAATGAATCAAGAAAAGACCAACGCCGCCACCCCCGTCGTCGGCCTCGTGGGCCTGGGCGCGATGGGCGCCGGCATGGCGCAGTCGCTGCGCCGCGCGGGCCATGCGCCGCATGTGTTCGACGTGCGCCGCGAGGCCGCCGAAGCCTTCGCGCGCGAGGGCGGCACGGCCTGCGCCACGCTGGCCGAGCTCGGTGCGCAGTGCGACATCGTGGTCAGCGTGGTGGTGAACGCCGCGCAGACCGAGTCGGTGCTGTTCGGCGACGGCACCGTGCCCGGCTGCGCCGCCTCGATGAAGCCCGGTAGCCTGTTCGTGATGTGCTCCACCGTCGATCCGAACTGGTCGGTGGCGCTCGAAGCACGCCTGGCGAAGCAGGGCATCCTGTACCTCGACGCGCCGATTTCCGGCGGCGCCGCCAAGGCCGCGAGCGGCCAGATGACGATGATGACCGCCGGCACCCCCGCCGCCTACGAGCGCGCCGGCACGGTGCTCGACGCCATGGCCGCCAAGGTCTACCGCCTGGGCGACAAGGCGGGCGCGGGCAGCAAGGTGAAGATCATCAACCAGCTGCTGGCCGGCGTGCACATCGCGGTGGCGGCCGAGGCCATGGCGCTGGGGCTGCGCGAGGGCGTGGACCCGGCGGCGCTGTACGAGGTCATCACCCATAGCGCGGGCAACAGCTGGATGTTCGAGAACCGCATGGCACACGTGCTCGCGGGCGATTACACGCCGCTGTCGGCCGTGGACATCTTCGTGAAGGACCTGGGCCTGGTGCTCGACGTGGCGCGCGCCAGCAAGTTTCCGCTGCCGCTGTCGTCCACCGCGCACCAGATGTTCATGCAGGCCTCGACCGCGGGATTCGCGCGCGAGGACGACAGCGCCGTCATCAAGATCTTCCCGGGCATCGAGGTGCCGAAGGCTCCGCAAGAATCCTGAGGCATCCGGAAAAAAGAGACAGAGAGAAAGACACGCACATGAACATCCTCATCACCGGCGGCTGCGGCTTCCTGGGCGCTCGCCTCGCACGCACGCTGCTCGCGGGCGACGACCTCGCACTGGCCGGATCGGCCGCGCAGCCCGTCTCGCGCGTCACCCTGGCCGACCGCGTGCCGCCGCCCGCCGACCTCGCTTCCGACGCGCGCGTGCAGTTCGTGCAGGGCGACCTGCTGGAGCAGCTCGGCAATGGCGCGTTGCCCGTCGCCGAAACGCAGCTCGTGTTCCACCTCGCCGCCGCCGTGAGCGGCGAATGCGAGGCCGACTTCGATCTCGGCATGCGCAGCAACCTCGACGCCACGCGCGGCCTGCTTGAAGCCGCGCGCCGCGCGGGCCATGCGCCGGTGTTCGTGTTCTCCAGCTCGGTCGCGGTGTTCGGCGACTCGCCCGAGCAGCGCCTGCCCGCGGTGATCGAAGACACCACGCTGCCCACGCCGCAGAACAGCTACGGCATCCAGAAGTTCATCGGCGAGCAGTTGGTGGCCGACTTCACGCGCAAGGGCTTCGTGCAGGGCCGCAACGTGCGGCTGATGACGGTGTCGGTGCGCCCCGGCCGGCCCAACGGCGCGGCCTCCAGCTTCCTGAGCGGCATGCTGCGCGAGCCGCTGGCCGGCGAGCGCGCGCGCTGCCCCGTGTCGCCCGACACGCCCGTCGCGCTGGCCTCGCCCGGCAACACCGTCGCGGGCATCGTGCGCGCGGCCACCGCCAGCGCCGCCGAATGGGGCGCGCGCACTGCCATCAACCTGCCCGCGTTGACCACCACCGTGCGCGACATGGCGCAGGCGCTCGAACGCATCGCGGGCAAGGAAGCCGCCGGCCTGATCGACTGGGAGCCCGATGCCGCCATCGCGAAGATCGTCACCAGTTGGCCCAGCCGCATCCACGCTGTGCGCGCCGAGGCCCTGGGCCTGAAGGCCGACGCCAGCTTCGACGCGATCCTGCGTGACTACGTGCGCGAGAACGCGCAGGCTGTGAAGCTTCCGCTGAAGGACTGAATGCCATGGCAAAGCTCGTGCTCGGCTGCATCGCCGACGATTTCACCGGCGCCACCGACCTCGCCAACAACCTCGTGCGCGCCGGCATGCGGGTGGTGCAGGCCATCGGCGTGCCCGAAGGTCCCCTTGATGTCGACGTGGATGCGGTCGTCGTTGCGCTCAAGTCGCGCACCGTCGCACCGGCCGATGCCATCGCCCAGTCGCTGGATGCCCTGCGCTGGCTGCAGTCGCAGGGTGCGCAGCAGATCTACTTCAAGTACTGCTCCACCTTCGACAGCACGCCCCAAGGCAACATCGGCCCCGTGACCGAGGCGCTGATGGACGCGATGGGGTGCGACTTCACCATCGCCACGCCCGCCTTCCCCGACAACAAGCGCACCGTGTTCAAGGGCTACCTGTTCGCGGGCGACGTGCTGCTCAACGAGAGCGGCATGCAGAACCACCCCCTCACGCCGATGACCGACCCCAACCTCGTGCGCGTGCTGCAGGCGCAGTGCAGGCGCAAGGTGGGGCTCGTCGACTACGCGGTGGTGGCGCGCGGTGCCGCCGCCATCGAGGAGCGCATCGCGCAGCTCAAGGCCGAGGGCGTTTCCATCGCCATCGTCGACGCGGTGTCTAACGACGACCTGCTGCGCATGGGCCCGGCGCTCGCGAAGAGGCCGCTGGTGACGGCCGGATCGGGCGTGGCCATCGGCCTGCCGGCCAACTTCGGCCTCGCGCCCTCGTCGCAGGCGAGCGCGCTGCCCAAGTCCGGCGGCAAGTCGGCCGTGGTCTCGGGCAGCTGCTCGCTGGCCACCAACCGGCAGGTGCTCGACTTCATCCAGCGCGGCGGCGCGGCGCTGGCCATCGATCCGCTGCGCATCGCGGCTGGCGTGGATGTCGCGGCCGAAGTGCTTGCATGGGCCACGCCGCTGATCGACAAGGGCCCGGTGCTCGTCTACTCCACCGCCGAGGCTGGCGCCGTGAAGTCGGTGCAGGGCCGCCTCGGCGTGGAAGAGGCCGGCGCGATGGTCGAGCGCACCATCGCCGCCATCGCGCGTGGGCTGGTCGAGCGCGGCGTGCACCGGCTGGTGGTGGCCGGCGGCGAGACCTCGGGCGCCTGCGTGCAGGCGCTGGGCATCGCGCAGATGCAGATCGGCCCGCAGGTCGACCCGGGCGTGCCGTGGTGCCATGCGCGCTCCGAGGCCGCGCCGGAGGCCGGCGTGCACATCGCGCTGAAGTCCGGCAACTTCGGCAGCGACGATTTCTTCACCAAGGCATTTACAGTGCTCGGATGACCGAGAGCATGACCGAGAACCAAGCCCGCGAGGAAATCTGCCGCGTCGGCCGCAGCCTGTTCGAGCGCGGCTATGTGCACGCCACGGCCGGCAACATCAGCGTGCGGCTGGACGACGGCGGCTTTCTCATCACGCCCACCGACGCCTGCCTCGGCTTTCTCGACCCGGCGCGGCTCGCGAGGCTCGACGCGCAAGGTCGGCAGACCGGCGGCGACCGCGCCAGCAAGACCATCGCGCTGCACACGCGCATCTACGCTGCCGCGCGGAAGTTCGATGCGGACACCGCCTGCGTGATCCACACGCACAGCACGCACTGCGTCGCGCTCACGCTGAAGGCGCCCGGCGACGAACTGCTGCCCGCGCTCACGCCTTACTTCGTGATGAAGGTGGGCCATGTGCCGGTCATCCCGTATCACCGCCCCGGCGCGCCCGAAGCCGCCGAGCAGGTCGCCCAGGCCATCGAGCGCTTCGGCGCCGCCGGCACGCCGATCCGCGCCGTGATGCTCACGCGCCTCGGTCCCAACGTGTGGCACGACACGCCGGCCGCCGCCATGGCCGTGCTCGAGGAACTCGAGGAAACCGCCAGGCTCCAGCAGCTCGCGCAGGCCGCAAGGCCCGAGCCGCTGGATGCCGATCAGATCGATGAACTGCGCCGCACTTTCGGCGCGCGCTGGTAGTAAAAACACCCCATGCCCCAATTCGCAGCCAATCTCTCGATGCTCTATCCGGAGCTCGCCTTTCTCGACCGCTTCGACGCCGCCGCGAAGGACGGTTTCAAGGCCGTGGAATACCTCTTCCCCTACGACTTCTCGAAGGAAGAAATCGTCGCCCGGCTGAAGCACAACGGCCTGCAGCAGGTGCTTTTCAACGGCCCGCCGGGCGACTGGAACGGCGGCGAGCGCGGACTGGCCTGCCTGCCGGGGCGCGAGGCCGAGTTCCGCGAGGGCATCGCCAGGGCCATCGACTACGCCGTGGCGCTCGACTGCCCGCGCATTCACGTCATGGCCGGCCTCGTGCCACAAGGACAGCAGCGCGACGCGCTGCAGCCCGTGTACGTCGACAACCTGCGCTGGGCTGCCGCCGAGGCCGCCAAGGCGGGCCGCGACGTGCTGATCGAGCCGATCAACACGCGCGACATTCCGGGCTTCTTCATCAACCGGCAGGACCATGCGCACGAGATCGTCGAGACCGTGGGCGCGCCCAACCTCAAGGTGCAGATGGACCTGTACCACTGCCAGATCGTCGAGGGCGACGTGGCGATGAAGATCCGCAAGTACCTGCCGACCGGCCGCGTCGGCCACATCCAGATCGCGGGCGTGCCCGAGCGCAACGAGCCCGACACCGGCGAGCAGAACTACCCCTACCTCTTCGACGTGCTCGACGAGGTGTCGGCGCAGTGCGGCTGGCAGGGCTGGGTGGGCTGCGAGTACCGGCCGCGCCGCGGCTCGGAGCCCGGCGGCACTTCGGCCGGCCTCGGCTGGCTGCGCGACTGGAAGCAGCGGCGCGCATGAAGCTCGAAGGGCTGCGCATTCCGGCGCCGCTGCGTGGCTTCGCGGCGGGCGAGGCGCAGCTGTTCGACATCGTGCTGGCGGGCGACAGGGTCGGATCGATCACGCCCAGCGCACAACAGCAGCAGGCCAGGGGCACGCTGCTGAGCGCTTTGGTCGAGGCGCATGCGCACATCGACAAGAACTACACCGTGCAGGACGTTGGCGCCGCGCAGGGCAACCTGTTCGTCGCCATCGAGCGCATGAACCGCCACCGCGAGAGCTGGACCGGCGAATCGCTGCGCCTGCGCATGGAGCACGCGCTGCGCGACGCCTGGCAGTCAGGCACCCGCGCGCTGCGCACGCACCTCGACTGGGTGCAGCCCGAGCCGCCGGCCGCGCTGGCGGTGTTCGAGGCGCTGCGCGAGGAATGGCGCGGGCGCATCGAGCTGCAGTTCGTCTCGCTCACGCCGCTGGACCTGTTCGCCGAGATGGCGGTGGGCGAGCGCGTCGCGCGCGAGGTGAAGCGCGCGAGAGGCGTGCTCGGCGCCTTCGTCTACCGCAACGACGGCATCGTCCACAAGCTGGGGCGGGTGTTCGACCTGGCGCAGCAGCACGGCCTGGCGCTCGACTTCCATGTCGACGAAGGCCTGGACATCGAGGCCACCGGCCTGCGCAGCATCGCCCAGCTGGTGCGTGCGCGCGACTTCAGGCAGGGCGTGGTCTGCGGCCATGCCTGCTCGCTCTCGGTGCAGGAAGACGCGGTGGCCGCCGAGACGCTCGCGCTGTGCGCCGGCGCGGGCATCCACCTCGTCGCGCTGCCCACCACCAATCTTTACCTGCAGGGCGCGTGGGACCGCACGCCGGTGAGTCGCGGCATCACGCGCATCCGCGAAGCGGCGGCACGGGGCTTGCGTGCGAGCCTGGCGACCGACAACGTGCAGGACGCCTTCTATCCCTACGGCAGCTACGACCTGCTGGAGACCTTCGGCCTCGGCGTGCAGGCGGCGCACCTCGCGCCGGCCGACGACTGGCTCGACACCATCACCGTGAACCCCGCGAAGGCGCTGGGGCTCGCGTGGGACGGACGCATCGCGCCGGGCTGCCCGGCCGACCTGCTGGTGTTGTCGGCCACCGGGGAACATGAACTGATCGGCCCGCGCGGGCGGCAACGCACCGTCATCCGCGCCGGCCAAGTATTGGAGAGCAGCGAACGATGAGCATGGGCAAGCCGATGGCCAACTACGCGGCCGCCAAGCGCGTGGGCGATTTCGTCTTCATGAGCGGCGTGGTCGCCGTCGACCCGGCCACGCGCCGCGCGGTCGCCGGCTACGACGCCATCCCCGAAGAAGCGCGTACCGCCTTGCAAAGCGTGGGCTACGCCACCGGCCAGATGTCGGTGGATGTGTTCGAGGCGCCCATCGTCGCGCAGAGCTGGTTCGTGCTGGAGCGCATCCGCCAGATCGCGGCCGAGCATGGCGGCACGATGGAAGACGTGGTGAAGCTGGTGCAGTACTTCCGCCATCTGCCGCACTACGCCTTCTACAACCGGGTGCGCGGCCTGTTCTATCCGGGCGAGCCGCCAGTGAGCACGGTGGTGGAGGTGTCGCGCTTCCTGCCGGGGGACGAGGTGCTGGTGGAGGTGGAAGCCACGATGTACCTGCCGCAATAGGTACTCCCCCAGGCTTCGCGCACTTCGTGTCGCTTCGCCAACCCCTCGCCGGGGGCGACACCTGCGGCCCGGCGGAGCCGGTTCCGCGGTGTCCGCGAAAAGTCCTGTTCTTATCTGACGCCGGCGCCCTTGAGCAGGAACTCGGTCACCTGCTCGATCAGGTAGCGCCGGTCCTTGCCGTCCTTGTCCTGGCCCTGCTGGGCCGTGTCGCGGAAGTAGGCGGCCTGCGTGGCGTGGTCGGCGTAGAACTGCGTCACGGCCCAGATGTGGAACAGCACCAGCATCGGGTCGGCCTCGTCCATCAGGCCCTGGGTCATCCAGTTGCGGATCACGGCGGCGGCCTGGTCGGTGCGCTGCTTGCTCGTCTCCATCATGTCGTTGATGACCGGCGCACCGCGCAGCATCTCGGCGGTGAAGATGCGGGAGCGCAGCGGGTGCTCGAACGAGAACATCATCTTGCGGCGGATCAGGTCGCCCAGCACCTTGCGCGGGCCGAAGGCCTCGTCGCTGAAGCCGAACACCACGATCCAGTCGTTGAGGATGTCCTGCAGCACCTGGCGGTACAGCGCCTCCTTGCTGTCGATGTAGTAGTGCAGCTGCGCCTTCGACAGCCCCGCCTTGTCGGCGATGGCCTGCGTCGACGCGCCGGCCAGCCCCTCGCTCGCGAACACCTCGATGGCGGCCTGGTTGATGAGGCCGAGCACCTGCGTGTACTTGCGCGAGCGGCCGCGCGTGGCGGGCGCCTCGCCGTCGCTCTCTTCCGTGATCGCGGTGCGTGCATTCACAGCTGCAGTTCCAGTTCCAGCCCCTTGGCGCGCGAGCAGCACAGCGCCACCTTGTGGCGGCGCTCGCTGCCCGTGAGGCAGAAGTCGCGGTGCTCGGCGCCCTCGCCATCGCCCTCGACCACGCAGGTGCCGCACAGCCCTTGCTGGCACGACACCGGAATGTCGATGCCGACCTCGTGCAGCGCGTCGACGGCGGTCTGGTCGGCCGCCACCGGCACCGTGATGCCGCGCCTGGCGAGCCTGAGCGTGAAGGGCAGGCCGGCGGCCGCGCCCGCGTCGGTGGGCGCGGCGAAGTACTCGGCATGCAGCGCGTCTTCGGGCCAGTGCGCGGCGGCGTCGCGCACCGCCTGCATGAAGCCGCCGGGGCCGCACACGTACAGATGCGTGCCGGGAGCGTGCCCTGCCAGCAGCGAACGCAGGTCGATGCGCTGGGAAGAGGCATCGCCCTGGTCGAGATGCAGGCGCAGGTGCGGCGCCAGCGCAGGCATGCGCAGCGCGTCGGCGAAAGCCAGGTGCTCCTCGCTGCGCGCGAACACGCACAGCGTGAAGGCCGCGCCGCGCGCCGCGAGCGCCTGCGCCATCGCCAGCAGCGGCGTCATGCCGATGCCGCCGGCCAGCAGCAGGTGATGCGTGGCCTCCTCGCGCAGCGGGAAGGTGTTGCGCGGCGCGCTGATCGGCAGCAGGTCGCCCTCGCGTACGCGCTCGTGCATCGAGGCCGAGCCGCCGCGACTCGACAGCTCGCGCTTCACGCCGATCACGTAGCGCCCCGCGTTCGCGGCCGATGGCGCGCGCGCCAGCGAGTACTGGCGCGAGAAGCCGCCGGGCATGTGCACGTCGATGTGCGCGCCGGCCTCGTAGGAAGGCAGCGGCCGGCCCCACGGGTGGGCCAGCTCGAAGGCCAGGATTTCCGGCGTCTGGCGCGAGATGCGTTCGACGCGGACGGTGAGCGTGCGTTCGAGGCTCATGGTGTTGTGTCTCCCTCTGGAGTCGGTGGCTCTTGCGCTAGATGCTGCCCAGCTTGCGCGAGACGCGTTCGATGAAATGGGTGCGGTCGCTCGCGGTGACGGCGTTCATGTCGTGCAGCTGCAGCCAGGTCACCTTGCAGCGCCACGCGAAGAGTGCGCGCAGCGCCCGCGTGAAGAGCCGCCTGCCCGGATCGCCGATGGCCATCACGAACCAGCGCGGCGAGCCGCCGGTGGTCACCACCGTGAGCCGCCGGATGTGCCGCATGCCCGACTTCGCGAGCTGCCCCTTGCGTTCCGCCGGCAGGAAGGCCACGCCCGGCAGCCACACCCGTTCGAGCCAGCCCTTGAGCATCGACGGCGGCCCGTGGAACCAGGTGGGAAACACGAACACCAGGTGCTCGGCCCACAGCAGCGCTTCGACGTGGGGTTTCACACGTTCGCGTATCAGGGCGGGGTTGTCGAGGTAGGCGATGCGCTCTTCGCATGTCAGCGTGGGGTCGAAGCCCTCGGCGTACAGGTCGATGGCCTTGACGGGATGTCGCGGCTGGAGCGCCTCGAGGGCGGTGCGGTAGAGCGCGTGGTTGAAACTGTCAGGGTTCGGATGGCAGTGGACGACTAGCGTTTTCATGGTTGAGGGCCGGTTCGCCCGGCGGTTGTTGGCCGCCGGCGAGACGGGGTCAGAGCCCAGGGGGTGAAAGGCCGCGCGGTGCCTTATGGCAACCCAGGCGCCGGCATCTGACCCCGGCGCAAGCCCCGCGCGACCCGCGGGAAAAAATCGGTGTGCCTACTTGCCCGTGAGCTTCTTGCGCACGTCGATGCCGACGCCCTTGTTCACGAACTGCGTGGTGACCACCTTCGACAGGTCGACCTCGCCGGGCTTGTACAGGCCGGCCTTGACCATCTTGTCGTAGAAGTCCTTCACGCGGGCCTCGTCCATCGCGCCGATGCCCTTGGTGAGCGATTCGCCGCTGTCGACGATGCCCATCTTCTTCATCAGCTCGATGGAGCCCTGCGAGGAGGCCACGGGCGAGTCGGGGTTGATCCTGGCGATCATCTCGTTGGCGGCCTTGTTGTCGCCGTAGAGGTAGTTGTTCCAGCCGATGATCGATGCCTCGACGAACTTGCGCACCGTCTCGGGCCTGGTCTTCACCATGTCGGCGCGCGTCTCGATGGTGGTCGAGTAGGTCGAGAAGCCGTTGTCGGCCAGGAGCTGCACCACCGGGTCGAAGCCGGCCTGCGCCTTGATCGACAGCGGCTCGGAGATGGCGTAGCCCTGCTGGATCGACTTCTTGTCGGCCAGGAACGGGCCCACGTTGAAGGTGTAGGGCTTGAGCTGCGAGTCCTTGAAGCCGTGCTCCGACTTCATCCACTGCCAGAAGCTGAACTGGCCGTCCTTGCCGATGAAGGCCACGGGCGCCTTGGTCATGTCCTTGAAGGTGTCGAACCCCTGGCCGGGGTGCGCGAACATGGCCTGCGGGTCCTTCTGGAAGAAGGCGGCCACCACCACGGTGGGTACGCCGTTCTTCACGTTGTCGAAGGACTGCAGCAGGTTGCCGGTCATCAGGAAGTCGACCTTGCCGGCCGGCAGCATCGGCCGGTTGTTGACCATCGGGCCGCCCTGCTGGATGTCGACGTCGAGGCCGTACTTCTTGTAGGTGCCGTCCACCAGCGCCTGGTAGAAGCCGCCGTGGCCGGCCTGCGCCTTCCAGTTGGTGGCGAACACCACTTTTTCCTGCGCCTGCACGGCGAAGGCGGCGGCAGCGAGCGCTATGCCGAGGGCAAGCGGACGGATGGTCAGAGCGGGAACGCGCATGGCAGTGGACTCCTGGGTTGAATGCGAGATGAGATTTTCGTGTTGGTCGAGGGGTTTTTTTCGGGGCGCGTGCGCAGGCCGTCGGGTACTCCCCTCCGCGAATGTCCCCCGTCGGCGTGAGCGCGCCCTGAACAGCAACGCTCAGAAGACCACCCACGACGAGCGAAAAGCCAAGGTTTCATTTCAGCGCTCGACAGCCATGCCGGCAGTCCAGCCGCGCGTCTTGCCCGGGTTCATCAGGCCCATCGGGTCGCTGCGCTTCTTGAACTCGATCTGCTGCGTGTCGATGGTCTTCATGCCGCCGTCCTCGATGGTCACGACGTGCGGGTTGAAGATCACGCAGCCGCCCTGCGACTCGATCTCCCGGATCACCTCGTACTGGTGCGCCTCGCCCTTCCAGCGCACCAGCAGGATGCCGAAGGTGCCGCACTCGCCATTGGCGCGCGCGAAGTCCTGGTGCTGCAGCACGTCGCCGCCGAAGATTTCGAGGTGCCGCTCGACCACCGCCGGATCGAAGGGCTGGGCGTAGGCCACCTGCAGGTAGGTCCAGCTGCGGTCGGCCTTCAGTGCCTGCAGCGTGGTGTGGTTGAAGGCGCACTCATAGGCGGGCGGCAGCCCTTCGGCGAGCAGCTCGGCCTCGGTGCCGGCCACCGAGATCGTGCCGCCCTGTGCGTCGGCGAGCGCGCGGAACTCGGCCATCGATTCGGGCGAGACCATCGCGAACACCGCGTGCCGGTCGGCGGGGAAGCGGTCGCGCATGGCGGTGTAGTAGGGCGAGAAGCGCGCCTCCACCGTCGAGAGCAGGAAGATGTCGAGCGAGGGCGCCTGCGCGGCGATGCCGAAGTCGAGCGCGCCGCGGTATGTGTCGAACAGCACCGTGCAATGCACCCAGTCGACGGCCGGGCTCAGCGCCACTTCCACGTCGAGGATCACGCCGTTGGTGCCGTAGGCGTGGTGCACCTGCTGGATCTCGTCGCCGTGCAGTTCGATGACGCGCGGCTCGCGCTCCACCGTCATCACGCGCGCGCGCAGCAGGTTGCCGGGGTCGCGCAGGATGCCGTGGCGGAACGAGCCGATGCCGCCGAAGCCGCCCGCGATGAAGCCGCCGATGGAGGCCACGTGCCAGGTCGAGGGCCACATGCGCAGCGCCTGCCCGGTCTCGCGCGCGGCGAGGTCGATGTCGTGCATGCGCGCGCCGGCCTCCACGCGGATGCTGCCCTCGCGGATGTCGAGCACGCGGCACATCTGCGTCACGTCGAGCACGATGCCGCCTTCCAGCGGCACGCACTGGCCGTAGTTGCCGGTGCCGCCCGCGCGCACCGTGAGCGGCAGCTTCCACTTCGCGGCCACGGCCGCGGCCTGGCGCACGTCGTCCTCGGTGCCGACCTTCACCACCAGGTCGGCCACGCAGCCCGCGAGCTGCGCGGTGAGGATGGGGCTGTACCAGTAGAAGTCCTTCGACAGCTGCTTGCGCTGGCCCGGCGCGGTGATCACGTTGAGGCCGCGCAGGTCCTCGCGCACGGCGTTCCAGTCGACGTTTGCAGGGGAAACGTGTTCGGAGCTCATCGGCGCTCCGTCAAGGGGGACTCTTCGCAAGGGAACACCGCGGAACCGGCTTTGCCGGGCCGCAGGTGTTGCCCCCGGTAGGGGGTTGGCGAAGCGACACGAAGTGCGCGCAGCCTGGGGGCGAGCCAACTACCTTTCACGGCGCATCTCGCTTTCGTGCCAGTGGCCCAACACCAGACGCGACAGTGCCGCGAACACGATGAAGATCACGATGCCCAGCAAGGACACCAGCAGCAGCGCCGCGAACATCATCGGAATCTCGGTGCGGAAGCTCGATTCGAGGATGCGCGAGGCCAGCCCCGTTTCCTTGCCCGCCGTGCCGGCCGTGAACTCGGCCACCACCGCGCCGATCAGGCTCAGCCCGCCCGCGATCTTCAGGCCCGCCATGAAGTAGGGCAGCGCGCTGGGCGCCAGCAGGTAGCGGAAGGTCTGCCAGGGCGAGGCCTTGTAGAGCTGGAACAGGTCGCGCAGGTTGCTGTCGGCGCTCTTCAGGCCGATGACTGTGTTCGACAGGATCGGGAAGAAGGCCACGATCCATGCGCACAGCAGCAGGGCCGCCGTGGTGCTCGACACGTAGATCAGGATCAGCGGCGCGATCGCGATGATCGGCGTCACCTGCAGGATCACGGCGATGGGGAACAGGCCGATCTCCACCCATTTGAACAGCGCGAAGGCGATCGCCAGCAGCACGCCGCCCACGATGGCCGCGACCAGCGCCAGCAGCGTGAGCTTCACCGTGAACCACAGCGCGCTCGACAGTGAATCCCAGTTGTCGAACAGCGTGCGGATGATGAGCGAGGGCGCGGGCAGGATGTAGTGCGGGATGTTGTTGGCGCGAACCGTCCATTCCCACGCCAGCAGCAGCAGCGCGACGATGGCCGCGGGCACCACGATGCGCAGCAACGACTCGCGCCGGCGCAGACGGTCTTCGTGCGCGCGCAGCGAAGCCTCGGAGGGCGCGGCGCCGGCATCCGCGAGAGGGCCGGCTGCGTTGGTCTCAGTGATCGATGTCGACGCCATGCAGGGCTCCATGCAGCGATTGCGACACCGCGGTGCAGTGTGCGTTGTAGCGGGTCGAGGTGCGGAAGTCTTCGCCGCGCGGATAGGGCTCGTCGATGCGGATCTCGTCGATCACGCGGCCGGGCCGCGCCGCCATCACCACGATGCGGTTCGACAGATACACCGACTCGTACACGCTGTGCGTGACGAACACCACCGAGAAGCGGTGCTCGCGCCAGATGGCCAGCAGGTCGTTGTTGAGCTTGATGCGCGTCATCTCGTCGAGCGCGGCGAAGGGCTCGTCCATCAGCAGCAGGCGCGGGTGCGTGACCAGCGCGCGGGCGATCGACACGCGCATCTTCATGCCGCCCGAGAGCTCGCGCGGATACACGTCGGCGAAGCGCGAGAGGCCGACCATCTCCAGCGCCTGCTTCACCACCGGCGCGGCGGCGTCGCGGCTGGTGCCGGCGAGCTTGAGCGGCAGCCAGACGTTGTCGAACACCTTGGCCCAGGGCATGAGCGTGGGTTCCTGGAACACGAAGCCCAGGTCGCGGTCGGTCTTGCCGTTCTTGTGGGTGGCGGCACTGCTCCAGTGCATGTCGCCCGAACTCAGGCGCGTGAGCCCCGCGATGAGGCGCAGCGCGGTGCTCTTGCCGCAGCCCGAGGGGCCGAGGAAGCTGATGAAGTCGTGCTCGCCGATGTCCAGCGTCATGCCCTGCAGCGCGAGCGTGCCGTTGGCGAAGCGCTTGCTGACGTTGCGCAGGCTGACCAGCGGCGCGCCGGCAGCGGTGGTGGCGTCGGCGCTCATTTCCAGGCGGGCTGGTTGGCCAGGCGCGAGAGCGGGAAGCGGTCGACCTCCTGCAGCAGTTCGACGAAGCGGCGGCCCACGTGGTCGAGCACGGCCGCGCCTTTCTCGGCGGTGGCGCGCGTGGCGTCGCCGGCGGCGCCTGCCGGGTTGATGTCGTGCATCTGCCAGCCGAGCTTGCCGCTGGGCGTGATCGAGAGGAATTTGTTCTCGGCGGCCAGCTGCTCGGTCATGGAGCTGAAGTTGCGGAACTGGTCGCGGCGCACGTAGTCGGGCGTGAGGTGCAGCATCACCGAGCTCTCGAGATCGCCGGCGTGGATGCCGTGCTTGCCTTCATGCGCGGTGAACAGGCCCTCCGGCAGGCCCAGCGTGTACCAGTTGGCGGCCACGACCATCATGCCGTGCTCCTCGCGCAGGTCGCGCGCGACGATGTCCATCACGCTCATCTGGCCGCCGTGGCTGTTGTAGAGCACCAGCTTGCGCACGCCGGCTTTGGCGACGCAGGCGCCGATGTCCTTCCACATCGAGATCAGCGTGTTTGCCGACACGGTGAGCGTGCCGGGGTAGCGCGAATGCTCGTTGCTCTTGCCGTAGGGCACGGTGGGCAGGAACAGCGCCGGCAGGTCGTCGGGCAGGTGCGGCAGCGTGGCGCGCACCATGCCGTCGATGGTGGCGGTGTCGGTCGACATCGGCAGATGCGGGCCGTGCTGCTCGGTGGCGCCCACCGGCAGCACGGCGATGAGCCGTTCGCGGTCGAGGCGGGAGAACTCTTCGCTGGTCAGGTCGGACCAGAAGCGGCTGCGCAGGGGCGGCGGATTCATCGTGGGTGTACCTCGTGGCGCCGGGCGTGGCGGTGGCTTAAATTATCCATACGGTCAAAAAAGATGGGCTATCCGTGGATACCCGACGAATTTCGCCATGCAAGTGGCGTGCCATCAAATTTGCCCAATTGGTATGAAATAGCCGTCGCGCGAGCGCCGGCTCAGCGCCGCACGATGTAGCGCGTGATGACCGGCGACGACTCGCCGATGTGGAAAGCGAGCCGCCGTTCGCGCAGCGCCATGTCGCTGGCCGTCGCGCGGTTGAAGCGGCGCAGGTGGTCGGTCCAGGTCTCGTCGACGATCTGTTCCACGTAGCGCTCGGGCTGCGCGATGTCGTGCAGCAGCTCCCAGCCGATGGCGCCCTGGCTCAGGCGCGCGCGGCGCGTCTGCTGCATCACGAGGTGAAAGGCGGCGGCGCGCGACGGCTCGATGAGGTATTCGACGGTGATCACCACGCGGCCGTTTTCCTCCGGTGCCTGCGTCGGCGGACCGACGGCCCAGCCGGCCTGCGCGGGGCTGGTGTCGTCCTCGCCGCTCAGGTCGGTCACCCAGCGCAGCGCCGCGAGCATCAGCAGCGTGCCGCTGACGGCCGCCACGCACAGGCTCTCGACCAGCGAGGTGACGGTGGCCACCTGCCCCCAGATGGCCGCGCCGATCGCGCTCGCGCCCATGATCGCCATCTGGTACATCGACATGCCGCGCGCGCGCACCCAGTCGGGCAGCGCGAGCTGGGCCGACACCGAGAGCGAGTTGGCCACCGTGATCCACGCCATGCCGCCGAAGAACATCGCCGGCACCGCGATCCACGCATTGGGCGCGAAGGCCATCACCGCCGTGGCGCCCGACTGCAGCAGCGTGCCGCGCAGCACCAGCTGGTCGCGCCCCATCGCCTGGCGCAGCCGCGGCAGGAACAGCACCGCGACGATCGCGCCCGCGCCCATGGCCGCCAGCAGCAGCGTGAAGGTGCCCGCGCCGCCGCCCTGGAGGTTGCGCGCCAGCAGGGGCAGCAGCGCCAGCAGCGCGGTCGAGTGGAAGAAGAAGATCGAGATGCGCGTGAGCACCGCGCGCATGCGCTGCGACTGCCGCACGAACTGCACGCCCACGCGCATTGCGCTGATGAGCTTCTCGCGGCCCAGCGGGTTGGGCGTGTGCTCGCGCCGCCAGCGCAGCACCACGAAGCCCGAGGCCACCGACAGCACCGCGTTCAGCGCGAACACCCAGATGCTGCCCGCGCTCGCGATCAGCATGCCGGCGGTGAGCGGGCCCACGATGCGCGACGCGTTCATCGCGATGCCGTTCAGGCCCAGCGCTGCCGGCAGCTGCGTGCGCGGCACCAGCTCGGGCACGATGGCCGCGAATACCGGCCAGCGCAGTGCCAGCCCGATGCCGTTGGCGAAAGTCAGCGCCAGCAGCAGCGGCGCGGTCATGAGGTCGAGCGCCAACGCGGCGCACAGCACGATGGCGGTGCCGGCCAGCCAGAACTGCGTGGCCACCAGCCAGCGCCGGCGGTCGAGGATGTCGGCCAGCGCGCCGCTGGGCAGGCCCAGAAGGAACACCGGCAGCGTGGAGGCCGACTGCACCAGCGCCACCCAGATCGGCGAAGAAGTGAGCGTGGTCATCATCCACGCGGCGGCCACATCGTTCATCCACATGCAGATGTTGGCGACGAGCCATGTGCTCCACAGCATGCGGAACACGGGGAGCTGAAGGGGCACGAGCGCCGCGAACTTCGTCGGCTGCGGCCTCGCTGGCGGGATGGGTGTCTCTTCGGGGGATATGGGCGGCATGTGGCGCTATTTTGGCCCCGGCGCCAGCAGGTCCCGCGATCCTGTCATCGCGCGAACACCGAGGAACCGGCTTCGCCGGGCCTCGGGTGTTGCCCCCTGCAAGGGGGAAGGCGTGCGCGACACGAAGTGCGCGAAGCCTGGGGGTGTGCCTACGTCCTTTCGCTGCGGGCCAGGCGGTGTTCGAGGCGGCGCAGCAGGGTGGTGAGGATCAGCGTCATGACCCAGTAGATGACCGAGATCGCGAGGTACGGCTCCCAGTAGCGCGCATAGGCGCCGGCCACGGTGCGCGCGGCATACGCCAGCTCGGCCAGGCCGATGGCGGAGACGAGGGATGTGTCCTTCAGCAGCGCGATCGCGTTGTTGCCCAGCGGCGGCAGCATGCGGCGGAAGGCCTGCGGCAGCACCACGTAGCGCATCACCTGCGCGGGCGAGAAGCCCAGCGAACGGCCCGCGTCGAACTGGCCGCGCGAGATCGACTGGATGCCCGCGCGGAAAACTTCCGAGATGTAGGCCGCCGAGTTGAGCGTGAGCGCCACCACGCCCGAGATGAGTGCGCCGTGCTCCTGCTTGAGCGTGCGCGCCAGTTCGCCGTCGATCAGGATGCCCGAGGTCGGGTGGATGAACACCGGCATCACCGCGAAGTGGATCAAGAGGATCTGCACGAACAGCGGCGTACCCCGGAAGAAGCTCACGTACACCGTGGCCGGCCAGCGCAGGAAGAAGCGTGCCACCCAGGTCCATGGCGCGTGGCGCGGGTGCGCCAGCCGCGCGAGCGCGAGGCACAGGCCCCAGCTCGCGCCCAGCAGCACGCAGACCACCGTCATGCGCAGCGTCATCCATGCGCCCTGCCAGAACAGGTCCTTGTACTCAACGAGGATGTCCCATCGGAACCATCCAAACAGCAGGATCGGTTGTTCCATCTATTGCTCTCCCCCAGGCTGCGCGCACTTCGTGTCGCTTCTCCAACCCCCTGCCGGGGGCAATACCAGCGGCCCGGCTGAGCCGGCTCCGCGGTATTCCTGGCCTATGCCGTGCAGGTTCATCGGACGTTCGGGTCCTTGTTGAACCACTTCTTGTAGATCGTCACGTAGCTGCCGTCGGCGCGGATGGCGGCGAGGCCGGCCGTGAGCTTGTCCAGAAGCGGCTTGTCGCCCTTCTTCACGACGATGCCGAAGCCTTCTTCGGGAAAGGACTTGTCGTCCAGCGTCTTCAGATCGGGGTTCTGCGCCACGCGATAGGCGATCACGCCGTTGTCGCCCATGGCGGCATCGACGCCGCCGCCGGCCAGCTCGGAAATGATGAGCGGCGTGCTCTCGAAGCGCCGGATGTCCGGGTTGGTCTTGCCGAACTCGCGCGAGGCGATGTCGTCGGCGGTGGAGGCGCTGACCACGGCGATCTTCTTGCCGGCCAGGTCCTTCAGCGATGCGACCTTGCTGTTCTTCGGCAGCGCGATCAGCTGGCGGGCCGCGAAGTACGGCGGGGTGAAGTCGTAGCTCTGCTTGCGCTTCTCGTTGATGGTGACGCCCGAGATCACGAGGTCGACGTCGCCGTTGTTCAGCGCGCCGAAGATGCCGGTGAAGGGTGTGTTGACGACCTTGATCTTCAGGCCTTGCTGCCTGGCGATGGCGTTGATGATGTCGATGTCGAAGCCGACGATCTGCTTGTCCTTGTTCTCGAAGGCGAAGGGCGCGTAGGTGGCGCTGGAAGCCACGATCAGCTCGCGGTTCTGGGCCTGGACACCCAGCGAGAAGGCTGCGCTGGCGGAAAGAAGAACGAGCGACAGGGCGCGCCGGATGCGGTTCATGGAGTATCTCCGGGGGAAATGGCGGACATGGCCGCCCAAGAAGGGCAAAGGTGCGGGATTTTAGGCTCCGGCCGCGGGGCGCCTGCCGCGCCGCAGCCGGCATGGGTGTGGCGTCGAGACCCTCCCGGTTAACAAATGATGTGGATTTCTTCTCGATGCCTGCCCCAATTTCAGGCGTCGGACCGATTTGGAATACGCAAATAGTTAACAAGACTAACAATGGCGAACATTTGAAAACAAGCAATCAGGGAAGAAGGTATGTCTCTCGTACTGGGTGTCATGGGGCTCCCTCAGGTTGAGGTCGAGCTCCTGAGAATCATCGTGCGCCTCAGCTCCAATCTCCGTTCGCGCTGGACCGTCAGCGAATCGCGATCCTGCGACCTGCTGCTGATGGACGGCGATTTCCCCGCTTCCGAATGGCAGGCGCTCAGGGCGCGCTTCGTCGTGCCTGTGGTGACCCGCGGCGATGCCGCCGCCAGGAGCGCCAGCCGCGCGCTCGCGCGGCCCATCTATGCCGAGGAGCTGGTGGAGCTGCTCAACGAGGTCGGGCCGGGCACAGCGTCCGCCGAAGCCGCGCGTGCCGCCGTGCGCCCGCCCGGCATGCGTGCCTCGCTGGTGCGCTGGCCCTCGCAGGCGACGCTGCGGCGCCATCCGGCCTTCGTGCGGCTTGCCGCCGCGCTTTCCAGGAGCATGCAATCGGCCGAGAGCCTCAGCGTGCTCGGCCGCGTGGACGTCGAGGTGTGCAGCACTTTTCTCGGCCTGCTCGACGGCGAAGGCGCCCTGGCGTGGGCCGAGCAGGCGCCTGCGCCTTCCGCGTCCCGCGCGTCCGCCGGCGGCGATGCCGCGCGGAGCAAGCGGGGCCTGCTCGCGCGCATCCGCCAGCGCCTCGGGCTGGCCTGAACGGAGCACGGCCATGAGGGACTACAAGCTCGTCTTCACGGGCCCGATGGGCGTGGGCAAGACCACGGCCATCGCCGCCATCAGCGAAACACCACCGGTCAGCACCGAGGTCGCCAATGCCGACGCCTCTGTCGCCAAGGCCACCACCACCGTCGGGCTCGACTTCGGCCAGGTCACGCTGGACAACGGCGACCGCCTGCGCCTGTACGGCACGCCGGGGCAGGCCCGCTTCGACTTCATGTGGAAGATCCTGGTGCGCGACGCGCTGGGCTTCGCCATCCTCATCGACAACAGCCGGCCAGACCCGCTCGCCGACATGGCGGCCTACCTCGACGGCTTCGCGGGCGCGCTCGAGAAGATGCCTTGTGCGATCGGCGTCAGCCGGCTGCCCACCCATCCCTTTCCCACGCTCGACGACTATGCGCACGCACTGGCGGCGCGCGGGCTGGTGCTGCCGGTGATGGCGACCGATCCGCGCCGCAGGGACGACGTCGTCGCGCTGATCGAGACGCTGCTGATGCAGATAGAGGCGCTCGACGAAGAGATCGCGCCATGAGGATTCCCCACGAAATCAAGCTGCGCGCCGCGGCCGAGGTGCTGCGCGTGCTGGAAGACGTGAACGGCATCGCCTGCGTGGTCATCGCCACGCCGGACGGCTTCGAGATCGCCAGCGCCAGCCAGCGCCACTTCGAGCCCGCGCGCATCGCCGCGATGGCGAGTTCGATCTCCGCCATTGGCGCCGTCGTGTCGCAGGAGGCGCGGCTGGGCCGCTGCACCTGCATCACGGTGGCCACCGACAAGGGATTCGCGCTCGTCAGCCCGGTGCGCAACGGCGAGACCGAACTGGTGGTGAACGTCATCGCAGACGCCAATGCGGTGCTGGCGCAGGTGATGTACCGGACCGCCGCCTGCGTGCGTGTGCTCGAGGCGCCCTGAGCAGCCTGCGGAAAACAACATCGGGCGGGGGCGGTTTGCATGCGACGCCCCCGCTTCATCCCTTCATTCGCATGACTTGAACCGAACCACAGGAAATCATTGAAATGGCCTCGATCCAGAACAGCCTCGAAAACCTCCTGACCGCCGACGGCGCCCTGTGCGCAGCCGTGGTCGACTCCGCCAGCGGCATGATGCTGGGCGCCATCGGCTCCGGTGTCGATCTCGAAGTGGCGGCCGCCGGGAACACCGAGGTGGTGCGCGCCAAGCTCAAGACGATGCGCGCGCTCGGCCTGAACGACGCCATCGAGGACATCCTGATCACCCTCGGCAAGCAGTACCACCTTCTGCGCCCCATGGCTCAGAAAGAAGGCGTGTTCATCTACTTCGTGCTGGACAAGTCCAAGTCGAACCTGGCGCTGGCCCGCCGCAAGCTGCAGGACGTCGAGAAGGAAATGGCCTTCTGAGCTTCCGGGCAGAAGGCCGTCACCCGCCCACGGGCGGATCGCCGGGCCGGCTCCCTTGCGGGGGGCCGGCCTTTCTTCATTCCATCCCCTGGGCCGTGCGCGCGCGGGTGCCTCCGCCCAGGTGCGCCAGCGGCAGCGCACTGCTGGCTTTCACCTCGCCCAGCGAGAAGCTGGTGTGCAGGTCCTTCACGTTCGGCAGGTTCATCAGGTGCTGGCGCGCGAAGGCCGAGAAGCTGTCGAGGTCCTGGGCCACCACCTGCAGCTCGAAGGTGCCGGTGCCGCTGATGTAGTGGCAGGCGATCACGTCGGGCAGCTTGCGGATCGCGTCCTCCAGCCGTCGCGTGGCCTCGTGGGTGACGCGCTCGGTATCGACCCGCACGAAGGCGAGCACGCCCAGGCCGATCTTGTGGCGGTCGATCTCGGCGTGGTAGCCCTTGATGAAGCCGGCTTCCTCCAGCGCGCGCACCCGGCGCCAGCAGGGCGCGGCCGACAGGCCCACGCGCTGCGCAAGCTCGGCGTTGGTAAGGCGTCCGTCGGCCTGCAGTTCTTGCAGGATTGCGAGGTCGAACTTGTCAATGCTTTCCATAAGTGCCGATGTTAAGCAAGATTCTTTCTGGAAGCTCGTTTTTCCGGGCAAAGAACGCAAACACCTGTCGCGGACCCCGGCATACACTTTGCGTGATCATGGGCTCGTGCCC
Organism: Variovorax sp. CAN15; assembly: GCF_030462475.1. Classification (GTDB taxonomy): domain Bacteria; phylum Pseudomonadota; class Gammaproteobacteria; order Burkholderiales; family Burkholderiaceae_C; genus Variovorax. Next base: position 80,993 of record NZ_JASMRZ010000005.1, read on the forward strand.
TACCCGGGCACAGACCCAGAAACAGCCAGGCCCACGAGGCCCTGCCAAACGGAGACAAACGACATGAATGCACCGCTACCCGCGCACATTCGCAAGGCCCTCGAAACCGTCACGCTGGACGACAAATACTCCCTCGACTACGGCCGCGCATTCATGAGCGGCGTGCAAGCCCTGGTGAAGCTGCCCATGCTGCAGCGGCTGCGGGACCAGCAGGCCGGCAAGAACACCGCCGGCTTCATCAGCGGCTATCGCGGCTCCCCGCTCGGCGGCTACGACCAGGCGCTGTGGAAGGCCAGCAAGTTCCTCAAAGAGCAGAACATCGTCTTCCAGCCCGGCGTGAACGAAGAGCTGGCCGCCACCGCGCTATGGGGCACCCAGCAACTGGGCTTCTCCCCGCAGGGCACCAACAAGTTCGACGGCGTCTTCGGCATCTGGTACGGCAAGGGCCCGGGCGTGGACCGCTGCTCGGACGTCTTCAAGCACGCCAACATGGCCGGCACCACCGAGTTCGGCGGCGTGATCGCGGTGGCGGGCGACGACCACATCTCCAAGAGCTCCACCGCCGCTCACCAGAGCGACCACATCTTCAAGGCCTGCGGCACGCCGGTGTTCTTCCCGGCGAACGTGCAGGAAATCCTCGACCTGGGCATCCACGCCTTCGCCATGAGCCGCTTCTCGGGCGTGTGGTCGGGCATGAAGACGATCCAGGAGATCGTCGAGTCGAGCGCCACGGCCATGATCGACCCCGAGCGCGTGGAGATCGTCATTCCCACCGACTTCGAGATGCCGCCCGGCGGCCTGCACATCCGCTGGCCCGACCATGCGCTGGAGCAGGAAGCCCGGCTCATGCACTACAAGTGGTACGCCGCGCTGGCCTACATCCGCGCCAACCGGCTCAACCACAACGTGATCGAGGGCCCCAACGACCGCTTCGGCATCATGGCCAGCGGCAAGGCCTACAACGACACCCGCCAGGCGCTCATCGACCTGGGCCTGGACGACGCGGCCTGCCGCCAGCTCGGCATCCGCCTGCACAAGGTGGGCGTGGTGTGGCCGCTGGAGGCGCAGCTCACGCGCCAGTTCGCCACCGGCCTGCAAGAAATTCTGGTGGTCGAGGAGAAGCGCCAGGTCATCGAATACCAGCTCAAGGAAGAGCTCTACAACTGGCGCCCCGACGTGCGGCCCAACGTGGTCGGCAAGTTCGACGAGGGCGAGGTGCACGCGGCCGAGGGCTACTCGGGCGGTGAATGGTCGATGCCCAACCCGACCTCGCACACGCTGCTGCGCGCCAACGCCGACCTGAACCCGGCGCTCATCGCCAAGGCCATCGCCACGCGCCTGAAGAAGACCGGCCTGCTGGCCGCCGCCGGCGCCGACATGGCCGCGCGCATCGACGCGCAGCTCGCCATCCTCGAAGCCAAGGAGCGTTCGATGGTGGTGCAGCAGGCTTCCACCAGCGTGGTCGACGCCACGCGCCAGCCCTGGTTCTGCTCGGGCTGCCCGCACAACACCAGCACCGTGGTGCCCGAGGGCTCGCGCGCGATGGGCGGCATCGGCTGCCACTTCATGGCGACCTGGATGGACCGCTCCACCATCGGCTTCACGCAGATGGGCGGCGAGGGCGTGCCATGGGTGGGCCAGCAGCCCTTCACCACAGACCAGCACATCTTTGCGAACCTGGGCGACGGCACGTATTTCCACAGCGGCCTGCTCGCCATCCGCCAGAGCATCGCGGCTGGTGTGAACATCACCTACAAGATCCTCTACAACGACGCGGTCGCCATGACCGGCGGCCAGCAGGTCGGCGAACGGCCCGAAGGCCACTCGGTGCTGCAGATTGCCGAGAGCCTGCATGCCGAGGGCGCGGTGAAGGTCGTCATCGTCACCGACGAGCCCGAGAAGTACGAGGGCGTGAACATCCCCGGCGACCACGTGCAGGTCAAGCACCGCGACCTGCTCGACGACGTGCAGCGCGAGTTCCGCAAGATCGCGGGCACCACGGCCATCATCTACGACCAGACCTGCGCCACCGAGAAGCGCCGCCGCCGCAAGCGCGGCACGGCCGTCGATCCGGCCAAGCGCGTGGTCATCAACGAGCTGGTCTGCGAAGGCTGCGGCGACTGCAGCGTGCAGAGCAACTGCCTGAGCGTGGAGCCGCTGGAGACCGAGTTCGGCCGCAAGCGCACCATCAACCAGAGCAGCTGCAACAAGGACATGAGCTGCCTGAAGGGCTTCTGCCCGAGCTTCGTGACGGTCGAGGGCGGCCAGCTCAAGAAGAAGGGCAAGAACAAGGCGGCCACGCCGGCCGAGTTCGGCCTGCTGCCCGAGCCCTCGATTCCGTCGCTGGCCGGCGGCAGGGTGTGGGGCGTGGTGGTGGCGGGCGTCGGCGGCACCGGCGTCATCACCATCGGCCAGCTGCTGGGCATGGCGGCGCACATCGAGGCCAAGGGCATCGTCACGCAAGATGCCGCCGGCCTTGCGCAGAAGGGCGGCGCCACCTGGAGCCACGTGCTCATCGGCGATACGCAGGACGACATCCGCACCACGCGTGTGGGCACGGCGGCGGCCGACCTGATCCTGGCCTGCGATCCGCTGGTCACCGTGAACTCCGAGACCATGGCGCGCATGCGCGAAGGGCGCACGCACGTGGCGCTCAACAGCCACAGCGCGCCGACGGCGGCCTTCGTGCGCAACGCCAACTGGAAGAACCCCGAGGAAGCCTGCGCCGCCGAGATCGCGCGCGCCGTGGGCGTGGACGGCGTGGGCAGCTTCGACGCCGACGCCACCGCGACCACGCTGATGGGCGACACCATCTACGTCAACCCGATGATCCTGGGCTACGCCTGGCAGAAGGGCTGGATCCCGCTGGCGCACGAGTCGCTGATGCGCGCCATCGAACTGAACGCCGTGGCCGTCGAGAACAACAAGGCCGCCTTCGAATGGGGCCGCCAGGCAGCGGTGCGGCCGGAAGAACTGCAAAAGCGCGTGCGCCCGGGCCAGGTCATCGAGTTCAAGAAGCGCGAGTCGGTCGAGAGCATCGTCGCGCGCCGCGCGGAGTTCCTCACCGGCTACCAGAACGCCGCCTACGCCGACGAATACAAGCGCTTCGTGGGCAAGGTGCAGCAGGCCGAGTCGTCCGTGGGCAAGAGCACCGCGCTGTCCGAAGCGGTGGCGCGGTATCTTTTCAAGCTGATGGCGTACAAGGATGAGTACGAAGTCGCCCGCCTGCACACCGACCGCACTTTCCTCGACCGCGTCGAGGGCATGTTCGAAGGCGACTACAAGCTCAACTACCACCTGGCGCCGCCGATCATCGCGAGGAAGAACGCCAAGGGGCAGCTGCAGAAGCAGAAGTTCGGCCCCTGGATGCTGACCGGCTTCAGGTTCCTCGCGAAGCTCAAGGGCCTGCGCGGCACGGCGCTCGACGTCTTCGGGCGCACCGAGGAGCGCCGCACCGAGCGCGCGCTGATCGGCGAGTACCGCGCCAGCATCGAGGAAGTGATCGGCGCGCTGCGCGCCGACAACCACGCGCTGGCACTGGAGATCGCCAGCCTGCCCGAGCAGATCCGCGGCTACGGCCACGTGAAGGACCGCAACCTGGCGGCTGCCCGCACCCGCTGGAGCGAGCTGATGGCCAGGTGGCGCAACCCGCAGGGGCAGCGCGCGGCGGCCTGATCTTCAGGGCCGCTTCAGGACCGGCCGACCATGCAAAGAGCGCCCATCGGGCGCTCTTTGCTATTGAAACGGGAGCAGAACGACGGCTTCCCGGGCAGCCGGAAAGCCCTCCCCGCCGCGCCGGATAAGGGCTCCGGGCCGCCATCCGCGCCGAATACAATGCCCGGTGCTGTGCGCGGCCAGGCCCCGCCGCGCTTTGACTTGCGGTCCGCATCCCTCGCGACCGCGAAGCCCAAGGAACCGCGGGCGTGACCCGCGCTCCCGCCGCTTTCTTTCCTTTTCCCTCTGCTGGAGACTCTCTTGTTCATTTCCTCTGCTTTCGCCCAGACCGCGCCCGCCGCAGGCGGCGGCGACATGATGTCCTCGCTCGGCAGCATGCTGCCCCTGGTGCTGATGTTCGTGGTGCTGTATTTCGTCATGATCCGGCCCCAGATGAAGCGCCAGAAGGAAGCCCGCGCCATGATCGAGGCCCTGGCCAAGGGCGACGAAGTCGCCACCGCCGGCGGCGTGCTCGGCAAGATCACCTCGCTGGGTGACCAGTACCTCGGCCTCGAAATCGCCAACGGCGTCGAGATCAAGATCCAGCGCAGCGCCGTTGTGCAGGTCCTGCCCAAGGGCGCCGTCAAATAAAAGCGTGAGCTGACCTTGCGCCTTCGGGCGCGGGGCCCCAATTCACGCCGTGTTCCGTTTCAGAAAAAGCGCTTTCTCATGAACCGTTACCCGGTCTGGAAGTACGCGATCATCGTGGTCGTGCTGCTCGTGGGGCTCATCTACGCCCTCCCCAATTTCTTCGGTGAGGCGCCTGCTGTGCAGGTGTCGGCAGCCAAGTCGACCGTCAAGATCGACGCGTCGACCCAGGCCAGGGTGGAGGGGCTGCTCAAGGCGGCAGGCCTCACGCCCGACCTGCTGACCCTCGATCCCACCGCGGTGCGGGTTCGCTTCGCAACCCCTGACGACCAGATCAAGGCGCGCGACACGCTGCAGCAAGCGCTGGTGCCCGACGCGGACGACGCCTCCTACACGGTGGCGCTGAACCTCGTGTCGCGCTCGCCCTCGTGGCTGACGGCGCTGCACGCCTTCCCGATGTACCTGGGCCTCGACCTGCGCGGCGGCGTCGACTTCCTGCTGCAGGTCGACATGCGAGGCGTGCTCGACAAGAAGGCCGAGTCCTTCGCCGGCGACATCCGCACGGGCCTGCGCGAGAAGAAGGTGCGCGGCAGCGCCGTGAACCGCAATGGCCAGACCGTCGAGATCACGCTGCGCGATGCCGACAGCGTCGATATCGCCCGGCGCCTGATCCAGGACCAGATGCCCGACCTGAGCACCGTCGAGACCCAGCAGGGCAGCGAATGGCGCATCGTGGCCAGCATCAAGCCCGAGGCCGCGCGCCGCTTCCAGGACGCGGCGCTCAAGCAGAACGTGACCACGCTGCACAACCGGATCAACGAACTCGGCGTGGCCGAGCCCGTGATCCAGCAGCAGGGCATCGACCGCATCGTCGTGCAGCTGCCCGGCATGCAGGACCCGGCCCAGGCCAAGCGCATCATCGGCCGCACCGCCACGCTCGAGATGCGCCTGGTGGACGAAAGCGCCGAGGGCCGCGCCGCCGAACTGAGCGGCGGCCCCGTGCCCTTCGGCTCGGAGAAATTCCTCGACCGCCAGGGCCGTCCGGTGATCGTGAAGAAGCAGGTGCTCGTCACCGGCGAGAACCTCACCGACGCGCAGCCCGGCTTCGACCAGCAGAGCAATCAGCCCAAGGTCGACCTGACCATGGACTCCAAGGGCGGCACCATCATGCGTGACGTCAGCCGCGAGAACTACAAGAAGCGCATGGCCATGCTGATCTTCGAGAAGGGCAAGGGCGAAGTGCTCACGGCTCCCTCGATCAACGGCGAGCTTGGCAACCGCTTCCAGATCTCCGGCTCGATGAGCGTGGCGGAGGCCAACGACCTCGCGCTGCTGCTGCGCGCCGGCTCGCTGGCCGCGCCGATGGAAATCATCCAGGAGCGCACCATCGGCCCGACGCAGGGCGCCGAGAACATCAAGAAGGGCTTCGACAGCGTGATGTACGGCTTCGCCGCGATCATGGTGTTCATGTGCATCTACTACGCGCTGTTCGGCCTGTTCTCGTCGATCGCGCTGGCCGTCAACCTGCTGCTGCTGGTGGCCATTCTTTCCATCCTGCAGGCCACGCTCACGCTGCCGGGCATCGCGGCCATGGCGCTGGCCATCGGCGTGGCCATCGACTCCAACGTGCTGATCAACGAGCGGGTGCGCGAGGAACTGCGCAACGGGGCGTCGCCGCAGGCGGCGATCCACGCGGGCTACGAACGCGCCTGGGGCACGATCCTGGACTCCAACGTGACCACGCTGATCGCGGGTATCGCGCTGCTGGCCTTCGGCTCGGGCCCGGTGCGCGGCTTCGCGGTGGTGCACTGCATCGGCATCGTCACCTCGATGTTCTCGGCGGTGTTCTTCTCGCGCGGTCTCGTCAACTTCTGGTACGGCCAGAAGAAGAAGCTCAAGTCGGTTTCCATCGGCACGGTGTGGCGCCCCTCGACCGACGGTACGGCCGTGGCCGAAACCAAGTAAGACGCAGAAGAAAGACGCACAGCCATGGAATTCTTCCGCATCCACAAGACCATCCCGTTCATGCGCCACGCGCTGGTGCTGAACATCGTTTCCGTCGTCACCTTCCTGCTGGCGGTGTTCTTCCTTTTCCACCGCGGGCTGCACCTGTCGGTGGAGTTCACCGGCGGCACGGTGATGGAAGTCGCCTACAACCAGTCGGCCGACGTCGGCAAGGTCCGCGAAATCGTCGGCAAGCTGGGCTACACCGAAGTGCAGGTGCAGAGCTTCGGCAAGTCGGTGCAGATCCGCCTGCCGGTGAAGAAGGGCGCGACCTCCGCCCAGCAGAGCGCCGAGGTGATGGACTCGCTGAAGGCCGCCGACCCGTCGGTCGAGCTGCGCAGCAACGAATTCGTCGGCCCGCAGGTCGGCGACGAGCTCACCACCAACGGCCTGAAGGCGCTGGGCATGGTGGTCGTCGGCATCATGATCTACCTGGCGCTGCGCTTCGAATGGAAGTTCGCGCTGGCGACCGTGCTGGCGAACCTGCACGACGTGGTGATCATCCTGGGCTTCTTCGCCTTCTTCCAGTGGGAGTTCTCGCTGGCGGTGCTGGCGGCGGTGCTTGCGGTGCTGGGCTATTCGGTGAACGAGTCGGTCGTGATCTTCGACCGCATCCGCGAGAACTTCCGCCGCTACCGCAAGATGTCGACCGTCGAGATCATCGACAACGCGATCACCTCGACCATCAGCCGGACCATCATCACCCACGGTTCCACCCAGCTGGTGGTGCTGTCGATGTTCTTCTTCGGCGGCCCGACGCTGCACTACTTCGCTCTGGCGCTGACCATCGGCATCTGCTTCGGCATCTATTCGTCGGCCTTCGTGGCGGCGGCCATCGCCATGTGGCTCGGCGTGAAGCGCGAGGATCTGGTCAAGGGCGGCCCGACCAAGCGCGACGGCGGCTCCGGGGACGACCCGAATGCCGGCGCTGTCGTCTGACGGATACTCCAGGGTTCGGCAATCCAGGGCTGCGGCGGCGCAAACCGGCGTCGCGGCTCGCATGCAACGCCGGGCAATCTCCGCACTTGTGCGGCAGCCCGTCCCGATGCAAGCTCCGGTTGTCGCCGACGAACCGACCACCCTGGCCCTTCCGACCTTTCAATGAGCATTGCGCGGTCCGCTTCTTCCCTGCAGCTCGCACGCGAGACGCGTGAGCGTTTCGTATCGGCCACGGAAGGCGCGATCGCCCCGCTGGCACGCGCGATCCGGGACAGGTTGACGGCGATGGCGTCCGAGGCCGGCACCGCCCGCGCCATGCAGGAGAACCGCGACGACTTCGTCGCCTTCCAGGGGCAGGCCACCCATTGGGTCAGCCTCAGCCAGGCCGGCTGGCGCAAGGCGCTGGCCGCCAGCTCTGGCAGCGCGGGCACCCTGCCCTCGGCGCTGCGGCTCGAACTGATCGGCGACGAGGTGGTGGAAAGCAACATCCTCTCCTCGCGCCTCGCGCAGCTCATCCACGACAAGGCCAGCTTCGAGCTCAGCGACCTGCGCCTGCGCATCCAGCACCTCGAAGGCACGACCGAGCTCGATGCCAAGGACGTGCTCAAGCCCGAGACGCTGGCCAAGCTGCTGGTCGAGCAATGGCTCGCGGCCGGGCTGAGTCGTGGCCTCTGGACCCGTGTGCAGGACACGGTGCAGCAGGGGCTGGTCGATGTGATCGTCAAGGCCTACGAGAGCGCCAACGCCTATCTGATCGCCAACGGCGTGATGCAGGAGATCGATCTCAAGAGCTTCGTACGGCGCACGGGCAATGCGGGCGGCGGAAGCGGTGGCGGCAGCGGCGGATCGGGCGCCGCGCCTATGGACAGCGGCATGTCCGGCATCCACCATCCATCGCAGGTCCCGGGCCGGGGCGTGGAGCGGCCCGGCTTCGGATTCGAAGGCCAGCAGCTTTCCGTGCCGTCCACGGTGGCTTCCACCACAATTACCGGCGGCTCGCCGCTGATGATCGCGCGGCAGCGCGCGCAGACCGCTCTGCTGAGCCTCAAGCGCTTCGTGACCGCCCGCATCGGCGGCGACCCGGGGGCCGCTGGCGGCGCATTCCAGGCGGGCGGCACGGAAGGACGCGCCACGACGAGCCCCGGCAGCCAGGCTGGCGGCGGTGGAGGTGCCAGCCCGGCGCCGCGCGCGTTCTCCAGGACATTCGCCGGTGCCATCGCTGAAGCCGAGGCCGCGTACCGGATGGCCGCTACCCAATACATGGAAGGCGCGGCCGAACAGGCCACGCTGATGCAGCAGACGGCCGTCGACCTGCGCCGGCGCACGGCAGAACTCAAGAAGCGCGCTCCAACCACGGCAGACAAGGCCACCGTCGAGATCGTCGCGCTGATGTTCCAGGCCATCCTGGCCGAGGAGCGCATTCCGTTTTCGGCGCGCGTGTGGTTCGCGCGCCTGCAGATGCCGGTGCTGCGCGTGGCCATCGCCGAGCCCGAATTCTTCGGAACCCTGCAGCACCCCGCGCGCATGCTGATCGACCGCATGGGCTCGTGCGTGATGGGCTTCGATGCGGCCGCCATCAGCGGCAGCGCGCTCGAAGGCGAGATCCGCCGCGTGGTGCAGGTCATCGAGCAATACCCCGAGACCGGCCAGCGCGTGTTCAAGCTGGTGTTCGACGAGTTCGTCGCCTTCCTCAACCGCTACCTGACGCAGAGCGACACCACGCAGCGCGTGATGAGCGTGGCGCAGCAGGTCGAGCAGAAGGAGACGATGGCGATCCAGTACACCATCGAGCTGCGCAAGATGTTGAACGACATGCCGGTGCGCGACGAGATCCGGGAGTTCCTCTTCAAGATCTGGGCCGAGGTGCTGGCCATCGCCGCGCTGCGCTACGGCGCGCAGGGCGAGCAGACCGTGATGCTCAAGCGCGTGGCTTCCGATCTGGTGTGGGCCGCGAGCGCCAAGCCCAACCGCACCGACCGCGCCCGCGTCATCCAGGACCTGCCGCAGCTGCTGCAGCGCCTGCGCCAGGGCATGGCGCTGCTGGGCATCGTCGACGAGCCGCAGGAAGCGCATATCAAGGCCATCGGCGCCACGCTGTCCGACGCCTTCCTGTCGAAGACCGAGGCGATCCCGCAGGCCAAGATCGAGGCAATGGCCGAGCGGCTGGCGCACCTGGAAGACTTCGTGAGCGACGTTGGCGGCACCGCCGACCTGCCGCTGGACGCACACAGCATCGAGCTGCTGCTGGGCGTGGACGCGGCATCGATCGAGGTCATTCCCGACACGGCCGGCGCCAAGGTGCCCGAGGACATGGTCGCCTGGGCGCAGGAACTGCAGGTGGGCAACTGGTTCATGCTCGATCACAACGACCGCGTGAGCCAGGTGCAGTTCGTCTGGCGCAGCGATCGAAAGCAACTGCACCTGTTCGCATCGGGAGATGGCCACAGCTTCCTGATCCAGGCCGGTCGGCTGGCGGCCTATCTGCAGGCCGGCCTGCTGGTGCCGGCGGAAGAGGAAACGCTCACGGTGCGCGCCACGCGCGAAGCGCTGGCGAAGCTCGATGCCAATCCCGAGCGCCTTCTGAACTAGCTGGCCGGGCCTCTGGTGTTGCCCCCGGTAGGGGGTTGGCGCAGCGGATACGCAGTGCCGCGCAGCCTGGGGGCGGGCCTAATGCGCCGTGCGGCCTTCGCGGCTCTCGCACAGTTCATCGAGCACCAATGCATCGGGCTCGATGCCGGTGCTCCAGTGCACCATCAGAACGATGATCTTCAACTCGTCGAGCGCGACCGGATCGCCCGGCGCGGCCATCGCGCGCTCGATGACGATCTCGCGCAGCCCGCAAGGCAGCACGTTCGACGATTCGAGAAAGCGGATGAAACCGAGGCACTCGGCACCGAGGTGGTCCTGCTCGGCCTGTGAGTAGATGCGCATCGCGTTGTCCGACTGCGGCAGCGCCGCCTCGGGCCTGCCCCTGAGAACCACGGTGGCGCTGGCCTCGTCGTTGTCAGGGCTGTGTTCGATCTGCAGGCCTTGCGTTGCAAGGCTGAGGCCGTCGAGCCAGTGAAGGGCTTCGCGGATCTCCTCTGCCTCGAAGCCATGTGCACTGAGCTTGCGGCCCAGCTGCTCGGGTTCGGGGCAGGCGTCGCCGCGCCAGTAGTTTTCGTAGACAAAAACAAGCACTTCGAACATGGGCCCAATATAGCCGACGTTCGTGCAATGCCGACTAGGTGGATGCCACTCGTTGGAAGAGACCACCGGGCAATCGTGAGACATGCCCGTCCAGCTCGAGTTCGAGCATCTTCGCCTGCAGCGCGGCCGCGCCCCAGCCGGTGCGCGCGCCGAGGGCATCGAGGCTTGCCGGCTCGAAGCCGAGGGCCTCCAGCAGCGGATCTTCCGGCGATGAAGATGCAGCCATGTTCGTCGCGCTGCCGGAGGCCGGAGAAGCCGCGGCAATGCGCGGAGCCTGAAGCGGCGGCAACTCTTCGAGGATGTCGTTCACCGATTCCACGAGCTTCGCGCCCTGCCGGATCAGCGCATGGCAGCCGCGCGATTGCGGCGAATGGATCGAGCCCGGTATCGCGAACACTTCCTTGCCCTGCTCCGAGGTGAGCCGCGCGGTGATCAGCGAGCCGGATTGCAGCGCGGCCTCGACCACCAGCGTGCCGCGTGCCAGTCCGGCGATGAGGCGGTTGCGCTTCGGAAAATTCTGCGTGAGCGGCGGCGTGCCCAACGGCAGCTCGCTCACGATCAGCCCTTGCAACGTGATGCGGTGGGCAAGGTCACGGTGCCGCGCAGGGTAGACGCGGTCGAGCCCGGTGCCCACCACGGCCACCGTCGCGAGCCGGGAGGCATCGCCTGCGGCATCGAGCGCGCCCTGGTGCGCTGCGCCATCCACGCCCAGCGCCAGCCCCGACACCACGGGCAGCCCTGCTTCGCCGAGCGCCCGCCCGAAGCTGCGCGCGTTCGTGGCACCCTGCGGCGTCGGGTTGCGGCTGCCCACGACGGCGATGCTGTGGCCCAGCTGCGTGAGGTCGAAGCCGGCGGCTCCCAGCACGTAGAGCATCAGCGGCGGGTCGGCCATTTCGAGCAGGGAGTCCGGGTAGCCGGCGTCACCGAGCGTGACGACGCGGCGCGAGACCTTGTCGTCGCCCGCCTGCAGCCATTGCCAGGTCAGGTCGATCTGCGCCTGCAGGCCGGTCGGCGGCTGCAGCAGCGCTTCGGCCTGCGCATGCGAGACGATCTCGCGCAGCGCGGCATCGGGCCGCGTGAAGATCTGCTCGGGCAGCCCGAAGGCCGCGAGCAGACGGCGCGCGGCACCGTCGCCGATGCCGGGCGTCAGCGAAAGCCGCAGCCAGCCTGCGAGTTCTGCGCGTTCCAATCGAGTGTGCGAGAAGAAAGGCCGGGGCCGCGGGTCAGGGATTGACGAGGAAGTCGCCGGCGCGCGGAGTGTCGTTGATTTCGAGCACCAGCGCGTACGAAACCTTCTCGAAGGTGCGGAACACCATCAGCAGGCCGATGCGCTCGTTGGGCAGCTTGATGGTTTCCTTGCGCGCGCCGGTGCGGTCGAGGATGGTCTCGCCGTTCTTCAGGATCGCCAGCACGTGGCCGTTGTCGATACCGTCGCGCGTGCCCTTGTTGATGGCCACCACCTGGTTCTGCGCCGCGAACTGCACCGCGTTGCCGTAGACCGAGATGATGCGGCCCTCGACCTGAGTCGACGGCGCGCGCGGCACGTAGCTCAGCAGCTGGCGCGGGGGCTCCGGCAGCAGTCGGTCGCCGGCGCGCATCTCCTCGCGCGAGGCGATGATGTCGATGCTGGCGGGCACGACGGTGATGACGTCCTTGTCCTCGACCGTCTCGACGGTGGTCGATTCGCCGCGCTGCAGACGCGCCTTGCCCAGGTACTGCGCCTCGTACCCGAGGATTTCGCCCGTGCCAGGGTCCTTCAGCGGCGTGGCGCTGCGGAAGACGCGGAAGTTCTGCACCGGGCCCGGCACCTCGACCAGCGGCGCCTCGGCGGTGCCGCGGGCATAGGCCCGGTCGCCGCGGGACAGCAGCACGCGGCTGTCGTTGCCGGCCACGATGCGCGGTGCGGCTTCGAGCGTGCCCGCGTCCACCACGATGGGTTCGCTCAGGAAGGGCTCGATGACGCTCGGGTTGAGCGTGGGCAGCGCCATGCCGGCCAGTGAGTCGAAACGGGTGCGCGGTGACAGCTTGATGGTTCCGCCGTCGCCGCTGGTGCCGCCGCGGCGGGTGATCAGGCGGGCGCGGCCGCCCGTCTTGTCCAGGTAGAGCACCTGGCCGGGATAGATCCGGTGCGGGTTGGCGATTTCATTGATGTTCATGCCCCACAACTCCGGCCAGCGCCACGGGCGCAGCAGGTAGAGGCGGGAGATGGCCCAGAGCGTGTCGCCCGGCTTCACGGTGTATTCGTCGGGCGCATTGGGCGCCAGTTCGCTCAGCGGCACGCCGGCCTGGGCGGTCTGCTGGGCGGTGGCGCGCTGCTGCGGCGTGATGGGGTAGTTCTGGGCCCAGGCCGTCGTGGCGCCGCAACTGCCGATCACCGCCAGGGCTGTCAGCGTGGCAAGGAAAGAAGGGCGCTGGCGGTCGGTGAGTCTGAGCTTTTTCATGTCTGATGGGTGAGCGCGCGACGTATCGCTGCGCATACGAATCTCACAATTTGCTACGAATTCTGCGCTGAAGCCCTTGAGAGGGCAACGTTTTCGGGCTACGGAGCCGCGTGTCGTCGCGGAATTGGCGAAAATAGCCACAACTTTCCCTCGATTTCATGGCCAAACGAAACATTCTGAGTTACCCGGACAAGCGCCTGCACACCGTGGCCAAGCCGGTGCAGGGCGTCGACGCGCGCATCAAGACTCTGGTAGCCGACATGCTGGAAACCATGTACGACGCCAACGGCATCGGCCTTGCCGCGACCCAGATCGACGTGCACGAGCGCCTCGTCGTCATCGACGTGTCCGAAGAGCGTAACCAGCCGATCGTGCTGATCAACCCCGAGATCATCTGGGCCAGCGAGGAAAAGGTCCTGAACGAGGAAGGCTGCCTCTCGGTGCCCGGCATCTACGACGGCGTGATGCGTTCCACCTCGGTGAAGGTGCAGGCGCTCGACGAGGACGGCGAGACGCGCACCATCGAAGCCGAAGGCCTGCTGGCCGTGTGCATCCAGCACGAACTCGACCACCTGCTGGGCAAGGTGTTCGTCGAATACCTCTCTCCCCTGAAGCGCAACCGCATCAAGAGCAAGCTGCTGAAGCAGCAGCGCGAAGAGATGCGGGAGCGGGCTTGATCCCCATGAACGCGGGCCGGCGCTCCAGATCCCTCGCCGCACTGGCGCTCGCCGCCGCTGCGGGCCTGGGGCTCCTGGCCGGCTGCGCCAGCGAACCGACCCGCATCCAGCCCGGCACCTCGGCTGCCGAAACCATCCAGCGCCTGGGCGCGCCCACCGGCCGCTACCCGCTCAACGGCGGCGGCGAGCGGCTGCAGTACTCGCGCATGCCGGCCGGCTTCGAGGTGATCGATATCGACATGGACGCCTCGGGCAAGGTGGTTTCGGTGACGCAGGTGCTCAGCGAGGCGCGCTTCGGCCAGGACATCAAGGTCAACCAGTGGCGCCAGAACGACGTGATGGCCTTCTACGGCCGGCCCTATGAGATCACCCGCGTCAGTTCCTTCGACGGCGCCGTCTGGACCTGGCGCTACAAGGCCGTGAACGAGCGCCGCATGCTGTACATCTACATCGATCCGACCGACGTGGTCCGGCGCTATCACACGGGGGACGATCTCGAGCTCGATCGGATCCGGGATTGAACCGCCTCAGAGTCGTCTTCGCGGGCACGCCCGAGTTCGCGCGCGTCGCGTTGGAGGCCATCGCCGCCGCAGGCCATGAGGTCGTGCTGGTGATGAGCCAGCCCGACCGCCCCGCCGGCCGCGGCATGAAGCTGCAGGCCTCCCCCGTCAAGCAGTGCGCCGTGGCCAACGGCTGGCCCGTGGCCCAGCCGCGCAGCCTGCGTCTGGACGGCAAGTACCCCGACGAGGCCTCGGCCGCGCGCGACACCCTGCTGGCCCTGAAGCCCGACGTGATGGTGGTCGCCGCCTACGGCCTGATCCTGCCGCAGTGGGTGCTCGACCTGCCGGCGCACGGCTGCCTGAACATCCACGCGAGCCTGCTGCCGCGCTGGCGCGGCGCCGCGCCGATCCATCGCGCCATCGAGGCGGGCGACGCGCAGACCGGCATCACCATCATGCAGATGGATGCCGGCCTCGACACCGGCGACATGCTGCTGCGCGAGGCCGTCGACATCGGCGCGGGCGACAACACCGCCCGTCTGCACGACCGCCTGGCCGAGCTCGGCGGCAGGATGATCGTCGAGGCGCTCGCGCGCATCGGCACGCTCACCCGCACGCCGCAGCCGGCCGAAGGCGTCACCTACGCCAGCAAGGTCGAGAAGCACGAGGCGCTGGTCGACTGGGCCCAGCCCGCCGAGGCCATCGTGCGCCGCGTGCTGGCCTTCGACCCGTTCCCGGGCGCCAACAGTCCGCTGGACGGCGAAACCATCAAGCTCTGGGCCGCCCGCGCCGAGAGGTCTTCAGCGGCTGCGGCCACGCCGGGCACCATCCTGACCGTGGACCCTGCTGGCGTGACGGTGGCCGCTGCCCCTGGCTCGGCCGTCCTCCTCACGGAACTGCAGCGGCCCGGCGGCAAGCGCCTGCCGGTGGCCGACTTCCTGCACGGCTTCGACCTGAAGCCCGGGCAGGTGTTCGGCTGATGTTCCTCTCGCAAAGCATCCGGGGCCGCCCCGAGTTCCGCGTCGGCGCGCGCGACATGACCCCCGTGGCGCTGGGCATCGGCGCCTGGGGGCTGATGACCGGTGTGGCCATGGTCAAGTCGAACATGAGCCTGGTCGAGGCGGTGGCGATGACGCTGCTGGTCTACGCGGGCAGCTCGCAGCTGGCGGCCATTCCGCTGCTCGTCGCCGGGGCGCCGGCCTGGGTGGTCCTGGCGACGGGCTTCTGCGTCAACCTGCGCTTCGTGGTGTTCAGCCTGCATCTGCGGCCCTACCTCATGCACATGCCGCGCTGGCGCCGCATGCTGCACGGCTACCTCACGGCCGACATGAGCTATGCGCTCTTCACGAAGAAGTACACCAAGCCGCCGCTGACCGTGGCCGAGCAGCAGGCGCAGGAGGCCTACCTCACCGGCAACTACTTCGTCACCTGGTGCGCCTGGATGGGCATGAGCCTGCTGGGCATCGCGCTGGCCAACTTCATTCCCCAGAGCTGGGGCCTGGGCTTCGCCGGCGTGCTGAGCCTGGTCGCCATCGTCTGCTCGATGGCGACGACGCGGCTGCGAGTGCTGGCCGCGCTGATCGCCGGCGCCACCGCGGTCGCCGCCTACGCGCTGCCGCTGAAGCTCAACATCGTGGTGGCCATCGGCGTGGCCGTGCTGCTGTGCTTCTGGCTCGAGAAGCAGCTCGGACTCGACCCGAACGCGGAGGACGACAAGTGAGCGCCGCCCGGCCGCCCGAAGGCGCTCGCCCCCTCCGTCCGGAGGGGGGAGGAGAAGCGACACGAAGTGCGCGGAGCCTGGGGGAGGGGAGCAAGTGAGCAGTACTGCAAGCGCGACCACCGACTGGTGGACCATGGCCGTGATCGTCGGCCTGGCCCTGGTCACCGTGTTCACGCGCTGCTTCTTCTTCATCCTCGACCGGCCCTGGGGCCTGCCCGATTGGGCGCACCGCGCGCTGCACTACGCACCGGCCGCCGCGCTCGCGGGCGTGATCGCGCCCGAGATCGTCATGACGCAGGGCCACCTCATCACCACGCTGCACGACGCGCGCCTGTACGCGGCGGTGGTCGGCGCCGCGTACTTCTACTGGCGGCGCGGCGTGCTCGGCACGATGCTCGCGGGCATGGCTGTGTACCTGCCGCTGCACCTCGGGCTGGGCTGGTAGGCGGCCGCCGCCGGGCCGCCCCTCCCCCTCGGGGGGAATTGCACGTAGCGAAGCGAAGTGAAAAGCCCGGGGGCTCCCGGTTCGTCAATCGAGCTTCACGCCGGCCGTCTTGATGATGTTGCCCCAGCGCTCGCTCTCCGCGCGAGACAGCTTGTAGAAGTCCTGCGGCGTCCCCGGCAGTGCCTCGAAGCCGAAGTCCGCGAACAGCTTCACCACCTTCGGCGCCTTCATCGCCTTGTGCAGTTCGGCGTTGAGCCGCGCCACCGCTTCCGGCGGCATGCCGGCCGGGCCGATCAGGCCGTGGAAGGCGTAGGCGTTGACGTCGGGGAAGCCGGCCTCGACGAAGGTCGGCACGTCCGGCAGGGCGCCTGCGCGCTGCGGCAGCGCGATGGCCAGCACCCGCACCTTGCCCGACTTGATGATCGGCAGGCCCGAGGCCAGGTCCAGCATCATCGTCGGCACCTGGCCGCCCATCACGTCGGTCATGGCCGGTGCGGCGCCCTTGTACGGCACGTGCGTGATCGTCAGGCCGGCCTTCTGCTTGAAGAGTTCCATCGCCATGTGGTGCGGCGAGCCGTTGCCGGGCGAGGCGTAGCTCACCTTGTCAGGGTTGGCCTTCACGTAGCGCACGAACTCCGCCACGTTCTTCGCGGGAAAGTCGGGGTGCACCACCAGCGCCACCGGAAAGCGGCCGATGGTGCCGATGTAGGTGAAGTCGCTCGCGGGCTTGTAGGGCAGCTTGGCGAACATGTGCTCGTTGAAGAGCAGCGCGGCGTTCTCGGCCTGCATGATGGTGTAGCCGTCGGGCCTGGCCTGCATCATCACGCCCACGCCGATGTTGGTGGAGGCGCCCGGCCGGTTGTCGATGATGAGCGGCTGCCCCAGCGAGGGCTGCATCGCCTCGGCCAGCGTGCGCGCCAGGTTGTCGGTGCCGCCGCCGGCCACGTAGGGCACGATCCACTTGATCGGCTGGGTGGGGTAGGCCGCCGGCTGCGCCGATGCAAGGCTGGTGGCCAGCGCGAAGGCCGAGGCCAGCAGGGGAAGAAAAAATCGCTTCATCGTCTCTTGTCTCCGTTGCTCGTTTTGAAATCGGTTCAGGTCATGTGCCGCGCAGGACCTGCCATAGCTCGCGGTCGCGCTCGGCGGTCCACACCACCGGGTGCTCGATGCCGCGCAGCTCGTCATATGCGCGCGAGACATCGAAGGGCAGCACGTGCTGGAACACTGGCCAGTCGCCGAAGCGCGGCGTCATCGCCGCCTCGGCGCGCGCGAAGCAGCCCTTGAGCGTCTCACCCGCCGCGATGCCGGCCTTCACGCTCTCGAGCAGCGTCGAGAGGAATGCCTTGGTGAGCCCGATGGCCTCGGCGCAGGCGGCTTCGTCCTGCAGCACCGCGCCACGGCCGGGCACCAGCACGCGCGGCTTGAGTGCCGCCACCGCGTCGAGCGTGCCGGCCCAGTCGCCGATGTAGGCGTCGCCGGCATACACGCCGCAGCGGTTCTCGACCACGTCGCCGGAAAAGAGCACGCCGCAGTCGGGCAGCCACGCGACCGCATCGCCGCCCGAGTGGCCCCGGCCCAGCGACATCAGCCGCAGCTCGCGGCCGCCGCCCAGCGGCAGCGCCATCTCGCGGTCGAAGACCTTCGTGGGGATGGTCAGGCCCGGTATCTCCTCGACGCCAGCGAACAGGCGCGGAAAGCGGCCGACCTCCGAATCGAAATCGGCCCGGCCGCGCGTGCGTATCCAGTAGAGCGTGCCGCTGCTGGCGACGATGTCGCGCACCTCCGCGAAGGCGCTTGCGCCCATCACGCGCACCGCGTGGTAGTGCGTGAGCACGATGGTGCGGATCGGCTTGTCGGTCACCGTGCGGATGGCGGCGAGGAAGTCGCGCGCCATGCGCGGCGTGGGGCGCGTGTCGATCAGCACCACGTGCTCGTCGCCGACGACGAAGCCGCAGTTGGGATCGAAGTCGCTGATGTAGCCGTAGGCGCCGGGGCCGAGCTGCTGCAGCCGGGGCTTCTGCTCGCGCGTGTCGGAGGCGGATGCGAAGGAAACGGTCGTGGTCATGGGGTGTGGTGGTCGTCCGTTGTCGTAGTGGGTTCTTCTTCGGCCGCCGCGCGGATGCAGGCGAGCAGCACGTCCTGGTCGGCGCACTGGTTGGCCAGCAGCAGCACGAGGCGCGCGTTGAGGTCGGCGCTCTGCGCCTCGCTGCGGCCTTCGTGGGCGGCGAGCAGCGCGGCGTAGAAGCCGTCGGGGTCGGGGATGCGGGGCTCGGTGATCATGGGTTGCGCTCGTTGGCGGCCAGTGCGGTGCGCACGGCGGAGGCGATGGCCTGGGGCGTGGCGCTCGCCAGCACGGCGGCGCGATAGGCGTCGGGGCGCACGAGCACGAAGCTGCCCGCGTCGCCGGCGCCGAGATGGGCCGCGAGCTTCTCGTCGGCCTGCAGCGTGGGCAGGCCGCTGTCGCCGCCCACGGCCAGCAGGCGCAAGGGCAATGAAGCCATCGCATCGACCGCCGCTCCCGCCTGCCCGCGCGTCGGCGCGAACCACAGGCCGATGCAATGCGTGCCCTCGGCCAGCAGCTGCATCAGCGTGGTCTCGCGGCCGTCGGACCAGCGCAGCGGCAGGTTCTGCGCCGAGCGCGCGCCTTCGGGCAGCAGCGGCGCGGGCGGATAGTCGTTGGCGACCGACATGCGGCCGGTGTTCACCAGCGCCCGCGCGAACGGATGATGCGCCGCCAGCGCTACCACCGCGCGGCGCAGCGTGTGCTCGGCCGGCGAGCGCGGCGCGAGAAAGCGTGCCGAGCGGCTCGTGACCTGCAGGTTCTGCTTCGCGGCGGGCTGGCGCTCCGCGTCGTAGCTGTCGAGCAGCGCGTCGCCGGCCTTGCCCTGCGCGACCAGCGCGAGCTTCCAGCCGAGGTTGGCCGCATCCTGGATGCCGGTGTTGCCGCCGCGTGCGCCGAAGGGGCTCACCACGTGCGCCGCGTCGCCGATGAAGAACACATTGCCGTGGCGGAAGCTGTCGAGCAGGTGGTCGCGATAGCCGTAGGGGCCGATCCAGACGAACTCGAACTCCACGTCCGGCCCGAGCTGCTCGCGCAGCCGCGCCCCCGCCACCTCGGGCTTGCTGATGTAGGCGGTGTCGCAGTCCTCGGGCATCTGGTAGTCGATGCGCCACACGCCGTCGGCCATCAGGTGCTGCCACACGCCGCGGCCTTCGTTGAAGGGCGCGTCCACCCAGGTCCAGCGCTCGGTGGGCAGCGGCTTCCTGAAGCGCACGTCGCTGATGCACCAGCGGTCGGTGCTGCGCGAGGCGTGCGCCTCGATGCCGAGCTGCGTGCGGATCGCGCTGTTGGCGCCGGTGGCGTCGATCAGCCGATCGGCCTCGATGGTGTAGCTGCCGGCGGGCGTCTCGACTTCCAGGCGCACGCCGTCGGCGAGCTGCTCCACGCGCGTGACGCGGTTCTTCCAGCGCAGGTCGGTCAGTCCCAGTTCGATGATGCGGTCGACCAGGAACCACTCGATGTAGAACTGCTGCAGGTTGATGAAAGGCGGCTGCCGCGAGACGCTGTTGGCCTGCAGGTTGAAGTTGTAGACCTCCTGCTCGCCCGAGAAAGTGCGCCCGAACGACCAGGTGATGCCCTTGGCCGCGATGCGTTCGTAGATGCCAAGCCGCTCGAAGATCTCCAGGCTCTTCTGCGCGTAGCAGATGCCGCGCGACGAGGCGCCGCGCACGCCGACGGTGTCGTCCTCGTCGAGCAGCACGGCGCACACGCCGCGCTGCGCGAGGTCGCAGGCCAGCGTGAGGCCCGAGGGGCCGGCGCCGACGATCACGATGGGGTGGCGCGTGACGGCAGTGCTTTCCAGCTCGGGCGGTGGCGTGAAGGGCCAGACCGGCAGCTCGTAGGCCGGCGCGAAAGCGAAGTTTTCCATGTCTGCCCTAAAGCGCGTGCGCGAATTCGGCGATGGCGTCGGCCGCCTTCGGAATCAGCTCCGGCTGCCCCGCCAGGTAGTGGTTGCCGCCCACGATGTCGACATTGCGGATGCGCGAGCCGCCCGCCGCCATCCACGCATTGCGCGTGCTCGGGAAGGTCGACTGGTCGCCCGTGTAGGTCAGCAGCAGCTTCGGCACCGAGGTGCGCGCGAGATTCGTCGGCCCGTCGGCCTGCGAGCGCGACGACCACTGCGAGAGAAAGGCCGTGAGCGAGGTGGTGCGCCCCATCGCGTTGGCCGAGTAGTTCACCTGCCGCGCGTCGCCCCACACGCTGCCAGGCAGGCGGTCGTTGGGGTCGAGCGAGAGGTCCACGCAGCGCGGGTCGGCGTGCGTGCGGTAGACGACGAAGGTCTGGTCGCGCGGCGCGCCGGGTGTGTTGCGCAGCAGCGCGAGGCGGTCGAGGCACCACTGCTCGATGCGATCCAGCCGCGCCTTCTGCGCGGCGCTGAAGCGCGCGAGGAAGTCGCTGTCGTAGGGCACGCGGTGGCGCGCGTCGTACATGTCGAGCTCGGGATCGACCGAGAGCGGGTCGTGCTCGTCGGTGACCGAGGGGTCGATCCAGTCGCGCATCAGCCGGGTGCGGCCCAGGTGCGCGGCGCACAGCGCGATGCCGTCCACGGGCGGCAGGTCGCTGGCGTGCAGGTGCGTGGGGTCGCCGTCGGGAAGGTGCGTGGCGGTGAGCTTCTCGGCCTGCGCCTGGTAGAAGGCCGAGAGCGCGGCGCCGCCGGAGTTGCCGACGAGGAACACCTTCTCGTAGCCCGCCGCGCGCAGGTATTGCACGCCGGCGCCCAGGTCCTGAATGGCGCGCTCCATCAGCAGCACCGTGTCGTTGCCCACGAAGCGCGAGTTGAGCCCCATGCAGCAGATGCCGCGCTCGGCCAGCGGGCCGATCAGGTAGTGGCCCATGAAGTTGCTCGTGGGGTGCATCACGATCGCGGCGATCTTCTTCGGGCCCTGCGGCGCGCGGTAGGCGCCGTAGATGCGCGGGCGCAGCAGCTGCAGGCCCGACTGGCTCTCCATGGCCGCGCCGGGCTTCACGTCGATGACGGCGAGTTGCAGTTCAGGCATGCGGCGTGCCCTTCGCGGCGGCGGCGCGCAGGCCAGCCTTGCGCTCGGTCCAGGCGTCGAGTTCGGCGCGCGCGCGCAGCGCGTGCGCGTCCATCTCGGCCTGCGGCACGGTCGGCGTGGTGAGTTCCACGCGGATGCCGTTGGGGTCGAAGAAGTAGATCGATTCGATGATGTGGTGGTCGGTCACGCCCAGCACCTCGACGCCCGCGCCTTCGAGCCGCGCCTTGGCGGCCAGCAGGTCGGCCACCGAATCCACGCGCAGAGCGATGTGGTTCACCCACGAGGGCGTGTTGGGCGAGGGCAGCGCGGCGACGTCGTCGCCCAGGTCGAAGAAGGCGATGAACGAGCCGTCGCGCATGCGGAAGAAGATGTGCACGTAGGGGCAGTACTCGCCCGTGCTCGGCACGTGGTCGCTCTTGATGACATGGGCCAGCGGCAGGCCCAGCAGGTCTTCGTAGAAGCGGCGGGTTTCCTCGCTGTCGCGGCAGCGCCAGGCGAAGTGGTGCAGCCCGTGGATGGGCGGTGGGGGTGCCGTGTTAGCGGTCGTCGGCATGGCTCGTTTCTCCGGTGAGCCGGTATTGGGCGATGCCACGTCTTATGATGCAATCGAAATTAATTCATCGATTGATGAAGTATTCATATATATGAACCTCACCCTGCGCCAGTTGCGCGCCTTCGCCGCCGTGGCCGAGAGCGGCAGCTTCACCGCCGCGGCACAGCAGCTGCACCTCACGCAGTCGGCGCTCAGCGTGCTGGTGCGCGAGCTGGAACGCGAGATGGGCGTGCAGCTGCTCGACCGCAACACCCGGCGCGTGCAGCTGTCGGAGGCGGGGCGCGAGTTCCTGCCCTCGGTGCACCGGCTGCTGGGCGACCTGGCCGGCGCGGTGGCCGGCGTCACGGATTTGCGTGACAAGAAGAAAGGCTTGCTACGGCTTGCCGCGCCGCAACTCATGGCCTGCACGCTGATGCCGCGCGTGATCGCGCTCTACCGCGAGCAGTACCCCGACGTCGACGTGCGCCTGGCCGACACCCTGCCCGAGCACCTGCTGGCCGGCGTGGCGGCGGGCGACGTGGAACTGGCCGTGGGGCAGGACGTGGCGGTCGACGACGCCATCGAGCGCCGCACGCTGCTGCGCGACCGGCACTGGCTGATCTGCCCGCCCGGCCATGCCTTCGCGAGCCGCCGCAAGGTGCGATGGCACGAACTGGGGCCCTACACCTTCATCGCGCCCACGCGCGACTTCCGCCAGCGCGTGCTGCCCGAGCTGGCCCCCGCCGAGCGCGAGTACATGCTGCGCCCCGGCACGCAGGAGGTGTCGTACATGACCACCGCGCTGGGCATGGTGGCCTCGGGACTGGGGCTGACCGTGTGCCCCACGTACTCGGCACCGCTGGTGCGCGCCCACGGCCTGCAGATGGTGCGGCTGGAGTCGCCCGACTTCCATCGCGAGGTGTGCGTCTACAGCGCGGCGCGGCGGTCCTTGTCGCCGGCGGGCGCGAGCTTCGTGGAGGTTCTGGAGGGTTTCGCGCGCGAACAGCAGCAGAAAGACTGAGGAAAAGCATCGACGCCCGGCAAGAGGCGCGTAGAGGCGGCGATGGGGCCAAAACTACAATGCAGGCCGATCCCCGTCTTCCAATCTTCTCCAGGTTTCTCCAATGAACGTCATTCGATTCACCGACCTCTGCGCGCAGGGCAAGGCCGCCGGCCAGCGTGTCTTCATCCGTGCAGACCTCAACGTGCCGCAGGACGACGCCGGCAACATCACCGAAGACACGCGCATCCGCGCCTCGGTGCCCTGCATCAAGCTGGCGCTGGACGCCGGTGCCGCGGTGATGGTCACTTCGCACCTGGGCCGCCCGACCGAGGGCGAGTTCAAACCCGAAGATTCGCTGGCCCCGGTCGCCAAGCGCCTGGGCGAGCTGCTTGGACGTGAAGTGCCGCTGGTCTCCAACTGGGTCGATGGCGTCGACGTGAAGCCCGGCCAGGTCGTGCTGCTGGAGAACTGCCGCGTCAACAAGGGCGAGAAGAAGAACGACGAAGGCCTGGCCCGCAAGCTGGCCGCGCTCACCGACATCTACGTGAACGATGCCTTCGGCACAGCGCACCGCGCCGAGGCGACCACCTACGGCATCGCGCAGTTCGCCAGGATCGCCGCCGCCGGCCCGCTGCTGGCGGCCGAGATCGACGCCATCACCAAGGCGCTGGCGCAGCCCAAGCGCCCGCTGGTGGCCATCGTCGCGGGCTCGAAGGTGAGCACCAAGCTGACCATCCTCAAGAGCCTGTCGGCCAACGTCGACCAGCTCATCGTGGGAGGCGGCATCGCCAACACCTTCATGCTGGCCGCGGGCCTGAAGATTGGCAAGTCGCTGGCCGAGCCCGATCTGGTCGACGAAGCCAAGGCGGTGATCGACGCCATGCGCGCGCGCGGCGCCGACGTGCCTATTCCCGTGGACGTGGTCACGGCCAAGACCTTCGCGGCCGATGCGGCCGCCACCGTCAAGGACGCGAGCGACGTGGCCGACGACGACCTGATCCTCGACATCGGCCCCAAGACAGCCGCGATCCTGGCTGCGCAGCTGCGCGAAGCCGGCACCATCGTCTGGAACGGCCCGGTGGGCGTGTTCGAGTTCGACGCCTTCGCGGGCGGCACCAAGGCCATCGCGCAGGCCATCGCCGAGAGCAGCGCCTTCTCGATCGCCGGCGGCGGCGACACGCTGGCGGCCATCGCCAAGTACGGCATCGAGAAGCAGGTCGGCTACATCTCGACCGGCGGCGGCGCCTTTCTTGAAGTGCTGGAGGGCAAGACCCTGCCGGCCTTCGAGATCCTGTCGAAGCGCGCGGCCGGCTGAACCGGCTTGGGCCGGGTTCCGGGGCTCATCGAGGAAAAACCCATGGGTGACTTCCGCCAGGCACACAAAGTGTATACAGTAGCGAATACAAAACGGAGACTACCCTCATGAGCACGGACCGCATTCCCCGCCACGCCACCAAGATCGTCGCCACCCTCGGTCCGGCGTCCAGCTCCCCTGAACTGCTGGAGAAGATGATCCAGGCCAAGGTCAGCGTGGTGCGGCTGAACTTCAGCCACGGTACGGCGCAGGACCACATCGACCGCGCCACCATGGTGCGCGAAGCCGCCCGCAAGGCGGGGCGCGAAGTGGCCATCATGGCCGACCTGCAGGGCCCCAAGATCCGCGTCGGCAAGTTCGCGCAGGGCAAGGTCTGGCTGGAGCCGGGCGCCAAGTTCGTGCTCGACGCCTCGCGCACCGAGCTCGGCGACGCCGATGCCGTGGGCCTCGACTACAAGGACCTGCCGCGCGACGTGAAGCCCGGCGACAGGCTGCTGCTGAACGACGGCCTCATCGTGCTGACCGTCGACGCCGTCCGGGGCGAGGCGGTGCACACCACCGTCAAGCTCGGCGGCGAGCTGTCGAACAACAAGGGCATCAACAAGCAGGGCGGCGGCCTCACGGCGCCCGCGCTGACGGCCAAGGACATGGAAGACATCAAGACCGCGATGAGCTTCCAGGCCGACTACGTGGCCGTGAGCTTCCCCAAGAACGCCACCGACATGGAAATGGCGCGCCAGCTGTGCAACGTGGCGGCCGCCGAGTACGGCCACAAGCCCGGCATGATCGCCAAGATCGAACGCGCCGAGGCCATTCCGAAGCTCGAAGAGATCCTGCGCGCCAGCGACGGCATCATGGTTGCGCGCGGCGACCTCGCGGTCGAGGTGGGCAACGCGGCGGTGCCCGCGCTGCAGAAAAAGATGATCCGCATGGCCCGCGAGATGGACAAGGTGGTCATCACCGCGACCCAGATGATGGAGTCGATGATCACCAACCCCGTGCCCACCCGCGCCGAGGTGAGCGACGTGGCCAACGCCGTGCTCGACGGCACCGATGCCGTCATGCTCTCCGCCGAAACCGCCTCGGGCCGCTACCCGCTCGAGACCGTGCAGGAGATGAGCCGCATCTGCGAGGCCGCCGAAGCCGCCGAAGACAAGCAGCTCGACGCCGACTTCAGCGGCCAGAACTACAGCCGCATCGACCAGTCCATCGCCATGGGCGCGCTCTTCACCGCCCATCACCTGGGCGCCAAGGCCATCGTCGCGCTCACCGAATCGGGCTCCACCCCGCTGTGGATGAGCCGCCACCGCGCGCACATCCCCATGTACGCGCTGACCTCGCGCCTGTCGACGCAGCGCAAGATGGCGCTCTACCGCAACGTGCGCCCGCTGCTCATGGATTCGGAAAGCGACCGCGACACCGCGCTGCTGCAGGCCGAGAACCACCTGAAGAAGCGCGGCATCGTGCAAAGCGGCGATGTCTACGCCATCACCTGCGGCGAGCCGATGGGTGCTCCGGGGGGCACCAACATGCTCAAGATCTGCAGAGCAAGTTAAGCAAACCCCCAGGCTTCGCGCACTTCGTGTCGCTGCGCCAACCCCCTTGCAGGGGGCAACACCTGCGGCCCGGCAGAGCCGGTTCCGCGGTGTTCCTGGAACTTATCCGTTCCTGAAAAGGAAGCTGTAGGCGTTCAGGGCGGGCACGCCGCCCAGGTGCGCGTACAGCACTTTCGAGCCCGCCGGGAATTCGCCCAGGCGCACCTTCTCGATCATCCCGTGCATCGACTTGCCCTCGTACACGGGGTCGGTCAGCATGGCCTCGAAGCGCGCGCTCAGGCGGATGGCTTCGAGCGTGCCCTCGTTGGGCAGGCCGTACTCGGGGCCGCCGAAGCGGCGGTCGAGCACGATGTCCTTCTCGGTGATGTCGCGGCCCAGCTCCACCAGTTCGGCCGTGTTCTTCGCGATGCGCAGGATCTGGTCGAAAGTCTGCTGCGGCTTTGCCGAGGCGTCGATGCCGATCACGCGGTCGGCGCGGCCGTCGGCGGCGAAGCCCACCACCATGCCGGCCTGCGTGCTGCCCGTTACCGAGCAGACCACGATGTAGTCGAACTTGAAGCCCAGTTCGGCCTCCTGCTGGCGCACTTCCTCTGCGAAGCCGACGAAGCCCAGGCCGCCGCGCGGATGCTCCGAGCAGCCCGCCGGAATCGGAAACGGCTTGCCGCCGGCCTTGCGCACGCTCTCCATGGCGTCTTCCCAGCTCTTGCGGATGCCGATGTCGAAGCCGGCTGCGTCCAGGCGCACGTCGGCGCCCATGATGCGTGACATCTCGATGTTGCCGACCCGGTCGTACACCGCGTCGGAATAGTTGACCCAGTTCTCCTGCACCAGCACGCACTTCATGCCGAGGTGCGCCGCCACCGCCGCGACCTGCCGCGTCTGGTTCGACTGGATGCCGCCGATGGACACCAGCGTGTCGTAGCCGCCTTCGATCGCCTCGGGGATCAGGTATTCGAGCTTGCGCGTCTTGTTGCCGCCGAAGGCCAGGCCGCTGTTGCAGTCCTCGCGCTTGGCGTAGAGATCGACCTTGCCGCCCAGGTGCGCGCTCAGGCGCTTGAGCGGCTGGATGGGCGTGGGGCCGAAGGTCAGCGGGTGACGGGGAAACTTCTCGAGGTTCATCGCGGCGGTTCCAGGAAGGAGGTGGTGAAGGCCTTGATCGTAGAAACAATGCCGCGCAACGTGCTTGCGAAGTTTTCTGGATTCATCAGCGAAAAAGATGCACTATCGAAAGAAGTAAAACTTTCATTCCGACAAGAATCAGATGAGCACAACAAAATTGCGTGACACGCCGGAGCTCGATCGCACCGACCGCGCCATCCTGCGCACCATGCAGCGCGATGCCTCGCTGTCGAACGTGGCGCTGGCCGCCAGGGTCAACCTGAGCCCGGCCGCCTGCCTGCGCCGCGTGGAGCGGCTGAAGGCGGCGGGCCTCATCAAGGGCATCGTCGCGCTGCTCGACCCCGACGCGCTTGAGGTGGGCATGCTCGTGATGATCGGCGTGGTGCTCGACCGCTCCACGCCCGACTCCTTCGCCAATTTCGAGAAAGCCGCCCAGAAGGTCTCGGGCTGCCTCGAATGCCACGTGGTCTCGGGCGAGTTCGACTACTTCATGCTCGTGCGCACCCGCGACAACGACAGCTTCAACCGCCTGCACGCCGAGCAGTTGCTCTACCTGCCCGGGGTGCGGCAGATCCGCACCTTCGTCGTGCTCAAGCAGGTGCTGTCGACCACGCAGCTGCCGGTCTGACGAAACCGGCGGCCGCCGGCGTGCGTATGGTGGTGATGAGCCATTCCGTCATCGCATCATTCCGCCGGCACCGCCGCGCGTTCTCCACCACCCTCTGCACCCTTGCGGCTGCCGCGCTCGCGGCCTGCTCGCCGATCAAGGTGATCGACCGGCTGGTGCCTACCGACACCTACCGGTTCCAGGGCGGCATCGCCTACGGTCCGGCCCCGCGCCAGCTGCTCGACGTGTACCAGCCGCCGCCGACGACAGCGCCTGCCCCGGGCGCGCGGCCGCTGGTAGTGTTTTTCTTCGGCGGCACCTGGACCACGGGCGACCGCGCGAGCTTCCGCTTCGTCGGCGAAGCGCTCGCGTCGCGCGGGGCTGTGGTGGCAATTCCGGACTACGGCCTGTCGCCCACCTTCACCTACCCCGTGTTCGTGCGTGACAGCGCGCTGGCCGTCAAATGGGCGCTCGACAATGCCGCGCGGCTGGGCGCCGACCCGAAGCAGGTGTACGTCATGGGCCACAGCTCCGGCGGCTACAACGCCGCGATGGTGGCGCTCGACGGGCGCTGGCTCGGCGAACTGGGCGCCAGCCCGAAGCAGCTGGCGGGCTGGATCGGCCTGGCCGGCCCCTACGACTTCCTGCCCATCGGCGATCCGCAGGCACAGGCCGCCTTCAACTGGCCGGACACGCCGCGCGACTCGCAGCCGCTGGCGCACGTCACTCCGGCCGCGCCGCGCGCGCTGCTCATGGCCGCCTCCAAGGACAACCTGGTCTACCCCGACCGCAACACCGGCCAGATGGCTGCGGCGCTGCGCGCGGCGGGCGTGCCGGTACAAGTCCGGATGTATGACAACCTGAGCCACGTGACGCTGATCGGCGCCTTCGCCAAGCCTGTCCAGTGGCTGGGCGGCCCGGTGCTGCCGCCCGTCATGGAATTCCTCGGACTGGCGTCGGTCCTGTCCCACAAGGGGGCTCGGTAGAATTACGGCAGTTTTTCTCGTCTTTCCGCCTTCTTCTTTTCCTAATTCCCGCGAGGTATTTCCCATGGCACTCGTCTCGATGCGCGAACTGCTCGACCATGCCGCAGCCAATGGCTACGGCATTCCGGCCTTCAACGTCAACAACCTCGAACAGGTCCAGGCCGTCATGGAGGCCGCCAAGGAAACCGGTGCCCCCGTCATCCTGCAGGCCAGCGCAGGCGCCCGCAAGTACGCCGGCGAAGCCTTCATCAAGCACCTGATCCAGGCCGCCATCGAGCAGTATCCGAACATCCCGCTGGTCATGCACCAGGACCACGGCCAGAGCCCGGCCATCTGCCAGGGCGCCATCGACCTCGGCTTCTCCTCCGTCATGATGGACGGCTCGCTGCACGAAGACGGCAAGACGCCCGCTTCCTTCGACTACAACGTCGACGTGACCCGCAAGGTCGTGCAGCTGGCGCACAAGGTCGGCGTGACCGTCGAAGGCGAGCTGGGCTGCCTGGGCTCGCTCGAGACCGGCATGGCCGGCGAGGAAGACGGCATCGGCGCCGAAGGCGTGCTCGACCACTCCGCGCTGCTGACCGACCCCGAGGAAGCCGCCCAGTTCGTCAAGGCCACGCAGCTCGACGCGCTGGCGATCGCCATCGGCACCAGCCACGGCGCCTACAAGTTCACCCGCAAGCCCACCGGCGACATCCTGTCGATCCAGCGCGTCAAGGAAATCCACGCCCGCCTGCCCAACACCCACCTGGTGATGCACGGCTCGTCGTCGGTGCCTCAGGACCTGCTCGAAATCATCCGCAAGCACGGCGGCAACATGAAGGAAACCTACGGCGTGCCCGTCGAGGAAATCCAGGAAGCCATCAAGTACGGCGTGCGCAAGATCAACATCGACACCGACATCCGCCTGGCCATGACCGGCGCGGTGCGCAAGTTCCTGTTCGAGAACCCCGAGAAGTTCGACGCCCGCGAATGGCTCAAGCCCGCGCGCGAGGCAGCCAAGCAGATCTGCAAGCAGCGCTACATCGAGTTCGGCTGCGAAGGCCAGGGCGCCAAGATCAAGGGCGACACGCTGCAAGTCGTCGCCGCCAAGTACGCCAAGGGCGAACTGGCCCAGGAAGTCATCTAAGCACTTCCCCGCGATCAGACGGCCACCGTTCGCGGTGGCTTTTTTCTGCGCGCACAATCCGCTTTTCCCGTCAGCCATCCGTTTCCCCACCGCACCAGCCCCATGACCACCGTCCACACCTCCTCCATCCAGAGCCTGCCCCTTCTTGCGCGCGGCAAGGTGCGCGACAACTACGCCGTCGGCGAAGACCGCATCCTGATGGTCGCGAGCGACCGCCTGAGCGCCTTCGACGTGATCATGGGCGAGCCCATCCCGGGCAAGGGCGAGATCCTCACGAAGATGGCCCTGTGGTGGTTCGACCGCCTCGGCCAGATCTGCCCCAACCACCTGACCGGCGACGCGCCCGAGAGCGCCGTCACCGCCGACGAGGTGCCGCAGGTCATCGGCCGCTCGATGCTGGTCAAGCGCCTGAAGCCGATCCCGGTCGAGGCCGTGGTGCGCGGCTACCTGGCCGGCAGCGGCTGGAAGGAATACCAGGAATCGCGCTCGGTCTGCGGCGTGCCGCTGCCCGAGGGCCTGACCAACGCCAGCAAGCTGCCGCGACCCATCTTCACGCCCGCCGCCAAGGCCGCGGCCGGCGAGCACGACGAGAACATCAGCTACGAGCGCGTGGTCGAGATCGTCGGCCCCAAGCTGGCCCAGCAGATCCGCGAGACCAGCATCGCCATCTACGAAACCGCCGCGCAGATCGCCCTGGCCAAGGGAATGATCATTGCCGACACCAAGTTCGAGTTCGGCCTGGACGAGAACGGCACGCTGGTGCTGATGGACGAAGTGCTCACCCCCGACAGCTCGCGCTACTGGCCGGTCGAGGGCTACCAGGCCGCGCTGGCCGCCGGCGCCAACCCCCCGAGCTACGACAAGCAGTTCGTGCGCGACTGGCTCGAAGCCACCAAGATCAACGGCAAGCCCTGGGACAAGACGCCCCCGGCGCCGCGCCTGCCGGCCGAGGTCATCGAGAAGACGGCGGCCAAGTACCGCGAGGCGCTGGAGCGGCTGACGGGCTGAGTCTGTCCAGCGGCAGGCGCTCAGCGCCCGCCGCTGCTGCTCAGCAGCGCCGCCGTCCGCCCGCTGGCATCCAGCAGCGCCAGCCGGTTCGGTCCCGCCAGCCGGTAACTGGCGGTGCTCTGCAGCGCCGAGATGAATTGCGCCTCGTTGGCGCCGCGCGTCGGGTCGGTGCATGCCATGCGGGTCGAGGCCATCTGGCCGATCCTCAGGGTGCCGCCGGTGCGCGTGAAGGTGCCCGAGATGCGGTTGCAGCCGCCCGAGCCGCTCACGCGTCCGCTGCTGCGGTCGAACTGCACCTGGGCGCCGCTGCCTGGCGCGACCGGCTCGTCGCCCAGTTGCACCAGCTGCCAGGCCGGGCCCTCGATCGGCTCGTCGAGGCTGATGCCGCTGCCGCAACCGGCCAGCGTGGCCAGCAGCGCCGTGGCGGCAAGGGCGGGGAAAAGCGCGGTGCGGCGGGCGAAGGAGCGCATGGCCAGTGTTCCTTTTTCGATCTGCAACAAGTTGAATCGGGCGTGATCGTATGCGACGGCGCCTGGCCCGCCAATGCCGCCCCTTTGCCGCCGGGCCATGAAAAAAGCGACCCGGAGGCCGCTTTCTTTCTTTGGAAGAGAGGGGATCAGCTCAACACCACGCTGCTGAGGCGGCGCCGGTAGGTGGCCACCACCGGGTCGTCCGGCGGGATCTGTCCGTCGGCCACCTTCACCTTCGGCGGCTCGATGATGTCGAGGACGGCGATGTAGGTCTTGCGGGCGAGGTCCTCGCTCCAGGTCTTGTCGCGCATCAGGATGTCGAGCAGCTCGTCCATCGCGTCGGTCCAGCGCTGGGCGGCCATCAGCAGGCGGGCGCGGCCGAAGCGGGCGTCGAAGTCGCGCTTGTTGGCGGCGATCCTGGCGTCGAAATCGGCGATGGCCGGCGCGGCGCCGGCGGGCGGTGCTGCGAAATCGATAGCATCCATCCAGCGCTGCAGCGTGTCGAAGCGGCGCACCACCGAAGTCTTGGCGATCACCGGGGCGAAGGCGACCTTGGCGTCGTCCACGCGGCCTTCCTGCAGCAGCAGCTTGACGTAGTCGAAGCGGGCGTCGTCGTTGGCGGGGTCGGTGGCCACCGCGTGCTGCAGCTTCTCGAGCGCGCCCTGGGTGTCGCCGCCGGCCAGCGCTTCCTGCGCGGCGGCTTCTTCCGATGCGGCCTCGGCTTCGTCGGCGCCGGGCACGTGCTTGTCGAGGAATTCGCGGATCTTCTCGGCCGGGATGGCACCGACGAAGCCGTCCACGGGCTGGCCGTCCTTGAACATCACGCAGAACGGGATGCTGCGCACGCCGAACATCTCGGACAGCTGCGACGAAATCTGCGGCACCTTGTCGGCGTCGAGCTTGGCCAGCGTGAAGCGTCCGCCGTACTCGACTTCGAGCTTTTCGAGCACCGGGCCCAGCTGCTTGCAGGGGCCGCACCATTCGGCCCAGATGTCCAGCAGCACTGGCGCGGCGACCGAGGCTTCGATCAGTTCAGCCTGGAAATTTTCGAGAGTGATGTCGATCATCGGAACCAACTGAGGGTGAAACGTAAAATTGAAACCATGAACGAAACCATTCAGGTCGGTGTAGTGATGGGCTCCAACTCCGATTGGGAGACGATGCGCAACGCGGTCGAGATTCTCCAGCAATTCGGAATCGGGCACGAAGCCAGGGTGGTCTCGGCCCACCGGATGCCCGATACGCTCTTCGAATACGCGGAAAGCGCCGCCGGGCGCGGGCTTGCCGCAATCATCGCCGGCGCGGGCGGCGCGGCCCACCTGCCGGGCATGCTGGCCTCCAAGACCACGGTGCCGGTGCTCGGCGTTCCGGTGGCCAGCCGTCATCTGCAGGGCGTCGACTCGCTCTACAGCATCGTGCAGATGCCCAAGGGCGTGCCGGTCGCCACCTTCGCGATCGGCAATGCGGGCGCGGCCAACGCGGCGCTGTTCGCGGTGTCGATGCTGGCGGTGAACAACCCCGCGCTGCGCGCGAAGCTCGACGCCTTCCGCGCCGCGCAGACCGCCGCCGCCGAGGCCATGACCCTGCCCCCGGCCCCCGCCGGCGAGGCGCCCCCCGTGTCTCCTTTCTCGCCGCAAGGCGGAGGTGCCCTGTGAGCAGCAGGAACGGCGACCTGCCCATCCTCCCGGGCGCCACGCTCGGCGTGCTCGGCGGCGGACAGCTGGGGCGCATGTTCGTCCACGCCGCGCAGCGCATGGGCTACTTCACCGCGGTGCTCGACCCCGACACCGACAGCCCCGCCGGCCGCGTGAGCCATCACCACATCCACACCGACTACGACGACATCGACGGCCTCGCCCGCCTTGCCGGCCTGGCCGACGCGGTGACCACCGAGTTCGAGAACGTGCCCGCGCCCTCGCTGGAGCATCTCGCGGTGGCGCGCCCGGTGTCGCCGGCCGCCCCGGCCATCGCCATCGCGCAGGACCGCATCGCCGAGAAGGCGCACTTCACCCGCTGCGGCGTGCCCTGCGCGCCCTACGCCGTCATCGAAACCGCCGCGCAGCTCGCCGCCGTCGACGACAACCTGCTACCCGGCATCCTCAAGACCGCGCGCCTGGGCTACGACGGCAAGGGCCAGCAGCGCGTGAAGACGCGCGACGAGCTGGTCGACGCCTGGCAGGCCGCGGGCTGCGTACCCTGCGTGCTCGAGAAGATGCTGCCGCTGGAATTCGAGTGCTCGGTCATCCTCGCGCGCGGACGCGACGGCCAGATCGTGCACTTCCCGCCGCAGCGCAACCTGCACCGCGACGGCATCCTGGCCGTGACCGAGGTGCATCCGCAGAACATGCCCAAGACGGTGGCGCAGGGCGCCGTCAACTCGGCCAGGAGCATCGCCAACGGCCTGGACTACGTGGGCGTGCTGTGCGTCGAATTCTTCGCGCTGGCCGACGGCTCGCTGGTCGTCAACGAGATGGCGCCGCGCCCGCACAACAGCGGCCACTACACCATGGAAGCCTGCGACGTGTCGCAGTTCGAGCTGCAGGTGCGCACCCTCGCCGGCCTGCCGCTGGCCGCGCCGCGCCAGCACAGCCCCGCGATCATGCTCAACCTGCTGGGCGACCTGTGGTTCCCTGCCGGCACCGAAAACAAGGCTGACGGCAAGGCCGACAAGCCGGTCGCGCCGCGCTGGAGCGAAGTGCTCGCCCTGCCCGGCGCGCACCTGCATCTCTACGGAAAGATCGAGCCCCGCCGTGGCCGCAAGATGGGCCACCTCACGCTGACCGGCGCCACGCTGGAGGCGGTGCGCGCCACGGCCTCGCAGGCCGCGCTGCTGCTGGGCCTGCCGCCGGTGACCACCGCCGACCTCGCATGATCCTCGACGGCCGTTCTCCCGAAGCCATTGCCGAGGCCGCGCGCGTGCTGCGCGCTGGCGGGCTGGTGGCCTTCCCGACCGAGACCGTCTACGGCCTGGGTGCCGACGCGAGCAGCGACACCGCGGTGGCCGGCATCTTCGAGGCCAAGGGCCGGCCGTCGGACCATCCGCTGATCGTCCATGTGGCGGCCGGCGTCAAGGGCACCGAGTCGCTCTCGCGTTTCGCGCAGCCGCTGCCGCCCTTCGCGCAGAAGCTGGTGCAGGCCTTCTGGCCCGGTCCGCTCACGCTGATCGTCACGCGCCAGCCCGGCGCGGGCGCGGCCGCCGCCGGAGGGCAGGACACCATCGGCCTGCGCTGCCCCTCGCATCCCGTGGCGCAGGCGCTGCTCGAAGCCTGCGCCGAGCAGGGCGTGCCCGGCCTCGCGGGGCCCAGCGCCAACCGCTTCGGCCGCGTGAGCCCGACCACCGCGCAGCACGTGCACGACGAGTTCGGCGACGAACTGCTGGTGATCGACGGCGGTGCCTGCGACGTGGGCATCGAGTCGACCATCGTCGACTGCAGCCGCGGCGCGCCCGTGCTGCTGCGCCCCGGCCTCATCACGCGCACGCAGATCGAGGCCGCCTGCGGCGAAAAGCTCGCCGACCGGGAGGTGCTCGAAACGCCCGACCCGCGCGCCTCGGGCACGCTCGAAGCCCACTACGCGCCGAACGCCAAGGTGCGGCTGATGGACGCCAAGTCGATCCAGACCGGCCTCGACGTGCTCGGCGCGAATGCCGCGCACATCGCCGTGTGGTCGCGCACCGCGGTGCGCAGCCGCTCGCAGCGCGTGCTGCTGCGGCGCATGCCCGACGATGCGGCGGCCAGCGCGCAGCTGCTGTTCGCGGTGCTGCGCGAGTTCGACGCGCAGGGCGTGAAGCTGATCTGGGTGGAGACGCCGCCCGATACGCATGAGTGGGAAGGCGTGAAAGACCGCCTCCAGAGAGCGTCGGCGGCCTGAACCTGGCTAACCCCCAGGCTTGCCCACTTCGTGTGGCCGCCCACCCCCTCCTTGCAGGGGGCAACACCAGCGGCCCGGCAAAGCCGGTTCCGCGGTGTTCCTGGAAGGGGCTCTTCGTTCAGCCGCCTGCCGCCAGCACGCCCTGGAAGAAGCCTCTCGCCGAGGCAAGGCAGAACGGCGGCGCCAGCGTGCCGTGGTACGCCAGCGTGACGGCCTGCGCCTTGTCCGATGCGCTGCCCGATGTGTTCTGTGCCAGCAGGGCCTTGGCCTGCGCGAAGCCGGCGCGGGCGGTGGAGTAGGCGTCGATGGCTGCAGAGTCCTCCAGGTCCACCACGGAGAGCAGGCTGGAGGGCATGCCCTTGGCGCGGAAGTAGCCCGAGGTGGCGCGGGTGCTCACGAAGTTCACCGTCGGGTCGTTGGCGCCGCCGCACATCAGCATCGGCCGGGTCGGCACCCAGTTGCGCAGGTCGTTGGCGACGGCCGCCTTGCGGAAACCCGTGGCGGGCTTGCAGTCCAGCGGCGAGGTGGTGCTCAGCGAAGCCGCCGTGGGCGGCAGCGCGTTGCCGGGGCAGGGGTTGCCCTGGATGTCGCCCGCCGCCTGCGTCAGGAAGCTCTGCTTGATGAGGTTGTTGGCGCCGTAGAAGATCGACAGCTCCGGACTCACCGGCCCCGGCGTGGCGTTCGCCGGGAACAGCGCGAGCTGCGGCAGCTTGCCGCTGCTGAAGAGCGTGCCGGGCGAGGCGCTGGGCAGCAGCGTGTCGATGCCGCTGGCGTACTGCGCTTCGTACACGTCGCTGGTGGAGCTGTAGACATTGCCGAACTGCTGCTGCCAGCTGGTCGACAGCAGCGGCACGAACAGCGTGGAGCCCAGCGCCGGCCAGCCCAGGTAGGTGTAGTCGGACAGCAGGCTGATGGCCGAGGGCGCCGACAGCGGCGCCGACGCCGTCACCGCCTTGCCCGTGGCCTGCATCTCGCGGTGCGCCGCCATCGCCACGTAGCCGCCCTGCGAATAGCCGGTGATGAAGAGCGAGCCGGCGTCGTTCGCGCCGATGCCCGAGAAGGTCTTGCGCGCCGCCGTGAGCGCGTCGACCATGTCCTTGCCCTGCTGGTCGCCGTCGAGGTACGGGTGGTAGGGCAGCGTCGACTTGTCGTAGCCCGCGTAGTTGGGCGCCACCACGATGTACCCCTGCGCCGCGAACATGGCGGCGACCATCAGGCCCTCGCCGGCGGCGGCCTGGGTGCTGTCGGTCCACTTGGCGAGGTTGTAGGCCTTGGCGGCGGTGGTGCCGTGGGCATAGAGCACCACCGGCCGCTGGCCGCCGCAGGCCACGTCGGAGCCGGTGGGCACCATGATCGCGGCGGTGGCGTTGGTGGCTTCGTTCTTCGCGCCGATGGTGCGGTATTCGAGATAGCGCAGGTCCACGCCGCACTTGGGCGTTCCCGCTACCTGCAGCAGCGCCTTGCCCTGGTCGCTGGCCTGCAGGCTGGCGGTGAACTGGCTGGCCGTCAGCGAGGCTGTCTTCTCGGGCGGGTCGGTGACCACCGAGCCCCGGCCGGTGTCGGCCGCCGGCGGGGGAACGCCCACGCCAATGCCGATGCCTCCTCCGCCTCCACCCCCGCCGCAGGCGGCGAGCAGCAGCAATGTCGCGGCGCTTGCGACGGCCGTCGAGGCGGCCGCCTTGCGCAGGGGTCTGGAAGGCTGGGAGTAAGGCTGGTTCAAGGTATGTCTCCTGCGCTGATGCGCCTGTATGGAATCGAACGACCGTCCGATTCTGTGCAGCGGCCATGCCGCACGCAAGCGGGCGTTTGCCCGCAGAAGACTTCAGTACACAGCGCTGCACGGCCGGCAGGCGGCCTTCCGTCGCACCTCAGTTGTCCTGCGAGGCCCAGTCGACCAGCGCGTCGAATGCCGCGCGCGCGGCGCCTGCGTTCTCGCCATTGGCGATGGCCACCAGCACGTAGCGCCGCCCGCTCGCGCCGTCCACGTAGCCGGCCACGCCCGAGGCGTCGCGCAGCGTGCCCGTCTTCAGGTGCGCCGAGCCGCCGGAGCGCAGCGTGCGCTTCTTCAGCGTGCCGTCCACGCCCATGGCCGGCAGCGAGGACATCAGCTCCGGCATCACCGGCGAGCGCCACGCCACCTGCAGCATCTTTCCGAGCGCGGCGGCGCTGATGCGCTCGTCGCGCGACAGGCCCGAGCCGTTCTCGAACACCGGCTGCGCCTCGCCGGTGCCGATGCGCTCGCGCCACCACTGGCCCATGGCCGCGCGCGAGGCCTCGAAGGTGCCGCGGTTCTTCTGCGCGAGACCGATCGTGAGGAACAGCTGCTGCGCCATCACGTTGTTGCTGTACTTGTTGATGTCGCGGATCACCTCGGCCAGCGGCGGCGACTCGAACTCGAAGGCCGGCTTCAGCCCCGCGGGCACGCGCCCCTCGCGCATCTGCCCGCCGACGCGCCCGCCCATCTCGGCCCACATGCCGCCGATGGCGCGCATGGCGTAGGTGCGCGGGTCGCCGTAGGCCACGGCCCAGCTCTTCTCGCCGCAGCCGCTGGGAAAGCCGCCGTTGAAGCGGATGCGGTTCACGTCCGTGAAGTCGGCGCGCAGCGTGCCGCGCCAGTCGCCGCATTCGCCGGGCAACAGCGCCACGGTCTGCGGCATCGCCACGCTGGCCAGCGGGGGCTCGTAGCTCACGCGCGCGATCTGGCCGGCGCGGTCGGGCGCGAAGGTCATGTTGACCGACTTGAAGTTCACCAGCAGCGCATCGGGCGAGGCGTTGTAGGGCCGCAGCGGCTCGCCGTCGAAGGCCGAGGGGTCGCCCTCCACCGTGGTCTCGAAGGCGCTGCGGTCGAGAACGATGTCGCCGCTCACCGTGGTGATGCCCAGCCCCTGCACGTGGCGCAGCAGCAGCCACGCCCGCTCCAGCACCAGCTTCGGATCGCCCTGGCCCTTGATGTAGAGGTTGCCGTTGAGCACGCCGTTGTTCACCGTGCCGTCCACGTAGACCGGCGTGGTCCAGCTGTAGGCGGCGCCCAGCAGGTCGAGCGCGGCGTAGGTGGTGACCAGCTTCATGATCGACGCCGGGTTCACCGGCGCCTGCGTGCGCCACGCCAGGCGCGGCTGGCGCGTGCCGTCGGCCTCGGCGACCAGCATGGTCACCGACTCGCGCGGCACCTTGGCGCGGGCGAGGGCGGCGTCGACCTGGGTGGGGAGGGCTTGGAGAGCTTGCTGGGCGAACGCGCCGGCCGGGGCCAGCGTTGCGAGGGTCAGTGCGCAGGCCGCGCGGCGAAAGGCAGAAGGCATCCGCCCATTATCCCGGCGGGAAAACATGCAGCTTCGCGTGATACAGCAGCATCACCGTCTTGGCGTCCGCGATGCGGCCGTCGGCCACCATGGCCAGCGCCTCGTCGATGCCGGCTTCCAGCACCTCGATGTCCTCGCCTTCCTCGGCCAGCCCGCCGCCTTCGCCGACGCGCATCGAGGCCTCGTAGGGCGCGACGAAGAAATGCAGCTTCTCGGTGACCGAGCCGGGGCTCATGAAGCATTCGAAGACCTTGCGCACCTCGCCCAGCCGGTAGCCGAGTTCTTCCTCGACCTCCGCGCGGATGCGCTCCTCGGGCGCCGCGTCGTCGAGCAGCCCGGCGGCGGCCTCGATCAGCAGGTCGTCATGCCCGTTGACGAAGGCCGGGTAGCGGAACTGGCGCGTGAGCAGCACGGTGCGCCGCTCGAGGTTGTAGGGCAGCAGCGTGGCGCCGTTGCCGCGGTCGTAGGTTTCGCGGTGCATGCGCTGCCACTGGCCGTCGTTGCGGCGCCAGTCGAAGGCGGTGGTGCGCAGGGTGTACCAGTTGTCGGAAAGGAGGGTGACTTCGTGCACCCGGACGCGGTCTTGAAGAGTCATGGCGCCGAGCATATGTGCATGTTCGTGCAATAACAAGAAAAATCGTGCAAAAGACGGTGCCAGCCGATACCATCGGCCGATGCTCACCAGCCAGCGCAAGCAACACATCCTCTCGGTCCTGCGGCGCGACGGCAATGTCGTCGCCAAGTCGCTCAGCGAAGAACTGGGCCTGTCGGAAGACACCATCCGCCGCGACCTGCGCGAGCTCGCGGGCGAGGGCCTGCTGCAGCGGGTGCATGGCGGCGCGCTGCCGCTGGCGGCGGCCGAGGCCGACTTCGCGGGCCGCCAGCAGCTCGCGCCTGACGAGAAGGTGGCCATCGGCCGCGCCGCCGCGCGACTGGTGAAGCCGGGGCAGGTGGTGTTCATCGACGGCGGCACCACCGCCGTGCAACTCGCGCGCCACCTGCCGCTGAACCTGCAGGCCACGGTGGTCACGCACAGCCCGCCGGTGGCGATGGAGCTGGCCTCGCACGCGGGCATCGAGGTGGTGCTGATCGGCGGTCGGCTCTTCAGGCATTCGATGGTGGCGGTGGGCTCGGCGGCGATGGCGGCCATTTCCCGAATCCACGCCGACTCCTATTTCATGGGCGTCACCGGCGTGCACGCCGAGGCCGGGCTGACCACGGGCGACCTGGAAGAAGCCGAGATCAAGCGCGCGCTGATGGCCTCTGCGGCCGAGACGGTGGTGATGGCCTCGTCGGAAAAGATCGGCGCGGCGTCGGCCTGGGTGGTCAATCCGGTGGCGTCGGCCAGCACCCTGCTGGTCTCGCCGCTGGCGCCGGCCGGGGCGCTGGCGTCGCTGCGCCGCACGGGGCTGGCGATCCTGCGCAGCGACAACGCGGAGATTCCACAGGACGGTGCCGATATCGCAGGCCGGGCTTCGGGATTGCCCGGCCCTCGATAATCGCGGGATGCCTCTTACCGCGCCCAAGCTGCTTGCCTTCGACACCAGCACCGAGCATCTCTCGGTTGCAGTGCTGCATGGCGACAAATTGCTGGCGCACGACGGCGCCGGCGGCGCGCAGGCCTCCAGCACCCTGCTTCCGCTGATCCGGCAACTGCTGGGCGAAGCCGGGCTCGCGCTGGCCGAACTCGACGCCATCGCCTTCGGACGCGGCCCGGGCTCCTTCACCGGACTGCGCACCGCCTGCTCGGTGGCCCAGGGCCTGGCCTTCGGCGCCAAGGTGCCGCTGCTGCCGGTCGACACCCTGCTCGCCGTGGCCGAGGAAGCGCGCCATGCCTTCGGCGCGCGGCAGGTGGTGGCGGCGCTCGATGCGCGCATGGAACAGGTCTATGCCGCGCGCTACGACTTCGCGGCGCACGGCCCGCTCGGCCAGCCCGAAGGCGGCGAGGAGCCGCTGCTGCTGGCCCCCGAGGAGCTCGAAGTGCCCGCCGGCTGGGCGCTCGCCGGCAATGCCTTCGCCGCCTACGGCCCGCGCCTGGCCCCGGCTGCCGCCCGCCACGAGGCGCTGCCGATGGCCGCCGCCATGCTGCGGCTGGCGCCCGCGCTGCTCGCGGCCGGGCGCACCGTGCCGGCAGCGCAGGCCTGGCCGCTGTACGTTCGCGATAAAGTGGCGCAAACCACCGAAGAGCGCGCCGCCATCAAGGCGGCCGCAGCAGCACGCTAGCCAGCCACCTCGCATGAGCGCCGTCCTCCAGCCCGTCGAAGCCCGCCTCGAACCGCTCACCGTCGAGCGGATCGATGCCGTCTGCGCGGTCGAGCAGACGGCCTACAGCCACCCCTGGACGCGCGCCAACTTCACCGATTCCATGGCCGTGGGCTACCACTGCCAGTGCCTGCTGGCTCCCGGCGCGGCGCCTGGCGTGAATTCGCCGGTCAGGCAGCTGGGCGAGACGCTGATCGGCTACTTCGTCGCCATGAAGGGCGTCGACGAGGTGCACCTGCTGAACATCACCGTGGCGCCGCCCTTCCAGCGCCAGGGCTGGGCGCCGCTCATGCTCGAGGCGCTGGGCGGCTGGTCGCGCGCCGAGGGGGCGCAGTGGCTCTGGCTCGAAGTGCGCCAGAGCAACCAGCGCGCGCTCGACATCTACCTGCGCCAGGGCTTCCGCAGCGTCGGCGTGCGCAAGGGCTATTACCCGGCGCACGACGGCAAGCGCGAGGACGCGGTCGTCATGAGCCTGCGCCTGAACGAAAGCCCCACCGCCTGGGGAGGCCTGCGATGAACGCTGCAGTGCAGACATTGAGGCTGGACGCCCGCCAGCGCGCCATGCTCGACGAGATGGGCGTGAAGGTCTGGTGGCCGGTGCCCGAGGCTGCCGAAGCGGTCGAAGTGGCCCCTGCACCCGAAGCCGTCGCGCCGGCCGAAGAGGAAATCGCCGTCGTCGACGAGCGCCAGGAAGCCGAAATGCCGGTGGCCGCACCGCCGCCGCCCGTGGCGCGGCCTGCCGTGGCGCCCGCACCGGCTCCTCGGCCGGCAGCCGCGCCGGTCGCCCAGGGCGCCGCCATTCTGGTCGAAGCGCCTTGCCGGCTTTACGCCGAAGCCGGCGCGACCGATGCCGTGCAAGGCGGCTGGCTCGTCGTCGCCGACATGCCGCCCGAGGCCGACGGCCGCCACGGCGATCCCTTCGCGGGCGACGCCGGCCGCCTGCTCGACAACATGCTGCGCGCCCTGAAGCTGCACGACGGCCGCACGCCGGTGCACCTCATGCGCACCCACCGCGGCGTGGCCGCCGGCCAGCCCGGCAGCCCGCGCGCCATGGACGAAGTCTTCGGCGAGCACGCGGCGGCAATCGCCCCGCGCGTCGTGCTGGCCATGGGCCCGCTGGCGGCCCAGAGCCTGATGCGCAGCGGCGACCCGCTGGGCAAGCTGCGCGGGCGCGTCGTGCCGCTGGATTCCGTCAATGGTGCCTCGGTGGTCGCCACCTACCATCCGGCCTATTTGCTGCGCAACCCGGCGGACAAGGCCCGCGCCTGGGCCGACCTCTGCCTGGCCGCCGAACAGCACTCGCCGGCGTCGAACTGAGCCGTGAACCTGGCCTCGAGGCGGGCCAACTAAAATCCCGGCCCATGACTTTCCTCGACAAGCTGGCCGCCGCACAGCAAAAAAACGGTTCTTTGCTTTGCGTGGGGCTCGATCCGGAGCCCGCCAGGTTCCCGGGCCAGTTCAAGGGCGACGCCAGCCGCATCTATGACTTCTGCGCCCGCATCGTCGACGCGACGGCCGACTTGGTCATCGCCTTCAAGCCGCAGATCGCCTACTTCGCCGCCCATCGCGCCGAAGCCCAGCTCGAGAAGCTGATGGAGCACATGCGCCGCAACACGCCCGGCGTGCCGGTGATCCTCGATGCCAAGCGCGGCGACATCGGCTCCACCGCCGAGCAGTACGCCCTCGAAGCCTTCGAGCGCTACGGCGCCGACGCGGTGACGCTCTCGCCCTTCATGGGTTTCGATTCGGTGGCGCCCTACCTCAAGCACGAGGGCAAGGGCGCCTTCCTGCTGTGCCGCACCAGCAACCCCGGCGGTTCCGACCTGCAGGGCCAGCGGCTGGCGGACGTGGAGGGGCAGCCCTTCCTGTACGAGCACGTCGCCAGGCTGGCGCAGGGCCCGTGGAACCTCAACGGCCAGCTCGGGCTGGTGGTGGGCGCGACCTACCCGGCGGAAATCGAGCGCGTGCGCGAACTCGCGCCGACCGTGCCGCTGCTGATTCCGGGCGTCGGCGCCCAGGGCGGCGACGCGGTCGCCACGGTGCGCGCCGGCTGGCGCGCCGATGCGCCGATCGTCGTGAACTCGTCGCGCGCCATCATCTATGCGTCCTCGGGCGACGATTTCGCCGATGCGGCCAAAGCCGCCGCGCGCACCATGCGCGATACCCTCGAAGCCGCCAAGCCCTGAGGCTCAGGCGCGACGGAGCCTTGTAAAGGCCTCGAACTCCCAGTTCCGCATCCCCAGCAGCAGCGTGTAGCCCTCGCGGTCCTTGGCGGCCAGCTTCTGGTCGGTCTGGTGCTGCTGCGCGAAGTCCTGCGCCACGCGCTGCAGGCGTTCCAGGAAGGCCGGCGCCAGCGAGCGGCTGATCTGGCCGTGCACCAGCAGCAGGCCCTCGGCCGGGCCGTCGAAGCCGCCCTTGTAGTAGTCGAGCACCACGTTCTCGCGGAAGAACTCCATCACCGGGCCGTGCGGCCGCCAGCGGAAGGTCTTGGCGAGCTTCAGGCGATACCGGTTGAGCGGGCGCAGCTCGATGATGCCGATGCGGTCCAGCTGCGCCAGGAAGCCGATGCACTCGGCCTCGCTCACGCGGTAGGCCGCCACGATCTGCTCCAGCGTCCACTGGCTCAGCACGCTGATGGCCACCAGCAGCAGTTTCTTGTCCTTGACCACCGCCTTTTCCTGCTCGTGCGTCAGTTCCTTCAGCAGCGGCTGGGCGTCGGCCACGCGGCGCGCCAGCTCGGCGAAATCGATCTTCAGCGCCCGGCAGATGGCGTCCACGCGGGACAGCGGCATGTCGCTCTTGGCCAGCATCCGCTTGACGCTGGATTCGGCCATGTCGAGCGACCGCGCCAGGTCGGCGTAGGTCATGCGCGCGCTTTTGAGTTCGTTCTTGAGGGCCTGGACGAGATCGACGGTGGTGCTCATGGGCCGGAAGCGTACACGGGCGCCGGCAGGTATCAATTGGAGATACCGTCAGGTGTGAATTAATGCCTCGTATCGATTCTCGATGCCTCTGGAGGGGTGCGGACCCTAAATTCCGCCCCAGTTCAGACCACCACCGAGGACCGCCATGCTTCTGCCCTCTCTCAGCCGCCGCGAACGCGGGCTGCTTTTCGCCCTTTTGCTGCTTGCCCTGATCGGCTTCTTCGGCCCCGAGCTGCCGGCCGCCGACGTCGCCATCGCCTCGGTGTTCGCCGACACCCGCGCCTGGCACGGGCTGCCCAACGCCATGGACGTGCTGAGCAACATTCCCTTCGTGGTGATCGGCCTGTGGGGCCTGTACCGGCTCAACCGCATCGACCGCTCGCACCAGGAGGCGCTGTCGCAGTTCCCGCTGGCCCCGCCCGCCAGCGACCCGCCGGACAACACGCTGGACTGCGCCTGGCTGTTCTTCGCCGGCCTGATCGCCACCGCCGCCGGTTCCGCCTTCTTCCACCTCCTGCCCGACGGCCCCCGGCTCGCGGCCGACCGCGCCGGCATGGCAGTGGCCTTCGCCGGGCTGATCGGGGTGGCGGTGTGTGAACGAGTGAGCCAGCGCGCCGGCTGGCCCGCCGCCTGGTTCGTGCTCACGGCCGGGCTGCTCTCGGCCGAGGTGTTCCAGGAGACCGGTAACGTCATGCCCTGGGCGCTGGTGCAGTTCGGCGGCATGGCGCTGGTGGTGACGCTGGCGCTGGCCTCGCCGATGCGCAAGTCGGTGGGGCTGAAGCTGGGCTGGGTCATCTTCTTCTACGTGCTGGCCAAGGGCTTCGAGCTGGCCGACCACCAGATCTACGAGTTCACGCAGCAGACGGTGTCGGGCCACACGCTCAAGCACCTGACGGCCTCGCTCGCCGGGCTGCCCGTGGTGATCGCGCTGCGCAAGCTGGAGATGCGCTGG
Organism: Variovorax sp. CAN15; assembly: GCF_030462475.1. GTDB lineage: Bacteria > Pseudomonadota > Gammaproteobacteria > Burkholderiales > Burkholderiaceae_C > Variovorax. Next base: position 125,300 of record NZ_JASMRZ010000005.1, read on the forward strand.
GAAGCCGCGCTGCGGCACAATCCGGGCGCCGCCGCCGTGGCCGCATGAGGAGCACTCTTCGAATGACAAATCCCGCCGCCGCAGCAGAAGCAGCCACGCCCGTGACTCACGAGGAGAACGCCCACGCCAACCAGTTCGCGCTCCTCGGGCAGCGGCGCTTCGCGCCCTTCTTCTGGACCCAGTTCGCGGGTGCCGCGAACGACAACCTCTTCAAGTTCGCCTTCACCGTGATGGTGACCTACCAGCTCCAGCTGAGCTGGATGCCGCCTTCCATGGCGGGCCTGGTGATCGGCGCGCTGTTCATCCTGCCCTTTTTGCTGTTCTCGGCCACCTCCGGGCAGCTCACCGACAAGTTCGACAAGACGAAGATGATCCGCTTCGTCAAGAACCTCGAGATCGCGATCATGCTGATCGCCGCCTGGGGCTTCGTCACGGCCAACGCGGTGGTGCTGCTGGGCTGCGTGTTCCTCATGGGGCTGCATTCCACGCTGTTCGGGCCGGTCAAGTTCGCCTACCTTCCGCAGGTGCTCGACGCGCGCGAGCTCACGGGCGGCAACGGCATGGTCGAGATGGGCACCTTCGTCGCCATCCTGCTGGGGCAGGTGGCAGGCGGGCTGCTGGTGGCCCTGCCGAACGTCGGCCACACGAGCGTGGCCGTGGGCTGCGTGCTGCTGGCACTGGTGGGCCGGGGCGTGGCGCAGGCCATTCCGCGCGCGCCGGCCACCGATCCGGGCCTGGTCATCAACTGGAACCCGATCAGCGAGACCTGGCGCAACCTCAAGCTGGCGAACGAGAACGTGGTGGTGTTCCGCTCGCTGCTGGGCATTTCGTGGATGTGGTTCTTCGGCGCGGTGTTCCTGAGCCAGTTCCCGAGCTTCGCCAAGGAAGTGCTGCACGGCGACGAGCAGGTCGCCTCGCTGCTGCTGGTGGTGTTCTCGGTGGGCATCGGCGTCGGCTCGCTGCTGTGCGAGACGCTCAGCCGCCGGCAGGTGGAGATCGGCCTGGTGCCGCTGGGCGCCATCGGCATGAGCGTGTTCGCGATCGACCTGTACTTCGCCTCGCGCGGCCTCGCGCCCGCCACGCACGACATGGGCATCGGCGCCTTCGTGCACCAGGCCGCGCACTGGCGCGTGATGGCCGACCTGGCGCTGCTGTCGCTCTTCGCGGGGCTCTACAGCGTGCCGATGTACGCGCTGATCCAGCTGCGCAGCCAGCCTACGCACCGCGCGCGAATCATCGCGGCCAACAACATCCTCAACGCGCTCTTCATGATCGGCAGCTCGGTCATCGCGGGCGCGCTGCTGGGCGCGGGCTTCACCATTCCGCAGATCTTTCTGTTCACCGGCATCGCCAACGCGGTGGTGGCGTTCTACATCTTCATGCTGGTGCCCGAGTATTTGCTGCGCTTCGTGGCCTGGGTGCTGTCGCGCTTCGTCTACCGCTTCGGCATCAAGGGCGAGACGCACATTCCCACCGAGGGCGCGGCCGTGCTGGTGTGCAACCACGTGAGCTTCATCGATGCGGTGCTGCTGATGGCGGCGAGTCCGCGGCCGATCCGCTTCATCATGGACCACCGCATCTTCAAGGTGCCGGTGCTGGGCTGGCTGTTCAAGCTGGCCAAGGCGATCCCCATCGCGCCGCAGAAGGAAGACCCGGCAGCGTACGAAGCGGCTTTTGCCAAGGCGCTGGGCGTGCTGCGCGAGGGTGACCTGCTCGCCATCTTCCCGGAGGGTGCGATCACGCGCGACGGCACGCTGCAGCCCTTCAAGGGCGGCGTGATGAAGATCGTCGAGAGTGCGCGCGCCGAAGGCCTGGAGCCGCCGGTGATCCCGATGGCGCTGACCAACCTCTGGGGCTCGTACTTCAGCCGCATCGAGCTGCGCGGCGGCGAGCAGGTGGCCATGGCCAAGCCCTTCCGCCGCGGTTTCTTCAGCCGCGTGGGACTGAACGTCGGCGCTCCGGTGCCGCCGGCCGAGGTGCAGCCCGACGCGCTGCGCCAGCGCGTGAGCGCCCTGCTGGCCTCCTGAGGTCCCCGAAAAGTATCGCTTGCGGATACCGGTGGCGCCGGAAACCGCCACTGGTGCAAGCATTCAAGCCTCGCGGTGCGGGGGCGAACCATCATTCGCTCACCTTCACTACGCCGCGAGGCACACATGCAACCCCTCTCATCGACCACGACCGTCTTCATCCAGCGCGACACGCGGGCCTGGCAGTTCCAGGCCTGGGCTTCGTTCGCGATCTCCGTCTTCCTGTGCGCCACCGGCCTGAGCTGGCTGCCGGGCGAGGCGCTGGACCGGGCGTTCATGGTGATGGGCTACGTGTTCTGCCTGAGCACCGCCTTCATGCTGTCGAAGTTCGTGCGCGACAGCCAGCAGGCCGCCGAGCGCGGCTCCGAGTCGGCACGCGACGTGCCGATGTGGAAGCTGGTCGTCTGGGGCAGCTTCTTCACCGCGATGGGCCTGACAGGCTGGGGCCTCGTGCGCATGGAGATCAACGAGGCCTACAAGGCCTTCCTGGGCGTGAGCTGGCTCTTCCTCATCAGCTCGGCCTTCACGCTGGCCAAGACGCTGCGCGACCGCCACGAGGCCGACCTGGCCGAAGCCCGCATTCAGGGCCGCCGCATGGCGCGCGCCGAAGCCGCCGCCGCTGCTGCAACTGCAGCTGCCGCTGCCGAGTAACCCGTGTTCCACCAACGAAAGCCCATCATGAAGAAGTCGATTGCCGCTGTTCTCGTCGCCGCCTGCACCGCCTTCGCGGGCATCTCGGCGCCCCTGCAAGCCCAGGCCCAGAGCGAGGCTTCGGCCGCGCTCTCGCTGATGCCGGTGGCATCGGTGGTGGCCGGTGCCTCCGCCATCGGGGCCTCCGCCACCACGGCGGTCGCGCTGCCGGCCGCGCTGTCGGTGGGCGGCTCGGTGCTCACCGTGGTCGCGGTCGAAGCCTCGGTCGATGGCACGGTGTACGTGCTCGAGCGCGCCTCCGACGGCGCGCGCGCCAGCATCAAGGTCGCGGGGCGTGTGGCCGACGGCGCATCGAAGGCCGTGGGCACCAGCGTGCTCGTCACGGTGATCGGTTCTGGCGTGGTGCTGTCGGCCGCCGGCGAGGTGCTGGCCTTCGTGCCCAACGCCATCGGCCGCGCGCTGCTGCACAACGAGAGGTTGTCGTGAACCGTGCATTGCCGCTGCCGCTGCCGCTGCCGCCGCTGCTCGCGTTCACGCTCGCGGCCGCGGCGGTGGTGCTGCCCATGCAGGCGCGGGCCGGCCGCTCCTGCGAGCAGCTCAGGCCCACGCCGGCCGTGATCGCCAAGGGCATGCAGCTGGCCGAGCGCACCTCGCAGGCGCTCGACGCCAGCGGAGCGCGCGTGGTGATCCTCGCGCGCGCCGGGCAGGACCTGAGCAAGTACGGCCTGCGCTACTCCCACCTGGGCTTCGCCTACAAGACCGAGGCCGGCCCGTGGCGCGTGGTGCACAAGCTCAACCAATGCAGCACCGCCGTCGCCGAGGTCTACCGCCAGGGGCTCGGCGAATTCTTCCTCGACGACCTGTGGCGCTACGAGGCCGCGTGGGTCGTGCCCACGCCCGAGGTGCAGGCGCGGCTGCTGGCGGCGCTGAACGAATCGCCCGCGCGCATCGTGCGGCTGCACATCGAGCCCTACAGCATCGTGAGCTATGCGTGGGGCCGCAAGTACCAGCAATCGAACCAGTGGGCGGTCGAGACCATGGCCGCGGCCATGGAGCCCGCCACCATTGCCAATCGCGCGCAGGCGCAGGCATGGATGCAGTTCAAGGACTACGAGCCCACCACGCTCAGGCTCGGCCCGCTCACGCGGCTGGGCGGACGCGTGGGTTCGGCCAACGTGGCCTTCGACGATCATCCGAACGAGAAGCGTTTTTCAGACCGCATCGAGACGGTGACGGTCGATTCGGTGTTCGCGTGGATGCCGCGCGCCGGCCTGGGCGCGGCACCGGTGACACTGAAGCTTCAGTGAGAAAGAACAAGGAGAAAACAACATGAGCAAGTCATTGCGACTTTCGGAAAAATGGTTCCGCCGCGGCCTCTGGCTGGTGGCGCTGGTGTTCGCGAGCTTCCTCATCGGGCTCGGCAGCACGGTGGTGAGCGACCTGCCGCAGGTCGAGCGTGTGCGCGGCATCGACGACTTCATCGACAAGCAGAAGGCCGAGCCGCTGCGTGCCGTGATCAAGAACGCCGAAACCTCCGAGTTGGAGGCCGCGCGCGAGCTCGACCAGATCCAGCTGCAGCTCAACGCCGCGCAGCAGGCCAGCCGCAATGCGCGCGAAACCTTCGCGAACTGGCTCTCCACGCGGCGCGCCACCGCGCAGCCCGACCAGGACACGGAGCTCATCGCACGCACCAGGGCGCTCGATGCCTTCAAGCAGAAGGAAGAGGAGCTGCAGCGCAAGGTCAACGCGCAGCAGAAGATCACGCTCGATGCGCGCCAGGGCGAGCAGCGTGCCCGCACGGCGCTGTCGGAGCTGGAGCGCGACGCGCAGATCAAGCTCGACGCCGAATACCGCCGCATCGAGCTGCGCGTGTTCGCCTACCGGCTGGCGCTCACGCTGCCGCTGCTGGTGGTGGCGGGCTGGCTCTTCGTGAAGAAACGCAAGAGCACCTACTGGCCGTTCGTGTGGGGCTTCATCTTCTTCGCGCTCTTCGCCTTCTTCGTCGAGCTGGTGCCCTACCTGCCGAGCTACGGCGGCTACGTGCGCTACGTGGTGGGCATCGTGCTCACGGTGCTGGTGGGGCGTTACGCCATCGTCGCGCTCAACCGTTATCTTGCGCGCCAGAAGCTGGCCGAGCAGCAGCCCGACAACGTGCGCCGCGAGGAGCTCAGCTACGACACCGCGCTCGCGCGCCTGGCCAAGGGCGTGTGCCCCGGTTGCGAGCGGCCGGTGGACCTGAAGAACAACGAGATCGACTTCTGCCCGCACTGCGGCATCGGCCTGTTCGATCACTGCGGCAACTGCGACACGCGCAAGAGCGCGTTCTCGAAGTTCTGCCATGCGTGCGGCACCTCGGCCGCGAATCGCGTGCTGCCGGCCCTCGGGACGGCAGAGGCGTAGTCTGCGAATTCGGTCACGGCCCGAGGGTGCTTCGACACGTCGTGTAGCGGACATGCCGCGGGGCCGTGCTACAAACCCCCGGCTGCGACACAAGTGTTGCCGCAGACTTTCAGCCAACCCTTCGACGGAGCACTAGCATGAGCATTTTCGGCAGCATCCTTTCCAAGATCTTCCCAGGCGCCAAAGCCGCTGAGGCCCCGGCACCTGCCGCCGCGGCGCCAGCCGATGCACCAGCGCCCGCCGTGGCCGCGCCGCCGCCCGCCATTCCGCTGGGCGACGTGGCCGCCGTGCTCGACGCCATGCCGGGCTCGAAGAACCTGAACTGGCGCACCTCCATCGTCGACCTGATGAAGCTGCTGGGCCTGGACAGCAGCCTCGAAGCCCGCAAGCAGCTGGCCGCCGAGCTGAGCTACGGTGAAGACACCAGCGACAGCGCCAAGATGAACATCTGGCTGCACCGCCAGGTCATGACCAAGCTGGCCGCCAACGGTGGCACGGTTCCGGCGGAACTTCGGGACTGATCGAGCACGCCCCGCAGGCTGCGCGCACTTCGTGTCGCTGTGCCAACCCCCTTGCGGGGGCGACACCGGCGGCCCGGCAAAGGCGGTTGCGCGGTGTTCTCTAAAGGCAAAAGCCTCGCGCGATGCGCGAGGCTTTTTTCAGGTCCAGCCGGCGTCCACCACGTAATCTTGCGCGGTGCACATGCGCGAATCGTCGGCGGCCAGGAAGAGCGCCATCGCCGCGATGTCCTCCGCCATCACGCGCCCTGGCAGGCACTGCGCCGCATCGATCTCCGCGGCGGACTCGGGCTTCACCCACAGCTTGATCTGCCGCTCGGTCATCACCCAGCCCGGTACGATCGAATTCACGCGGATGTTCTGCTTGCCCAGGTCGCGCGCCAGCGAGCGCGTGAGGCCGCGCGCCGCAGCCTTGCAGGCCTGGTACACCGGGTAGCCCTTGCCCTTGATCATCCAGCTGATGGAGCCGAAGTTGACGATCGAGCCGCCGCCCAGCGCGCGCATGTCGTCGGCCACCGCCTGCGCGGCGAAGAACTGGTGCTTGAAGTTGACGGCCACAAGGCGGTCGAAGTCCGCGTCGGTCACGTCGGCCATCTCGTGGCGACGGTCGTTGGCCGCGTTGTTCAGCAGCACCGACACCGGCCCGAAACGCTGGCGCACCGCGTCGATGGCGGCGGCGAGGGCGGCCGTGTCGGTCACGTCGCAGGGCACGAAAAGCGCGGGATGCTCGCCCTGCAGTTGCGCCGCGAGCGCGTTGCCGGCGGCGGTGTCGAGGTCGCAGAAGCCGACCTTCGCGCCCTGCGCATGGAAGGCCCGCACCAGCGCTTCGCCGATGCCGCTGGCGCCGCCCGAGATGAATACGGTGCGTCCGGCCAGCGAGGAATAGCGGGCGGTGTAGGGCGAAAGTGGTGGTGATGCGTCGGTCATGGGAGGCTGCAGCAGCGTGGAGACGGACGGCAAGCGTAGCGGATAGCGGCCGGCCGGTGTATGGCGTCCGGCGAATGTGCGGTGCGCACGTGCGTGGCTACGCTTGCGCCCATGAAAACGAAGACACTTCCCCACCGCCGCGCTCTCGTTGCGTTCGCGATGCTCGTTCCCGCCGCGCTGGCGGTGCGCTCCGTGCGGGCGCAGGCGTCGGCGTCGGCGTCGGGCGTGCAGCTCTTCAAGGTGGTTTCCGCGCGCGACGAGGTGATCGTCGGCGCCGATGCCGCGATGCTCGGCGCGGGCTCGGGCCCCGCCGTGGAGCGGCTGGCGGCGCAGCTCGCCGCCAAGGGCCAGCTCACGCTGTGGCAGTACGCATCTCACAAGGATGCGGCTGGCGCGCTGGTGCAGGCGCCGCTCAGGCAGATCGTGGTGTTCAGGAACGATGCGCTGCGCATCGAGCCCTACGCCACGCCGCTGCCGATCCAGCCGCTGATGAAGTAGCGGCCGGCTTCTTTTTTCAGACCCCTCGCGCCCGGTCCGACTTGAAGCGCGCGCGGAATTCCGTGAACGTGCCCGCGTCGAGCGCCTCGCGGATCTCGCGCATCAGGTTCAGGTAGTAGTGCAGGTTGTGGATGGTGGTGAGCATCGGCCCCAGCATCTCGCCGCAGCGGTCCAGGTGATGCAGGTAGGCGCGGCTGAAGCCTTCGCGGCCGCCGTCGTTCCAGCTCACGCCCGAGGTGCCCGCGCAGGCGTGGCAGGTGCAGCTCGGGTCGATAGGCTGCGGGTCGCTCTTGTGGCGCGCGTTGCGCATCTTCAGGTCGCCGAAGCGGGTGAAGAGCGTGCCGTTGCGCGCATTGCGCGTGGGCATCACGCAGTCGAACATATCGACGCCGTCGGCCACGCCCTGCACCAGGTCTTCGGGCGTGCCAACGCCCATCAGGTAGCGCGGCTTGTTCGCGGGCAGCCGGTGCGGCGTGTGGCCCATGATGTGCAGCATCTCTTCCTTGGGCTCTCCCACGCTCACGCCGCCGATGGCGTAGCCGGGGAAGTCCATGTCGACCAGCGCCGCGAGCGACTCCTCGCGCAGGTTCTCGAACATGCCGCCCTGCACGATGCCGAAGAGTGCGTTCGGGTTCTGCAGCCGCGAGAACTCGGCCTGGCAGCGCTTCGCCCAGCGCAGGCTCAGCTCCATCGAGACGCGCGCCTCGGCTTCGGTCGTGATGTGGCCCTTGGTGTCGTAGGGCGTGCACTCGTCGAACTGCATCACGATGTCGCTGTTGAGGATGGTCTGGATCTGCATCGAGACCTCCGGCGTGAGGAACAGCTTGTCGCCGTTGACCGGCGAGGCGAACTTCACGCCTTCTTCGCTGATCTTGCGCATCGCGCCCAGCGACCACACCTGGAAGCCACCCGAGTCGGTGAGGATCGGCTTGTCCCACTTCTCGAACTGGTGCAGCCCGCCAAAGCTCTCCATCACGTCGAGGCCCGGGCGCATCCACAGGTGGAAGGTGTTGCCCAGGATGATCTGCGCGCCCATCTCCTCGAGGCTGCGCGGCATCACACCCTTGACTGTGCCGTAGGTGCCCACGGGCATGAAGATCGGCGTCTGCACCTTGCCGTGGTTGAGCGTGAGCGTGGCGCGGCGCGCGTGGCTGTCGGGGTCGGTCTTGAGGAGTTCGAAGTTCAGCATGTCGTTCAGTCCTGGTTGCGTGCCAGCAGCATGGAATCGCCATAGCTGAAGAAGCGATAGCGCTCGGCGATGGCATGGGCATACAGCCCCATCACCCGCTCGTAGCCCGCGAAGGCCGAGACCAGCATCATCAGTGTGCTCTTGGGCAGGTGGAAGTTGGTCACCAGCAGGTCGACGTGCTCGAAGACGAAGCCTGGCGTGATGAAGATGCGCGTGTCGCCCGAGGCTTCGCCGCTCCTGGCCCACGATTCGAGCGTGCGCACGGTGGTCGTGCCCACCGCCACGATGCGCCCGCCGCGCGCCTTGCATTGCGCAATGGCGCGCTGCGTGGCCTCGGGCACCTCGTAGCGCTCGGCGTGCATCGTGTGTTCTGAAATGTTCTCGGTCTTCACCGGCTGGAAGGTGCCGGCGCCCACGTGCAGCGTGACGCTGGCGCGCTGCACGCCGTTGGCCTCCAGCTCGGCCAGCAGGCCTTCGTCGAAGTGCAGGGCGGCGGTGGGCGCGGCCACCGCGCCGGGCACGCGCGCGAACACGGTCTGGTAGCGGCTCTCGTCCTCGGCCGAGTCGGTGTGGGTGATGTAGGGCGGCAGCGGCACGTGGCCGCAGCGCTCCATCAGCATGTAGGGGTTCTCGCCGGTATCGCTCTCGAAGGCGAATCGGAAGAGCGCGCCGTTCTCGTCGGGCCAGCGGCCCAGCAGCGTGGCGCGGAAGCCGCCGACCATCTCCAGCGTGGTGCCCACGGGCGGCTTCTTGCTCACCTTCATGTGCGCCACCACTTCCTGGCCCTGCAGCACGCGCTCGATCAGCAGCTCGAGCTTGCCGCCGGTGGGCTTCTCGCCGAAGAGGCGGGCCTTGACCACGCGGGTGTCGTTGAAGACGAGCAGGTCGCCCGGGCGCAGCAGCGAGGGCAGGTTCCTGAAGATGCGGTCGACCGGTGCGGGCCCCGTGCCGTCCAGCAGGCGGGAGGAGGTTCGTTCGGCGGCCGGGTGTTGCGCCACCAGTTCGGGCGGCAGGGCGAAATCGAAATCGGAGAGCGTGAAAGCGCGCATGTGCTTGAGGGCCGGACGGGCCCGTTCCAAGAAAGACGGGGAAGCGGTGAGACGCGGGGAAGGCCCGGATTGTCCCATGCCGCGAAAGCCGCCCGCTTCCGCGGGCTTCGCGGGGTTGGCGAGGCAGAATCGGCGGATGGTCGATTCACAAGCTGCGCGTGTTTCTTCGGGCTCGTCGTCCGGCCCCTCCGAAGGCGAGCTCTTCAAGAAGATCCTCGGCAGCGCCTGGCAGGGCCTGCACCCCGACATCCGCCGCCGCTTCGACAAGAACCCGTCGCCGGGCAAGGCGCTGCACTACCTGGGGTCGCTGAGCGAGCTGCGCTGCTCGCGTTTCGGCAAGCTGCTGGGCCACATCACGCAGCCGATGATCCAGGGCGCTCTGATTCCCTACTGCGACGCCGGCTTCCCCGTGGAGATCCAGGTCTACGCCAAGCCGCAGGACCCGGCCATCTACAAGCAGCGCATCTATCGCCTGCGCAACCGCAAGCCGATCCAGTTCACCAGCTTCATGCGCGAGAGCGAGCGCGGCGAGGTGCTGGAGTACGTGGGCATGGGGCTGGGGATGAAGCTGGTGCTGAGCGTGGAGAACGGCAGCCTGCATTTCCAGAGCGACGGCTATTTCTGGGACGTGTTCGGCTGGCGCATCCCGCTGCCCGGCGTGCTCACCCCGGGCAAGACTTTCCTCTGGCATCACAACGAGACGCCCGAGCGCTTCAACATCCGCATCGAGATCCGCCATTGCCTGATGGGCACGACGTTCACCCAGGTCGGCGTGTTCGAGGAAATCCCCGAGCCGAAGGCGGTGCCCGCATGATCGACACGCACCTGCTCGCGCTGCAGCTCATGGCCGCGCAAGGCGCGCTGGGCGCCTTCGACACGCTCTACCACCACGAGGGCACCGAGGCGCTGCCGAGGCGCGGCACGGCGGGGCGCGAGCTGGCGATCCACGCCACCCGGTCGTCGATCTACTGCGCGCTCTTCATCGGACTGTCGTCCTGGGCCTGGCACGGCGCCTGGGCGTGGGTGCTGCTCGCGGTGTTCGGCGTCGAGATCGTGCTCACGATGTGGGACTTCGTGGTCGAGGACGGCAGCCGCCTGCTGCCGCCGACCGAGCGCGTGACGCACACGGTGCTGGCCATCAACGCGGGCGCCTTCATCGCGCTGCTGGCGATGAGCGCGACAGGCTGGGCGGCACAGCCGACCGCGATGGTGTGGCAGCCGCAGGGCTGGCTCGGCGCCTTCCTCGCGCTTTGCGGCGTGGGCGTCGGCCTCTCGGGCCTGCGCGATGCCTTCGCGGCGCGCGCGCTCTTCAGGCGCGGCGCGCAGGAGCAGGCACGCGCGGCCGAGGCGCCGGTGCGCTTCGGATCGAAGCCGCAGCGCGTGCTGGTGACGGGCGGCACCGGCTTCATCGGCCAGCTGCTCGTGCGCCACCTGGTGGCCGACGGCCATGCCGTGACTGTCTGGACGCGCGATGCGCGATCGGCCGCCTGGGGCTTCGGCGGCGCGGTGCGCTGCGTGCAGTCGCTCGACGAGGTGCCGGCGGCCGACGACATCGACGTGGTCGTCAACCTCGCGGGCGCGCGCATCCTGGGCATGCGCTGGAGCGAGCGCCGCCGCGCGCAGCTGCTGCATAGCCGCGAAGGGCTGACGCGGCAGCTGGTCGCGTGGATCGCTGCGCGCCCGCGCAAGCCCTGGCTGCTGCTTTCCGGCTCCGCCATCGGCTACTACGGCGTGCAGCCGCAAGGCGATGCGAGCGAGCTCGCGGAAGAAGCGCCGCCGCAGGCGATCTTCATGTCGCAGCTTTGCCAGCGCTGGGAGCAGGCGGCGCAGTCGGCCGTGGCGCACGGCGTGCATGTGGCCTGCATGCGCTTCGGCTTCGTGCTGGGTCACCAGGGCTCGCTGCCGCAGCTGCTGCTGCCGATCTCGCTCGGCTTCGGCGGACGGCTGGGCAGCGGGCGGCAATGGCTGTCGTGGGTGCATGTGCACGACCTGATCCGGGCGATGGCGCATGTGTGGACCCTGACCGAAAACGCCGCGACGCCGCCGAGCGCGCAGGCATTCAACTTCACCGCGCCCGGCGCACTGAGCCAGGAAGAGTTCACCCGCGTCGCAGCAGGCGTGCTGCACCGCCCCTGCTGGATGCCGACGCCGGCCGCGCCCGTCAAGCTGCTGCTCGGCGAGCAGGCCGACCTGCTGCTCGAAGGCCAGCGCGTGGTGCCGGCGCGGCTGCTGCAGTCCGGCTTCCGCTTCATGTTTCCCGATGCCCGCAGCGCCTTGACGGACCTTTGCCGCCCGCGCTAGAAGACTTGTCCGTGCCCGCCAAGAAAGCCCCGACTCCTCCCGCCGAAGCGACGACCGCCGCCGCGCCGCCGCAGCCGTCTCAGCCGGGCGCCGGCCTCAGCCAGGTCCAGCGCGCCCTGCGCAAGCTCGGCCTCGTGCGCGACATCGACTTCGCCCTCTACCTGCCGATGCGCTACGAGGACGAGACGCGCATCGTGCGCATCGCCGACACGCGCGATGGCGACGTGGCGCAGGTCGAGGGCGTGGTCACCGAGTGCGAGGTGGTGTACCGGCCGCGCCGCCAGCTGCTGGCGACCATCGACGACGGCAGCGACACCTGCCAGCTGCGCTTCTTCAACTTCTATCCCTCGCAGCAGAAGCAGCTCGCGGTCGGCGCGCGGGTGCGTGTGCGGGGCGAGGTGCGCGGCGGCTTCGTGGGGCGTCAGATCATGCATCCGACGGTGAAGGCGGCCGGCACCGCCTTGCCGAACGCGCTCACGCCCGTGTATTCGACGGTGGCCGGGCTCGCGCAGCCGGTGCTGCGGCGCGAGGTGCGCTCGGGGCTGGCGCGCGCGGTGCTCGACGAGACCGTTCCGGTGCAGATCGGCTTTCGCGGCGCGTGGAACCTGCGCGACTCGCTGACTTTCCTGCACTACCCGACGCCCGACGTGGCGATCGCCACGCTCGAAGACCACAGCCATCCGGCGTGGCAGCGCATCAAGGCCGAGGAACTGCTCGCGCAGCAGCTCTCGCAATTGCAGGCGCGGCTGGAACGCGCGGCGCAGCGCGCGCCGGTGCTGCCGCCCGCGCCGCCCGAGCCCGATGCGGGCTCGCTGCACTCGCGGCTGCTCGCGGTGCTGCCCTTCGGCCTCACGGGCGCGCAGCAGCGCGTCGGCGAGGAGATCACGCGCGACCTCGGCCGCGAGATCCCGATGCACCGCCTGCTGCAGGGCGACGTGGGCTCGGGCAAGACGGTGGTGGCGGCGCTCGCGGCGGCGCGCTGCATCGACGCGGGCTTCCAGTGCGCGCTGATGGCGCCCACCGAAATCCTCGCGGCCCAGCACTTCGGCAAGCTCGTCGGCTGGCTCGATCCGCTGCTGGCCGCGCGCGGCAAGCGCGTGGCGTGGCTCACCGGCAGCCAGAAGAAAAAAGAGCGCGACGAGATGTCGGCGGCGGTGGAAAGCGGCGAGGCCGCGCTGGTCATCGGCACGCACGCGGTCATCTCGGAAAAAGTGCGCTTCAAGAGCCTCGCGCTGGCCATCATCGACGAGCAGCACCGCTTCGGCGTTGCGCAGCGCCTCGCGCTGCGCGGCAAGGCCGGAGGCAATCTTGGCCCCCCTGAGGCTTCGCCTCACCCCCCCGAGGGGGAGGCATCCGGCTTGGGGCGGCCCGGCGCCGGATTGGAGCCCCACCTGCTGATGATGAGCGCCACGCCCATCCCGCGCACGCTGGCGATGAGCTACTACGCCGACCTCGACGTCTCCACGCTCGACGAGCTGCCGCCGGGCCGCACGCCCATCATCACGAGACTGGTGGCCGACCACCGGCGCGACGAGGTCATCGACCGCATCCACTCGCAGATCGCGCAGGGCCGGCAGGTCTACTGGGTGTGCCCGCTGATCGAGGAGAGCGAGGCCGTGGACCTGCGCAACGCCACCGAGACGCGCGACGAACTGGCGCAGACGCTGGGCGAGCCCATCCAGGTCGGCCTGCTGCACTCGCGCATGCCAACGGCCGAGAAGCAGGCGGTGATGGCGGCCTTCACCGCCAACGAGATCCAGGTGCTGGTGAGCACCACGGTGATCGAAGTGGGCGTGGACGTGCCCAATGCCTCGCTGATGGTGATCGAGCACGCCGAGCGCTTCGGCCTTTCGCAGCTGCACCAGCTGCGCGGCCGCGTGGGGCGCGGCGCGGCGGCCTCGGCCTGCGTGCTGCTCTATGCGCCGGGCGACAGCGGCCGTGTCGGCGAGGCGGCGCGCGCCCGGCTCAAGGCGATGGCCGAGACCAGCGACGGCTTCGAGATCGCGCGGCGCGACCTGGAGATCCGCGGCCCCGGCGAATTCCTCGGCGCGCGCCAGTCGGGCGCACCGCTGCTGCGTTTTGCCGACCTCACGACCGACACGCTGCTGCTCGACTGGGCTCGCGAACTCGCGCCGGTCATGCTGCGCAAGCACCCCGACCTGGCGCAGCGGCACATCGACCGCTGGCTGGGCACCAAGGCCGAGTACCTGAAAGCCTGAGGAAGATCAGGCCGCGGGGCGGCGCGTGAACGCCAGGATCAAGCCGAAGCCGACCATCATGCTGCCGCTCACGCGGTTGAACCACCGCATCGCGCGGCTGCCATTCGCCAGTCGGCGCATGCGCGCGCCGAGCAGCGCATAGAGCGCGATCGCCACCAGCTCGAACACCAGGAAGGTCAGGCCCAGCAGCACGTAGCTGGAGGCATACGCGCCCGGCACCACGAACTGCGGGAAGAAGGCGGTGAACACCAGTATCGCCTTCGGGTTGCCCGCCGCCACGGTGAACTCCTGCCGCACGAGGGCTCGCATCGAAGGCGGCGCGGACGCGGCGTCGCGCGCCTGCTGGACCTCGGCCGTGGGCGCCGGCGCGCGCAGCAGGCGGACGCCGATCCACACCAGGTAGGCCGCGCCGATGTACTTGATGACGTCGAAGGCCAGCTCCGAGGCCACCAGCACAGCGCCCATGCCCAGCCCCGCGATGGCGATCATGATCGCGAAGGCCACGAGCCGGCCGCTGGCCGCGATGACCGCGGGCGACACGCCGTGCTTCGCGCCGTTGGTCACCGACAGCAGGTTGTTGGGGCCGAAGGCCATGTTGATGGCGAAGCAGGCCGGCAGGAACAGCAGGTAGGCAGACAGGGTCATGGCGTGTCCGTCGAAGGAGGTGGGCTCGCCATTATCCGCAGGCCCCGTTCACCCCTGGCCGTCGACCCCGCCCTCGGGCATGCTGCGCGCATAGACCGCCAGCACGATGCGTTCGGAGTGCACCAGGTAGTCGTTGAGCGCGGCCGAGCCCTCGGCGAACTTGCCGGCCTCGATGAGTTCGAGCAGCTTGGTGTTCATGTCGACATACGGCGCGTGCAGGAACTCCGGGTCCTTGAGCAGGCCGAAGGCCAGCCGCAGCTCGACCAGGATGTGGGCGAACAGGTTGTTCAGCCGCTCGCTGTCGGCCAGCTCCACGATGGCCATGTGGAACTCCATGTTGGCCGTGCCCACGCCCAGCCAGTCGCCGGCCTCGCGGCACTTGAGCGCCATCTCCACCGCCTCGCGCATGTGCTTCTTGGCCGGGTGGCGCGGGTAGGCCTGCGCCAGCGCCTGGCATTCGATGAGCCGGCGCACCCGGTAGATGTCGATGATCGACGCGATGCTCGGCACCGCCACGAACACGCCGCGGTTGGGCGCGTGCTTGAGCAGGCCTTCCTTGGTCAGCGTGCGGAACACTTCGCGCAGGGTGTTGCGCGAAATCTCGAAGCTGTCGGCCAGCGCGGCCTCCGACAGCCGCTGCCCCGGCGAGAACTCGCCCTTCACGATCTTCTGGCGGATCAGCTCCGCGACCCGGTCGTTGAGCGTCTGTGCGCCGGCGGCTGCTGCAGGCGGGGCGGATGGGGTCGTGGTGGCCGGTGGGGTCATGCCGAAAGGGGAAGGCGGGGGTGGGAAGGGCGGCGGAACCGGACGTTTTTAGCAGGTTTTCCCCGCCCGACCGGGGAAAGACGGGCCCCGCCGGATGCACCAGACGGTGGCGCGCTCAGGGTTTTCATGGAGTCATGCAGGCACTGTTGTTGGGCACACTATCCTAAATTGTTCAACAATTTATTGGAAATGAGTGATTCAGGAGAAATGGATTGCTCATTCATTGGCACGCAGTTTGCAAGAAGCGGCCAGCCGGAACCCCGGCGCAAGGTGTCTCCGAATCACCCGAACGAAAGACCAACATGACTCCTGACATCCCTCACCTCTGGCCGCTGATCGGCGTCGCCGTGATCATTGCGGGCTTCGTCCTGCGCTTCAATCCGATGCTGGTGGTGATCGTCACCGCCATCGCCACGGCGGTGGCCGCGGGCTTCGGCCCGATGGCGATCCTCACGGCCATCGGCACCGGCTTCATCAAGACGCGCAACCTGCCGCTGATCATTCTTCTGCCGCTGGCGGTGATCGGCCTGCTCGAGCGCCACGGCCTGCGTCAGCATGCGCAGAACTGGATCAGCCGCATCAAGTCGGCCACCGCCGGGCGCCTGCTCATCGTGTATCTGGCCGCGCGCGAACTCACGGCGGCCATGGGCCTCACCAGCCTGGGCGGCCATCCGCAGATGGTGCGTCCGCTGCTCGCGCCGATGGCCGAGGGCGCCACCGAGACGCGCTACGGCAAGCTGCCCGAGCGCATCCGCCACAAGCTGCGCGCCTATGCGGCGGCCACCGACAACGTCGGCCTGTTCTTCGGCGAGGACATCTTCGTGGCCTTCGGCGCCATCGTGCTGATGACCACCTTCCTGCACGAGGCCGGCATCGACGTGGAGCCGCTGCACGTCGCGATGTGGGGCATTCCCACGGCCATCGCCGCCTTCATCATCCACGCCTGGCGCCTGCGCCGGCTCGACCAGGCGCTGGCCCGTGAGTTCGAAGGAACGCCGGCGCCCGACGTGCCTGCCGTCCCTGCAACCCAGGAAGGCCGCTGATCATGATCCTCTCGATCCAGCACCTCTACATCCTGGTCGGCCTGATCCTCGCGATCACGGCGGTGATGACGCTGGTCGACCGCCAGCATCCCAAGCGCTACACCAGCGCGCTCTTCTGGGGCCTCTATTCGCTGGTCTTCCTCGTCGGCGACAAGCTGCCGCCGGCACTGGTGGGCGTGGGCGCCATCGCCATGGCCGTCATCGCCGGCCTGCGCGGCGTGGGCGCGGGCAAGCACCAGGAGCCCACGGCTTCCGAATACGCGGCCAGCGCGAAGCGCCTGGGCAACAAGCTCTTCATGCCGGCGCTGGCGATCCCGCTGGTGACCGTGATCGGCACCGTGCTGATGAGCAAGGTGAAGATCGGCGACGCCTTCCTGCTCGACCCCAAGAACACCACGCTGGTGAGCCTGGGCGTGGGCTGCGTGGCGGCGCTGGCGCTGGCCTGCTGGATGACGCGCGAGACGCCGGTGCAGGGCATGCGCGAGTCGCGCCGCCTGACCGACGCGCTGGGCTGGGCCGTGGTGCTGCCGCAGATGCTGGGCATGCTGGGCCTGGTGTTCTCCGACGCGGGCGTGGGCAAGGCGGTGGCGTACCTCGCCACCAGCTACATCAACATGGACATCCGCTTCGTGGCCGTTGCGGTGTATGTGCTGGGCATGGCGCTGTTCACCATCATCATGGGCAACGGCTTCGCGGCCTTCCCGGTGATGACGGGCGGCGTGGGCGTGCCGGTGCTGGTGGGCGTGTACCACGGCGACCCGGCGGTGATGGCGGCCATCGGCATGTTCTCGGGCTACTGCGGGACGCTGATGACGCCCATGGCGGCCAACTTCAACATCGTGCCGGCGGCGCTGCTGGAGCTGCCCGACAAGAACGCCGTGATCCGCGTGCAGATACCGACCGCGGCCGCGCTGCTGGTGGTCAACATCTTCCTGCTGTACTTCCTGATGTTCCGCTGAGGCTTCGAGCATGACCAGGACAACGGCCAGTGGCGCGGCACCGCGCGTACTGCTCGCCGGCTTCGAGCCCTTCGAGAACGATCCCGTCAACCCGGCCTGGGAGATCGCCCGCGCGCTCGACGGCTGGACCTGCGAAGGCACGGTGGTGCAGGCGCTGCAGCTGCCCTGCGTGTTCGGCCGCTCGATCCGCACGCTGGAGGCGGCGCTGGCGGGCATCCAGGCCGACCGGGCGCCTCTGCCGCTGGTGCTGTGCATCGGCGCCGCGGGCGGGCGCACCGAGATCTCGCTGGAGCGCGCCGCGCTGAACATCGACGACGCGCGCATTCCCGACAACGCCGGCTGCCAGCCCATCGACGTCGCGGTGGAAGCGGGCGGCCCGGCCGCCTACTTCTCGACGCTGCCGATCAAGGCCATGGTGCGCGACATGCGCGYCGCCGGGCTGCCCGCGGCGGTGTCCAACAGCGCCGGCACCTTCGTGTGCAACCACATCTTCTATGCGCTGATGCACCGGCTCGCGAATTGGCCGATGCTGGCGCACACGCGCGGCGGCTTCGTGCATGTGCCCTACCTGCCCGAGCAGGCCGCGTCCAAGCCCGGCGTGGCGAGCATGGCGCTGGAGACGCAGGTGGAAGCCTTCCGTGTGGCGATACGCACCGCGCTGCTGGTGCGCGACGACGTGCGCGAGACGGCCGGCCGCCTGCACTGACCCGACGACGACCCTGAAGCGCGCCACCCGGCGCGCGTCGAAGAAGACCGAACGATGAACATCGACTTGAACAGCGACCTCGGCGAGAGCCTCGGCGCCTGGCGCATGGGCGACGACGCCGCCATGCTTTCCCTCGTGAGCAGCGCCAACGTGGCCTGCGGCTTCCATGCGGGCGACCCGGCCGGCATCCTGCGCACGCTGCGCCAGGCCAGGGAGCGCGGCGTGGTCATCGGCGCGCACGTCGCCTACCGCGACCTCGTGGGCTTCGGGCGCCGCAACATGGACGTGGAAAGCGCCGACCTGCGCGCCGACGTGATCTACCAGATCGGCGCGCTCAAGGGCCTGGCCGCGGCCGCCGGCGCCACCGTGCGCTACGTGAAGCCGCACGGCGCGCTCTACAACACCATCGCCCACGACGAGCGCCAGGCGCGCGACGTGATCGCCGCCATCCGCGAGATCGACGCCAGCCTCGTGCTGGTGGCGCTCGCGGGTTCGCCGCTGCTGGGCTGGGCGCGCGACGCGGGCCTGCGCGCGGTGGCCGAGGCCTTCGCCGACCGCGCCTACACGCCGAAGGGCACGCTGGTATCGCGCCGCGAATCCGGTGCGGTGCTGCACGACGCCGAAGAGGTGGCCGCGCGCATGCTGCGGCTTGCCTCCGAGGGCGTGGTCACTGCCATCGACGGCAGCACGGTGCGCATCGAGGCCGAGTCGGTCTGCGTGCACGGCGACAGTCCCGGCGCGGTCGAGATGGCGCGGCAGGTGCGCGCGCGGCTGGAGAGCGCGGGCGTCGCGATCCGCTCCTTCGTGGACGCCGCATGACGACGATGCGTTTCCTGCCGGTCAACCTGAACGCGGTGCTGGTCGAGCTCGAAGACCTGCCGCAAACGCTCGCGCTGCTGGCCTCGCTGCGCGCGGAGCCCATCGCGGGCATCGAGGAGCTGGTGCCCGCCGCGCGCACGCTGCTGGTCAGCTTTCGCCCGGCTGCCATTTCGGCCGACGAACTCGAGCGGCGGATCGGCGCGCGCAGCCTCGATGCACGCGAGACGCGCATCGACAGGCGCATCGAGATTCCCGTGCGCTACGACGGCGAGGACCTGGAGGAGGTGGCGGAGCTGCTCGGTATCGCGCCCGGTGAAGTCGTGCGCCGCCACACCGGCAGCGACTACACGGTCGCCTTCACCGGCTTCGCGCCCGGCTTCGCCTACTTGTCGGGCGGGCATCCGAGCCTGAACGTGCCGCGCCGCAAGGTGCCGCGCACGCGCATTCCGGCGGGCGCGGTCGGGCTCGCCGGCAGCTTCAGCGGCGTCTACCCGCAGGCCAGCCCCGGCGGCTGGCAGATCCTCGGCATCACCGACGCGCCGATGTGGGACCTTTCGCGCGAGACGCCCGCGCTGCTGCAGCCGGGCGACACGGTGCGCTTCGTCGACGTGACCGGGCAGCCGCGCGCGGAGGTGAAAGCCGTCGCCGCGCCGGCGCAACCGGCGGTGTCGAACAACGGCTGCGCCTTCGAGATCCGCGCCCCGGGCCTGCAGGCGCTGCTGCAGGACGGCGGGCGCCATGGCCAGGCGAAGCAAGGTGTGTCGGCTTCCGGCGCGATGGACCGTCGCTCGCTGCAGGCGGCCAACCGGCTCGTGGGCAATGCGTCTGACACGGCGTGCATCGAGATCGCGTACGGCGGCTTCCAGCTCGCCTGCCGTGGCGATGCGGTGGTGGCCGTCACTGGTGCCGAAGGCTCCGTCACGCTCACGCGTGCGGACGGCGTGAAGTGGCCGCTGTCGCGCTACCAGCCTGTCGCGCTGGCCGATGGCGACGTGCTCGCGCTGGGCGAGCCTGCGGCCGGCATCCGCAGCTACCTCGCGGTGCGTGGCGGCTTCGACATCGCGCCGGTGCTCGGCAGCCTTTCCACCGATACGCTCGCGCGCATCGGCCCGCCGCAGATCGCCGCCGGCGATGTGTTGCCCATCCGCCCTGTCGCCGGCGGCGCCCTCGTCGGCGAGCCCGAGCTGCCGCCTTCTGGCCTGCCCTGCGTGCATGAGGAAGTGGTGCTCGACATCGTCTTCGGCCCGCGCACCGACTGGTTCACCGACGAGGCGCTTGCGCTGCTTTGCAGCCAGTCGTGGCTGGTCACGCCGCAGTCCAACCGCGTGGGCGTGCGCCTGGCCGGAGAGAAAGCGCTGGAGCGCACCAACCACGCCGAGCTGCCCAGCGAGGGCACGGCCTGCGGCGCGATCCAGGTGCCGGCCAGCGGCCAGCCCGTGCTGTTCCTGGCCGACCATCCGCTGACCGGCGGCTATCCGGTGATCGCCTCCGTCGCCACGCACCACCTGGACCGCGCGGGGCAGATCCCCGTGAACGCGCGCGTCCGCTTCAAGCCCATTGCTCCAGTGAAAGCCTTCCGATGAAGAAAGTCCTGATCGCCAACCGAGGCGAAATCGCCGTGCGCATCGCGCGCGCCTGTGCCGACCACGGCGTGAAATCCGTCGCCGTGTATGCCGACGCCGACCTGAACGCGCTGCACGCGCGCACGGCCGACGAGGCCTACGGGCTCGACGGCAACAGGCCCGCCGACACCTACCTCAACATCGCCAAGCTGCTCGACGTGGCCGCGCGCAGCGGCGCCGACGCGGTGCATCCGGGCTACGGCTTTCTTTCGGAGAGCGCGGCCTTCGCGCAGGCGGTCATCGACGCGGGCCTGACCTGGATCGGCCCGTCGCCGGCCGCCATTGCGATGCTGGGCGACAAGGTGCAGGCCCGCAAGCTCGCGATGAAGGTGGGCGCGCCGCTGGTGGCGGGCACGGCCGATCCGGTGAAGGACGCGGGCGAGGTGCTCGCCTTCGCCGAGAAGCACGGCCTGCCGGTCGCGATCAAGGCCGCGTTCGGCGGCGGCGGGCGCGGCATCAAGGTGGCGTGGCGGCTCGACGAGGTCGAGGGCCTCTACGAATCGGCGGTGCGCGAGGCGGTCACGGCCTTCGGGCGCGGCGAGTGCTATGTGGAGCAGTTCCTCGACCGTCCGCGCCACGTCGAGGCGCAGGTGCTGGCCGACACGCACGGCAACGTGGTGGTGCTCGGCACGCGCGACTGCTCGCTGCAGCGGCGCAACCAGAAGCTGGTGGAAGAGGCGCCCGCGCCCTTCCTGAGCGACGCGCAGCGCGAGCGCATCCACCAGGCCGCGCGCGACATCTGCGCCGAGGCCGGCTACACCGGCGCCGGCACGGTCGAATTCATGCTGAGCGCGAGCGGCGCGATCTCCTTCCTCGAAGTGAACACGCGGCTGCAGGTGGAGCATCCGGTGACGGAGGAGACCACGGGCATCGACCTCGTGATCGAGCAGCTGCGCATCGCCGAAGGCCTGCCGCTGCAGATCAGGCAGACGCCCGCGCCGCGCGGCCATGCCTTCGAGTTCCGCATCAACGCCGAGGACGTGGGGCGCGGCTTCCTGCCGTCGCCGGGGCCGGTGAAGGTGTTCGACGCGCCCTCGGGTCCGGGCGTGCGCGTGGATGCCGGCGTGGAGGCGGGCTCGCAGGTGCCGGGCACCTTCGATTCGCTGATGGCCAAGCTGATCGTCACCGGCGCCACGCGCGAGCAGGCCATCGCGCGTGCGCGTCGCGCGCTGAAGGAATTCCGCATCGAGGGCCTGCCGACCGTGCTGCCCTTCCACCGCGCGGTGATGGCGCACCCGGACTTCGTTTCGGGCGATGCCTTCAAGGTGCACACGCGCTGGATCGAGACCGACTTCGCCAACGGCGAGAAGCCGGCCCTGCGCCCCGATCCGCTGCCCGATGCAGCGCTGCTGCGCACGGCGATCGAAGTCGACGGGCGGCGCATGGCAGTGGGCTTGCCTGCCGTGCTGCTGAGCGGGTTTTCGTCGGCGGCTGGCGGCGCTGCCGTGGCGCCTGCTTCGCAGGCACCTGCGGCAGATGCAGCCGCGGTGGCTGCGCCCGTCTCGGGCACGGTGCAGGCCTGGAAGGTGGCCGACGGCGACGAGGTGGCCGAGGGCGCCGTCATTGCGGTGATGGAAGCGATGAAGATGGAGATGCAGGTGCTCGCGCATCGCGCGGGGCGCATCGCCTTCTCGGTGGCTGCGGGCGGCTATGTGACGGTCGGCGCCGCCATCGCGACCATCGCCTGATATCGACGCGCGGAGAACTTTTCTCTGCATGCTTCAGGCGGTCGGCGCGGCCGCCTGAAGCATTTTCTCTTCGTGTCTACGCCGGCTGCCAGAGCGCGCAGTCCGGGTAAGACCCTACGCGCAGCAGAAGAAGTTGCTGCATTGCAACATTCCATTTCCTGCGCTTGCGCTTGCGGTTACCACGAAAGCCATCGGATTTTTCGGCCGCGAATCGGGTGACCACTTCCCGATGAAATCTTTCTCTCTCAACACCTCACGTGAAATGTTTTCACCCGGGAAGCTGTCGCTGAAATTATTGAAACAGCTTGTACATTGATTCGGAGTTTGCAATTGTTTCCCGAGGGAAACGATCGCTCGCCGATTCAATTCAAGACGTGGAGAAGTTCATGAGCACGGTCGATCCCCTGGGCGCCGCATCGGTCCTCACTACGGGCCAGATGGCGATGTGGCTCGGCGCGAAGTTCGCCTCGCCCGACACCAACTTCAACCTCGCCGAAGCCATCGAGATCGAGGGCTGGATCGATCCCGACATCTTCATGGCCGCGATGCGGCAGGTGACCGAAGAGGCCGAGGCCACGCGCCTGAACTTCGTCGACACCGCGCAGGGCCCGCGGCAGGTGGTGGCGCCCGCCTTCACGCGCGAGATGCCCTTCCTGGACTTCAGCGGCGAACACGATCCGGCCGCCGCCGCGCAGGCATGGATGCAGGCCGACTTCACGCGCAAGGACGACCTCGCGCGCGACCAGCTGTGGATGTCCGCGCTGATCCGCCTGGCCGACGACCACCACGTCTGGTACCACCGCAGCCATCACATCGTGCTCGACGGCTTCGGCGGCGGGCTCATCGCGCGCCGTTTCGCCGACGTCTACAGCGCACGCATCGCCGGCACCGAGGTGCCGGAGGCATCGCGCCTCGCGCCCATCTCGCAGCTGATGGAGGAAGACAAGGCCTATCGCGAATCGGGACGCTACCCGCGCGACAGGCAGTACTGGACGGAGCGCTTCGCCGACGCCCCCGATCCGCTGAGCCTGGCCTCGCAGTGCTCGGTGAACGTGGGCGGCCTGCTGCGCCAGACCGCGCACCTGCCGGCCGAAAGCGTGCGGGCCCTGGCCGACATCGCGCAGCAGCTCGGCGCCACGCTGCCGCAGATCCTGATCGCGACCACCGCCGCCTACCTGTACCGCGCCACCGGCGTCGAGGACATGGTGATCGGCATTCCCGTCACCGCGCGGCACAACGACCGCATGCGCCGCGTGCCCGCGATGGTGGCCAACGCGCTGCCGCTGCGCCTCGCGATGCGGCCGGACCTGCCGGTGGCCGGGCTGATCGCCGAGGTGGGGCGGCAGATGCGGCAGGTCCTGCGGCACCAGTCCTACCGCTACGAGCACCTGCGCAGCGACCTCAACATGCTGGTGAACAACCGGCAGCTCTTCACCACCGTGGTCAACGTCGAGCCCTTCGACTACGACTTCCGCTTCGCCGGCCACGCCGCGAGGCCGCGCAACCTGTCCAACGGCACGGCCGAGGACCTGGGAATCTTCCTGTACGAGCGCGGCAACGGGCAGGACCTGCAGATCGACTTCGACGCCAACCCCGCGATCCACACCGCGCAGTCGCTGGCCGACCACCAGCACCGGCTGCTGGCTTTCATGACGGCGGTGATCCGCCGGCCCGCGCAGGCCATCGGCCACGTCGACCTGCTCGATGCCGCAGAGCGCGAGCAGCTGCTTGTGACGTGGAACGACACGGCGCACGCGGTGCCCGAGACGAACCTCGTCGCGCTCATCGAGGCGCGGCTCGCCGCCAACCCGCAGGGCATCGCGCTGCGCTTCGAGGGCGAGGCGATGAGCAACGAGGAACTCGACCGCCGCGCCAACCGCCTCGCGCACCTGCTGCGCGCGCATGGCGCGGGCCCCGAGCGCACCGTGGCGCTGGCCATTCCGCGTTCCTTCGACCTGATGGTGGCGCTGCTCGCCACGCTGAAGACCGGCGCCGCCTACCTGCCGGTGGACCCGGACTTCCCGCAGGAGCGCATCGCCTTCATGCTCGGCGATGCGCGGCCCGCCTGCCTCGTCACCACCGAAGCGCTCGCGCAGTCGTTGCCGGCAGATGCGCCGAAGCTTCTGCTCGATGTAGCGCAAACGTTTGCGGCACTGGCGAACAGCGACGATGCCGCGCCCGGCGTGGCCATCGACCCCGCGCATCCGGCCTACGTGATCTACACCTCCGGCTCCACCGGCAAGCCCAAGGGCGCGGTGGTGTCGCACCGCGCCATCGTCAACCGCCTGCGCTGGATGCAGGACCGCTACGGCCTGAAGGCCGACGACCGCGTGCTGCAGAAGACACCATCGAGCTTCGACGTGTCGGTGTGGGAATTCTTCTGGCCGCTGATCGACGGCGCCACGCTGGTGCTCGCGAAGCCCGGCGGCCACAAGGACGCGGCCTACCTCGCGAAGCTGATCGCCGATGAAGGCATCACTACCGCGCATTTCGTGCCGTCGATGCTGGAAGTATTCCTGCTCGAGCCGAAGGCGCGCGAGTGCGCCTCGCTGCGGCGCGTGATCTGCAGCGGCGAGGCGCTGTCGCCCGCGCTGGTGTCGCAGTTCCAGCGGCAGCTGCCGTGCGAGCTGCACAACCTCTACGGGCCGACCGAGGCCGCGGTCGACGTCACCTCGTGGGAATGCCCGCGCGATGACGGCGAGGGCCAGTCTCCGAAGGGCAGCGTGCCCATCGGCCAGCCGATCTGGAACACGCAGATGCACGTGCTCGACAGCGGCCTGCAGCCCGTGCTGCCCGGCACCACCGGCGAGCTGTACATCGCGGGCATCGGCCTCGCGCGCGGCTATCTCGAGCGGCCGCTGCTGAGCGCCGAGCGCTTCGTGGCCAATCCCTATGGCGAGCCCGGCAGCCGCATGTACCGCAGCGGCGACCTCGCGCGCTGGCGCGAGGACGGCAGCCTCGACTTCCTCGGCCGCGCCGACCAGCAGGTGAAGATCCGCGGCCTGCGCATCGAGCCCGGCGAGATCGAGTCGGCGCTGCTGCGGCATCCGCAGGTCGCGCAGGCGGCGGTGATCGCGCGCGAGGACGTGCCGGGCGAGAAGCGCCTGGTCGCCTACTTCGTGACGGCTGCGGACGCGGCCGATCCGCAATCGGCCGAGCTGCGCACGTTCCTCGCGCAGGCACTGCCCGAGTACATGGTGCCCTCGGCCTTCGTCGGCGTGCCCGCGCTGCCGCTGGGCCCCAGCGGCAAGCTCGACCGCCGCGCGCTGCCCGCGCCGGAGCTGCAGGCGGCCACGGCCTACGTCGCGCCGCGCACGCACACCGAGAAGATCCTCGCGGGCCTCTGGGCCGAGACGCTGCGCCTGCCGCGCGTGGGCATCGAGGACAACTTCTTCGAGCTCGGCGGGCACTCGCTGATGATCGTGCAGCTGATCTCGATGATCCGCCAGCAGTTCATGATCGACCTGCCGCTGGACACGCTTTTCCAGGTCTCCACCATCGCCGGCCTCGCCGAGCTGCTCGACCAGGCCTCGCAGTCGCGGCCCGGCATCACCCCGAAGCCGCGCCCCGCGCGCATTCCGCTGTCGTTCGCGCAGCGCCGCCTGTGGCTGATGAATCAGCTGGAGAACGCCAATCCCGCCTACAACATGCCGCTGGCCCTGCGCCTGTCGGGCGTGCTCGACCGCGCCGCGCTGCAGTCGGCGCTCGACGACCTGCTGCAGCGCCACGAGAGCCTGCGCACCATCTACCCGAGCGAGGACGGGCTGCCCTGCCAGCACATCCTTGAAGGCGAACAGGCCCGCGCGCTGCTGATCGAGGCCGACAGCAGCGAGGACGAGATCGCCGCGCAGCTGCACGCCGCCGCGCGCAGCGGCTTTGACCTCGGCACTACCGCGCCGCTGCGGCCGCACCTCTTCAGGCTGGCCGACGACGAGCATGTGCTGCTGCTGCTCACGCACCACATCGTGGGCGACGGCGCCTCGCTGCTGCCGCTGGCGCGCGACCTCAGCATCGCGTATGCCGCGCGCAGCGAAGGCAAGGCACCGGGCTGGGCGCCGCTGTCGCTGCAGTACGCCGACTACGCGCTGTGGCAKCAGGAGCTGCTCGGCAGCGAGGACGACCCTGAGAGCATGGCCGGCCGCCAGCGCGAGTTCTGGCGCGAGACCCTGCGCGACCTGCCCGAGCGGTTGAGCCTGCCGGTCGACCGGCCTCATCCGGGCGTGCCGAGCTACCGGGGCGACGTGGTGCCGCTGCAGATTCCATCGCACGTTCACGAGCGCATGCTGCAGCTGGCGCGCGACGGCCAGGCCAGCGTCTTCATGGTGCTGCAGGCCGCGCTCGCGGGGCTGCTCAACCGGCTGGGCGCTGGCGACGACATCGTCATCGGAACGCCGGTGGCCGGCCGCAGCGACCACGCGCTGGACGAGCTCATCGGCTGCTTCGTCAACGCGCTGGTGCTGCGCACCGACGTGGCGGGCCAGCCCAGCCTGCGCGAGCTGGTCGCTCGGGTGCGCGCCACCAACCTCGCGGCCTACGCGAACCAGGAGTTCCCGTACGACCGCATCGTGGAGCTGCTGCGGCCGCAGCGCGGCGGCGCGAACCTGCCGCTGTTCCAGGTCATGCTGGGCTTCCAGAGCGGCAGCAACCGGCTCTCTTTCGGGCTGCCGGGCCTGTCGATCACGCCGCAGCCGGTGGAGGTGGACACGGCCAAGTTCGACCTGTCCTTCATCCTCGACGAGCAGCGCGGCGCCGACGGCCTGCCGGGCGGCATCGCGGGCGGCATCCAGTTCAGCACCGACATCTTCGACCGCGCCACTGTCGAGGCCATCGGCCATCGGCTGGTGCGCCTGCTCGAGCAGGCCTGCGATGCGCCCGATGCCGCGCTGGGCAGCCTGGACATCCTCGGCGACGAGGAGCGCAGCCGCCTGCTGGCCGACTGGAGCGGCAGGAGTGCCGGTACGCGCGACGACATCGCGCCGCTGTCGCTCGCGGCCATGGTGGAGTCGCACGCCGCCGCGCGTCCGCATGCGGCGGCGGTGGTGCTCGACGACGCCTGCGTCGTGAGCTATACCGCGCTCGACGTGCGCGCCAACAGGCTCGCGCACCTGCTGCGCGGACGGGGCGTCGGCGCGGGCCACATCGTCGCGACCGTGCTGCCGCGTTCGCTGGACCTCGTGGTGGCGCACCTCGCCATCGTGAAGGCCGGTGCGGCCTACCTGCCCGTCGACCCGAACCACATGGCCGGCCGCAGCGCCTTCGTGTTCGAGGAGGCAGCGCCCGCCGCCGTGCTGACGCGTGCGTCGCTGCTGCCGGAGCTGGCCGGCATTGCGCACTGCCTCGCGCTCGACAGCGACGAGACCGTTGCCGCGCTGGCCATCCAGTCGGACGGGCCCGTGGCGCAGCCGCGCGCGGCCGACCCGCGCGACGCCGCCTACGTCATCTACACATCGGGCTCCACCGGCAAGCCCAAGGGCGTGGTGGTGCCGCACCAGGGCTTGAGCAGCCTCGGCGCCTCGATGGCGCAGCGCTTCGCCATCGACCACGACTCGCGCGTGCTGCAGTTCTCCTCCAGCGGCTTCGATGCTTCGGTGATGGACCTGCTGATGGCCTTCCATGCCGGCGCCGCGCTGGTGGTGCCTTCGGCGCAGCAGGTGCTGGGCGCGGAACTGGGCGCGCTGATCGACAGGCTGGCCGTGAGCCACGCGCTGATCCCGCCGGCCGCGCTCGCGACGCTGCCCGAGGGCGAGTACCCGTGCCTGCGGACGGTGGTGGTGGGCGGCGATGCCTGCTCCGCCGAGCTGGCCGCGCGCTGGTCCAGGGGCCGGCGCATGATCAACGCCTACGGCCCGACCGAGATCACCATCTGCGCGAGCACCAGCGCGCCGATGAACGGCCAGGAGCCGCCCACCATCGGCACGCCGGTGTGGAACACGCGCGTGTACGTGCTCGACGACGCGCTGCAGCCGGTGCCGCCGGGCGTGGCGGGCGAGCTCTACATCGCGGGCAGCGGCGTCGCGCGCGGCTACCTGAACCGATCGCTTTTGAGCGCCGAGCGCTTCGTCGCCGATCCATTCGGCGAGCCCGGCAGCCGCATGTACCGCAGCGGCGACCTGGCGCGCTGGCGCAACGACGGCAGCCTCGACTTCCTCGGCCGCGCCGACCAGCAGGTGAAGATCCGCGGCTACCGCATCGAGCCGGGCGAGATCGAATCGGTGCTGCTGCGGCATCCGCAGGTGACGCAGGCGGCGGTGATCGCGCGCGAGGACGTGCCGGGCGAGAAGCGCCTCGTGGCCTACGTGGTGGCGTCCTCCGATCCGCAGCCTGCGCAGCTGCGCGCCCACATGGCGCAGTCGCTGCCCGACTACATGGTGCCCTCGGCCTTCGTGCACCTGCCATTCCTGCCGCTGACGCAAAGCGGCAAGCTCGACCGCAGGGCGCTGCCCGGGCCTGAGCAGCAGGCCGCCTCGGCCTATGCCGAGCCGCGCACAGCCACCGAAAGGCAGCTTGCCGCACTGTGGGCCGAGACGCTGCACCTGGAGCGCGTGGGCATCCACGACAACTTCTTCGAGCTCGGCGGGCATTCGCTGATGGCGATCCAGCTCGGCATGCGCATCCGCCAGCAGGTGCGCGCGGACTTCCCGCATGCCGAGGTCTACAACCGGCCGACCATCGCGGCGCTGGCCGCATGGCTGGACGACAACACGGCCGGCGCCGGGGCGCTGGACCTGTCGCGCGAACTCGACCTGCCCGCGTACATCCGCAGGCAGGAGACCGTGCCGCCGCTGGCCGCGAAGCGCGTGTTCCTGACCGGCGCCAGCGGCTTCGTCGGCAGCCACCTGCTGGCCGCGCTGCTGCGTGACACCGCCGCCTGCGTGGTCTGCCACGTGCGCGCCGCCGACGAAGAGGCCGGCAGGCGCCGCCTGCAGCTCACGCTGGCGCAGCGGCAGCTTGGCGCGATCTGGGACGACGCGCGCATCAAGGTCGTGACCGGCGACCTCGGCAAGCCGCGCCTGGGCCTGGACGAGGGCGCGGTGGAACTGGTACGCGAGGGCTGCGACGCCATCTACCACTGCGCGGCGCAGGTCGACTTCCTGCACCCCTACGCCAGCCTGAAGCCGGCCAACGTCGACAGCGTGGTCACGCTGCTCGAGTGGACCGCGCAGGGCCGGCCGAAGAGCATGCACTATGTGTCGACGCTGGCGGTGATCGGCCAGAACAACGGCAAGGAAGGTGCCACCGTCACCGAGCAGTCGGCGCTGGCCTCCTGGAGCGGGCTGGTCGACGGCTACAGCCAGAGCAAGTGGGTGGGCGACGCGCTGGCGCGCGAGGCGCAGGCGCGCGGCATGCCGGTGGCGATCTACCGGCTGGGCGCGGTCACCGGCGACCACACGCATGCGATCTGCAACGCCGACGACCTGATCTGGCGCGTGGCGCACCTCTATGCCGACCTCGAAGCCATTCCCGACATGGACCTGCCGCTGAACCTCACGCCGGTGGACGACGTGGCGCGCGCCATCCTCGGCCTCGCGGGGTTGCAGGCCTCGTGGGGCCAGGTGTTCCACCTGACCAGCCAGGAGGCGCTGCGGGTGCGCGACATTCCGGCCGTGTTCGAGCGGCTCGGCATGCGGCTCGAACCGGTGGGGCTCGAGCCCTGGCTGCAGCGCGCGCATGCGCGGCTTGCGGTGGGGCAGGACCGCGACCTCGCTGCCGTGCTCGCGATCCTCGACCGCTACGACATCTCGGCCACGCCGCCGAAGGTGAGCGGCGAGGCCACGCATGCGCAGCTCCAGGCCATCGGCGCGGCGATCCGCCCGGTGGACCGCGACCTGCTGCAGCGCTATTTCGTCGATCTGGGCATCGACACCAAGGCGCGCCGCCCGGCCGTCGAAACCCGCGCATCGCAGGTGGCCTGAGATGGCGCGCTACCTCATCGCGGCGACCGCGCTGCCGGGACACGTGCTGCCGATGCTGGCCATCGCCCAGCATCTGGTGGGCCTGGGGCACGAGGTGCGGGTGCACACGGCGAGCCGCTTCCGCGCGCAGGTCGAGGCCACCGGCGCGGGCTTCACGCCCTTCGATGCCTCCATCGACTTCGATCACCGCGAGCTCGACCAGCGCTTTCCGCAGCGCCAGCGGCTGCCTTCCGCGCATGCGCAGCTGTGCTTCGGGCTGAAGCATTTCTTCGCCGACGCCATGGCGGCGCAGCGTGCCGGGCTCGGGGCGATCCTGCGCGAGTTCGCGGCCGACGCGATCGTGGTCGACACCATGTTCTGCGGCACCTTCCCGCTGCTGCTGGGGCCGCGCGAGCAGCGCCCGGCGGTGGTGGCCATCGGCATCTCGGCGCTGCCGCTGTCGAGCTGCGACACCGCCTTCTTCGGCACCGCGCTGCCGCCCTCGTCCACGCCGGAGGGACGCGTACGCAACCGGGCGATGAACACCAATCTCAAGCAGGCGATGTTCGGCGAGGTGCAGCGCTACTTCGATGCGCTGCTGACCTGCGCGGGCCTGCCGGCGCTGCCGGAGTTCTTCATCGACGCGATGGTGAAGCTGCCCGACCTGTACCTGCAGCTCACCTCCGAATCCTTCGAGTACCCGCGCAGCGACATGCCGGCTTCGGTGCGCTTCGTCGGCCCGCTGCTCGCGCCTGCCAGCCGCGACTTCGTGCCGCCCGAGTGGTGGCACGAGCTGGACGACGGCCGCGCCGTGGYGCTGGTGACGCAGGGCACGCTGGCCAACCAGAACCCGGCGCAGCTGATCGGACCGACGCTGCAGGCGCTGGCCGGCGCGGGCGACATCCAGGTCATCGCGACCACCGGCGGCCCGCAGCCGGAAGCGCTGAACATGGCGGTGCCCGCGAATGCGCGCGTGCTGCCCTTCGTGCCCTACGACCGGCTGCTGCCCAAGGTCCATGCGATGGTGACCAACGGCGGCTACGGCTCGGTCAACCACGCGCTGAGCCTCGGCGTGCCGCTGGTGGTGGCCGGCGCCACCGAGGAGAAGCCCGAGATCGCCGCGCGCGTGGCCTGGTCGGGAGCAGGCATCAACCTGGGCAACGGGCAGCCCGCCGCGCGCCAGATCGGCGACGCGGTGCGCAGGCTGCTGAAGGAGCCTGCCTACCGCCAGCGCGCGGGCGTGCTGCGCGACGACTTCGCGCGGCATCACGCCCTGACCGAGATTTCGGCCGCGCTCGAGGCGCTGCGCGAAGCCGCCGCTTCCGAATCCCTGGCAATGGCCTGACGAGCCCGATTGAATGAAGAACCCGCAAGGAAACAGACGATGAGCAACCCGTTTGACGACAAGAACGGCACCTTCCAGGTGCTGGTGAACGACGAAGGCCAGCACTCGCTGTGGCCCGCCTTCATCGACGTGCCCGCCGGCTGGAAAGTGGCGCTGCCCGCCACCGACAGGGCCGCCTGCGGCGCCTACATCGAGGCGAACTGGACCGACATGCGCCCGCGGTCGCTCGCGGCCAAGGATCTTCTCGACGCCGCTGGCGCATGAGGGTGTTCGCGCTGCACCGGCGCGGCGCTGCATGGGCGTATGCGTCGCGCCTGCGCTCGTCCGCTGCGGGTGAGGTGAGCGTTGCGCCTGGCGAGCGGAAGGCGCGTGCCGCGTCGGCTGAAGGGCGGCGGGAAAAACCGCAGCAGCAAGGCAGGCCGCGCCGGCGGTGAGCGTCTTCCCACCCCCTGCGCGTTGCTGCTGGCTGGGGGCCCCGGGTGGTCGGGTATCGGCTGGTCGAGAAGCCCGGCATCGCGCACGGCAGGCGGCTCCGAGGTTGCCGAAGAGTCCCCAGGAAGAGCTCAGCCCGAGGTGCCGAACACGGCTCCCACACCGGCTGTGATTCCCATGGCCAGCGTGCCCCAAAAGGTGACGCGCCAGACGCTGCGCGCCACGGGCGTTGCGCCGATCTTTGCGGCGACGGCCCCCAGCGTCGCGAGGAATGCGATGGCGGTCGCGATGGTCCAGGGCAGCAAAGATGCCTGCGGAGCCAGGGCCACCACGGACAGCGGCAGCGCGGCCCCCACGGCGAAGCTCGCCGCCGATGCCAGCGCCGCCTGCAGCGGTCGCGCACTGAGCGCATCCGAGATGCCGAGCTCGTCGCGGGCGTGCGCGCCGAGCCGGTCGTGCGCCATGAGCTGCGTGGCGACCTGGCTGGCCAGCTTGCCGTCGAGGCCGCGGCGCACGTAGATGGCGGTCAGCTCCCGCTGTTCCGCCTCGGGGTCCGTTTCCAGTTCGATGCGCTCGCGCTCCAGGTCGGCCTTTTCCGTGTCGGCCTGGGAATGGACCGAGACAAATTCTCCCGCCGCCATCGACATGGCGCCGGCCACGAGGCCGGCCACTGCCGTTGTCAGGATGTTGGCGTGGCTGGCGTGCGCGGCCGCGACGCCGACGACCAGGCTGGCCGTGGAGATGATGCCGTCGTTGGCGCCGAGCACCGCGGCACGCAGCCAGCCGATGTGCTCGGTGCGGTGGCGCTCGGGATGGGCGCGGGAGTGGAATGACTTCATGGCCTGCTACTGGTCCGCTCACCGACGGGGGTGGCGCCCGGGCAGCATCCGCAAGAGCGTGTCGTCTCTCACGATGTAGTGGTGGGCCAGCGCCGCCGCCGCATGCAGGCCGATCAGGAAATAGCCGGCCGTGGCCAGCGCTTCGTGCACGTCCTGCAACTGCTCGGAAAGCGGCTTGTCCGCGCCGAGGAGCGACGGCACATGCAGACCGAACAGGACGATCGGCTTGCCCTCGGCGCTCAGCGTCAGCCAGCCCAGGATCGGCGTGGCGATCATGAAGGCGTAGAGCGCCAGGTGCATGAGGTGCGCCAGCTTCCCCTGCCAGGCTGGAACAGGCGGCTCGATGCCGGGGGCCGCGCCTGCGCGCCATCGCACGGCAAGTCGAACCATCGCGAGAGCGAGCACGCTCAGGCCCAGCAGGAAGTGCAGAGTCTTGAGATTGGCCCGCAGGTCGCTGCCCCTGGGGGCGAGCCCGCGCAGTTCCATGCAGGCATAGACGGCGACGAGCAGCGCCAGCATCAGCCAGTGCAAGCCGATGACCCATGAGCCGTAGCGGGTGTCCGAATTGTTGAATGTCATGTTCCTCAGCTTCTGAAATGCGTGCCGGCGGTCTCGGGCTCGCCATGGTCGGGGTCGCGCATCAAAATTGTGTACTGCCGCCGAGAAAATCGGTATGTCTTGCATGGGCTGCCGTCTGCCGATGTTGCCGCTTGCGGGCAAGGCGCGCTTGCGCTGGCGCAAGGGCTGCATTGTCGGAAACGAGCGAGAGGCTACCCTTGCGGAAAGAGGCGCCTCGCCCGGCGTGAAGACCTTCCTCAGTTCACTGAAGACCGAGCGCGCGGCCAGAAAGGTGTACCGAACCCGGGAACAGGCCCGCGCCGACGTGTTCGACTACATCGGGCGGTTCCACAACCCGACGCGTCGTCACTCGACGCTCGGCTACGTCTGTCCGATACAGCTCGAGAAAGCTCAAAACATTCAGGTCGGTGTCCACGAAACCGGCGGCAGCCCAGACGTAGCGGGCAGCACGGAAGGGACCACTATGTCTTCTGTTGGCGCGACAGGCATCGCGAGGGCCGCCTGAGCAACTGCGTGCTCCGGGTGCGCCAGCAAGACTCGAACTCGGCCCACTAGCGCGGCTCTGTTGGCGACACGCAGCTTCTTGAACGCATTGCTCAGATGGAAGCGAACCGTCGGGTACTCCAGGCCGAGCCGGCGCTGAATCTCCTTGTCAGGACAGCCGCAACTGACAAGCCAGGCCACTTCGGCCTCACGCTTGCTCAGGCGTCCTTCGCGCTGCAGCGTCGCCTCGGCGGATTCACTTACCTCGCCGACAGGTGCAGTTTCCTTCCAGCCGAGCCGTGAAAGCGCGGCGGTGATTGCTGGCTCAACGAGGCTCAGTATCTCGATTTCTCCCGTATCGAAGTTGCCCCGCTCCCGATTGCGCCAGATGCGAACGTCCCCGACGCACCGCTCTTGATCGTAGAAATAGACATTCACTCCCCAGTACATACGGTCGCGACGAAGGAAGTCATTGAAGAACTCCGTGCGCGACAGGTCTCTCTGGCAGAGCACCTGCGTCGCCAAGGTCGGCTTGCGACGCTGCATCATGGGGTAAGTCAGCGGGTCCACGAAGCGGAAGTAGTCGTCCCAGGACCGCAGATTCTCCTCGGACACGTTGAGCGCGGTCGTCCGGCCGAAGCGCTGCCTTTCGCCGTCCCACACCATCGACACATAGGTGTCGGCATGAAGGAGGTCGAGCATTGGCAGCGCCATGCGCTCGCGCAGTTCGTTACCGTCGGTCGAGTTCGCGACCAGGCGCATGAGGTCCGACAGGGCTCTGGTCTGAGTGGTGGAGAGGTGCATGGCCGATTCCAAGCAAGCTTCATGCGAGGGGCACCAATGCTAGGCAGTAGGGAGGTTTTCGCCAGTCGGGTCTGACCCTACGTTTCGTCCGGCGAGCGGGCCCCCTAACGATTTCTATAGGTTCCCGGCAAAACCCCGCTGCGTACATTGAATCGTCACCAAACGCTGAACGAGCCATGCACGCGATCGACCTTCCTCTCTCTGCCATTCGCAAGCTCCTTGATGGAGCGTCCGTTTCAAGCCTGGATCTGGCCGAGGCCTGCATCGCGCGGTCGCAAGCCCGCAGCGACCTCAACGTGTGGGTCAGCTTCGATCCCGAAGCACTGCGGAAGGAAGCGCGCGATGCGGACCGTCGTCTTGCCGCCGGCGAGCGGCTCCCCCTGCTGGGCATTCCCATCGCCTTGAAGGACAACATCGAGGCGGCCGGCATGGCCTGTGGAGCCGGTACGGCGTCATTGAGCGGAAAGAAGCCCAACGCGGATGCGGAGCTGGTCGCCCGCCTGCGGACGGCGGGGGCCGTGATTGCGGGCAAAGTGGGTATGCACGAGCTGGCGTTCGGCATCACCAACAACAACGCGGTCACCGGTGCCGTCAGAAACCCCTGGGATCGCACCAGGATTCCCGGCGGCAGCAGCGGGGGCTCGGGCGCCGTGGTCGGTGCGCGCATTGTTCCCGCCTCCATCGGAACGGACACGGGCGGGTCGGTCCGCGTCCCGGCGGCCCTCTGCGGGGTCAGCGGCTTCCGGCCGACCGTGGGACGCGTGTCGGCACAGGGCATCGCACCAATTTCGCTCACTCGTGACACGCCCGGGCCGGTGGCCTACACCATTGCGGACTGCGCCCTTCTCGATGAGGTGATGACAGGCGCCAAGGACGGCCAGGTGAAGGTGGCGCTCAAGGGGCTGCGCCTTGGCGTCCCGAGGCTTCCGTTCTGGAATGACCTGGAGCCCGCACTCGAACAGGTGGCTGAATCCGCGCTCAAGACGCTGCGGCAGGCCGGTGTCGAGTTCGTGGATGTCGACATGCCCGCCCTGCGCGAGCTCAATGCCGGTGTCGGCTTCCCGGTGGCGCTCTTCGAGTTCGTACGCGACATGCGGAGATATCTCGAGGAGCGCGGGCGCGGCGTCACGCTCGAGGAGCTGATCGCAGCCGTCGGCAGCCCGGACGTGCGCGGCGCGGTCGGTACGCTTCTGACCGGCGGGAGCATTCCCGAAGAAGTCTACGAGAGCGCTCTTCAGGCGAGACGGCAGTTGCAGGCCCTCTACAAGCGGACATTCGAATCGCATCGGATCGAAGCGCTGGTCTTCCCCACGACGCCACGGGTTGCGGCCCTCATCGGTGAGGACGAGACGGTCGACCTGAACGGCACGCAGCAGTCGACCTTCGGGACATTCATTCGCAATACAGACCCCGGAAGCAATGCATCGTTGCCCGGCGTGACCATCCCTCTCGGCCTTGCCGACAACCTGCCGGTGGGCCTCGCGCTCGATGGCCCCATGAACTCCGACCGCCGGCTTCTGGCGATCGCCGAAGCCGTCCAGTCAGCGCTTCCGCCTGCCCCTCAACTCACAACTCCCAACTGAAATCCCGAAGGAGCATTCCATGGATCGTCGTCATTTCCTGCAAGCAACGCTGGCCGCAGGGGCAGCTTCCGCACTGCCCAAAGCCTTCGCGGCCGACCCGCTCAAGGTGGCCGTGATGATTCCCCAGAGCGGTCCCGGAGGGTTGTTCGGTCCGTCGTGCAAGGCGTGCGCCGAGATGGCCGCCGTAGCCTTGAACGCCCGTGGCGGCGTGCTGGGCCGCAAGATCGAGCTCCTGTACGGAGATGCGGGCCTCGCTCCTGCGGAAGCTGGCCAGGCCGCGCTGAGGCTCTGGAAGGGCCAGAAGGCGGGTGCCGTCATCGGAATGCACGACAGCGCGGTGCGCGGTGCGCTCGTGGGGCTGTTCAAGGGCCAGGTGCCGTACCTGTACACGCCCGTCTATGAAGGCGGGGAGTGCGCAAAGGGTACGTACGTCAAGGGCGAGACGCCGCAGCAGCAGCTCGAGCCCGTCATCCCATGGCTGGCGGCCGAACGAAAGCCGACCAAGTGGTACATGATCGGCAACGACTACATCTGGGGCCGCAACACCAATGCCACCGCCAGGGCCTACATCGAGAAGACCGGCGCCAAGGTGGTCGGGGACGAGTACCTTCCCTTCACCGTCGACAACTTCGATGCGAGCCTCGCGCGCATCCGCGACAGCGGCGCGGACGCCGTGCTCGTGTCGCTGGTCGGCGGGGCTTCGGTGACCTTCAACAAGTCGTTCGCGAGCTTCGGCCTTTCGGACAAGGCGATCCGCCTGGGCACGCTGATCGAGGAGAACACCCTCGCGGGCATCGGCTTCGCCAACGCGCGCAACCTCTATTCGAGCTCGGGATACTTCGCGAACATCGACACGCCCGCGGCAAAGGCCTTCGCCGCGGACTATGCCAAGGCCAACGGCGCGAATGCACCGGCACTGAACGGCCTCGCCGAATCGACCTACGAAGGCTTCCTGATGCTCGAAGCGCTCGCGAAGAAGGCGGGGAGCCTGGACCCGGCGAAGCTCGATGCCGCCTCGAATGGAACGACCTACGACGGTCCGAGAGGCACGGTGACCGTGAAGGCGCGCCACGTGGAGCAGGACATCTACGTGGCCGACGTCACGGACAAGGGCTTCCGCGTGGTGAAGACCTTCCCGAAAGTCGGCGCCGGCCAGACTTGCAAGGTCTGACCATGCTCGACGGCAACATCCTGCTGCACGGCCTGAACCTGGCCTACGAACTGTCCACGCTCGCACTCACGACGCTGGGCCTGGCGATCGTCTTCGGCCTGCTGGGCGTCATGAACATGGCGCACGGGGAGTTCGTGATGCTCGGGGCCTATTCGGTGGTGACGGTGCAGAAGCTGGGGCTGCCGCTGGTGGCCGCGGCTCCCCTGGCGGTGGTGGTGTGCGGCGCGCTCGGGTACGTGGTGGAGCGCTGGCTCATACGGCCGCTCTATGCGCGGCCTTTCGATACGCTGCTCGCGACCTGGGCGCTCGCCATGCTCCTGAGAAAGCTGGTCGAAGCGGTCTTCGGCAGGGAGTACCGGAACGTCGAATCGACGCTGACCGAACCGATGATGGTCTTCGGTTCGCAGTACCCGGCCTATCGCCTGGCGCTGATCGTTCTGGCGCTCGCTGTGATGGCGGGGCTCTTCCTCTGGTATCGGCGCAGTGCGGCCGGGCTTCGAGTGCGTGCCATGACGGCGAATCCCGTTCTTGCGCAGGCGCTGGGCATCAACACCCGCCGGCTCGCTTCGCAGGCGTTCGTCATCGGAGTCGTGTTCGCCGGCCTGTCCGGGGTGCTCCTTGCGCCGTTGATCCGCATCGAACCGGGCATCGGCGTCGACTACCTGCTGGACGCGTTCTTCGTGCTGGTCGTGGGCGGGCTCGGGACCTTGGGCGGCATGTTCGGCGGTGTCGGAATCATCGGCGGCTCGCAGGCCATCGTCAGCAGCGTGGCAGGGCAGACCAGCGGCTACGCGGTGGTGCTCATGCTCTCCATCATCTTTCTGTGGCTCAAGCCCAATGGCCTTTTTTCGCGACGCTAAATCGGCGGCCTTCCTGGCCGCGGTACTGGTTGCGCTGCCGTTCGCGTCCAGCGAGTTCGTGGCGTACCAGATCGCCCTGTTCCTGATCTACGGGATTGCCGCGCAGGGCGTGGCCCTCTGCTGGGGGCGCCTTGGATTCCTGCCCCTGGGGCACGCGCTCTTCTTCGGGCTGGGAGCCTACCTCTTCGGGGGAATGCTCAAGGGCGCGGAGTCGAACCCCGCGCTGTACCTGGCGCTGCCGCTCGCCGTGGCGGTGCCGGCGTTGCTCGCCTACGTCATCGCGCGCCTGGTGTTCGCCAGAAGCTCGCGCAGCGGGCCCTACTTCTCGCTCATCACCCTGGCGCTGACGATGCTGGGCTTCCTGGCGGCGCAGCAGTGGAGCGGCCTTACCGGCGGCTTCAACGGCATGGCGAACATTCCCGACATTCCGGGCACGTCCCGCTACGAGACCTTGTACTGGCTCGTGGCGGCGGTCGCGGTCGTCTCGACGCTCGTGCTCGCGATGCTGGCAGCCCGGCCCATCGGGGTGGTCTGGGAGGCGGTGGCGCAGAACGAGGAGCGGCTTCAGCTGCTCGGGTATGCAACGGACCGGGTCAAGGCGAACGCCTACGCGTTCTCCGCCTTGCTCGCCGCGGCGGCAGGTGCCTTGTTCTCCGCGCACCAGGGCATCGTGACCCCGCAGGCGATGAGCTTCATCCTCTCGACTGAGTTCGTGATCTGGGCCGCCGTCGGAGGCAAGGGGAGCTCGCTGGGGCCATTGCTCGGTGCCACCGTGGTCGGCTATGCGTCCGCCGAGCTTCGGGAGCAGTTCCTCTACTGGGAAGTCGCGGTGGCGGCGCTCTTCATCGTCGTGGTGCTGTTCCTGCCGAACGGAGTCGCCGGCCTGCTGAAGCGCCGGGCCGACCCGCGCCACGGCAAGGATTCGCCGGCCCCTGCCGCGCATGAAGCGGCTACGACCAAGGCGCCCGTTTCCCTGACTCTCGACGGGGTGAAGACGGCCCAGTCGGGCGTGACGATCCTCGACGGGCTTTCCCTGGCCCTCAGCGGGCCCGGTATCCGCTGCGTCATCGGTCCCAACGGCGCGGGGAAGACCTCTTCGTTCAACGTCATCACGGGCCGGCTTCCGCTTCTCGGCGGCGGGGTCGCGCTCAACGGCCACGATATCGGTGGCCTGTCCGCGTGGCGCGTGGCGCGCAAGGGCATCGGACGCAAGATGCAGGTGCCGTCGGTCTTTCACGACCTCACGGTGCGGGAGAACCTGGGCCTGGCTGTCTGGGCCGGGCGGGCATCCGCCGTCGACATGCTGAAGCGGGCCACGCTGGGATGGCACACCGGGCTTCTCGCCGACATCCTGCAAGAGTTTCCCGCCCTCGCGTCGCAACTCGACGCTCCGGCCGGCACGCTGGCGCAAGGGCATCGGCAAGCGCTGGAACTGGCGATGACGCTCCTTCCGGAGCCGAAGCTGGTGTTGCTGGACGAACCCTGCGCGGGGCTTTCGCCCGGCGAGACCCATCAAATGATCGATGCCATCAAGACCCTGGTGAGCCAGATCGGTGCGGCTGCGCTGCTCATCGAGCATGACATCACGGCCGTGGATGCCATGGGCGGCGATGTGTATGTGCTGCACCAGGGGCGTCTCCTCGACAAGGGCTCGCTGGCGGACATCCAGTCCAGCGCGGCGGTGCGGGCGGTGTACGCGGGAGGCCGCAAATGACTCTGGTCTTCAACGAATTGGTATGCGGCTACGGCGACACCGTCGTGGTCCGTGGGGTGTCCGGAGAAGTCCGGCCCGGCCGTGCGCTCGCCATCGTGGGAAGAAACGGTGTCGGCAAGAGCACGCTCCTGAAGGCCTTGGCTGGCCAGTTGCCGCTCACGAGCGGCGACGTCGACTGGAACGGCCAGGCGCTCGGCGACAAGCCGCTGCACGCCCGGCTTGGCCTGGGAATCGCATTCGCGCCCCAGGAGAACGTCGTTTTCGGCGAGCTGACGGTGGCGGACAACCTGTGGCTGCACCTCGACGACAGGAAGGCCGAACGGTACGAGGAGGTCTTCCAGCACTTCCCGCTGCTTCAGCGCCGGCTCGACCAGCGGGCGGGGTCGCTCAGCGGCGGCGAGCGCAAGCTGTTGTCCTTCGCCCGGACCATGGGGCTGCAGGCGAAGCTCGCGATGCTCGACGAACCTACCGAAGGTGTACAGCCGGAAAACATCGACCGGATGGCCGCGATGGTCAATCGCAGGAAAGCCAGTGGCGATTCGTTCATCATCGTCGAGCAGAACCTGGAGTTCGTCGCGGCCTTTGCCGACACGGTCCTGGTCCTGGACCACGGAGAGGTTGTCCTGCAGGGCAACTTCGCCGCCCTGGGCCGCGAGCGGATCGAGCAGCACATGGTCGTCTGACCATCTTCGATCGATGCGTGCCTCATGTCGCTTCAGGCTGCCGTCAGCGCGCGAAGCTCGTCGAGCAGCCCGGCCTTTCGCTCGGCGTCGTACATCGGCGCCGGCATCCACCCAGGAAAGCCCGAGCGGCCGAGCAGGCTCTTGAGCGCCATGACCGAGCGCGTCTCGACGACCACGCTGGGCAGCGCGAGGTCCTGCCGCGCGAGCACGCTCTTCATGTGCTCAAACGGGCCCGTTCCCTTCGGAAGGATCGCCCAGCGTTCGGCGCGTGTGTCCGACAAGGGACGATCCTCCGCCCTGGTATCCAGTGCCCCGGCACGGGCCAAGTGCGAAAGACTCGTCCCGGCATCTACTTCGTCCCGCTCGACCACGTCTTGCTCGGACTCATGGCGCGCTGCATTCCAGATGCCATCTGAATCGCCCCGGCTTCCGTGAAAGCCGGGGCGATTCAGCTTTTGACACTCTGTTGGGAAATTTGACACTCTGTTGGGAGCCTCCAAGACCCCAGGCCTGCCGTGTCACAGGCCCTTGCGCATAATTGACGCAAGCTATGACTCTCACCGAACTCAAATACATCGTCGCAGTGGCCCGCGAACGGCACTTCGGCAAGGCGGCCGAGGCCTGCTACGTTTCGCAGCCGACGCTCTCTGTTGCCATCAAGAAGCTCGAGGACGAGCTCGAGGTCAAGCTCTTCGAGCGCAGTGCCGGCGAAGTGACCGTCACGCCGCTGGGCGAGCAGATCGTGCAGCAGGCCCAGAGCGTGCTCGACCAGGCCGCGAGCATCAAGGAGATCGCCAAGCGCGGCAAGGACCCGCTGGCCGGACCGCTGAACCTGGGCGTCATCTACACCATCGGGCCTTACCTGCTGCCCGACCTCGTGCGCCAGGTGATCCAGCGCACGCCACAGATGCCGCTGGTGCTGCAGGAGAACTTCACCGTCAAGCTGCTGGAGATGCTGCGCGCGGGCGAGATCGACTGCGCCATCATGGCCGAGCCCTTTCCCGACACCGGTCTGGCGATGGCGCCGCTGTACGACGAGCCTTTCATGGCGGCGCTGCCGAGCAAGCACAAGTTTGCCGACCGCGAATCGATCACGTCTGAAGAACTGCAGAGCGAGACCATGCTGCTGCTGGGCACCGGCCATTGCTTCCGCGACCACGTGCTGGAGGTGTGCCCGGAGTTCGCGCGCTTCTCCAGCAATGCCGAGGGCATCCGCAAGAGCTTCGAGGGCTCTTCGCTCGAGACCATCAAGCACATGGTGGCCTCGGGCATGGGCGTGACGCTGGTGCCGCGCCTGTCGGTGCCGGCCGATGCGCTCAAGCCCAAGGTGAAGGGCCGCAAGGAGCCCGAGCAGATGGTGCGCTATCTGCCTGTGCGCGACGCGCAGGACCGCGATCCGCCCACGCGCCGCGTGGTGCTCGCATGGCGGCGCACCTTCACGCGCTACGAGGCCATCGCCGCGCTGCGCAATGCGATCTACGCGTGCGAGCTGCCGGGCGTGAAGCGCCTTTCGTAGCAGGCCGCAATTCGAGAACTTGGCCTACGCGGCTGCTGGTTTGAATCGTTGATCGCTGAGATAGAGTGGCGCTGTTGCCAAGCCGCGTGCCGGCTTTCAGAATTCCGGCGACACCCTTCCAGGAACTCGACCGAAGAAAAGGATCTCCCGCCATGGCCAAAGACTCGAAGAAACCATCGTCCGCCGCTTCCGCCGGCAAGGTGCCCAAGAAGGGCGGCAAACAGGTCGCGCAGGAGTCGGGCAGCCGCAACGCGCCCATCATCAACATCGGCATCGAGCGCCAGGACCGCGCCGCCATCGCCGAAGGCCTGAGCCGCGTGCTGGCCGACACCTACACGCTGTACCTCACCACGCACAACTTCCACTGGAACGTGACGGGCCCGCACTTCAACTCGCTGCATGCGATGTTCATGTCCCAGTACACCGAGCTGTGGGGCGCGACCGACGTGCTGGCCGAGCGCATCCGCGCACTGGGCCACTACGCGCCGGGCTCGTACGCCGAGTTCAGCAAGATCGCCACCGTGCCCGACGTGCCGCAAAACCCGCCCAAGGCGATGGAGATGGTGCGCATCCTGGTGAAGGGCCACGAGACCGTGTCGCGCATCGCGCGCGAATTCATTCCTGTCGCCGAAGAAGCCGGCGACGACCCGACGGCCGACATGCTGACCGCGCGCTGCACGGTGCACGATCAGACGGCCTGGATGCTGCGTTCTCTCCTTGAAGACTGATTCCGCTCCTACCGCCATCGCGCCCGCGGTTCGCCGCGGGCGTTTTGCGTTGTATCTCGACCTGATCCGCTGGAACCGCCCGGCGGGCTGGCTGCTGCTGCTTTGGCCCACGCTGGGCGCGCTGTGGTTCGCGGCGGGCGGCTGGCCGGGCTGGCACCTGCTCATCGTGTTCACGCTCGGCACCTTCCTGATGCGCAGCGCCGGCTGCTGCGTGAACGACGTGGCCGACCGCGACTTCGACCGCCACGTCAAGCGCACGGCGCAGCGGCCCGTGACCAGCGGCGAGCTGTCGGTCAAGGAGGCGCTGGGGCTGGGCGTGGTGCTGGCGCTGGTGTCCTTCGGCCTGGTGCTCACGACCAACCGCACGACGGTGCTGTGGTCGTTCGCGGCACTGGCCATCACGCTGATCTACCCCTTCGCCAAGCGTTTTGTCTCGGTGCCGCAGGCGGTGCTGGGCATCGCCTTCAGCTTCGGCATTCCGATGGCCTTTGCGGCGGTGCAGTCGACCGTGCCGCTCTTCGCGGCGGCGCTGCTCGCAGGCAACCTGTTCTGGGTGCTGGCCTACGACACCGAGTACGCGATGGTCGACCGCGACGACGACCTGAAGATCGGCATGAAGACGTCGGCCATCACCTTCGGCCGCCTCGACGTGGCGGCGGTAATGACGAGCTACGCGATCTTCCTCGCCGTCTGGGCCTGGGCCGGCGCGAGCCGTTCGCTGGGCGTGCTGTTCTACGTCGGCATCGCGGTGGCCGCGGCGCAGGCGCTGTGGCACTGGCAACTGATCCACGACCGCACGCGCGAAGGCTGCTTCAAGGCCTTCCGCCTGAACCACTGGCTGGGCTTCACCGTGTTCGCCGGCGTCGTGGCCGGCTACGCGCTGCGTTGAACGGAACATGATGTCCGACGCGCTGCTGCAGCGGCTGAAGCTCAAGATCGGCCAGCAGGCCCACTCCGGCTGGCATCGCATCACGCAGGAGATGGTCGACCGCTACTCGGAGCTCTCGGGCGACGGCGAAGGCGAGTGGATTCACCTCGATCCCGAGCGCGCGGCGCGCGAGGCGGCCTACGGCGGCACCATCGTGCAGGGCTTCTTCCAGGTGTCGCACTTGATCCGGCTGACCGGCGAGGCCATGCGCACGCTGCTGCCCTTCGACTCGAATCACGCGCTCAACTACGGCTTCGATCGCCTGCGCTTCGTGCGGCCGATGCCGGTGGGCGCGCGTTTCCGGGCGCGCATACGCATCGCGGACGTGGCGGCCAGGCCGGGCGACAGCTTTTTGCTGAAGGAAGAAGTCTGGCTGGAGCTGGAAGACGGCACCGTCACGCTGGCCGCCGAATGGCTGTTCCTGCTCGGCCCGGGCGCGCTGTCCGGATGCTGAGCTTCTCTCTATTCATGTAGCCAGCTGCCGCGTTCAGTCGCGGCCGAATTCCTCGCCCAGTTCGGCCGCACGCTTCTGCGCCGCGCGGATCGCGGTCTTGAACTGCGACTTCACGTCCGCCGCCTGCAGCGAGGTGATGGCCGCATAGGTCGTGCCTCCCTTGGAGGTCACGCGCTCGCGCAGCACCGACGGCGGCTCGGTCGCGCTGTGCGCCAGCGCCGAGGCGCCGGTGAAGGTGCCGATGGCCAGCCGCTGGGCCTGTTCGGGCGTGAGGCCCATCTCCACTCCCGCCTCGGTCATCGCCTCGATGAAATAGAACACGTAGGCCGGGCCGGAGCCCGACATGGCGGTGACGGCGTCGAGCGCCGGTTCTGCGTCGACCCAGAGCAGTTCGCCGGTGGGCGCCAGCAGCTGGCCGACCATCGAGCGGTCGCTGTTCTCGACGCCGGGGCGCGCGAACAGGCCTGTCATGCCCTTGCCCACCAGCGCGGGCGTGTTGGGCATGGCGCGTACCACGCGTTCGGTGCCGAGCCAGCGCGC
The DNA here is from genome assembly GCF_030462475.1 of Variovorax sp. CAN15. Taxonomy (GTDB): domain Bacteria; phylum Pseudomonadota; class Gammaproteobacteria; order Burkholderiales; family Burkholderiaceae_C; genus Variovorax. The sequence continues at coordinate 169,877 of NZ_JASMRZ010000005.1, forward strand.
GATGCTGTCGGAAGGAATGCCGGCAGCCACGCTCAGGTGCAGGGCCTGGACTGCGAAGGGGCGCACCGCCTTCGCGGCGTCGGCGAAGGTCTGAGGCTTGACTGCCCAGACCGCCACGCCGCAGCGCGACAGCGCCTCGCTCGCCTCGGCCTTCGCGACGATGCCGAAGGACTGCGCCAGCTTCGCGCGGGCCTCCTCGAAAGGCTCGACGACTTCGAAGGCATCCGCCGGAGTGCCTTGCTGGATCAGGCCGCCGATGATGGCGCTGGCCATGTTGCCGCCCCCGATGAAGGCGACGGGGGGCAGCGGCGCGGGGCCGGTGCGGGGCAGGAAGGTCACGGCGATGGTCATGGTCGGTCGGCGTATTCGAAGGCGGCGAACTGGGTGATTTGAAGCGGGTTGAAATTGTCGTCGCTCACGACCACCAGCATGCGCCTGCCGCCTGGCAGGGGCGGGCCCCAGCACATGCCTTCGGTGTTGTCGAGCCTGGACAGGCCGAGCGCTGCGAAATCGGCCACCAGCCTCTTGGCCGCCGGCCGGTGGTTGCCGGACGCCAGCGCGTCGACGGCGAGCACGTCGCTGGCGGCGCGGGTGTCGATCTCGTACAGGCGCAGCGAATTGCCAGCGCCGCTGGCGTAGGCGCGCTCCAGCACCAGCATGCGGTCGGCGTCGAGCATCAGGATTTCGCTCACGCCGTTGTCGGCGTAGCTGCCGGGGATCAGCGGGCGCAAAGGGATGGCGTCGGGAACATAGGCAATCTGCCGATCGACCTGGCCGGTCTCGAGGTCGACCCGGGTGAAGCGGCAGGGGCCTCCCGGAGCGCTGGTGGTGGGCTCGGGACCGTCCTGGACCAGGGCGTTTTCCATTCCCAGCCAGGCGAAGCGGCCGTCGGGCGAGAGGCTGACGCCCTCGAAAGTCAGGTTGTCGCGCGGGCCGCGGCGCTGGGCCGGGTCGGGCTGGAACATCGCCGGCATGCGGAACTCGCGCAGGAAGCGGCCGTCCCGGGCCGATTCGTACAGCGCCGGGCCGAAGCCGCGGGCGACGTCGCCCTCGCTGCTCCACAGCAGGGTGTTGCTGGCGGGGCGCAGCCGGAGAGCTTCGGGGTCGGGCACCGGCAGGCCATCGACCGCATTGCGCCGGCTGGGCCAGGGGCCGCCGCCGGGGCGTTGCAGCTGCACCACGCCGGTCGGCTCGGGCGGCGTGGACTGCGGGAAGGGCCAGCGTGCGGTGCAGTAGCGCACGGGGGCGATATCCGATCGGTCGTCGCTGATGAGCAGGTACTCACCTCGGATCGGGTCGTAGTCGACGCCTGAGAGGCCGCCGACCGTGATTCCCTCAATATGAAGGCGGTGCGGCCAGCGCGCCTGGGCGAGGAGGCGCAGCTGGCCAGGGTCTGCATTCGGCGTCGCGCCACTCCTGCAGCCGGCCAGCGCCCACCCTGCCAGACCGGCCCCGCCGGCCAGCAGCAAGCGGCGTTGCCGTGATGAGGTCGAAAGAACGGGTTTTTCGGGGGCGTGCACGCTCCGGAGTCTAGTTGCAGTACTTCAAGGCAACCGGGGGTGTTGACTTCCGGCTTCTTGCGTGCAACAATCGCGGGCTTCGCTTTCAAAAGGCGAAGCTTTCAGCCCAAAGCGGAAGTGCCTCGAGTGGTTCGGGGTATGGACGACGGGCCCAAGACTGACTGATTTGCCTCCCTCCTGGATGCACATCGGTACAAGTTGGGAATATCAAGAAATGATCCAAACTGAATCCCGGCTCGAAGTGGCCGACAACACGGGCGCGAAATCCGTCCTGTGTATCAAGGTGCTCGGTGGCTCCAAGCGGCGTTACGCCAGCGTGGGCGACGTCATCAAGGTCAGCATCAAGGAAGCCGCTCCGCGTGGTCGCGTCAAGAAGGGCGAGATCTACAGCGCAGTGGTGGTCCGCACCGCCAAGGGCATCCGTCGCGCCGACGGTTCGCTCGTCAAGTTCGACGGCAACGCAGCAGTGTTGCTCAATGCCAAGCTGGAGCCCATCGGCACCCGCATCTTCGGACCGGTCACGCGCGAACTGCGCACCGAGAAGTTCATGAAGATCGTGTCGCTGGCACCCGAAGTTCTCTAAGGACACAACGCCATGAACAAGATTCGCAAGGGCGACCAGGTCATCGTGTTGGCCGGCCGCGACAAGGGCAAGCGGGGCACCGTCTCGCTGCGCAAGGATGACTCGCACGTGGTCATCGAAGGCATCAACCTCGTCAAGAAGCACACCAAGCCGAACCCGCTCAAGGGTACGACCGGTGGCATCGTCGAGAAGGCCATGCCGATTCACCAATCCAACGTGGCGATCTTCAACGCCGCGACCGGCAAGGCCGATCGCGTGGGCGTCAAGATCTCCCAGGATGTTGACGGCAAGCGCGTGGCTGTTCGCGTGTTCAAGTCGAGCGGCGAAGAAATCAAGTTCGCCTAAGAGGTACTCACATGGCACGTCTCCAACAACACTATCGCGAAAAGATCGCGAAAGACCTGACGGAAAAGTTCGGCTACACGTCGCCGATGCAGGTTCCGCGCCTCACCAAGATCACGCTCAACATGGGTGTGGGTGAAGCAGTCGCCGACAAGAAGGTTCTCGACAACGCCGTCGCCGACCTGACCAAGATCGCTGGCCAGAAGCCCGTGGTTACCAAGTCGAAGAAGGCCATCGCCGGTTTCAAGATCCGCGAAAACCAGCCGATCGGTTGCATGGTCACGCTGCGTGGCGTGCAAATGTACGAATTCCTGGACCGCTTCGTGACCATCGCGCTGCCGCGCGTTCGCGACTTCCGTGGTATCTCGGGTCGTGCGTTCGATGGCCGTGGCAACTACAACATCGGCGTCAAGGAACAGATCATTTTCCCCGAGATCGAGTACGACAAGGTCGATGCCCTGCGCGGTCTCAATATCAGCATCACGACGACGGCCAAGACCGACGAAGAAGCCAAGGCGCTTCTCGCTGGCTTCCGTTTCCCGTTCAAGAACTGAGGTGACCTGTGGCTAAAGCATCTTTGATCCAGCGCGAACTCAAGCGCGACAAGCTGGTTGCCAAGTTCGCAGCGAAGCACGCCGAACTGAAGGCGGCTTCCAACGACCTGAAGAAGACCGAAGAAGAACGTGCTGCTGCGCGTCTGGCGCTGCAGAAGCTGCCGCGCAACGCGAACCCCACGCGTCAGCGCAACCGTTGCGAAATCACCGGTCGCCCGCGTGGCACTTTCCGTCAATTCGGTCTGGCCCGCGCCAAGATCCGCGAACTGGCTTTCAACGGCGACATCCCCGGTGTCACCAAGGCCAGCTGGTAAGCCAGGCAGGAGCAAACAACATGAGCATGAGTGATCCCATTGCCGACCTGCTGACGCGTATCCGCAACGCGCAGATGGTGGCGAAGCCCACCGTGTCGGTCCCGTCTTCCAAGGTGAAGGTCGCGATCGCACAAGTCCTGAAGGACGAGGGCTACATCGACGGCTTCCAGGTCAAGACCGAAGCCGGCAAGAGCGAACTTGAAATCTCGCTGAAGTACTACGCTGGCCGTCCGGTCATCGAGCGCATCGAGCGTGTGAGCCGCCCCGGCCTGCGTGTCTACAAGGCCAGTTCTTCCATTCCGCAAGTCCAGAACGGCCTCGGTGTTGCGATCGTCACGACCCCCAAGGGCGTGATGACCGACCGTAAGGCTCGCGCCACCGGTGTCGGCGGCGAAGTTCTGTGCTACGTCGCCTAACCGAGACATCGAGGAGTTACTGAAATGTCCCGAGTAGGAAAAATGCCGATCACCATCCCCGCAGGCGTGGATGTGTCGATCAAGGAAGACCAGATCAGCGTCAAGGGCACGGGCGGTTCGCTCAGCCTGGCGCGCAATGCCCTGGTCAAGATCGTCAGCAATGACGGCCAGCTGAACTTCGAGCCCGCCAACGATTCGCGTGAAGCGAACGCTATGAGCGGCACGGTCCGTCAGCTGGTGAACAACATGGTGGTTGGCGTGACCAAGGGCTTCGAGAAGAAGCTCAACCTGGTCGGCGTGGGCTACAAGGCAGCCGCAGCCAACAACAAGCTGAACCTGCAAGTCGGTTATTCGCATCCGGTCAACATCGACATGCCGCAAGGCATCACGGTGCTCACCGCGACCCCGACCGAAATCGTGATCAAGGGTGCTGACCGTCAGCGCGTTGGTCAAATCGCCGCTGAGATCCGCGCTGTTCGTCCGCCTGAGCCTTACAAGGGCAAAGGCATCCGTTATTCGGACGAGAAGATCGCGATCAAAGAGACCAAGAAGAAGTAAGGGGCAGCAAAATGATGTTGACCAAAAAAGCACAGCGTCTTCGCCGCTCGCGCCAGACCCGCATCCGCATCGCGACGCAGGGCGTGGCCCGTCTGACGGTGAATCGCACCAACCTGCACATCTACGCCACCGTCATCTCCGACGACGGCTCCAAGGTGATTGCAACCGCATCGACGGCAGAAGCCGAAGTGCGTACCTCGCTCGGCGGTTCGGGCAAGGGCGGCAATGCCGCTGCAGCCACCGCCGTCGGCAAGCGCATCGCCGAGAAGGCGAAGGCTGCCGGCGTCGAGAAGGTTGCCTTCGACCGCGCAGGTTTCGCATACCACGGCCGCGTCAAGGCGCTGGCCGAAGCTGCCCGCGAAGCCGGCCTGCAGTTCTAAACGGACACGAGATTCAAAATGGCAAAGATTCAGGCAAGAGCGCAGAACGAAGGCCCCGAGGACGGTTTGCGCGAGAAGATGATCGCGATCAACCGCGTCACCAAGGTGGTGAAGGGTGGTCGTATCCTCGGTTTCGCGGCACTCACCGTGGTCGGTGACGGCGATGGTCGCGTCGGCATGGGCAAGGGCAAGTCGAAGGAAGTGCCCGCTGCGGTGCAGAAGGCAATGGAAGAAGCACGTCGCAACCTGCTGAAGGTTTCGATCAAGAACGGCACGCTGCATCACCAGGTGCAAGGCCACCATGGTGCCTCGACTGTCGTGATGTACCCGGCTCCCAAGGGTACCGGCATCATCGCCGGCGGCCCGATGCGCGCCGTGTTCGAAGTGATGGGTATCACCGACATCGTGGCCAAGAGCCATGGTTCGTCGAACCCCTACAACATGGTTCGCGCCACGCTCGACGGGTTGAAGAACTCGACGACGGCGGGCCAGGTGGCTGCCAAGCGCGGCCTCACCGTCGAAGAAATCTTCGCTTAAACGCGGGCCTTCGAAAGCCTGCAGGAAGCATTCAAATGACGACGCAACAACAAACCCTCAAGGTCCAATTGGTCAAGAGCCCGATCGGTACCAAGGAATCGCATCGCGCGACCGTGCGTGGCCTCGGCCTGCGCAAGCTCAACAGCGTGAGCGAGCTGCAAGACACGCCCGCTGTGCGCGGCATGATCAACAAGATCAGTTATCTGGTCAAAGTTCTGTAAGAGAGACTGATATGGAACTCAATGGCATCAAGCCGGCGGATGGCGCCAAGCACGCCAAGCGCCGTGTCGGCCGCGGTATCGGCTCCGGCCTGGGCAAGACCTCGGGCCGTGGCCACAAGGGCCAGAAGTCGCGCGCAGGCGGTTTCCACAAGGTCGGCTTCGAAGGCGGTCAAATGCCGCTGCAGCGTCGCCTGCCGAAGCGTGGCTTCAAGTCGCACCTGCTGAAGTTCAACGCCGAAGTCACGCTGACTGCTCTCGAGCAACTGGGCCTGGCCGAAGTGGACATCCTGGCGCTGAAGCAAGCCGGCCTAGTGGGCCAACTCGCCAAGGTCGTCAAGGTCGTGAAGACCGGTGAGCTCACCAAGGCCGTCAAGCTGACGGGCGTGGGCGCAACGGCTGGTGCCAAGGCTGCTATCGAAGCAGCCGGCGGCAGCATCGCCTGATCATCATCGGACTGAAAGAAGTTCTTCGTGGCAACTAACGCGGCAACGATCGCAAAAACAGGCAAGTTCGGCGACCTCCGTCGTCGGCTCGTCTTTTTGCTGCTCGCGCTCGTGGTCTACCGGATTGGCGCTCATATCCCTGTGCCGGGTATCAACCCGGACCAGTTGGCAGCGTTGTTCCAGGGCCAGCAGGGCGGCATTCTGAGCCTGTTCAACATGTTCTCGGGCGGGGCGCTGTCGCGTTTCACCGTGTTCGCGTTGGGGATCATGCCGTACATCTCGGCGTCGATCATCATGCAGCTGATGACCTACGTGCTTCCGACCTTCGAGCAATTGAAGAAGGAAGGCGAGGCGGGACGCCGCAAGATCACGCAGTACACGCGCTATGGCGCGCTGGGTCTGGCCCTGTTCCAGTCGTTCAGCATCGCGGTGGCTCTGGAATCGTCGGCCGGTCTGGTCATCTCGCCCGGCTTCGGCTTCCGCCTGACCGCCATGGTGAGCCTGACGGCGGGCTCCATGTTCCTGATGTGGCTCGGCGAGCAGATCACCGAACGTGGCCTCGGCAACGGTATCTCGATCCTGATCTTTGCAGGTATCGCGGCCGGTCTGCCCAACGCCATCGGCGGCCTGCTTGAGCTGGTGCGTACCGGTGCCATGAACGTGATCGTCGCGCTCTTCATCGTCGCCGTGGTGGTGCTGGTCACCTACTTCGTGGTGTTCGTCGAACGCGGCCAGCGCAAGATCCTCGTGAACTATGCGCGGCGCCAGGTGGGCAACAAGGTGTATGGCGGCCAGTCGTCGCATCTGCCGCTGAAGCTGAACATGGCTGGCGTGATCCCGCCGATCTTCGCTTCGTCGATCATCCTGCTGCCGGCAACGGTGGTCGGCTGGTTCAGTACCGGTGAAGGCGGCTTTCGCTGGATCAAGGACGTTGCCAGCGCTCTGCGCCCCGGCGAGCCGATCTACGTGCTGCTGTATGCCGCTGCCATCGTTTTCTTCTGCTTCTTCTACACGGCGCTCGTGTTCAACAGCAAGGAAACGGCCGACAACCTGAAGAAGAGCGGTGCATTCATTCCTGGCATTCGCCCGGGTGACCAGACCGCTCGCTACATCGACAAGATTCTGGTTCGCCTGACGCTGGCTGGCGCGGTGTACATCACCTTCGTCTGCCTGCTGCCAGAGTTCCTGATCCTGAAGTACAACGTGCCGTTCTACTTCGGTGGTACCTCCCTGCTGATCATCGTGGTCGTCACGATGGACTTCATGGCCCAGGTGCAAAACTACATGATGTCCCAGCAGTACGAATCGCTGCTGAAGAAGGCGAACTTCAAGACATCGTAGGGCTGTGTTTCAGTATTGAGTCCGGGCGGTAGACCGCCACGTTAAACAGTTTTAGGAGAGTGAAATGAGAGTTTCGGCTTCGGTCAAAACCATTTGCCGTAATTGCAAGGTCATCCGCCGCAAGGGTGTGGTGCGCGTGATCTGCACCGACCCGCGCCACAAGCAGCGCCAGGGTTGATTGAAGAGTATTAGAGGACGCACATGGCACGTATTGCTGGCATCAACATCCCGCCGCACAAGCACGCTGAAATCGGCCTGACCGCCATCTTCGGCATCGGTCGCACCCGCGCCCGTCAGATCTGCGAAGCGAGCGGCATCGAGTATTCGAAGAAGATCAAGGATCTGACCGACGCCGATCTCGAGAAGATCCGCGACCAGATCGCGCTGTTCACGATCGAAGGCGACCTGCGTCGCGAAACGACGATGAACATCAAGCGCCTGATGGACATCGGCTGCTACCGCGGCTTCCGTCATCGTCGCGGCCTGCCGATGCGCGGCCAGCGCACGCGCACCAACGCCCGCACCCGCAAGGGTCCGCGCAAGGCTGCGCAGTCCCTGAAGAAATAAGGATAGAACAGCATGGCTAAAGCACCTGCAAACAACGCCGCACAGCGCGTTCGCAAGAAGGTTCGCAAGAACGTCGCGGACGGTATCGCTCACGTGCACGCTTCGTTCAACAACACCATCATCACGATCACCGATCGCCAGGGCAACGCCCTGTCGTGGGCTTCGTCGGGTGGCCAGGGCTTCAAGGGCTCGCGCAAGTCGACGCCGTTCGCTGCGCAGGTGGCTTCCGAAGTGGCCGGCCGTGCTGCTGTCGAACAAGGCATCAAGAACCTCGACGTCGAGATCAAGGGCCCCGGCCCCGGTCGCGAATCGTCGGTGCGCGCACTGGCTGCGCTCGGCATCCGGATCAATTCGATCGCCGACGTGACGCCCGTTCCGCACAACGGCTGCCGTCCCCAGAAGCGTCGCCGCATCTGATCGTCAGCCAGCAAGGCGCAGCCGGCTTTGAATAGCGGCTGCGCATTTGTTTTTTAACTAAGCCCACCGCCATCAGCATTCCGCCGATGGCTCCCGCAGGCAACTGCGGCAGATGACACAAAGGAAAAATCGTGGCACGTTACCTCGGCCCCAAGGCCAAACTTTCCCGCCGTGAAGGCACCGACCTGTTCCTGAAGAGCGCCCGCCGTTCGATCCAGGACAAGGCCAAGTTCGACTCCAAGCCAGGCCAGCACGGCCGCACCTCGGGCCAGCGCACCTCCGACTACGGCCTGCAGCTGCGCGAGAAGCAGAAGGTCAAGCGCATGTACGGCGTGCTCGAGAAGCAATTCCGCCGCTACTTCGAGGAAGCCGACCGCCGCCGTGGCAACACCGGCGCCAACCTGCTGTTCATCCTCGAATCGCGCCTGGACAACGTCGTCTACCGCATGGGCTTCGGCTCGACCCGCGCCGAAGCGCGCCAACTCGTGTCGCACAAGGCGATCACGGTGAACGGTCAGTCGGTCAACATCCCGTCGTACCTGGTCAAGACCGGCGACGTGATCGCCGTGCGCGACAAGTCGAAGAAGCAGACCCGCGTTGTCGAAGCTCTGCAACTCGCCCAGCAAGTCGGTATTCCGGCATGGGTCGACGTGAATGCCGACAAGGCCGAAGGCACGTTCAAGAAGGTGCCCGATCGCGACGAATTCGCAGCCGACATCAACGAATCGCTGATCGTCGAACTGTATTCGCGTTGATTTTTTCTACCCGCCTGCGCTTTCACGCGCCGGCGGGAGATTGTTTTTGTTGTTCACGTTCCTGTTCCGCGCTCCGTCGCGGCTCAGGTGCTTCACCAGCCTTACCGGTGTAACGAGCCGGGGGTATTGAGAGGAAGTCTGCATGCAAACCACCCTGCTGAAACCCAAGACCATCCAGGTCGAGCAACTTGCCGCCAACAAGGCCAAGGTGACGCTCGAGCCTTTCGAGCGCGGCTACGGCCACACGCTCGGCAACGCGCTGCGTCGCGTTCTGCTGTCGTCCATGGTGGGCTACTCGGCCACCGAAGTCACGATCGCTGGCGTTCTGCATGAGTACTCGTCGATCGACGGCGTGCAGGAAGATGTCGTCAACATCCTGCTGAACCTCAAGGGCGTGGTGTTCAAGCTCCACAACCGCGACGAAGTCACGCTGAGCCTGCGCAAGGACGGCGAAGGCCCGGTCCTGGCGTCGGACATCCAGACCCCGCACGACGTCGAGATCATCAACCCCGACCACGTGATCGCCCACCTGTCGCAAGGCGGCAAGCTCGACATGCAGATCAAGGTCGAGAAGGGCCGCGGCTACGTGCCCGGCACGATGCGCCGTTATGCGGACGAGCCTACCAAGTCGATCGGCCGCATCGTCCTCGACGCTTCGTTCTCGCCCGTCAAGCGCGTGAGCTACACCGTCGAAAGCGCCCGCGTCGAGCAGCGCACCGACCTCGACAAGCTGCTGGTCGAAATCGAGACCAACGGCGCGATCACCGCCGAAGACGCAGTGCGCGCATCGGCTAAAATCCTGGTCGAGCAGCTCGCCGTGTTCGCGCAGCTCGAAGGCGGCGAACTCGCTGCGTTCGACGCTCCGGCTCCGCGCAGCGCACAGCAGTTCGATCCGATCCTGCTGCGCCCTGTCGACGAACTCGAACTGACGGTGCGTTCGGCCAACTGCCTGAAGGCCGAAAACATCTACTACATCGGTGACCTGATCCAGCGCACCGAGAACGAGCTGCTCAAGACCCCGAACCTGGGTCGCAAGTCGCTCAACGAAATCAAGGAAGTGCTCGCCTCGCGCGGCCTGACCTTGGGCATGAAGCTCGAAAGCTGGCCGCCGGCCGGTCTCGACAAGCGTTGATTTGAATTTTTTGAAGAGGCCCCCTGAAAAGGGCCAGTGCAGCGGGCAGTACCTGACACGGCTGCCTGTTTTTATAAAGTAAAGGAAAGCACCATGCGTCACGGACACGGACTCCGCAAACTCAACCGCACCAGCTCGCACCGCCTCGCGATGCTGCAGAACATGATGAATTCGCTCATCGAGCACGAAGTCATCAAGACCACGGTCCCCAAGGCCAAGGAACTGCGCCGCGTCATCGAGCCGATGATCACGCTCGCCAAGAAGCCCACCGTCGCCAACAAGCGCCTGGCCTTCGATCGCCTGCGCAACCGCGATGCCGTCGTGAAGCTCTTCGGCGACCTCGGCCCGCGTTTCGCAACGCGTCCGGGCGGCTACACCCGCATCCTGAAGATGGGTTTCCGCGTGGGTGACAACGCCCCGATGGCGCTTGTCGAACTGGTCGACCGTCCTGAAATTAAAGAAGACGCAGCCGAGCAAAACGCCGCTGAATAAGCTATAATCTAAGTCTGCCGCGCGATGGAGCAGCCTGGTAGCTCGTTGGGCTCATAACCCAAAGGTCGCAAGTTCAAATCTTGCTCGCGCAACCAAATTGAAAAGGCCCTTTGACAAATCAAAGGGCCTTTTTCTTCGCCGATCTTTTTGTCGATCAATTGCCAGTGAGTGGCAAAAAGAAATGCCCTCGCAATGAGGGCATTTTTATTTTGGGCGACGAGGAAACGGGTCAGTCCGGAATGACCGCCGTCACCTCGATCTCGACCTTGGCCCGGTGCTCCACCAGCGCCGCCACCTGCACGCAGGTCATGGCCGGGAAATTGCGCCCCATCGCATCGCGATAGACCGGCCCGAGCTCGCCCAGCCGGCGGCTGTATTCGTCGCGGTCCGTCACGTACCAGGTCATGCGCACCATGTGCTCTGGGCCCGCACCACCTGCGCGCAGCACCTCGACGATGTTGCGCAGAGCCAGGCCGCACTGGTCGATGAAGTCGTCGGACTCGAATTGCTGCTGTGCATTCCAGCCGATCTGGCCGCCGACGAACAGCATCGTTCCGCGAGCGGCCACGCCGTTCGCATAGCCCTTGGGAGGCAGCCAGCCTTCGGGCTGCAGGAGTTTGTTGATCATGATGTCGTGTTGAGTTGTCTCAGTTTGAATCGTTGGAGCTTGCCGGTTTCCGTGCGCGGCAGTACCGGCACGAACTCGATCTCCCTTGGGTATTTGAATGGCGCAATGGTCGCCTTCACATGGTCCTGCAGCGCCTTCACGAGGGCTGCGTTGCCCTCGTTGCCGGGCTTGAGAACGCAGAACGCCTTCACGATCATGCCGCGCTCGGCATCGGGCTTGCCGATCACGCCGCACTCGGCCACGGCGGGGTGCTTGAGAAGCGCATCTTCCACCTCCGGCCCGCCGACGTTGTAGCCGGCCGTGATGATCATGTCGTCCGCGCGCGCCTGATAGAAGAAATAGCCGTCGTCGTCCTGCACGAACGAATCGCCCGGATAGTTCCATCCGTTCTTCACATAGTCGGCCTGGCGCGGATCGTCGAGATAGCGGCAACCCACCGGCCCCTGCAGCGCGAGCTTGCCGACCGTGCCGTGCGGCACCTCGTTGCCCTCGCCGTCCACCACCTTCGCGGTGAAGCCGGGCACCGCCTTGCCGACTGCTCCCCGGCGCACGTCGTCGCCCGCAGCGGAGATGTAGATGTGGAACACCTCGGTCCCGCCGATGCCATCGAGCATCTCGATGCCCGAAGCTTCCTTCCACAACTGGCGCGTGGCGTCGGGCAAGGCCTCGCCCGCACTCACGCTGATGCGCAGGCTGGGCATGCCGTGCTGCTTCACGAACGTCGCCATCTGGCGATAGAAGGTCGGCGCCGTGTAGCAGATGGTCGCACCGACTTCGTTGATGAGCTTCACYAGCCCTTCGGGCGTGAAAGGCGCATCGGGGAAATAGACCGATGCCCCCGCCCACATCGGAAACACCAGCAGCCCGCCGAGCCCGAAGGTGAAGGCCAGCGGCGGCGACCCCACCACGATGTCGTCGCTGCGCGCGCGCAGCACATGGCGCGGCCAGGTTTCGCACATCGCGAGCACGTCGCGGTGCGTGGTGACGGGGGCCTTCGGCTTGCCGGTGGTGCCCGAGGTGAAGGCCAGCAGCGCGATGTCGTCGGACGCCGTGGGGCATGCCTTGAACACGCCGCTCTTCTTCGCTGCGCGCGCCGAGAGCGAATCGTCCGCATCGGGCTTGTTGAACGCCACCACCGTGGCGAGCACTGGATGCGCCTGCTGCGCCAGCAGCAGCTCGTCGAGCAGCCGCCCGTCGCACAGCGCGGCCACAGGCTGCGACTTCTCGATGATGTCGCCCAGTTCCTTGGCGCGCAGCAGCGGCATCGTCGCCACGGCGATCAGCCCGGCCTTCACCACCGCCAGCCATGCCAGCGCCATCGCCACCGAATTGCCGCCGCGCAGCAGCACACGATTGCCCGGCACCAGCCCGAGATCCTCGACCAGCACCTGCGCGATGCGGTTGACCTCGACGGCCGCCTGCGCATAGGTCAGCGTGCCTTGCGGCGAGCGCAGCATCGGCTTGTCGCCGAAGCCCTTCGCCGCAGCCTTGTCGAGCAGTTMCTCGACCAGGTTGAGCTGGTCGGGCAGCCGAAGCTCGGGCAGGTCGTAGCGGAAGACGGGCAACTGCGCCGCAGGCGGCAGGCGGTCGTGAACGAAGCGGTCGACTTGGGCAGACACGGTGTTTATCCCCGCAGAACGGATTTGCCGATGATCAGTTGTTGGACTTCCGTCGCGCCTTCATAGATGCGCAGCGAGCGGATGTCGCGGTAGAGGCTTTCAACCTTCGTGCCAACCTTCACGCCGAGGCCGCCATGCATCTGCAGCGCCATGTCGATCACGCGGCTTGCGTTCTCGGTGGCGCACATCTTGGCCATGGCCGCGGCGGCCGACACGTCGCCCACAGCAGGTGCGCCGCGCCGCTCTGCGTCGTCGCGCATCCATGCGGCGCGGTAGGTGAGCAATGCGGCGCTGTCGATCAGCGCGGCCATCTCGCCGAGCTTGGCCTGCGTGAGCTGGAAGTCCGCCAGCGTCTGGCCGAACATGCGGCGCTTCTTCGAATGGGCGATCGCTTCCGCCAGCGCGCGCCGGCCCATGCCGAGCGCGGCTGCTGCCACCGAGGCGCGGAAGATGTCGAGCGTGCGCATCGCCAGCTTGAAGCCGCCGTTGAGCTCGCCGAGCTGTGCGGCGCGCGGCACGACGCAGTTCTCGAAGCGCAGCGTGGCCAGCGGATGCGGGGCCATCACGTCGATGTGCGCGGAAGTGTCGAGACCTGGCGTCTTCGCATCGACGATGAACGCAGTGATGCCGCGCGTACCGCCCGCCGGGTCGGTCTTCGCGAACACGCAGTAAAAGTCGGCGATGCCGCCGTTGCTGATCCAGGTCTTCTCGCCGTTGAGCTTCCAGCCATCGGCAGTGGGCTCGGCGCGCATCGCCATCGCGCCCACGTCGGAGCCTGCTTCGGGTTCGCTGAGCGCGAAGGCTGCGATCTTGTTGCCCCTGGCCACGGCCGTCAGGTAGTCGGCATGCTGCTGCGGCGTGCCGGCCAGCGTGATCGCGCCGCTGCCCAGGCCCTGCATAGCGAAGGCGAAATCAGCCAGCGGCGAGTGGTAGGCGAGCGTTTCGCGCAGCAGCACGAGGGCGCGCGAATCGAGCCGCTCCAATGCGCCGCCGGAACTGCCAGGCACGCAGTAGCGCAGCCAGCCGCCGGCGCCGAGCCGCTGGACCCATTCACGGCAGGCCGCGCGGTCGTCGTGCTCGTCGACTTCCTGCGCGTCGGCCCAGGGCAGCAGCTCATCGGCGAGCGCGCGGTGCGCGTCGTCGAAGAAGGGCAGCGCGAGGTGCGCCGTCGATGGTGGTGCGGGAGCCTTGGTCATCATCGCGTCAGTCCCCGCCGAATACCGGCTTGCGCTTGGCCGCGAAGGCCTCGTAGGCGCGCTTGAAGTCTTCGGTCTGCATGCAGATGGCCTGTGCCTGCGCTTCAGCCTCGATGGCCTGGTCGATGGTCATCGACCATTCCTGCGACAGCATCGTCTTCGTCATGCCGTGGGCGAAGGTCGGACCCTCGGCCAGGTCGCGTGCGACCTTCGTCGCGGCCTCGAGCAGCGCCTCGCTTTCGTGCAGCGCGTTGAAGAAGCCCCAGGCGTGGCCCTCTTGCGCGGTCATCGCGCGGCCGGTGAACAGCAGCTCCGATGCGCGCCCCTGGCCGATCACGCGCGGCAGCAGCGCGCAGGCGCCCATGTCGGCTCCGGCGAGGCCCACGCGCGTGAAGAGGAACGCGGTGCGCGTGGCAGGCGAGCCGTAGCGCAGGTCGCAGGCCAGCGCGATCATCGCGCCGGCACCCGCGCACACGCCGTCGATCGCGCCGACGATGGGCTGCGGGCAGGCGCGCATGGCCTTCACCAGGTCGCCCGTCATGCGCGTGAACTCCAGCAGCTCGGGCATGCGCATGCCGGTCAGCGGGCCGATGATCTCGTGCACGTCGCCGCCGGAGCAGAAGTTGCCGCCCGCACCGGTCACGACGATCGTCTTCACGTCGGTGGCGTAGACCAGCGCGCGGAACAGGTCGCGCAGCTCGCCGTACGAGTCGAAGGTCAGCGGGTTCTTGCGATCCGGCCGGTTCAGCGTGATGGTGCCCACGCCGGCCTCGAAGCTCCATGCGAAGTGCTCCGCCTTGTAGGCCGCCTTGGGTTCGAATTGCGCGCGCATGGGATTGCCCGCGCCGATGTAGTGCTTCATTCGGTCTCCGCCATCAGTAGTTGGTTGTGCGAGTGCTGCTTGACCTTGCCGAGCAGCTTGTGCAGTTGCGCGATCTCCTTCGCGCTGAGGCCCGAGAAGGCCTCGACGATCCAGTCTTCATGCTGCTGCGCCATGTCGTTGAAGAGCTTGCGGCCCCGCGGCGTGAGGCGCACGCGCCAGGCGCGGCGGTCGCCCTCGACGTTGATGCGCTCCACCAGCCCTTCGGCCACGAGCTGGTCGGTGATGCCGGTCACGTTGCCGCCGGTCACCATCATGCGGCGCGAGAGCTCGTTCATCTTCAGGCCCTCGGGCGAGCGCTCGAGCTGGGACATCAGGTCGAAGCGCGGCAGCGTTGTCGCGAACTGCGAGCGCAGTTCGTTGCGCACCTGCTTTTCGATGAGCTGGGTGCAGGTGAGCAGCCGCAGCCAGAGCCGCAGGGCTTCGGGGTGCTCGGCATGCGCGCGCGCTTCGAGGTCCATGTCAGTGCGTCTCCTCGGGGTTCGCCGCGGCTGCCGCAGCCATCTGCTGCTGCTTGGCGATCTCGCGGTACATCTGGTCGCGGCCGCTCAGGTATTGCTTCGGCCAGTCGACTTCGCGGCTCTGAAGCTTGGCGGCCTCGTGCAGCGTCCACGCCGGGTCGGCCAGGTGCGGGCGCGCGATGGCGCACAGGTCGGCGCGGCCGGCCGCGATGATGCTGTTGGCCTGGTCGGCGTCGGTGATCGCGCCCACGGCGATGGTCGAGATGCCGACCTCGTTGCGGATGCGGTCCGAGAACGGCGTCTGGTACATGCGGCCGTACACCGGCTTGGCGGCGCGCGTGGTCTGGCCCGACGACACGTCGATGAAGTCGGCGCCGGCCTCCTTGAAGAGGCGTGCCACCACGATGGCGTCGGCGTCGGTGTTGCCGCCTGGCGCCCAATCGTGCGCCGAGATGCGCACACTCATCGGCTTGTCGGCGGGCCACGCGGCGCGCATGGCGCGGAATACTTCGAGCGGATAGCGGCAGCGCGCCTCGATGTCGCCGCCGTACTCGTCGGTGCGCAGGTTGGTCAGCGGGCTGATGAAGGCCGACAGCAGGTATCCGTGCGCGCAGTGCAGCTCGAGCCAGTCGAAGCCGCATTCGGCGGCGCGGCGGGTCGAGTCGACAAATTGGTCGCGCAGCGTGTCCATCTCGGCGCGCGTGATGGCAGCGGGAAGCTGGTTCTGCTCGCCGTAGGGCAGCGCGCTGGCGGCCAGCAGCGGCCAGTTGCCGCTTTCGAGCGGTTCGTCGGTGCCTTCCCAGCCCACGCGGGTGGAGCCCTTGGGGCCGCTGTGGCCGAGCTGCATCGCGATCTTCGCGCTCGACTGCGTGTGCACGAAGTCGACGATTCGCTTGAAGGCGGCCTGCTGCTCGTTGTTGTAAAGGCCGGTGCAGCCGGGGGTGATGCGGCCTTCGGGCGTCGGGCTGGTCATTTCGACGAACACCATCGCGGCGCCGCCGAGAGCGCGCGCGCCGAGGTGCACCAGCAGGAAGTCTTGCGGCACGCCGTCGACTGCGCTGTAGGTGGCCATCGGCGACACCAGGATGCGGTTCTTCAGCGTGAGCCCGCGCACCTTGTAGGGCATGAGCATCGGGGGCAGCGCCTTGCCGCCGGCGAGCCACTGCTCGTAGCCGCTGAGCCATTTCGTGTCGCGCAGCCGCAGGTTCTCGTGGCTGATGCGCTGCGAGCGGGTGAGCAGCGAGTAGGCGAACTGCTCGATCTGCATGCCGGTGTAGCGCGGCACGTTCTCGAACCACTCGGTGGAGTTGCGCGCTGCGTTCTGGATCTTCAGCACCTCGACGCTGCGGCGTGCCTCGTAGCCTTCGAGCACATGGTCCACGGTGCCGCCCTGCGCGAACTCGTTGGCCAGGTCGATCGCGTCTTCCAGCGCGAGCTTGGTGCCCGAGCCGATGGAGAAGTGCGCCGTGTGCGCCGCGTCGCCCATCAGCACCACGGGCACGGAGCGGCCCTCGACGTCGATGCTGTGCGTCCAGCGCTCGCACACCACGCGCGGAAAGCGGATCCAGTTGGCCGAGCCGCGCAGGTGCGTGGCGTTGCTGATCAGAGGGTGGCCGCCGAGGTACTTGGCGAAGAGCTTCTCGCAGAAGGCGATGGCCTCGGGCTGCTCCATCTGGTCGAGGCCGTGGGCCTTCCACACGGCCTCGGGCGTCTCGACGATGAAGGTCGAGGTCTTGTCGTCGAACTGGTAGGCGTGCGCCTGAAACCAGCCGTGCTCGGTCTGCTCGAAGGCGAAGGTGAAGGCGTCGAAGGTCTGGTGCGTGCCCAGCCACACGAAGCGGCAGTTGCGCAGGTCGACGTCGGGCCTGAACACGTCGGCGTAGCGCTGGCGGATGCGGCTGTTGAGGCCGTCGCTGGCGATCACCAGGTCGGCCTTGTACTTCGCGGCGATTGCCTGGTCGTCGGCGACGTCGGTCTCGAACACCAGCTCGACGCCGAGCGCGAGGCAGCGCTCCTGCAGGATGTTGAGCAGCCGCTTGCGGCCGATGCCGCAGAAGCCGTGACCGCCGGAGCGCACCTGGCGGCCCTTGAAGAAGACCTGGATGTCGTCCCAGTGGTGGAACTCGTTGCCGATGAGCGCCGCGGTCGGCGCATCGGCCGTGCGCAGGTTGGCGAGCGTCTGGTCGCTGAGCACCACGCCCCAGCCGAAGGTGTCGAAGGGGCGGTTGCGCTCCACCACGGTGATCTGCAGCGAAGGGTTGCGCGCCTTCATCAACAGGGCGAAGTACAGGCCTGCCGGCCCGCCGCCGATGCACAGGATGCGTTGGAGGTCCGAGGCGGGAGCGGATCGGGTCGGGCTGAGGCTGTTCATGGCTAAATAGTTTAGACATAAACAATCTGTTGTCAATCCGGGTTCGTGCCGGCCGAAAGCCGCCGCAGATCGCGGCTTGCGCCGACACGGGAAGTCATGCAAAAGCTTGGAAAAATCAATACCATGGCCCCATGCAACACTTGATACCCAAAATCGAGTCGCAGCTGGCTTCGCTGCCTGTTCCCATCGCGCTCGAGCTGCCCGATGGCCGGCGCGTAGCCCAGGCGGGAGCCCGCGTCACGCTGGCCTTCAAGGAATGGGCGGTGCTCGCCAAGCTGGCTGCACGTCAGGTGGGAGCCATCGGCGAGGCATACGTCGAAGGCAAGGTGCAGATCGAAGGCGCCATGCGCGACCTGATCGACGCCACGGTCGGCATGCTCCCCGGCAACCCGGCCGAGACCGACACCGGCTGGTGGAGCCGCCTGCAGCGCCGGGCCAAGTCGCACGGCTCGCACTCGCTGCGCAAGGACGCGGCGCAGATCGAGTTCCACTACGACGTTTCCGACGACTTCTACGCGCTGTGGCTCGATGCGCGCCGCGTGTATTCATGCGCCTACTTCCGCACGCCCGACCTTACTCTGGCGCAGGCGCAGGAGGCCAAGCTCGATCACATCTGCCGCAAGCTGATGCTGCAGCCCGGCGAGCGCTACCTCGACATCGGCTCCGGCTGGGGCGCGCTGCTGCTGTGGGCCGCCGAGCACTACGGCGTGGACGCCACCGGCATCACGCTGTCGAAGAACCAGCATGCGTACGTGCAGCGCTTGATCGAAGAAAAGGGCCTGCAGGGCCGCGTGCGCGTCGAGCTGCGCGACTACCGCGAAGTGCCCACCGACAAGCCCTTCGACAAGATCTCCTCCGTCGGCATGTTCGAGCACGTGGGCGCGGCCAACATGCCGACCTACTTCCGCAAGATCCATTCGCTGCTGAAGCCCGGCGGCCTCGTGATGAACCACGGCATCACCTCCGGTGAGCTCAACTACCGCCAGCTCGGCGCCGGCATGGGCGATTTCATCGAGAAATACATCTTCCCCGGCGGCGAGCTGCTGCACGTGACGCACGTGCTGCGCGAGACGGCCGCGGCCGGCCTGGAGATGGTCGACACCGAAAGCCTGCGCCCGCACTACGCGCGCACGCTCTGGGCCTGGTCGGACGCCCTGGAAGCGCAGCTCGACGCCGCGCGCGAAGTGCTCCAGCGCAGCGGCGGGCGCCAGGCCGAGAACGCAGAGCGCGTGCTGCGCGCCTACCGCCTGTACCTCGCGGGGTCCGCCATGAGCTTCGAGCAGGGCTGGATTTCGCTGCACCAGATGCTCTCCACCAAACCCGATGGCAAGGTCGAACACGGCGTCCTTCGCGGCGCGCAATCGGTGTACCCTTTTGCGCGCGACTACATCTACAACAAGTGAGTGAGAACTACACCATGCTCTATCGATTCCAGTCCCGCGCCTCTCCCGATTTCGTGATGCTGGAAGTGCATGCGCGCCAGCTGCTGGAGATCGTCGGCAAGTCGGCCGCCCCGCAGGGCATCATCACCGTCGAGCAGATCCCCGGCGCCATCTCGGCCCTCGAAGCCGCGCTGGCGCGCGAGGCCTCCAACTCCCACAACAACGACGACTACGCCGTCGAAGGCCACGCCAACGAGGCCGAGAAGCAGCACATCGGGCTGCACCAGCGCGCGATCCCCCTGCTGCACATGCTCAAGGATTCGCTGGCCGAAAAGAAAGACGTGACCTGGAAGACCTGATCAACCAGATCAGCTACCCCCGGATCTTTTCGTGAAACGCCGCGGAACCGGCTTTGCCGGGCCGCAGGCGTTGCCCCCTGCAAGGGGGTTGGCGAAGCGACACGAAGTGCGCGAAGCCTGGGGGTCAGTCAACTTTCGCGCCGGAGTCCTTCACCACCTTTGCCCACTTCACATGCTCGCTCGCAATGAGCTTCGTGAAGTCGGCCGGCGAATTCCCGCTCGGGATCGCGCCCTGCGCGAGCATCTTCTCCTTCATGGCCGGCGTGCTCAGCGCCTTGGCCACTTCCTGCTGGATGCGGTTCACGATCTCCGGTGACGTGCCCGCCGGCGCCAGCAGCCCGAACCATGAGCTCGCCTCGTAGCCCTTGAGCGAGGGGCCGCCCACTTCCGCCACCGTCGGAATGTCGGGCAGGGCGGGCGAACGCTGCGTGCTCGTCACCGCCAGCGCGGTGAGCTTGCCGGCCTTGATCTGCGCCATCGACGAGGGCAGGTTGTCGAACATCACGTCGGCATTGCCGCCCACCATGTCCAGCAGTGCCGGGCCGGAGCCCTTGTACGGGATGTGGGCCATGAAGGTGCCCGTCATGCTCTTGAACAGCTCGCCCGCCAGGTGGATCGAGGTGCCGCTGCCGCTGGAGGCCATGTTCAGCTTGCCAGGGTTGGCCTTGGCGTACTTGATGAAGTCCTGCACGTTGTGGATGTTCAGCGTCTTCGCCTTCTCGGCATTCATCTCCATCACGTTCGGCACGGCGGCCACCAGCGTGATCGGCGCGAAGTCCTTGATCGGGTCGAAGGGCAGCTTCGGGTACAGCGCGCGGTTGATGCCGTGCGTGCCCACGGTGCCCATCAGCAGCGTGTAGCCGTCGTTCGGCGCGCGCGCCACGATCTCGGCGCCCACGTTGCCGCCAGCACCGGCGCGGTTGTCCACGATGAACTGCTGGCCGAAGGCCTTGGAAAGCTCGGGCGCCACGGCGCGCGCCAGGATGTCGGTGGTGCCGCCGGCCGCGAACGGCACGACGATGCGCACCGGCTTGGTCGGCCAGGTGCCCTGGGCCCACGAAGGAGCGGTCATGAGGGTCAGCGCGGCGGCGACGGATGCGGCCAGCGCGGTGCGGCGATTCGGGGAGAACGAAGTCTGATTGGTCATGCGCGCGTTTGTACAGGCGCGCGCCTCGGACGTCGCGGGTGAAAACCCCGTGAACCCGTGAGGTTGTCGCGGTCCGGTCGCGAAGGCGTCTCAGGCCACCTGCATCCGCCGCGCGAACCGCTCCTCTCGGAAACGCTCCAGCACGAAGTCGATGAACACCCGCGTCTTCGGCGGCAGCAGCTTCTTGCTGGGGTAGTAGAGCCACACCGCGCCGGCCTCCTGGTACCACTCGGGCAAGAGCCGCAGCAACTCGCCGCTGCGCAGCCCGCGCTCGACGAAAGGCATGGGCAGCATCGCCACGCCCAGCCCCATCAGCGCGGCATGCGCGATCGCCTCGGGGTCGTTGAAGATGGCGCGCGGCCGCGGCAGTTCGACGCTGACCTCGCCTTCGCCTCCCCCTTCGCCGGCTCGCGCCCGCACGCGCCGCAGGGTCCAAGTTCGAGTCGATGACGCTCGAAGAGATCGTCAAGAAGTCCAGCGGCGGCATCTACAACAACGCCGCGCAGATCTGGAACCACACCTTCTTCTGGAACTGCATGAAGCCGCAAGGCGGCGGTACGCCCACCGGCGCGCTGGCCAAGGCCATCGAGGCCAAGTGGGGCAGCTACGACGCCTTCAAGGAAGCCTTCGTGAAATCGGCCGTGGGCAACTTCGGCTCGGGCTGGACCTGGCTGGTGAAGAAGGCCGACGGCTCGGTG
>NZ_JASMRZ010000050.1 GCF_030462475.1 Variovorax sp. CAN15
GCCTGGATGCGGGCTACTTCACGCCGGCGATCTGCCAGGGGCTGGAGGCGCGAGGTATTGCCGGGGTGATGGGCTACCGCACGCCGAACCACAAGCCAGGCACCTTCTACAAGCGCCAGTACGTGTACGACCGCTACCTTGACGAGTACGTCTGCCCGTCCGGTCAGGCGCTGGCGTACAGCACGACCAACCGTGTGGGCTACCGCGAATACAAGTCCGATCCTGCGATCTGCCGGCACTGTGCGGTGCGCACGCAGTGCACGAACAGCGCCAATGCGCAGAAGGTGGTGGTGCGCCACGTGTGGGAGTGGGCCAAGGAGCGYGTGGATGCCAGGCGCCTGACGCCRGAGGGCCAGCGGCTGTACGCGCGGCGCAAGGAGACGGTGGAGCGCAGCTTCGCCGACGCCAAGCAGTTGCACGGGCACCGCTACGCGCGCATGCGCGGTATGCGCAAGGTGGCCGAGCAGTGCCTGCTGGCCGCGGCCGCGCAGAACATCAAGAAGATCGCGCTGCTGCTGGCGCGCATGAGGGCGCTTTTATGTCGCGCCAGGCGCTGCGCAGCCATGAAAAGGCTCTTGGAGCGCTACTTGGTCGCTGTCGCTGGGCTGTGGCCCCATCGTCGCGAAATCAGCTTCACCTGAAAGAAAAAACCCCGCGTTCCAGAAAACGGGGGGTTCGTCAGCAGTCTGAAGCCCCGCATGCGCGGGGCTTTTTTATGGGCTCGGCGAATCGAACGAAAACGTGCATTGCCTCGCGGCGCCATCGCATGTATCGTCTCGCCGCCGCACAGAGCTGCACAGCAGCCATCGGCGGCAACGACCGAACATACAAGCAAGCAACGAGGGAGAAAGCAATGCTGAGGACATGGAGGCGCGCTGCTGCTGCGGCGCTGACTACGCTATTGATTTCCTGTGGAGGCGGCGGGGGCGGAGGTGGCGGTGGAGGCGGCCTGGGGCTGCTGCCCCCACCTTCGGCAGAGAGCGGGACGACCGCGCCATCACCTCAGCCGGCGCCGGCACCATCCACCCCCCCCGAACAGCCACAGACGCAGCCCGCTCCGGCCACACCCGCTTTCACCACGTTCGCCCTGCTGCCCTACAGATCCGCGATCGTGTCGTTCGCCAAGCCCAACCCTGCACCTGGCGAGACAGTCGAGATGCGGACGATCAACGCATTCAAGAACGCCGGGAATGCCCCCCGTGACATGGCATACGACGCGAAACGCGACCGGCTCTACATCTCCATGGGCACCCGCATCCTGATGGTCCCTAAGGCAAGCCAAGCCTCCGGCGACGTCACGGCGGCGCAATATGAACTGTTGTCGACCGGCCTCGGCAACTACAGCACGCTGGTGCTGGACGCCGAGCGCGATGTGCTCTGGCTTGGCGGTCCAACTTACAGCCAGGGTGCGCTGCTGAAGATCAGCAACATCAGCGCCGCCTACGGTCAGATTCGCACACTCGAGTCCATCAGTCCCACGGAATCACAACCCGTGGCGTCCTATCAGATCTGGTACATCCGCTCCCAGATGCTCATGCGCTTCGCAGTCGATCCGGTGCGTTCGCTCATCTATGCATCGGATGGCTTCGGCGGTGTCTTCGACCTTGCAACGCTGACACCCGCGCGCAAGTCATCGACTGGCGACCCCATCTACGAGAGCTCGGTGGCCTACAACAACGCGCCGAAGCACCTGCTCCTCAACGGCACCAATGGGTTTGCGCTCGACGTTGCCCTCGATGCCACACGGGACAGGCTGTATTACCTCGGAGGCGACGGCCGCGAAGTCATTACCGTCGATGGCGCCAGCACTGCTAATTCGCCAGCCACCGTTGCGCGGCTTCCCCTGCCCACGGCCAACCTCTCCATCGCCGTGGATGCGAAGAATGACCGCCTCTACGTAGGCGGCATCGACAACAACGCCTACATCTTCAGCAACGCAAGCCTGATCACGCCAGGCATGACCGTGCCTGGCGCCACCGTATTGGGCTCGCCTGAAAGCGTGCCGGGCAAGGGTGTGGTGCTGGGCATCTCATTCCCCTGATCCGGCCGTATCAGCAGCGGTAGCGGCTAGGGTTCGCTCCGGCCACTTTCTTCATCAGGCGCCGCAATGCCGTGGCGTCCTGGTAGCCCACTGCGCCGGCCACCTGCTCGACCGTCATGCGGCTGGATTCGAGCAGCGCGCGGGCGCGCCGCAGCCTCACGCTCTGCACCAGCGCCTGCGTGCTCTTGCCGGTGGCCTTGTGGATGTGCCGCGAGAGCGTGCGCTCCGACATGCAGAACTCGCGCGCCAGTTCGCTCACCGCCGGCGCCTCGGGCAAGGCCGATTCGACCCGCGCCGCGAGCCGTGCGACCAGGTCGTTGCCGCTGGCGAGCACCTCCGCTGCGATGAAAGGCGCCTGCGCCTGGCGGCCGTCGATCAGCAGCATGCGCGAGACCAGATCGGTGAGCGCGCTGCCGCAGCGCTCGCGCAGCAGGTGCAGCATCAGATCGGTCTGCGCGAAGGCTGCGCCTGCGGTGACGACGGGGCCGTCGGAGCACACCATGCGGTCGGCATCGACGGTGCAGCCAGGCGCCATGCGCGCGAGCAGCGGTGCGTACCACCATGAAACCGTCGCGCGGCGCCCCTGAAGCAGGCCGGCGGCATTCAGCAGGAACACGGCCGAGCATGAGGCCGCGACCTGCCCGCCTGCCTTGGCGTGACGCGCGAGGCCTGCGATGGCCTTGGCCGCGTCTGCGCTTTCGAGGCACCGGCGGATCTCGCCGGGCGTGTTGAGGCCGAGCCCCGGCACCACCCAGGTGGAGCGATCGTCGCGGGGGCGCACGGGCAGGCGCGTGGTGTCCAGGCTCATGCCGGCGCGCAACTGCACCGGGCCTCCGTGCACCGAGCAAAGCCGCCAGCGGGGCGGCGCGACACCCGCGCGCGCGGCCATTGCTTCTGCGGCGCCGAGGATGTCCATCGTGACCGCGACGCTGGAATTGAAGGCGCCGGGCAGCACCAGCACAGTGAAGTCATGCATCTGGGTGATTGGCCGATAAGGCCTCAAAGGAGTCGAATTGGACACTGCCATTCTGGCGAGGCCGAACGTCCAATACAAGCTTCGCGGCTTTCGCACAGCCTGAACGGCAAAGGACCCCATGACCCAGCAACGCTCCATGACGGAAGACGACCCGCTCGACGACTTCACCCCGCGCCAGATCACGCTCGACGGCATCGAGAAGAAGGTCTACGTCATGGGCCAGGGCCCGGCCGTGATCGTGATGACGGAGATGCCCGGCATCAGCCCGCATGTGGCGCGCTTCGCCCGCTGGGTGCGCGACGCGGGCTTCACGGTCTACATGCCCTCGCTCTTCGGGCGTGATGGCGCGGTGCCCGGTGCAGAGGAAGGCATCGCCGTCTTCAAGCGCGCCTGCGTCAGCGCGGAGTTCCGCGCCTTCGCGGCCAACGAGTCGAGCCCCGTCACGCAGTGGTTGCGCGCGCTGGCGCGGCTCGCGCACGCCGAGTGCGGCGGGCCCGGCACGGGCGCCATCGGCATGTGCTTCACCGGCAACTTCGCGCTTTCGATGATGCTGGAGCCCGCGATGCTCGCACCGGTGATGTGCCAGCCTTCGCTGCCGATGGACAAGCCGGACGCGATGAACATGGCGCCCGAGGAGCTGGCCTCTGTGCGCGAGCGGCTGGAGCGCGACGACCTCACCGTGATGGCCTACCGCTTTGAGGGCGACAAGCACTGCAGGGCACAACGCTTCGCGGCCTTCTCGCAGGCGCTGGGCGAGCGCTTCGTGGCGCGCGTGCTGCCCGACAGCGCAGCCAGCACCGACACGCCCCCCTTCTTCGCGCAGGTGGTGGCGAGCCCGCACAGCGTGGTGACGGCGCACCTGATCGACGAGGCGGGGCAGCCGACGCTGGCGGCGCGCGACGAGATACTGGGCTTCTTCGCGCGGCGGCTGCTGCCTGATTCGAACAAGGGCTGAAGAAGCGGCGTTTTCGCAACACGCGGCGCGCGGCTCAGGGGCGCCGCGGATGAAACTTCCTCGCGTGCTTTGCGCACTTTCCGTTTCGGTTGCGTGCGGACTCTAAAGCCTTGGTCTACGCACCGTTGCGAGTGGTCGCACGGCAGTCGAAAATGCCCTCGCGATCAGGTGTCCGCGGCGCGTGTTGCTCTGGCAGACTGACTTGAAAGGCGCCCCTTCCTCGGCGCCTGCAAGGAGGTTCTTTCATGCATTCCAGGGCTGCCGCAGCGGCAACACCGTCGTCATCGCCATCGCGTCTCGCCGCGATGGTCTTCCCGGTTCTTCTTCTCGGACTTGTTGCCCTCTTGACCGCCAGCCTCATCGCCCCGAAGGCCCACGCCGCCGACGCCACGCCAGCCTCCACGCACACGCTCATCATCGACACCGACCCGGGTGCCGACGACGTGATCGCGCTGCTCTTCGCCATGGCCTCGCCCGAGCACCTGAAGATCCAGGCACTGACCACCGTGGCCGGCAACGTGCCGCTTGCCAAGACCTCGCGCAACGCACGCCTGGCGCGGGAATGGGCGAAGCGGCCCGACATCGCCATCTATGCCGGCGCGCCGCGCCCGCTGGTGCGCACACCGATCTACGCGGCCGACATCCACGGCAGCGAAGGCATCACCGGCGTGAAGGTGCACGAGCCCAGCCAGCCGCTGGCCGATGGCAACGCGGTCGACTACCTGATCCGCACGCTGCGCGCCGCGCCCGAAAAGAGCGTGACCCTCGCGATGCTCGGCCCCGAGACCAACCTCGCGCTGGCGCTCACGCAGGCGCCCGACATCACGCGCGGCCTGCGCGAACTGGTGCTCATGGGCGGCGCGCATTTCAACGGCGGCAACATCACGCCCACGGCCGAGTTCAACGTGTTCGCCGATCCGCACGCGGCCGAGATCGTGCTGAAGAGCGGCGTGCCCATCACCATGCTGCCGCTGGACCTCACGCACAACGTACTCACCAGCCCCGAGCGCATCGCCAGGCTGCGCGGCCTGGGCAACCAGGCCGGCAAGACCGTGGCCGACATCCTCGACGCCTACGTGCAGCACGACATGCAGTACTACGGCCTGCCCGGCGGCCCGGTGCACGACGCGACCGTCGTCGCCTACCTGCTGCAGCCGTCGCTCTTCAGGGGCCGCAAGGTGAACGTGGAAGTCGACAGCCGCGAAGGGCTGGGCTTCGGGCAAACGGTGGTCGACTGGTATGGCGGGCTGAAGAAGCCGGCCAACGTGAACTGGATCGCGGAGGGCGATGCGCAGGGGTTCTTCGATCTGCTGACGCAGAGGATTTCGCGGTTACCTTGAGCCGTGTGCGCGAGGCGCATCGGCGCAAAACAACACATGCGTTGGCTACCATCGCGCGATGCCCACCTCGAACACGACGGATCGATCTGCCTTTTTCAACTGGATCTCGGCAGGCATGCTGATGAGTGGCCTCGCGCTGCCGCTCGTCGCGAAGGCAATCGGATCGGGTTTCTGGCCGCTCCCTCTCTACTCTCTCGCGCTGCTCTGCTGGCTCGCGCTGCCCTTCTGGTATCCCTATTCAGTGATGAAAACAGGGGTCCTGGGTGCCCGGTACAAGGTTTTCAGACGGCAGGAGCCGTTCAGGTTCTGGCTGGGGCTGGCGACCCATGAAGTGCTGCTGCTTGCCTTGAGCACGGTGGTCGCGCTGCCCGTGTATGCCAACCTTGTGAAAAGCCAGATGCCGCAATGAGACGGCGCTCGCTCGATCCAGAGAAATACTGTCAGCCCGGAATGTTCGGCTCCACCAACTGGGCCAGCGAGACCAGCGACTCCTGCCAGCCCAGGTAGCACATCTCGGCCGGAATCATTTCGGGAATGCCTTCCTGCACGATCAAGACGTCGGTGCCGCAGGACACCTCGGTCAGCGTCACGGTGGTCTTCATCGTGCCCGGAAGGTTCGCGTCGTCGAAGGCCGCGTCGTAGGCGATGCGCTTGCCGGGAACGAGCTCGAGGTACTTGCCGCCGAACGAATGGCCGTTACCAGTGCCGAAGTTGGTGAAAGACATGCGCCACGCGCCGCCCACCACCGGCTCCATCGCGTGGACCTTGCCGACGAAACCGAAGGGCGGCAGCCAGCGCTCGAACGCGCCGGGCTGGACGAATGCGCGATAGACCTTGTCGGGCGTGGTGCGCAGGACGCGGTGCAGACGGACGGTGTTGGTAGCCATGATTGATTGCTCCTGAAGAAAATCGAGGACGACCCTCGATAGCACGTCGGATGAGCCTGATGAAAATCGACAGGCGCCGAGATCAGGGGAAACCCGAAGTCGCGCGACATGGCCTAGCCCCAAGCAAAAAGGCCGCGCTGCCCAGAAGACAGCGCGGCCTTTTGCTTCCTAGCCTTGCAGCAGACGATCAATGCTGCAGGATCTTGTCCAGGAAGTCCTTGGTGCGCGGCTGACGGTTTTCCGGATGGCCGAAGAACTCGTCCTTCGAGCAGTCTTCCAGGATGCGGCCGCCCACGTCGATGAAGATCACGCGGCTGGCGACCTTGCGGGCGAAGCCCATCTCGTGCGTGACCACCATCATGGTCATGCCTTCCTTGGCCAGGTTCACCATCACGTCGAGCACTTCGCCGACCATCTCGGGGTCGAGCGCCGAAGTGGGTTCGTCGAACAGCATGACGATGGGGTCCATCGACAGCGCACGGGCGATGGCCACGCGCTGCTGCTGGCCGCCGGAGAGCTGGCCCGGGAACTTGTCCTTGTGCGCCATCAGGCCCACGCGATCGAGCATCTTCAGGCCGCGGGTCTTGGCCTCGTCGGGCGTGCGG
This sequence comes from Variovorax sp. CAN15, assembly GCF_030462475.1. GTDB lineage: Bacteria > Pseudomonadota > Gammaproteobacteria > Burkholderiales > Burkholderiaceae_C > Variovorax. Next base: position 6,805 of record NZ_JASMRZ010000050.1, read on the forward strand.
CCGAGCACCTTGATCTGGGCGATGGTGAGGTTCTCGGTCACCGACAGGTGCGGGAACAGCTCGAAGTGCTGGAACACCATGCCGACCTTGGAGCGCAGCTTGGGCAGGTTGGTCTTGGGGTCGTGCAGCGGGATGCCGTTGACGGTGATCTCGCCCTTCTGGAAGGGCTCGAGCGCGTTCACGGTCTTGATGAGCGTGGACTTGCCGGAACCCGACGGGCCGCACACCACCACCACGTCACCCTTGGAGATGCTGACGGAGCAGTCGTTGAGCACCTGCACCGGGCCGTACCACTTCGATACGTTCTTGATTTCGATCATTTTTTCGGACATTTTCAAACTCCTGTGAGCAGGTTCATCGCACCGAGTGCAGTCGAGGAAACGCCGTGGAACCGGCTTTGCCGGGCCACCGGCGTCGCCCCCTGGAAGGGGGTTGGCGAAGCGACACGAAGTGCGCGAAGACTGGGGGTCATCTGATGATCGCGATTTTCTTGTGCAGGCGCTTCACCAGCCAGGAAAGGGCGTAGCACATGACGAAGTACACGACGGCGGCCAGCAGGTAGGCCTCTTCCGGACGCCCGAAGTTCTTGCCCGCGGTCTCGAAGCCCTTGAGCAGATCGTAGGCGCCGATGGCGTAGACCAGCGAGGTGTCCTGGAACAGGATGATGGTCTGCGTGAGCAGCACCGGCAGCATGTTCCGGAAGGCCTGGGGCAGGATGACCAGCTTCATGTTCTGGCTGTAGGTCATGCCCACGGCCATGCCGGCCGAGACCTGCCCGCGCGGTATCGACTGGATGCCTGCACGCATGATCTCCGAGAAATAAGCGGCCTCGAAGCAGATGAAGGTGATGACGGCCGAGGTTTCAGCCCCGATGGGGCGGCCGATCACGAAGGGCACCAGCAGGAAGAAGCCCAGGATCACCATCACCAGCGGCACGGAGCGCATGCCGTTGACGTAGGCCGCGGCGGGAAAGTCCAGCCACTTCTTGCCCGACAGGCGCATGAGCGCCAGCAGGGTGCCGAAGAAGATGCCGCCCAGCGTGGCCACGGCCGTCAGGATGACGCTGAAGTAGAAGCCCTTCAGCACGTAGGTGCTGATCAGGTTCCAGTTGTAGAAGGAAAAGTCGAGACCCATCATGTCAGTGGCCTCCCGTGCCGCCGGCGGCGACGAAGCCCGGCACGCGCAACTTGCGCTCGATGAAAGTCATGATGCGATTGACCAGCATGGCGCTGAGGACATAGAGCGCGATCACGCCGATGTAGATCGGGATCTGTGCCGAGGTCTCCTCACCGGCCTGCAGGTAGAACTGCGTGAGCTCGGGGATCGACACCGCGAAGGCCACGGACGAGTTCTTGAAGATGTTCATCGACTCGCTGGTCAGCGGCGGCATGATGATCCGGTACGCCATGGGCAGCAGCACGAAGCGGTAGTACTGCGGCGTCGTGAAGCCCACGGCCATGCCCGCGTAGCGCTGGCCGCGCGGCAGCGCCTGGATGCCCGAGCGCAGCTGCTCGGCGACCCGAGCCGAGGTGAAGAAGCCCAGCGCGCAGACCACCAGCACGAAAGGCGGCAGATCGCGCATCGGCGGAATCATCTTGGGCAGCACGAAGTACCAGATGAACACCTGCACCAGCAGGGGGACGTTGCGGAACAGTTCCACCCACGCGTTGCCGAGCCGGACCAGCCAGGGGCTGTTGGGCAGCGTGCGCAGGGTGCCGATGATCGAGCCCACGACCAGCGCCACGAGCAGTGCCGTGAGCGCCACGCCCACGGTCCAGCCCCAGGCATTCAACATCCATTGCAGATAGGTCTGGTCCGATCCGCGCGCGAAGCAGCTTGCGACCACTTCATTGGTGAGCGTGTCCTGGCAAAAGACCGACATGTCCAGGTTCAGCATCCATCCTCCTTCGCGGGTCAGGGCCCGCGCCCATTGCATCGAAAAGCCCGCGTCGGCAGGGGGCCGCGCGGGCTTGGCTTTTCAGGTCTGACGCCGCTTTACTTGGGGGCGTAGGCTTCCATCGGCTTGTCGTTCGGGTTGGCCCACGCGGCCTTGGTGCCTTCCGAAGCCGGCATGTTCAGGTTGACGTTGTTCGGCGGGATCGGCTGCGTGAACCACTTGTCGTAGAGCTTGGCCAGCGAACCGTCCTTGATCTGGCGCACGATGCTGTCGTCGATGGCCTTCTTCAGCTTGGCGTCGCCCTTGGGCAGCATGCAGGCGATGGGTTCGACCGACAGCACTTCGCCGACGATCTTGAAGTCCTTGGGGTTCTTGGACTTGGCGGCATTGGCGGCCAGGATGGAGCCGTCCATCACGAAGGCATCGGCGCGGCCCGACTCGAGCAGCAGGAAGCTGTCGGCGTGGTCCTTGCCCATGACTTCCTTGAAGTCGAGGCCTTCGGCGCGCTTGTTCTTGCGCAGCGTCTGGACCGAGGTGGTGCCGGTGGTGGTGGCAACGGTCTTGCCCTTCAGGTCGGCGATGCCGTTGATGCCGGAATTGGCCTTGGTGAGGATGCGCACTTCTTCCACGTAGGTGGTGTAGGCGAAGTCGACATCCTTCTGGCGGGCCGTGTTGTTGGTGGTGGAGCCGCACTCGAAGTCGATGGTGCCGTTCTGGACCAGCGGCACGCGGTTCTGCGAGGTGATCACCTGGTAGTTGACGGTCAGCGGCTTGCCGAGGTCCTTGCTCAGGTCCTTGATGATGTTCTCGGCCATTTCGGTGTGGAAGCCGACGTACTTGCCGCCGCCCAGCGTGAAGGCCAGGCCGGAAGAATCGCGAACGCCCAGGTTGACCGCGCCGCGCTCCTTGATCTTGGCGAGGGTATCGGTGGCCTGCGCGAACGCGCCGGTCGCCACGAACGCCGTCACTGCCAGCGCGAGCAATTGCTTTTTCATCAGAAGACTCCTTGGGAATTGGACAGAAAGAAACACCGCGAAATTCTAGACACACACTGTTGTTGGGCGCATCGGTAACCACCCCGGTGCACGGCACACTGAACTGTGCAGTTCCGCGCGAGGGTGGGCGCCCGTCTGGTGCATGAGACCCGTCATGACGCCGATAGGGGGGGATTAGCAGCCTCCGTGCCCGTCGGCACGGCTGCGGGCGGAACGGGTGTGGACAATCTTACAGGCTGCGTCAGATTCTCAGGCACCAGCAGAGCGTCCATCTCGGCGCGGGTCATGATGCCCAGCGATTCGGCCACCAGGTCGATCGGCCCGCCGGTGGCCAGCGCGGTCTTCGCGATGAGCGCGGCCTTCTCGTAGCCGATGAGCGGGTTGAGCGCGGTGACCAGCGTGACCGACTCGCGCACCCGCTTCGCCAGGAATTCGCGGTTCGCCTCGATTCCCTCCACGCAGTTGTGCTGCAGCGTGGTGCAGGCGCGGCTCAGGTGCTGGATGCTCTTGAAGAGGCTCCAGCCCATGATCGGCTCGAAGGCGTTGAGCTGCAGCTGGCCCGCTTCGGACGCCAGCGTGACGGTGATGTCGTTGCCGATGACCTCGAAGGCCACCTGGTTCATGACTTCCGGGATCACCGGGTTGACCTTGCCCGGCATGATCGACGAGCCCGCCTGCCGAGCCGGCAGCCGGATTTCGCCGAAGCCGGCCTGCGGGCCGCTGGACAGCAGGCGCAGGTCGTTGCAGGTCTTGCTGAGCTTGGTCGCCACGCGCTTGAGCACGCCCGACAGCTGCACGAAGGCACCCGTGTCCTGCGTGGCCTCGATGAGGTTGGCGGCCTGCTTCAGCGGCACGCCGGTCTGCTCTGCGAGGTACTGGCAGGCGAGGTTGGCATAGCCGTGCGGCGCGTTGATGCCGGTGCCGATGGCGGTGGCGCCGAGGTTGATTTCCTCGATGAGCGAGCGCGCCTCGCCCAGGCGGGCCTCGTCTTCCCCGATCATGATCGCGTAGGTCAGGAACTCCTGGCCCAGCGTCATGGGCACGGCGTCCTGCAGCTGGGTGCGGCCGATCTTGAGGATGTCCTTGAACTCGAGCGCCTTGGCTTCGAAGGCGCCGCGCAGCGAAGCCATCGACTCGAGCAACCGCCCGATGGCGAACCACAGCGCCAGGCGCACCGCGGTGGGGTACACGTCGTTGGTGCTCTGCGAGGCGTTGACGTGGTCGTTGGGGTGGAGCACGTCGTAGCGCGCCTTCTCGTGGCCCAGCTTTTCCAGCGCGAGGTTGCAGATGACCTCGTTGGCATTCATGTTGGTCGAGGTGCCGGCGCCGCCCTGGATGACGTCGACCACGAACTCGTCGAGCAACTTGCCCTCGACGATGTCGTCGCAGGCCAGGATGATGGCCGCGGCGCGATCACGGTCGATGGCGCCGAGGTCGGCGTTGGCGCGGGTGGCGGCCTTCTTCACGTAGGCCAGCGCGCGCACCAGGTCGGGCATGGCCGAGATGCGGGTGCCGGAGATCGGGAAGTTCTCGACCGCGCGCGCCGTGTGCACGCCCCAGTAGGCGATGGCGGGGATCTGCTTTTCGCCGAGGAAGTCGTGTTCCGTCCTGAAATTGGAGCTCATGCGGGGTTCCTCGGCTTAAAAAAAAGCACGCGCAGGGCGCGTGCCGTGGGTGGTGCTGCGCAGCAGCTGAAAACTGCCGCGACTGTAGTTGCGCCGGATTCGGGGCGCCAATGCCTTTTGCGGGAAGCCCCATGCGCGGCATTCATAGATTGTGCAGCGCACAAATTCCAGCCTTCCCGGGGGCATCAGCGCTGCGGCTGGGTGCCGACCAGGTAGGACCACAGCGCATCGGCGGTGCGCTTGGGTTGCGGTGTGTCGGCGGCCTTGAGCGCGGCACGGCCGGCGCCGGCCTTGACAGGCGCCGGGACACCCGGGCGTTCGCGGTACGCGCGGATCTCCATGGTCGCCTCCAGGCTGTCGATCTCGGGCGGCAGCGCGCTCACCAGCTTGCGCGCCTTGATCTCCTTGCGCACAGCGCTCTGCGGCAGGAAGGCGATGCCGTGGCCTTCGAGCGCCATCACCTTCAGGCCCTCGGCCATGTCGGTCTCGTACACGCGATCGAGGTGGATGGCCGTGCCCGATTCCTTGAGCAGCTGGTCGACCACGCGGCCCAGGTAAGCGCCGGGCGCGTAGCCGAGGTAGGGCAGCGGCTGGCCGGGCCGGCCCGGCAGGCGGTAGCGCGGAGCGCCCTCGGCATCGGCCTTGACCCAGGGGGCCACGGTTTCCTGGCCGAGGCTGACCATCTCGTACTTGTTGGCGTCGAGCTGCAGCGGCTGCGACGGGTGGTGGTAGGCGATCAGCAGGTCGCAGCTGCCTTCGACGAGCCGCAGCACCGCGTCATGCACGTTGAGCGCGATCAGCCGGCTCTTGATGGGGCCGAAGTGCTCCCGCAGGCTGGTCACCCACGAGGGAAAGAAGGTGAATGCCAGTGTGTGCGGCACCGCGATCTCGATCACGTCCTGCCCTGCGGCCGAGTGGCCGCGCAGCATGGCGCGGGTGCTCTGCAGCGACTGGAGCATCTCGATGGCCTGGCTGTAGAGCGTCTGGCCGGCGGGCGTGAGCCGGGTCGGGTACGAGCTGCGGTCCACCAGGTCGGTGCCGGCCCAGCCTTCGAGGGCCTGGATGCGGCGGGAAAAAGCCGGCTGCGTCACGTGCCTCAATTGGGCCGAGCGGCTGAAGCTGCGCGTTTCCGCCAGGCTGATGAAGTCTTCGAGCCACTTTGTTTCCATACGCGGCGATTATGCGAGCGCCGCGCCATACTGGGCTCCCCCTCCTTTTCCCTCATTCGCCATGTCTTCAGCCGACCTGCTCGACCTCAGCGCCACCGAACTCTCCCGCCGCATCGCCGCGCGCGACGTGTCCTGCCGCGAGCTGATGCAGGCCTCGCTGGCGCGCATCGAGGCGCTGAATCCGCGCTTCAACGCCATCGTGTCGCCGCGCGATCCGGCGCAGGTACTGGCCGAGGCCGACGAGCGCGACGCAGAGCTGGCACGCGGCGAACGGCGCGGCTGGATGCACGGCTTTCCGCTGGCGGTGAAGGACCTGAGCCACGCCGCCGGGCTGCCGACTTCCATGGGCTCCCCGCTGTCGCCGCGCTCGCCGGCCCGCAGCGACAGCCTGCACGTGGCCCGCGCCAGGGCGGCCGGCGCCATCGTCATCGTCATCGGCAAGACCAATACGCCCGAGTTCGGCCTCGGCTCGCACACCTACAACACGGTGTTCGGCATCACCCGCAACGCCTATGCGCCCGACCGCAGCGCGGGCGGCAGCAGCGGCGGCGCCGCGGTGGCACTGGCCCTGGGCATGCTGCCCGTGGCGGACGGCAGCGACATGATGGGCTCGCTGCGCAACCCGGCCGCCTTCAACAACGTGATCGGCATGCGCCCCTCGCGCGGACGCGTGCCGGGCAACCCCGACGAGGAGCTCTTCTTCCAGCAGCTGGGCTGCGAAGGCCCGATGGCGCGCACGGTGGAAGACACGGCACGGCTGCTGGCCGTGCAGGCGGGCTTCGACGGCCGCGTGCCGCTGTCGTCGCCGCACGCCCTGCCCTCGCCCGACGAACTGCGGCTGGAGGGCGACGTAAGGGGCCTGCGCATCGGCTGGCTCGGCAGCATCTGGCCCGACCTGCCGCTGGAGCCCGGCATCCGCGAGCTCGGCGAGAAGGCGCTGGGCACCTTCCGCGACATCGGCTGCGAGGTGGAGCCCTGCACGCTCGACGTGCCGCGCGAGCACAACTGGAGCGCCTGGCTGCGCCTGCGGCAGCTGCTGGTGGGCGGCAAGCTGGGCGCCTACCTGAGCGACCCGAAGCTGTTCGCGCAGCTCAAGCCCGAGGCGCAATGGGAGATCGAGCAGAGCCGCCATCTCGACGCTGCCTCGCTGTACCAGGCTTCGGTGTACCGCTCGAACGTGTACCGCGCCTTCCTCGGGCTCTTCGAGCGCTTCGACTTCGTGCTGGCGCCGACCGCGCAGATCTTTCCCTTCGATGCCGAACTGCACTGGCCGGCCGGGGTGGGCGACGTGAAGAGCGACACCTACCACCGCTGGATGGAGATCGTCACGCCCTTCACGCTGGCGGGGCTGCCGACGCTGAACGTGCGTGCGGGCTTCGTGGAAGGCGGCCTGCCGATGGGGCTGCAGCTCGCGGGGCCGATCCATTCGGATCTCGACGTGCTGCGGCTGGGGCATGCCTACGACCAGGCATGCGGCTGGTCATCTCGCCGCCCCCCTGTATTGGCCTGACTCCCTCCCCCGCTGGGGGAGGGCTGGGGTGGGGGCAGGCGGCGCATCCATCGAGCGCTCTGCCTGCCCCCATCCCGACCTTCCCCCAGAGGGGGAAGGAGCAATGCAATCCCAGGCCTTGTTGTCTTTCTCCCTCCCCCTCTGGGGGAGGGCTGGGGTGGGGGCATGCGGCGCATCCATCGAGCGCTCTGCCTGCCCCCATCCCGACCTTCCCCCAGAGGGGGAAGGAGCAAAGACATCAGATCGGCGTCACCACGCCCCGCCCCGCGAAGTGCCCTTCGGCATTCGCGAGGAAATGGTCCACCGACTTCTGCGTCGCCTCGGGCGACCAGCCGGCCATGTGCGGCGTCAGCAGTACGTTGTCGAGGCCGATCAGTTGCTCGGGCCGCTTCGGCTCGCTCTCGTACACGTCAAGCCCGGCGCCGGCGATGCGGTTCTCTCGCAGCGCGGCCGCCAGAGCCTCGGTATCGACCACGCTGCCGCGCCCGATGCTCACCAGGTAGCCCTGCGGCCCCAGCGCGTCGAGCACTTCGGCATTGACCAGGTGCTTCGTGGCCGGACCGCCCGGCGCGGCCAGCACGAGGAAGTCGGCCCACGAGGCCAGCGACTTCAGGTCGTCGAAGTAGCGCTGCGTCACGCCTTCCTTCGGCTTGCGGTTGTGATAGCCGACCTCCATGTCGAAGGCTGCGGCGCGCTTCGCGATCTTCTGGCCGATGGTGCCCATTCCCAGAATGCCCAGCTTCTTGCCCGACACGTTCGGCGGCTGCGGAATGGCCTCGCGCCACACGCCTTCGCGGCACAGCCGGTCGAGCTTGCGGAATTCGCGCACGATGCCGATCAGCAGGCCGAAGGCATGGTCGGCCACGCAGTCGTCGTTGGTGCCCGCGCCGTTGGCCGTCGCGATGCCGCGAGCGCGCGTCGCTTCGAGCGGCACGCCTTCGTAGCCCGCGCCCATGCAGCAGATCAGCTCCAGCGCCGGCATGGCATCGATCTCCTCGGGCGTGATGCCGATCACGCCGATGGTCAGCACCGCGCGGAACTTCTTGCCGTGCTCGGCGATGGCGGCCGCGCGCAGGGCGGGGTCGAAGGCGTAGGTCATGTCGTAGACCTCGGCAATCTGGGCCTGGTGAGCGCTCGAGAGGCTGTTGAGCACCAGCAGGGGAATCTTGGTCGACACGTCTGAACTCCTGAGATCGATAAAAGGGAATGGATGATCGCGCTACATCAATGGAGTTGCTTCGCTCTTCTGCAAAGCCCACATCTGGGCGTAGCGGCCCTGCTTCGCGAGCAGCTGGGCGTGCGTGCCGCGCTCGACGATCACGCCCGACTCCAGCACCAGGATCTCGTGCGCGTCCACCACCGTCGACAGCCGGTGCGCGATGACCAGCGTGGTCTTGTCCTGCGCGGCGCTCTTGAGCTCCGACTGGATGGCGCGCTCGTTGGCCGAGTCCAGCGCCGAGGTGGCCTCGTCGAAGATCACGATGGGCGGGTTCTTCAGCAGCGTGCGCGCGATGGCCACGCGCTGCTTCTCCCCGCCCGAGAGCTTCAGGCCGCGCTCGCCCACGGTCGTGTCGTAGCCCTTGGGCGTGGCCACGATGAAGTCATGGATGCGCGCCGCACGCGCGGCAGCCTCCACCTCTTCGCGCGTGGCGCCGGGGCGGCCATAGGCGATGTTGTATTCGACCGTGTCGTTGAAGAGCACCGTGTCCTGCGGAACGATGCCGATGGCGTGGCGCACGCTCGATTGCGTCACTTCGCGGATGTCCTCGCCGCCGATGGTGATGCGGCCCTGCTGCACGTCGTAGAAGCGGTAGAGCAGCCGCGCGAGCGTCGACTTGCCCGAGCCCGAGGGGCCGACCACGGCCACCGTCTTGCCGGCCGGGATCTCGAAACTCACGTGCTTGAGGATGGGCCTCGCGGGCTCGTAGGCGAAGCTCACGTCCTCGAAGCGCACGGTGGCGTCGGCGCCGGCCAGCGGCTGCGAGCCGGGCGCATCGCGCACCTCGCGCTCCTTTTCCATCAGCACGAACATCTTGTCGAGGTCGGTCAGGCTCTGCTTGATCTCGCGGTAGATCACGCCCAGGAAATTGAGCGGAATGTAGAGCTGGATCATGAAGGCGTTGACCATCACCAGGTCGCCCAGCGTCATGCGTCCATCGACCACGCCCGAGGTGGCGCGCCACAGCATCAGCACCAGGCTGATGGCGATGAGCGCCTGCTGGCCGGTGTTGAGCATGCTCAGCGTGCGCTGGCTCTTGATGGCGGCCTTGCGGTAGCGGTCGAGGCTGGCGTCGTAGCGGCCGGCCTCGAACTCTTCGTTGTTGAAGTACTTGACGGTTTCGTAGTTCAGCAGCGAATCGACCGCGCGGCTCTGCGCCACCGAATCGAGCTCGTTCATGGTCTTGCGGAACTGCGTGCGCCACTCGGTCACCGTGACGGTGAAGACGATGTACAGCACCAGCGCCGCCGCCGTGATCCAGACGAAGAGCGAATCGAACTTCACGCCCAGGATGGTGAGCACCAGCACCAGCTCGATGATGGTGGGCACGATGCTGTAGAGCGACATCGATATGAGTGAATGCACGCCGCGCGTGCCGCGCTCGATGTCGCGCGTCATGCCGCCGGTCTGGCGCTCCAGGTGGAAGCGCAGGCTCAGCGAATGCAGGTGGCGGAACACCTCCAGCGCGATCTGCCGGGCCGTGCCCTCGGTGGCCTTGGCGAAGATCAGCTCGCGCAGTTCCCCGAAGAGCGAGGTCGAGAAGCGCAGCAGCCCGTAGGCCAGCAGCAGCCCGATGGGCACGATGAGCAGCGCCTGCGCCATGTCGGGCTTGGGCGTCATCGTGTCGACCAGGTTCTTCAACAGCACCGGCACGCCCACGTTGGCCACCTTGGCGCCCACCATGAAGGCCAGCGCCGCGGCCACCCGCCACTTGTACTGCCAGAGGTAGGGAAACAGGCGGCGCAGCGTCGCCCAGTCGGAACGGTCGCTGCGCGCCGGCGGGTGGCCGCCGGCGGTATGGGAGGAAGGAAGGGCTTCGCCGCTGCGGCGCATGGGGGACAATCGTGGTTGCTTGTTTGTTCCAGATTGTGCCCATGTCAGACACTTCCAGTGCCGCMGCCACGGCCGCCGCAACCCTCAAGAGCCTGCCCACCGACATGGAGCTGGTGCTCAAGGTCATTCCGATGCCGGCCGACTGCAACGCCAACGGCGACATCTTCGGCGGCTGGGTCATGGCGCAGTGCGACCTGGCCGGCTCCGTCATCCCCGCGCGCTACGCCAAGGGCCGGCAGGCCACGGTGGCGGTCAACGAGTTCATCTTCAAGCAGCCGGTGCGCCTGGGCGACATCCTGTCGTTCTATTCGAAGCTGGTGCGCATCGGGCGCACCTCGGTCACGGTGACCGTCGAAGTGTTCGCGGAGCGCTTCCGGGCGCAGGGCGAGTACATCAAGGTGACGCAGGCCACCTTCACCTACGTGGCCATCGACGACAACGGCCGGCCGCGCCCAATTGAAAGGTAATCCCCCAGGCTTCGCGCACTTCGTGTCGCTTCGCCAACCCCCTTGCCGGGGGCAACACCTGCGGCCCGGCAAAGCCGGTTCCGCGGTGTTTCCAGCGAAGACAGTACCCTCTCAGACGCCCGGGTCGCGCACCCGCTCGAAGCGCTCGAACTCGCGGTTGACCCAGCGCCCGTCGCGCCGCTCGACGCGGCGGATGTACACGGTCTGCACGATGTCGCGGGTGTGGGCGTCGATCTCGATCGGGCCTCGCGGGCTCTCCAGCTTCACACCGCGGAAGGCATCCACCAGCCGTTCCCCGCTGGGGTTGCCGCGCCCGGAGGACGCAGCCGTCATGGCCGCGTCGATGGCCGCGAGCGCGTCATGGGCCGCGACCGCGAAGTAGCCCGGCCGCAGGTGGCTGCCGTATTCCGTCTCGAAGATGCCCGTGAACTTGCGGTTGGCCGGCGAATCGTGGGCGAACGAATAGTGGTGGCTGGTGACGAGGCCATCGGCCAGTTCGCCGATGCCTTCCAGGTAGTGGTCGTCGGTGGCGTCGCCGGTGGCCAGCAGGCGGATGCCGGTGTCGGCCATGCCCCTGTCGCGCCAGAACTTGAGAAAAGTGGCCGGCATCTGCCCCGAGGGCAGGAAGAAGAACACCGCCTGCGGCTTGAGTTCGCGCAGTCGCAGCATGTAGGCCGAGTAGTCCAGCGTGGCCAGCGGCACCCTCAGCATCGCGCCGATCCGGCCGCCGCCTGCGGTGAAGCCCGAGACGAAGGCGCTTTCGGCATCGACGCCCGAGGCGTAGTCGGCCACCACCGTGCAGACGTCGCGCAGCCCCTGCTGCAGCGCCCATCTGGCCAACGGCATCGTGACCTGCCCGATGGTGAAGGACACCCGCACCGCATACGGGCAGCGCGCGGTGATGCCCGACGACGCCGCGTTCATCACCACCAGCGGCAGCTTGGCCTGTGCGGCGACGTTGCCGACGGCGTAGGCGTTGGAGCTGAAATCCAGGCCCGCGAGCAGGTCGACGCGCTCGCTTTCGACGAGGTCGAGCGCGTGGCGGCGCGCCTGGTCGGGTGCGCTGCCGGGCACGTCGCGCCGCAGGAGCTCGACCGGCCGGCCCGCGACGTGCTGGTTGTGGTCGGCCAGCCAGACGGACATGCCGGCATCGAACTGCCGCCCGCCGCCCGCATAGGGGCCCGACCATGAACCGATGATGCCGATGCGCAGCGGCCTGACGCGCGCCAGGGCCAGCGAAGGCGCCGCCAGGGCGCCCGCCAGCAAACCGAAAGTACGCCTGCGCGAGATGCCGGATGCTACTTTTTCAGTAGCATCATCCACCCATTGGCTGGGCGTTGCGAGCGTTCTTGTCCCCGTATCTTGCACGCCGGACAGTGTACGCGCGCAAGCCCCGGAAGACGTCTCACAGACCCTTGTCAGACCCTGGAGAAATCCGGCTTGCGTTTCTCCATGAACGCGCCAAAAGCCTCCTTCGCAGCCGGCTCGCGCAGCATGCGCCCGAAGCTCGCGCCCTCCTCGCCCATGCGTTCGAGCACGGCGGGCATCTGGCCCTTCTTCAGCAGGCGCTTGGTTTCCACCAGCGCGCTCAGCGGCTTGGCCGCGAGCTTGCGCGCCTGCACCTGAGCGATGGCGTTGGCCTCGGTCGGCGGCACCACGCGGTTGACCAGGCCCACCTCGAGCGCGGCCTCGGCCATGAAGGGCTCGCCCAGCAGCAGCGCCTCGGCCGCGCGGTGATAGCCCAGCATCTGCGGCACCAGAAGGCTCGAGGCCGCCTCGGGGCACAGGCCCAGGTTCACGAAGGGCATCGAGAAGGCGGCGTTGTCGCCCGCGTAGACCAGGTCGCAGTGGAACAGCATCGTGGTGCCGATGCCCACGGCCGGGCCGCACACCGCCGCGACCAGCGGCTTCGGGAAGGTCGCGATGCCGCGCAGGAAGCGGAACACCGGCGACTCCTGCGTGGCGGGCGGAGCGTTGAGGAAGTCGCCGATGTCGTTGCCCGCGCTGAAGATGGTCGGGTCGCCCTGGATCAGCACGCAGCGCACCGCCGCATCGGTCTCGGCCGCAGCCAGCGCATCGGCCAGCTCGGCATACATGCCGCTGGTGATCGAGTTCTTCTTGTCGACGCGGTTGAAGGTGATGGTCATCACACCGGCTTCGGTGTGGACGAGGATGTCGCTCATAAAAAAGATCCTTGAATGAAACGGGTGGTGCCGCCCTCAGGCGGCGTCGAGTGCTTCGCGTACGAAATCGAGCCGGTCCTGGCCCCAGAACATTTCGTCGCCGACGAACATGGTGGGCGCGCCGAACACGCCGCGCTCCACCGCTTCCTGCGTGACGGCCTTGAGCCGGTCCTTGGTTTCCTGCGCACCGGCCAGCGCGAGCAGCGCGGGCGCGTCGAAGCCCGCATTCTGCAAGACGGCGCCGACGGTCGCCGGGTCGTTCATGTTCCGGGGCTCCACCCACATCGCGTGGTAGACCGCATCGACATACGCGCCGAAGCGGTCGGGCTCCTTCATCTGGATGCCGGTGGCGCCGCGCATCAGCAGCAGCGTGTTGATCGGAAAGTGCGGGTTGTGCGCGAAGGGCACACCGTAGCGCCTTGCAAAGCGCTGCAGGTCCGTCGTCATGTACGGGCCCTTGGGCTTGATCTCGGCCGGGGAGTGGTTGCCCGTGGCCTGGAACACGCCGCCGAGCAGCATGGGCTTCCACACCAGCTGGGCGCCGGTGTCGGCGCATACGTGCGGCAGCTGCGTCGCGGCCAGGTAGGCGGCGGGGCTGCCGAAGTCGAAATAGAAGTCGACGGATTTCGTCACGGCGCTTGTCTCCTTCTCAGAATTTCTCGGACCACGGGCGCAGGTCGAGCTCGTGCGTCCAGGCATCGCGCGGCTGCGAGTGCAGCATCCAGTAGGCATCGGCGATGTGGTCGGGGTTCAGGATGCCGTCGCTGTCCTTCAGCGCGTAGCGCTCGGGGAAGTTGCTGCGGATGAATTCGGTGTCGATGGCGCCGTCGACCACCACGTGCGCCACGTGGATGCCCTGCGGCCCGAGTTCGCGCGCCATCGACTGGGCCAGCGCGCGCAGGGCCATCTTGGCGCCCGAGAAGGCGCCGAAGTTGGCGCCGCCGCGCAGCGAGGCCGTGGCGCCGGTGAAGATGATCGTGCCGCGATGGCCGTCGCTCGGCATCTCGCGCGCCACCATGCGCTTGGCCACCTCGCGCCCGTTGAGGAAGCCCGAGAAGCAGGCCATCTCCCACACCTTGAAATACTTGCGCGCGGTCTCCGTGAGGATGCTCTCGGGCACGTTGGCGCCGATGTTGAACACCATCACCTCGATGGGCCCGATGGTCGATTCGATCTGCTCGACGAGCGCGACCACTTCCTCTTCCTTGCGCGCATCGCATGCGAAGGCATGCGCGCGGCCGCCGTCGGCCTCGATCTGCGCGACCAGCGGCTGCAGCTTGTCGAGGCTGCGGCGTGTGACGCAGGTGGCATAGCCTTCGCGCGCGAAGCGGCGGGCGATGGCACCGCCGGTGGCGTCGCCAGCGCCGACGATGAGCGCGGCTTTCTGCAGGGCGGCCATGGTGCTATTCCTTGTAGTAGACGATCTGGTTCGAGGTGGCGAGCAGCACGCCCTTCTCGCTCCACAGATGCGCCGTCTGGTCGAAGAAACCGTTGAAGAACTGCTGCCCCGCCGCGCGGCCCAGCAGGTAGCCCGTGCCGACCTCGGCCAGCTGCTGCGGCCCGGCATGGAAGTAGGTGGTGATCGACACCGTGCCCGCCGGCACGTGCTTCGCACGGCGCAGCCACACGCGCGGATAGAACATGTCGCTCATCGCCGCGAGCGATGCGAAGTCCAGCGGCCTGGGTTCGGCGTCGCGCAGCCAGATGCGCGTCTCGCTGTGGCTCAGGCTCTCGTCCCACTTCGCGGGAATGCCGCCGCTGAAGGGGCGCATCTCGTACTGCTTGATCCACGCCACGCCCGAGGGGCCGATGCTCATGCGCTCGACCGTCTCGGGCCTGGGCGCCTCGGGCATCGGCATGTCGCTCTCGCCCCAGGTATCGCGGCGCGCGGCCGTCACCACGGTGGCGGTGGTCGTCATGTTGGGCGCGCCGCTGGCGCCGGCCTGGGTGATCTGCACCGTCCAGTGCTGCGTGGAGCGGTTGGTGCGCACGGCCGTGGCCTGGATGTCGAACGCGCCGGCTTCGAGTGCCGCCGCGTAGTTGACCGTGATCGCGATCGGCGTGCCCAGCACGTCGGGGTGCTGCATCACCGATTGCAGCGCGAGCGCCGCGGTGGTGCCGCCGAAGGGCCCGACCATGTTCCAGTAGTCGGGGCTGGTCATGCCGGTGAAGTGCCCCACGCGGATGTCGCTGTGGTGGATCTTCAGGGCCTTGTCGAAGGGGTGCGTGCTCGTCGTCATGGCGGCAGTGTGCCTCCGGTGGCCCGCGTCACGCAGTCGTGTGCGGGACGTTGGCGTGCTGCACCGCAGTAAGAGATGCGAGCCTGTTCAGCTTGTCCACCGTGCTCGGCCAGAGGCTCTGGCTGAACTGCTCGCGGAAGAAGCCGAAGTGGCCGATGCGGCGTGCCTGCACGTCGGCCGGCGCGATGCGTTCGATGGCGCTCGGCGCGCCGGTATAGAAGCTCACCAGGCTGTTCGTGCCCGCGAGCGTCATGAGCTCGTCGTCGGTCATCGACAGCGCGAGCACCGGGAAGCGCACGCGGCTGTAGCTGCGCGCGGCAAGCTCGCCCTCGGCACCGACGCTGTAGCGCGGGTTGAGACACCAGCGCCGCCACTGCAGGATCACGCCGCGCGGCAGGTCGCCCACCTTCTTCAGCTTGCGGCCCGGGAAGTAGCCGAAAAGCCGCGTGACCAGCGGCACCAGCACGAACCAGAAGTACAGGATGGTGCGCTTGAGCTTCGGCGCGTTCTCGCGCCAGTAGCCGCTGCCGGCCGCGATGCTCACCAGCCCGTCGACCTGCTCGGGCCGCTGCAGGAAGCCCGGCAGCTGCGCGCCGAGGCTGTGGCCCAGCAGGTAGAGCGGCTCGTCGGGCAATTCGGCCTTGGCCGCATCGATCACCGCTTCGTAGTCGCGGGCCCAGTCGAACAGGTCGGCATCGACCTCGCGCAGCGGCAGGTTGCCGCGCGAGTCGCCAGAGCCTCGGTAGTCGAAGGTCCAGACGCGCAGGCCCTGCTGCGAGAGCCATTGCGCGAAGGGTTCATAGAACGACTGGCGCACACCCATCGCGCCGCCGATCACCACGCTCGCGCGCGGCGTGCCGGCGGGTTCATAGCGGCGCACCGCCAGTTGCTGTGCGCCGCCGGCGACCGGAAGCTGCTGCTGCGTCTGCATGAAGCTGTCTCCTTCGTTGTGCCGGCACTCGTGATGGTGCCTTGCTGTGGGTCAGACCCTTTCGAAGATCCCTGCGGCGCCCTGGCCCATGCCAACGCACATCGTGACCATGCCGTACTTCAGGTTCTCGCGGCGCAGCGCGTGCACCACGGTGGCCGAGCGGATGGCGCCGGTGGCGCCCAGCGGGTGGCCCAGCGCGATCGCGCCGCCCATCGGGTTGACCTTCGACGGATCGAGCCCCAGCGTGTTGATGACGGCCAGCGACTGCGCGGCGAAGGCTTCGTTGAGCTCGAACCAGTCGATGTCCTCGTGCTTCAGGCCGGCATAGCGCAGCGCGGCGGGAATGGCCTCGATCGGGCCGATGCCCATGATGTGCGGCGGCACGCCCTTGCTGGCGAAGCTCACGAAGCGTGCGAGCGGCGTGAGGCCGTACTGCTTCACGGCCTTTTCGCTCGCCAGGATCAGCGCGCCCGCGCCATCCGAGGTCTGCGAGCTGTTGCCGGCCGTGACCGTGCCGCGCGCGGCGAACACGGTGCGCAGCTTGGCGAGGCCTTCGATGCTGGTGTCGGGGCGCGCGCCTTCGTCGAGGTTGACGGTGCGGGTCTTGGCAATCGACTCGCCGGTCTCCAGGTTCGGCGTGCGATCGGTCACTTCGATGGGCGTGATCTCGTCGGCGAACTTGCCGGCCTTCTGCGCGACCAGCGCCTTCTGGTGCGAGGCGAGCGCGAACTCGTCCTGCGCCTCGCGGCTCACCTTCCACTGCTGCGCAACCTTCTCGGCGGTGAGGCCCATGCCGTAGGCGATGCCCACGTCGCCTTCGCGTTCGAAGATGGAAGGCGACAGCGAGGGCGAGTTGCCCATCATCGGCACCATGCTCATGCTCTCGACGCCGGCGGCGATCATCACGTCGGCCTCGCCCACGCGGATGCGGTCGGCCGCCATCTGCACGGCCGACAGACCCGAGGCGCAGAAGCGGTTGACGGTGATGCCGCCGACGCTGGTCGGCAGCCCGGCCAGCACCGCGCCGATGCGCGCGACGTTCAGGCCCTGCTGCGATTCGGGAATCGCGCAGCCGCAGATGATGTCTTCGATGGCCTTGGGATCGAGGCTGGGCACGGCGGCCAATGCGGCACGCAGCGTGGTGGCCAGCAGGTCGTCGGGACGGTAGTTGCGGAAGTAGCCGCGGTGCGACTTGCCGATGGGGGTGCGGGTGGCGGAGACGATGTAGGCGTCTTGGACTTGTTTCATGGCTTTGGATTCCTGATGTCTTGTCTTGCCCCCTCTCCCGCTTGCGGGAGAGGGTTGGGGTGAGGGCTGTCTTCCTGCAGCGCCTGCAGGATTCGCTGGCGCACGGCATCGGTCTGGGTCAGCACTTCGTGATTCCAGAAGCGAAGCACGCGATAACCCTGAGCTTCGATGAAGCGTGTGCGCTTCTCGTCGTATGCGACAGCTTCGGCGTGCTGCCCGCCGTCCAACTCGACGATCAACTTTGCTTCGAGACATGCGAAGTCTGCGAAGTACGGGCCGATCGGCCGTTGGCGACGGAACTTGAAGTTGGCCATGCGGCGGTCGCGCAGGTGGAACCAGAGCAGCGCCTCGGCGTCGGTCGGGGTCGAGCGAAGGCTGCTTGCCCTCACCCTAGCCCTCTCCCGCAAGCGGGAGAGGGAACCGGCCGTGTCGAGGTTTGCGCTCATGGTCCTTGCGAGGTCAGTTGCGCACCGGCTTCCCCGTACTGAGCATTCCCATGATCCGCTCCTGCGTCTTGGGATGCACGATGAGCGAGCAGAACGCCTTGCGTTCCAGCGTCATCAGGTACTCCTCGGTCACGAGCGAGCCTGCGTCCACGTCGCCGCCGGTGACCACGTTCGCGATCAGGCTGGCGATGTGGAAGTCGTGCGCGCTGATGAAGCCGCCGTCGCGCATGTTCACGAGCTGCCCCTTGATGGTCGCTGCGCCGCTGCGGCCCGCCACGCGGAAGGTGCGGCGCAGCGGCGGGCGGTAGCCGGCGTCGGCCATGGCCTTGGCCTGCTGCAGCGCCACGTACAGCAGCTCGTCCTTGTTCGGCACGATCACGTCGCTGTCGAGCAGGTAGCCCAGCTTCTTCGAATCGAGCGCACCGGTGCCGACCTTCGCCATCGCGGCGGCGGTGAAGCCTTCGGTGAGGAAGGGCAGCAGGTCGGTGCCCGTCGAGGCCGATGCGTTCTCGGCCGCGCGGCGGGCGATGTAGGTCAGGCCGCCCGCGCCGGGGATCAGGCCCACGCCCACTTCGACCAGGCCGATGTAGCTTTCCATCGCCGCCACGCGCCTGGCCGAATGAATGGCCAGCTCGCAGCCGCCGCCCAGCGCCATGCCGCGCACGGCCGAGATCACCGGCACGCTGGCGTAGCGGATCTTGAGCATCACGTTCTGCAGCTCTTCTTCGGCACCCTCGACCGCGCCGATACCCGCGACCACGAAGGCCGGCAGCATCGCCTGAAGGTCGGCGCCGACCGAGAACACCTCGTCGGGCGACCAGATCACCAGGCCCTTGTATTCGGCCTCGGCCAGATCGACTGCGGCGCCGAGCGCCTCGGCCACGTCGGGGCTGATGGCGTGCATCTTCGAATGGATGCTGGCGATGAGCACTTCGCCGTCCAGCGTCCAGACGCGCACGTCGCCTTCGTCGCTGATGGTGGTGCCGGCCTTGTTGGCATCGGCCGCGTTGGCGCCGAGCACGCTCTCGGGGAACAGCTGGCGGTCATGCACCGGCAGCCTGCGCTGCGGCACGAACTTGTTCTGCGAGGCGCTCCACGAGCCCTCGGGCGTGTGCACGCCGCCGGCCTCGGCCACCGGGCCTTCGAACACCCACTTGGGCAGCGGTGCGCTGCTCAGCGCCTTGCCGGCGTCTATGTCTTCCTGCACCCACTTGGCGACCTGCGCCCAGCCGGCTTCCTGCCACAGCTCGAACGGGCCCTGCTTCATGCCGAAGCCCCAGCGCATGGCGAAGTCGATGTCGCGCGCGCTCTCGGCGATGTCGCCCAGGTGCACGGCGGCGTAATGGAAGCCGTCGCGCAGGATGGCCCAGAGGAACTGGCCCTGCGGTCCTTCGCTCTCGCGCAGCAGCTTCAGGCGCTCGCCCGCGGGCTTCTTCAGCATGCGGCCGTACACCTCGTCGGCCTTGGCGCCGGCAGGCACGTATTCGCCGCTCTTCAGGTCGAAGCGCAGGATGTCGCGGCCCACCTTCTTGAAGAAGCCGGCCTTGGTCTTCTGGCCCAGGTTGCCCAGTTCGAGCAGCTTGGCGAGCACCGGCGGCGTCGCGAAGTTGGCGTAGAACGGATCGGTCTCGGCGTTGAGGTTGTCCTGCAGCGTCTTCACCACGTGGGCCATCGTGTCGAGGCCCACCACGTCGGCGGTGCGGAAGGTGCCCGAGCTTGCGCGGCCCAGCTTCTTGCCGGTGAGGTCGTCCACCACGTCGGGCGTCAAGCCGAACTTCTCGACTTCCTTCAGCGTGGCCAGCATGCCGGCGATGCCGACGCGGTTGGCGATGAAGTTGGGCGTGTCGTGCGCGCGCACCACGCCCTTGCCGAGCGTGCTGGTGACGAAGGCTTCGAGGTCGTCGAGCACCTGCGGCTGCGTGGTGGGCGTGTTGATCAGCTCCACCAGGAACATGTAGCGCGGCGGGTTGAAAAAGTGAATGCCGCAGAAGCGAGGCATCAATGCTTCGGGCAGCGCCTCGCTGAGCTTGGTGATCGACAGGCCCGAGGTGTTCGAGGCGAGGATCGAATGCTTGGCTACGTGGGGCGCGATCTTCTTGTACAGATCGAGCTTCCAGTCCATGCGCTCGGCAATGGCTTCGATGATGAGGTCGCACTCGCCGAGCTTGGCAAGGTCGTCTTCGTAGTTGGCCTGTTCGATCAGGCCCGCATCGGCCACGTCGCCGAGAGGCGCGGGCTTGAGCTTCTTGAGGTTGTCGATGGCGCGCGTGACGATGCCGTTCTTCGGGCCTTCTTTTGCGGCCAGGTCAAACAGCACGACAGGCACGCGCACGTTGACGAGGTGGGCCGCAATCTGCGCGCCCATCACGCCGGCGCCGAGCACGGCAACCTTCTTCACTTGAAATCGGGACATAGCGGGGTTTCGAAGTTCTGAATCAGTTCGGGGAACACCGCGGAACCGGCTTTGCCGGGCCGCTGGTGTTGCCCCCTTGAGGGGGAGGCTGCTACACGAAGTGAGCAGCTACGGGGGTGGGTCAAGGAACGCGGTTCCAGGTTTGAGTGCGCCAGAAGGGGCCGAGGTAGCCGCGCACTTCGAGCTTCTTGCCGCCGTCGACGGGCGTGTAGCTCGCGCGGTATTCCTTGCCGTTCTCGGGGTCGAGGATCTTGCCGCCTTCCCAGACGTCCTTGCCTTCGGCCTTCTTGCCGCCGCGGATGATGTCCAGGCCCACCATGGGCTTGCCCTTGCGGTCGTCGCTGCATTGGTCGCAGGTGGCGCCGGGCTTGGCGTCCTTGCCCAGAGCCTTTTCGATGCGGCCGAGCAGCGCACCGTTGGTTTCATCGATGCGGATCTCGGCCTTGACCTCACCAGTCTTGTCGTCAACGTTGCGCCACAGGCCGACCGGCGTGACCTGGGCCATGGCCGAGGCTGCGGTGACGGCGAACAGAACGGCGGCGAATGTTTTC
Organism: Variovorax sp. CAN15; assembly: GCF_030462475.1. Taxonomy (GTDB): domain Bacteria; phylum Pseudomonadota; class Gammaproteobacteria; order Burkholderiales; family Burkholderiaceae_C; genus Variovorax. Next base: position 27,532 of record NZ_JASMRZ010000050.1, read on the forward strand.
TTCATGCGTGTCTCCCGGCGAAGTGAAGGAAAAGGCAAAGGGCTTGTTGCTTCAGGCCAGCGCCGCGTCGGTGTCCATCAGCACCTTGCTGCCGGCACGCGCGGTGCGCATCAGCGTCGCGGTCTCGGGGAAGAGCTTGGCGAAGTAGAAGCGCGCGGTCTGCAGCTTGGCGACGTAGAACGGGTCGGTGTCGCCGGCGGCGATCTCGCGCAGCGCAACCTGCGCCATGCGGGCGAACAGGTAGCCGAACACGAAGTGGCCGGCCACGCGCAGGTAGTCGACAGCAGCGGCGCCCACTTCGTCGGGGTTCTGGAAGCCCTTGAAGCCGATCTCGGTGGTGAACTTGGTGAGCTGGTCGCCCAGGCCCGCGATCGGGTTGATGAACTCGGCCATCTTCTCGTTCACGCCTTCTTCTTCCACCAGCTTGCCCACGAGCTTGCCGAACTTCTTCAGCGACGCGCCGTTGTTGCCCAGCACCTTGCGGCCCAGCAGGTCCAGCGACTGGATGGTGTTGGTGCCTTCATAGATCATGTTGATGCGGTTGTCGCGCACGAACTGCTCCATGCCCCATTCCTTGATGAAGCCGTGGCCGCCGAACACCTGCATGCAGGCGTTGGTGGAAATGTGGCCGTTGTCGGTGATGAAGGCCTTGACGATGGGCGTGAGCAGCGCGACCAGTTCGCCCGAGTCCTTGCGCACCTTCTCGTCGGGGTGGTTGTGTTCCTTGTCGAGCAGCAGCGTGCAGAAGATCTGCAGCGCGCGGCCGCCTTCGGCGTACGCCTTGGCCGTGAGCAGCATCTTGCGCACGTCGGGGTGCACGATGATGGGGTCGGCTTCCTTGTCCTTGGCCTTCACGCCGGAGAGCGAACGCATCTGGATGCGGTCCTTGGCGTAGGCCAGCGCGTTCTGGTAGGCCACTTCGGTCAGGCCGAGCGACTGGTTGCCCACGCCCAGGCGGGCGGCGTTCATCATCACGAACATCGCGGCCAGGCCCTTGTTGGGCTCGCCCACCAGCGTGCCGGTGGCGCCTTCGATCACGATCTGCGCGGTGGCGTTGCCGTGGATGCCCATCTTGTGCTCGAGGCCGGCGCAGAAGATCGGGTTGCGCTCGCCGAGCGAGCCGTCGGCCTTGACCTTGAACTTCGGCACCACGAACAGGCTGATGCCCTTGCTGCCCTTGGGCGCGTCAGGCAGGCGAGCCAGCACCAGGTGAATGATGTTGCTCGTCATGTCGTGCTCGCCGGCCGAGATGAAGATCTTGTTGCCGGTGATGCGGTAGGTGCCGTCGGGCTGCGGCTCGGCCTTGGTGCGCAGCAGGCCGAGGTCGGTGCCGCAATGGGGTTCGGTCAGGCACATGGTGCCGGTCCATTCGCCGCTGGTGAGCTTGGGCAGGTAGGTCTTCTTCTGCTCGTCGGTGCCGTGCGCGGCGAGCGCCTCGTAGGCGCCGTGCGAGAGGCCGGGGTACATGGTCCAGGCCTGGTTGGCGCTGTTGAGCATCTCGAACAGGCACTGGTTGACCACGAAGGGCAGGCCCTGGCCACCGAAGGCCGGGTCGCACGACAGCGCGGGCCAACCGCCTTCGACGTACTTGGCGTAGGCGTCCTTGAAGCCCTTGGGCGTCTTCACTTCATGCGTGGTCTTGTCGAGCGTGCAGCCCTCTTCGTCGCCGCTGATGTTCAGCGGGAAGGTCACTTCGGCGGCGAACTTGCCGGCTTCTTCGATCACCGCGTTGATGGTGTCGGCGTCGGTCTCGGCATGTGCCGGAAGCGCCTTGAGCTCCTCGGCGACGTTGAGCACTTCGTGCAGCACGAACTGCATGTCGCGTACGGGGGGGTTGTAGGTAGGCATCCGGAACTCTCCTGGTCGAAGCTAGATAGAAAAAGGAAAAACGAAATTCGGGAACGAGCCGCGCGCCGCTGTCAGCGCACGGTCTTGAGGCGGCGTGCCGCCGGGGCGGCAGCCGCTTCGGGCTTGGGCGCGTCGGGCGTGGCGGCGCGGGCGAGGATGTTGTCGAAACCGACGTTGGCGCGGCCGATGGAGCCGGGCACCTGCAGGAAGCGGGCTTCGTAGTGCAGCGCGAGGATGAGGCCGTGGATCTCGAACGCCACCTGGCGCTCGTCGGCATCGGCGCGCAGATGGCCTTCGCTCTGCGACTGCACGATGGCGCGCAGCACGGCCGCCTGCCAGATGCTGACCGACTCGACCAGCGCGTCGCGCACCGGGCCCGGGCGGTCGTCGAATTCGGAGGCGCCGCTGATGTAGATGCAGCCCGAGTCGATCTCGGTCGAGGTGCGCTTCATCCAGTTGGCGAACATGGCGCGCAGTCGCGGCAGGCCGCGCGGCGCCTTCAGTGCGGGGAAGAACACCTCCTGCTCGAAGCGGGCGTGGTATTCGCGCACCACCGAGATCTGGAGCTCTTCGCGCGAGCCGAAGTGGGCGAAGACGCCCGACTTGCTCATCTTGGTGATTTCGGCCACGGCGCCGATCGACAGTCCTTCGAGCCCGATCTGCGCGGCCAGGGCCAGCGCGGCATCGACGATGACGGCCTTGGTCTGCTGCCCTTTCTGGGCGGCGCGCGCGGGCTTGGCGGGAACGGCTGTTGCGGTCATCGTGGAATTTCCATGCAAAAACGAACGGTCGTTCTATTTTGCAGGTCTTTGCACCTTCGTCCGCAAATTGACCTTCAGTTGTTGAAGGTTAATTGAGGCGAAACGGACCGCCATAGGGTCGGTCCCGCATCTCTTTTTCAGGGCCGGCCTTGCCGGCCCCGGGGCTCAGAACTCCTGCGCCACAGGCCGCAGCACGACCTCATTGATGTCCACGTCGGCCGGCTGTTCCACCGCGTAGACCACGGCGCGCGCCACCGAATCGGCCGGGATCTGGTTGGCCTCGTAGAACGCCTTCACGCCGGCGGCGCTCTCGGCGTCGGTGCTGCCGAGCTTGAGCTCCGACTCGACCGCGCCGGGCGACACGATGGTCACTCGTACGCCGCTGTTGCCCACTTCCACGCGCAGGCCCTCGGAGATGGCGCGCACCGCGTGCTTGGTCGCGCTGTAGACGGTGCCGATGGGCGTGAACACCTTCAGCCCGGCGATGGACGCGACGTTGACGATGTGCCCGCTGCCCTGCGCCTGCATGCGCGGCAGCACCGCGGCAATGCCGTAGAGCACGCCCTTGATGTTGACGTCGATGGTGCGGTCCCACTCGTCGACCTTGAGCTTGTGCAGCGGCGACAGCGGCATCACGCCCGCGTTGTTGACCAGCACGTCGATGCGGCCGAAGGCCTCGACGGTGGCGGCGGCGAGCTTCTCGAGGTCGGCGCGCTTCGCCACGTCGGTGGCCACGGCGATGGCCTCGCCGCCGGCCTCGCGGATCTCCGCGACGAGCTTGTCGAGCCGGTCGGTGCGGCGCGCCGCCAGCACCACCTTCGCGCCGCGCGCCGCCAGGTGCCGCGCCGTCGATTCGCCGAGCCCGCTGCTCGCGCCGGTGACGATGGCGACCTTGCCCTTGATGTTGTCTTGAACGGATGTCATGAGAGTTCCTTTCGGTTGGCTTGAACGGGAGGTTTGAAGAAGTGCATGCAGTGTGGAAAATCCACGCATTCCCGTAAATGAAACTCTCGCGACTTCAGAATTCCCAGAAAAGGAATAATCCGTGTCCAACCGCCTCGAAGCCCTGCGCGTGTTCTGCGCCGCCGCCGATGCCGCCAACTTCCGCGATGCGGCCGCGCGGCTGTCGGTGTCGCCGCAGGTGGTGACGCGCGCGGTGCGCGAGCTGGAGGACGATCTGGGCGAGCCGCTCTTCCACCGCAGCACGCGCGGCGTGCAGCTCACCGACTTCGGCCGGCAGCTGCTGGAGCGGGCACGCACCGCGCTGAGCGGCGTCGACGAGCTGTTCCATCGCACCGACCGCCACGCGCTCTCGCAGCACGAGGGCACGGTGCGCGTCACGGCGCCGGGCATCTTCGGGCGCCAGCTCATTCCGCGCGCGCTGGCACCGATGCTCGCCGCGCACCCGGGCCTCGTGCTGGACCTGCGCGTCTCGGAAGCCCATGCCGACGTGGTCGGCGAGCAGATCGACATCGGCGTGCGCGTGGGGCCGTTGCGCGACGCGCGCTTCATCGCGCGGCCGGTCGGGAAGATGGCGCTGCATGTAGTGGCGGCTCCCTCGCTGATCGCGCGCACCGGCGTGCCGAAGACCATCGACGCGCTCGCCGCGATGCCGCTCACCGCGCTGATCGACCGCAAGTCGGGCCGGCCGTGGTCGATGATCTTCCGCAAGGACCGGCAGCTGGCCGTGACCTCGCCGGCCTTCGTCACCGACGACTTCGACACCGAATGCGCGGCGGTGCTCGCGGGCCTGGGCTTCGCGCAGCTGATCGGCTCGCTGGCCGAGCCCGCCATCGAAAGCGGCGCGCTGGTGCCGGTGCTGCAGGCCGAGGCGCCCGAGCCGTGGCCGATCTACGTCTACCGCGCGCAGCGCGCGCCGGTGCCGGCACGTGTGCGGCTGGTGTACGACGAGCTGATCCGCGTACTGCGCTGATCAGCCCTGGCGGCAGGCCCGCTGCCACGCACCGGGCGTGAAGCCGAAGTGGCGCGCGAAGATGCGGGTCATGTGGCTCTGGTCGGCGAAGCCGCTGGCGACGGCGGCGTCGGCCAGGTTCTCGCCCCGGCGGATCAGGCCGCGTGCACGCTCGGCGCGCTGCAGCAGCAGCCAGGCATGCGGCGGCACGCCATAGGTTTTCTCGAAGCGGCGCAGCACCTGGTAGCGGCTGAGACCGACCATCTCGGCGAGGTCGGAAAGTTTCGGCGCCTCGTGCAGGTTGTCGGCCAGCCGCTCGCGCAGGCGGCGCATGTCGCCGCCGGCTGCAGGCCCCGATGGCGGCGCTGTCGTGGAATGCGCTTCGAGCAGCAGGCCGCAGACCTCGACCAGCGACTCCTCGCAAGCCAGCGTCTCCAAATCGGCGGCATTGGCACGCCATGCATCGAGCCGCGCGAACAGGCGCTGCAGCGTGTGGCGCAGCCGCGCGTCCTTGAGCACGGGCCGCGTGAACTCGACCTCCGGCCCGGCATCGCCCTTGATGCCCGCCATCACACTCGGGTCCAGGTACACCATGCGCCAGTGCCGCGAAGGCCCGCCCAGCGGCTGCCCGTCGTGCACCTCGCCGGGGTTGGTGGTGATGAGGTCGCCCGCGTAGGCATCGACCTTGCCGCGTCCGCTGGCCGAGCTCTGTGCGCCCTGTTCCAGCAGGCCCAGCCCGTAGGTCGCGTGCCAGTGGCGGCCGTAGTGCATCGCGCTGTCGATCGACGTGCCGTACACGCCCTCCCACGGGGAGCCGAAGACCTGGCAGCGATGAACGGGAGGCACCTGCATGCGCCGGATGATCGCAGACAGGCGCGGCTCACGCGAATGAGCGCGCCACGGTCTGGAGCCGGCCGGGCTCAGAGCTTGAAGGGAACCACTTCCTGGCGCTGGTCGCCCAGGCCTTCGATGCCCAGCGTCATCACGTCGCCCTTCTTCAGGAAGAGCGGCGGCTTCATGCCCATGCCCACGCCGGGGGGCGTGCCGGTGGTGATGATGTCGCCCGGCATCAGCGTCATGAACTGGCTCACGTAGCTCACGATCTTCGCCACGGTGAAGATCATGGTCCTGGTGTTGCCGGTCTGCACGCGCTGGCCGTTCAGGTCGAGCCACATCGCCAGCTTCTGCGGGTTGGGCACGTCGTCGCGCGTCACCAGCCAGGGGCCGATGGGGCCGAAGGTGTCGCAGCCCTTGCCCTTGTCCCAGGTGCCGCCGCGCTCGATCTGGTATTCGCGCTCGCTGATGTCGTTGATGGTGCAGTAGCCGGCCACGTAGTCGAGCGCGCTCTTCTGCGGCACGTAGCGCGCGCGCGTGCCGATGACCACGCCGAGCTCGACTTCCCAGTCGGTCTTGACCGAGCCCTTGGGCAGCATCACCGGGTCGTTCGGGCCCTGGACGCAGCTGTTGGCCTTGGTGAACACCACCGGCTCCTTGGGCACCGGCAGGCCCGACTCGGCCGCGTGGTCCGCGTAGTTCAGGCCGATGGCGATGAACTTGCCCACGTTCGCCACCGGGCAGCCGAAGCGCGGCTTGCCCTTGACCAGCGGCAGCTTGTCGATCTTCTGCTTGCGCAGCTTGGCCAGCGCGGCATCGCCGAGCTGGTCGGGGCCGATGTCCTTGACGATGGCGCTCAGGTCGCGCAGCTGGCCGTTGTCATCGATGAGGCCGGGCTTTTCCTTGCCGGGGTTGCCGTAGCGGACGAGTTTCATGCTTTCCTTTCAGTGCATTGAATCGGGTTGATCAGTAAGTGGAGCGGCCACCGGAGAGGTCGAAGACCGCGCCGGTGGAAAACGAGCAGTCTTCCGTGCAGAGCCAGCCGACCATCGCCGCCACCTCTTCCACGGTGCCGAAGCGGCCCATGGGAATCTTCGAGAGCATGAAGGCGATGTGCTCGGGCGTCATCTGGTCGAAGATGGCCGTCTTCACCGCCGCGGGCGTCACGCAGTTCACGCGGATGCCGGTGTCGGCCAGCTCCTTGCCGAGCGACTTGGTCAGGCCGATGACCGCCGCCTTGCTCGCGCTGTAGGCGCTGGCGTTGGGGTTGCCGTCCTTGCCAGCCACCGAGGCGATGTTGACGATGCGGCCGTAGCCCCGGTCGCCCTGCCTGCGCATCTGCGCGACCACCTCGCGGCAGCACAGGAACACACCGTTGATGTTGACTTCCATCACCTGGCGCCAGTCGTCCACCGGATAGTCCCACAGCCTGGTGTTGGGCCCGGTGATGCCGGCGCTGTTGACCAGGGCGTCGATGCGCGGCGCATGCGCCAGCGTGGCGGCCACGGCCTGTGCGACCGAGGCATGCCGCGACACGTCGACCTTCAGCGCGAAGGCCGTGGCGCCGAGCGACTCGGCCGCCTTCGCGGCTGCATCTTCATCGCGGTCCCACAGCGTGACGCTGCCGCCCGAGGCGACCAGCCGCTGCGCGACGCCGAAACCCAGCCCCGTGGCACCGCCGGTAACGACCGCGTGGCGCCCGTGGAAGTCGAGCTGGTTCATATCGTGATGCCGCCGTCGACCGTGAAGCACTGGCCGGTGGCGAAGACCGATTCGTCGCTGGCGAGGAACACGACCACCGGCGCGATCTCCTCGGCCTGCGCGAGCCGGCCCATCGGCTGGCGCGCGATGAATGCGCGGCGTGCGGCATCGGGGTCGGCGTTGGCGTTGATGCGCTCGCCCAGCGAGGGGGTGTCGACCGTGCCTGGGCAGACCGCATTGCAGCGGATGCCGCGGGCCACGTAGTCGGCCGCCACGCTCTTGGTGAGACCCAGCACCGCCGCCTTGGTGGTGCCGTAGACGAAGCGGCTGGGCAACCCCTTCATGCTGGAGCAGACGCTGGCCATGTTGATGATGCTGCCGCGCCCTGCCGCCAGCATGCCGGGCAGCACGGCCTGGATGGTCCACATCTGGGCGCGCACGTTGAGGTTGAAGGCGAACAGAAGCTCGTCGTCGGTCGCCTGCTCGATGGTGCCGTTGTGGACCACGCCGGCGCAGTTGAAGAGAACGTCCAGCGGCGGGAGGCTGGCAGCCAGCGCTCCGATGGCGGCCTTGTCGAGCACGTCGAGCTTCAGCGCCGTGACGTTGGGCATGCCCGCATAGCGCTCGAGCAGTTTCTCGTTGACGTCGGTGGCCCAGACCTGCGCGCCCTCGGCGGCCATGGCGAGCACGCTGGCATGGCCGATGCCCTGGCCGGCGGCAGTGACCAGCGCGGTCTTTCCCTTCAATCTCATGGAGCACTCCTCGGGTTTGGCCCGATGATGGTCCGGGCAATGTGGCGTATTCTGAATTGGCCTTACCACTTGGCCAATTCAGGACAACCCCTAAGCTCCACCGCCTTTCGCGCATCCATCCGTTTCCGTGCCGATCCAGACCCTCGAACCCCAGCGCCTCTACCGCCAGATTGCCGAACAGCTGCGCGAGCTCATCGGCAAGGGCGAATTCGCGGTGGGCGCGCGCATTCCCGCCGAGCGCGACCTTGCCCGGCAGCTGGGCGTGAGCCGGCCCTCGGTGCGCGAGGCGCTGATCGCACTGGAGGTGGAGGGCTGGGTCGAGGTGCGCACCGGCTCGGGCGTGTACGTGCTGGACCGCTCGCAGCGCACGCCACCGCCGCCGGCCAACGGCGCGGCCGGCATCGAATGGGGCCCGCTCGAGATCATCCGCGCGCGCCGCATGGTGGAGGGCGAGACCGCCGCCACCGCGGCCCAGTACGGCAAGCGCAAGGACGTGGACGCCATGCGCCGCGCCATCCGGATGATGCGCGAGCTGGCCGCGCGCAACGAGGTGCCGCACGAGGGCGACCGCGCCTTCCACCTGGCCATCGTCAACGCCTGCGACAACGTGGTGCTGACCGAGACGGTGCAGGGCTTCTGGGAGTCGCGGCACGGGCCGATCTTCGCCCGGATGATCGATTACTTCGAGACCATGGAGTCGTGGCAGGTCGCCATCGGCGAGCACGAGCTGATCCTCGAAGCGATCGCCTCGCGCGACCCCGCCGCCGCGCGCAGCGCCATGCACGAGCACATGGACAAGTTCCACCAGCGCTTCAGCGCGAGCTGGCGCCGCACCAAGGCCTCCTGAACAGATACAGAACGACCACGATGACACCCTGCATCCGACTCCATCCCGCCGACGACGTCGTCATCGCGCGCTCCCAATTGCTCGGCGGCACCGCCGTCGAAGGCGTGGCCGTGCGCGGCCTGATCCCGCCGGGCCACAAGATCGCGATGCGCGACATCGCGCAGGGCGAGCCGGTGCGCCGCTACAACCAGATCATCGGCTTCGCGAGCAAGCCCATCGCCGCCGGCGAGCACGTGCACACGCAGAACCTCGACATGGGGCCCGACAAGGGCGACTTCGAGCGCGACTACGCCTTCGGTGCCGACGTGAAACCCGCGCCCGCGAAGCGCGAAGCCACCTTCATGGGCATCAAGCGCGCCGACGGCCGCGTGGCCACGCGCAACTACATCGGGGTGCTGACCAGCGTGAACTGCTCGGCCACGGCCGCGCGCGCCATCGCCGACCACTTCTCGCGCAAGACCAATCCGCAGGCGCTGGCGGCATTCCCCAACGTGGACGGCGTGGTCGCGCTCACGCACGGCACCGGCTGCGGCATGGACACGCAGGGCATGGGCATGCAGATCCTGGAGCGCACGCTCACGGGCTACGCCACGCACCCGAACTTCGCGGGTGTGCTGGTGGTCGGCCTGGGCTGCGAGGCCAACCAGATCAACGCCTGGCTCGCGACCGGGCACCTGGCCGAGGGCGAGAACTTCCGCACCTTCAACATCCAGGACACGGGCGGCACGCGCAAGACGGTCGAGAAGGGCGTGGCGCTCATCAACGAGATGCTGCCGCGCGCCAACGCGGTGAAGCGCGAGCCCTGCAGCGCGGCGCACATCACCATCGGGCTGCAGTGCGGCGGCTCCGACGGCTACTCGGGCATCAGCGCCAACCCGGCGCTGGGCGCGGCAGTCGACCTGCTGGTGGAGCACGGCGGCACCGCCATCCTCAGCGAAACGCCCGAGGTGTACGGCGCCGAGCACCTGCTCACGCGCCGCGCGGTGAAGCGCGAAGTGGGCCAGAAGCTGGTGGACCGCATCAAGTGGTGGGAGCACTACACCGCCGTCAACGAAGGCGAGATGAACAACAACCCCTCGCCCGGGAACAAGGCGGGCGGGCTCACCACCATCCTCGAGAAATCGCTGGGCGCGGTCGCCAAGGGCGGCACCAGCAACCTGGAGGCTGTGTACGAGTATGCGGAGCCCGTCGATGCGCACGGCTTCGTCTACATGGACACGCCGGGCTACGACCCGGTGAGCGCCACGGGCCAGGTGGCCGGCGGCGCCAACCTGATCTGCTTCACCACGGGGCGCGGCTCGGCGTATGGCTGCGCGCCCTCGCCCTCGCTCAAGCTCGCCACCAACTCGGCACTGTGGCAGCGGCAGGAGGAAGACATGGACATCAACTGCGGCGAGATCGTGGACGGCACGGCGTCGATCCAGGAGATGGGCCAGCGCATCTTCGAACTGGTGCTCGCGACCGCCTCGGGCGCGCAGTCGAAGAGCGAGCAGCACGGCTACGGCCAGAACGAGTTCGTGCCGTGGCAGGTCGGCGCGGTGATGTGAACTGAACCCATCGACGAGGAACGGCATGGCGACTCTCCCCTTCGGCTTCCTGGAAGGCACAGGCTTCGAGCAGCTGGACCCGCGCTTCAAGGGCTGCATTCCCGGCCCCGAGCGCGTGCAGCGCCTTTGGACCGGCGCGCGCTGGTGCGAGGGCCCCGCCTGGTTCGCGGCGCACCGCGCGCTGGTGTGGTCGGACATTCCGAACAACCGCATGCTGCGCTTCGACGAGGTCAACTGCACCGTGGGCACCTTCCGCGAGCCGTCGAACAACACGAACGGCAACACGGTCGACCGCCGGGGCCGGCTGGTGAGCTGCGAGCACCTCACGCGGCGCGTCACGCGCACCGAGCACGACGGCACGACCACTGTGCTGGCGTCGCATTGGAAGGGCAAGCGGCTGAACTCGCCCAACGACGTGGTGGTGCACTCGGACGGTGCCGTGTGGTTCACCGACCCGAGCTACGGCATCCTCTCCGACTACGAGGGCCTGAAGGCCGACAGCGAGATCGGCGCGTGCCATGTCTACCGCGTCGATCCGGCTAACGGCGAGGTCGAGCTCATGGCGGACGACTTCGTGAAGCCCAACGGGCTTGCGTTCTCGCCCGACGAGTCGCTGCTGTACATCGCCGACACGGGCGCGAGCCACGCGGCGGACGGCCCCCGGCACATCCGCAAGTTCAAGCTCGGAGCCGACGGCCGCACCTTGAGCGGCGGAGAAGTCTTCGCCGAATGCACCAGCGGCCTCTTCGACGGCTTCCGCCTCGACACCGAAGGCCGCATCTGGACCAGCGCGCTCGACGGCGTGCACGCCTACCACCCCGACGGCACGCTGCTGGGCAAGATCCTGCTGCCCGAGCGCGTGGCCAACGTGTGCTTCGGCGGCCCCAAGCGCAACCGCCTCTTCATCTGCGCGACCACGTCGCTCTACGCCATCACGCTGAACGCGAAAGGAGCCTGATCCATGTCCCACACCCTCAAGGCCGACCACCTGCAGGCCACCGTCGCCCGCATCCTCGAAGCCGCGGGCAGCTCGCCCGCCGAGGCGCAGCAGGTGGCTGCCAACCTCGTGCTGGCCAACCTGAGCGGCCACGACTCGCACGGCGTGGGCATGCTGCCGCGCTACGTCGATGCGGTGGCCGAGGGCGGCCTGAAGCCGAACGCAGCAGTGCGCGTGAACCTTGACATCGGCACGCTGATGGGCCTGGACGGCCAGCACGGCTACGGGCAGATCGTCGGCGTGCAGGCGATGGAGCTGGGCATCGCGCGGACGAAGCAGCACGGCAGCTGCATCTTCACGCTGGCGCATGCGCACCACCTGGGGCGCATCGGACACTTCGCGGAGATGGCGACGGCGCAGGGGCTGGTTTCGATGCACTTCGTCAACGTGCTCTCGCGGCCGGTGGTCGCGCCCTGGGGCGGCGGCGACGGGCGCTTCGGCACCAACCCGTGCTGCATCGGCATTCCGCTTTCGGGCGCCGAGCCCTTCGTGCTCGACTACGCGACCAGCCGCGTGGCGCAGGGAAAGATGCGCGTGGCGCACAACAAGGGCGAACGCGTGCCCGACGGCTACCTGATCGACGAGAACGGCGCGCCCACCAACGACCCCGGCGTGGTGGTGGTGCCGCAGGGCAACGGCCTCTTCGGCGCGCTCATGACCTTCGGCGAGCACAAGGGCTACGGCATGGCGGTGGCCTGCGAGCTGCTGGGCGGTGCGCTCACCGGCGGCGGCACCTGGCACCGGCCGGCGGACACGGCACGCACGGTGCTCAACGGCATGCTCACGGTGCTGATCGACCCGGCGCGGCTGGGCACGCAGAAATCCTTCGACGAGGAAGCCCGCGAGTTCGTCGGCTGGCTGCGGCAGAGTCCGCCCGGGCAGGGCTTCGACGAAGTGCAGATCGCTGGCGAGCCGGAGCGCAAGGCGCGCGCGGCGCGGCGCAAGGACGGGATCTGGGTGGACGACGCGACATGGGGGGAGATCGTCGCGGCGGGAGCTAAGGTCGGCGTGGCTGTCGCGTAGACGCTGACGCCGGCTACCGGCGAGCGCCTGCCCGAGACTTCTGGCTCAGCACGAGCGCGATGCCGCCCAGGATCGCAACGGAGGCCGCGGCCAGGCGCGGCGTTATCGCCTCCGACAGGAACAGCACGCCGCCGAAGGCCGCCAGCAGCGGCACCGACAGCTGCACGGTGGCCGCGCGCATGGCGCCAAGACGGCCCAGCGCCGCGTACCAGACCACGTAGCCGAGCCCCGAGGTCAGTGCGCCGGAAGCGACGGCGAGCACGAGGCCGGTCGCGTCCGCGTGGGCGCTGGCCGCGAACACCAAGCTCAGCGCGAGCGCCAGCGGCACCGCCCGAGTGAAGTTGCGCGAGGTGGCCGCGAGCGGGTCGGCCACGCCGCGGCCGCGCAGCGAATACACGCCCCATGCCACGCCCGCGACGGCCATCAGCACCGCACCCACCAGCGGTGGCGCGGCGATCCCTGGCAAGACCAGGTAGACGAGCCCGGCTGCCGCGAGCACGAAGCCGAACCACGCGAGCGCACCGAAGCGCTCGCTGCCCGCGCGCAGGCCCACCCCGAACATCGTCAGCTGCACCGCGCCGAACAGGATCAGCGCGCCCGTGCCTGCCGGCAGGCTGAGGTAGGCGAAGGAGAAGAAGGCGACATAGGCGAACAGCATGACGGCGGCCAGCCAGTCGGCACGGGCCGGCGAAGCTGGCGGCTGTGCCCTGAATCGCACGATGAGCCCCAGCATGAGCGCGCCCGCCACGAGCCTGACGATGCCGAAGCTCGCGGGGTCGATGCCCTTGTGCTGCAACGCGAGCCGGCACAGCAAGGAGTTGGCGGCGAATGCGAGCATGGCCAGCGCCGTCAGGAGGATGGTCCGCAGACCGTGGCTGTGCGCCGCGTCAGGCATGTGCGAACACCCGCGGCAAGCGAGGCTCCAGCAGACGATCGACCGCGCCATGGCTCATGCGCCCTCCATGGAGGCAACCGCGCAAACATTGGCTTACCGCCAAGGGGCGGCGGCAAGGGACTGGCAGATGCTACGCCGCCCGAAGGCCCAAGGCGAGCCGGCCGGCCCGCCGCAGGGTACCCCGCGTCAGACGATCAGTGCGATCGTCGCTTCGAGGTGCTCGGAAGGCGCGCGGCGAAAGCCCGAGCGCGCGAAGCGCTGCAGCTGCCCCACCACGAAGGCCGTGAGCGCCGCGGCGCGCACCTGGGCGTCGACGCTGGGCGTGGCCGATCCATCGGCCGCGGCGGCGCCGCGCAGCACCTGGCGCAGCGTGGATTCGATCTTGTCGAAGAACTGGTTCATGCGCTGCTGGAGGCGCTCGTTCTCGTAGACCAGCGCGTCGCCCACCATGACGCGGGTCATGCCGGGGTTGCGCTCGGCGAATTGCACCAGCAGCGTGAGCATGCGCGCGGCCTGCTGCGCGCCGGTGGCGCCCTCGCGCTCGAGGATCTGGTTGACCAGCGTGAAGACGCTCTGCTCGATGAAGTCGATCAGGCCCTCGAACATCTGGGCCTTGCTCGCGAAATGGCGATACAGCGCGGCTTCACTCACTTCGAGCCGCGCGGCCAGCGCGGCAGTGG
>NZ_JASMRZ010000051.1 GCF_030462475.1 Variovorax sp. CAN15
AGCGGCGTGCGGTCGTTCTGCCGCGCGATCAGCGGCACGCCGGCCACGTCGACGTGGATCAGCGTGTCGGCGCCCAGCGCCTCGATCAGCTCGACGCGGCCGAGCACGTCCGACACCGGCGCGCCCTGCTTCGGATCAGACGCAGGTAGCCGCGCAGTCTCGACATCGTCGTGCCGTGCCCCGAATCCGCAGCGCTCATCGGGGCCACGAGGTGGACTTCCTGTGCCGAGCACAGCAGCGGCAGGGCGGTTTCCAGCGCACGGGCGGACTCGCGCGCACCGCGCCATGCGACCAGCACCTTGCCGGGGTTCGGCGACACCCTGCCCGCGAGCGGTACGACCAGCGCCGGCTTGCCGCTGGCCAGCACGACCGCCTCGACGAAATCGGCCGGCACGTCGAAGCCGGTCTTGTCGCGCGGATCGCGCTGCCCCAGCACCATGAGATCGCAGGTCAGCGCATGCTGGACGAAGCTTTCGACGACGGGCTCGCCGCGCAGCTCGCGCCAGTCGCTGCGGCTGGCGTGGTCCTGCAGCAGGCGCTCGAACACCGCCGCGGCATGCGCGCGGTGCTCGGGGTCTATGTCTCCGGCCATCGGCATCGGAGGCAGGCCGCCGATCATCGGCAGAACGGCCAGCACCGAGGGCGACACCGCGAAGAGCGCGGTCAGGGCCGAGCCGTGTAATGCCGCCAGGCGGTGGGCGAGGCGCAGGCGCACCTCGGCGCGGTCCGTGCCGTCGAGGTGGACGAGGATCGAACGAAGCGTGCTCATGTCAGGCTGCGCGCGCGCCGGATGAGTGGTCGGCGGCCACCGTGGACGGCATGGCCGGCATGAGGTCGGTGCCGGCGGTGTCGAACCAGCGGCAGATCGAATCGGCGCCGAACCTGAAGGGCGCCCGCTCGTGCAGGAAGCCCCGTGCGAGCTCGCCGCCCGCATCCACGGGAATGCCCGCGGCCTGGAGCAAGGCGATGCGCCCCTGCTCCGTGGTCCCGAAGGGAATCCGGACCGTGATGTCGGCAAGCCGGTAGTGACGCGGCATGGGTTTGCTTCTCCTCTGAGCGGATGTGTCCGTGTGTGCGGGGTCCGGTTCACTCTAGGAGTTCGACGCGGCCGCGGCCTTGCGATGGATCAAGGCCGCGGCGGGGCGCGCACCCATCATGGGTGCCCGACCTTCCGCCGATGGCCATGACAAGCTTCACCGTCGACAGCCCGAGACTTCCCGAACTGCCCGTCCAGCCGATCTGCTGCGACGTGCTGATGGAGAAGTACGCGCAGGACGGCGAGCATGGCATCGACGACATCCACCGCCGGGTGGCGCGGGCCCTGGCACAGGCCGAGAAAACCGGCGAGCGCGAGGCCTGGGAGGCGCGCTTCCTGCAGGCATTGCGCGACGGCTTCGTGCCCGCGGGGCGCATTCAGTCGGCGGCGGGCACGGCGCTGACGGCCACCCTGGTCAACTGCTTCGTTCAGCCCGTGGGCGACTCGATCACCGGCGACGACGAGGGCTATCCGGGGATCTACATCGCCCTCGCGGAGGCCGCCGAGACCATGCGCATGGGCGGCGGCGTCGGCTACGACTTCTCGCGCATCCGCCCGCGCGGGGCCTGGGTGGCCGGCACCCGTTCCAGCGCCTCCGGGCCCGTGCCGTTCATGCGCGTGTTCGATTGTTCCTGCCAGACGGTGGAGTCGGCCGGTGCGCGGCGGGGCGCACAGATGGGCGTGCTGCGCTGCGACCATCCCGACATCGAGGACTTCATCGGCGCGAAGGACCACGGCGAGCTGACCAACTTCAACCTGTCGGTGGCGCTGACCGATGCCTTCCTGCTGGCCGTGCTGGACGGCAGGGAGGTCGAGCTGGTGCACCGGGCCGAGCCCGGGCCGCGCATCCGCAGCGCGCAGCAGCACCGCCGCGAGGACGGACTGTGGGTGTACGGCCGCCGCCCCGCGAAGGCGCTGTGGGAGAGCATCATGCGCTCGGCCTACGCGCACGGCGAGCCGGGCGTGCTCTTCCTGGATCGCATCAACGCCGACAACAACCTCGCCAGCTGCGAGACGCTTGCCGCCGCGAACCCCTGCGGCGAGCAGCCCCTGCCGCCCTACGGCAGCTGCTGCCTCGGGTCGATCGACCTGACGCGCTTCGTGAAGGACCCCTTCGAGCCGGCGGCACGCTTCGACGAGGAAGCCTTCTCCCGGCTCGCCGCGCTGGCCGTGCGCATGCTCGACAACGTGCTGGACATCACGGCCTGGCCGCTGGAGCGCCAGGGCCGCGAGGCGATGCTGAAGCGGCGCATCGGCCTGGGCTTCACCGGCCTGGGGGACGCGCTGGTCATGCTCAACCTGCGCTACGACGCGCCACCGGGCCGCGCCGCCGCACGGCGCATCGCGCGGCTGCTGCGCGACGCGGCCTATGCCGCTTCGTGCGCGCTGGCCCGCGAGCGCGGGGCATTCCCGCTCTTCGATGCCGGTACGTACCTCGGGCGGGGCACCTTCGCGTCCCGCCTGTCCGAACCGATGAAGACGCGCATCCGCGCCCGGGGCATGCGCAACTCGCACCTGCTGTCGATCGCGCCCACGGGCACCATCAGCCTGGCCTTCGCCGACAACGCGAGCAGCGGCATCGAGCCGGCCTTCGCGTGGACCTGCACGCGGCGCAGGCGCCTGCCTGAAGGCGGGACGCGGGAATACGAGGTCGAGGATCACGCGCTGAGGCTGTATCGCCAGCGCAGGGGCGAGCGCACGGCGCTCGGGCCGGCCTTCGTCACGGCGCTGCAGATGAGCGCCAGGGCGCATTTGGACATGGTGGCGGCGGTGGCGCCCTACATCGATGCCGCCATCTCGAAGACGGTCAATGTGCCCGTCGACTGTGCCTTCGAAGACTTCGAGGAGCTCTACATGCACGCCTGGCAGCTCGGGCTCAAGGGCCTGGCCGCCTACCGATCGGGCTCGGCGGCGCAGGGTTCGGTGCTGGAAGTGCGCACGCGGCCGGCGTGCAGCGGCTGCGCGGCGCCGGTGGCCTCGGCCTGATCCGGCTCAGGTCCGCAGCCAGGTGGCCGCGATGCATGCGCAGCCCAGGCTGGCCAGCAGTGCCACCCCCACGCGCAGCGCATAGGCGCGCCCGCCCGCGCCGAACGCCACCGCGCAGCGTGTGAGCGTGTTGGTGCCCACGGCCACCAGCACGCCCTGGATGAACAGGTCGGTCGTCAAAGTGCCGGCTGCGTGCAGCGATGCGAGCGAAGCCACGGGCGCGTGCGCATCCACCAGGGCCGCGAGCGCGATGCCGGCCTGAAGCCCCGCATCGCCGAAGTGCCGCTGCGCCGAGCCCACCAGCAGCGCGACGAGCGCCAGCGCGAGCGCGACGGCGAGGGCTTCGCGCGGACGCAGCGCGCTGCGCTGCGTGGCGGGTGGCTCGACGGCCGCGGCGTCGCGCGACGTCAGCAGCGGCAACAGGCCTGCGGCCACGGCGCCCGCCGCGCCGGCCAGCGCCACGGGCAGAAGGGCGGCCCCCGCCTGCGGCGACAGCGCGCTCGTCATCGCGATCGCCAGCACCCAGGTCGCCACCGCCGACAGCGCCGCGGCGCCGGCCAGCAGCCCGGTATGCAGCGGCTGCGCCCGCGCACGGTTGCCGAACGAGGCCACCGTGGCGGTGCTGGAGACGAAGCCCGACGCGAAGCCCGCGCCCAGCAGGCCGCCGCGCACGCCGAGCCATCGCACCGCCGCCTGTCCGGCGGCCTGCATCGCCATGATCAGCAGCACCATCGAGGCCAGCGGCCGGGGGTTGATGCCGCCGAGCATCTCGATCGGCCGCGAGGGTATGAGCGGCAGCGCGATGAGGGCGAGCGCCGCCAGCAGCACGCCGTCGTGCAGCTCCTGCTCGCTCAGCAACTGCGTGGCGAACCGGTGCAGCCTGCGGCGCGCCGCCAGCAGCAGCGCCAGGCCCATTCCGCAGGCAGCGCCCAGCCCCGGTTCGACGACGCACAGCACGCCGATCAGGTAAGTCGCGAAGAGCGCGATCTCGGTGGTCATGCCGGGGTCCGGCGAGCGGCTCTTCCAGTGCGACACCGCGGCCAGCGCGGCGACGAGCGCGCCGCCGATCGGCACCAGCGCCGCGAAGGAGAGGGCCTGCGCTATCGCACCCGTCAGCGCGACGATGGCGAAGGTGCGCAGTCCCGCCGCCGCGCGGCGCTCGCCGTCGCCCTTGCGGCGCTCGCGCTCGATGCCGATCACGAGGCCGATGCCCACGGCCACGGCGAGTCCGACGATCGTGGCCGACGGGCCGGGGAAGTTCATGCACGCAGTCTCTCCGGCAGGCGCGCCGCGTCAAGGCGTGCGCGCGGATGTCCCTTGCGCTGGATCAAGGCAGCCGCGCCCACGCGGGCATAACGTGCCGGGCATGAAAGCACTCGTCTACCAGGGCCCCGGCCTGAAGTCGCTCGAAGACCGCCCGAAGCCGGAAATCCTGGCGCCGGGCGACGCCATCGTCCGGATACTCAAGACCACCATCTGCGGCACCGACCTGCACATCCTCAAGGGAGACGTGCCCAGCTGCACGCCGGGGCGCATCCTCGGCCACGAGGGCGTGGGCGTGGTCGAGACCGTGGGTGCCGGCGTGACCGCGTTCCACCCCGGTGACCACGTGTTGATCTCGTGCATCTCGTCGTGCGGCAAGTGCGAGAACTGCCGCCGCGGCATGTATTCGCACTGCGCCACCGGCGGCTGGATCCTGGGCAACACCATCGACGGCACGCAGGCCGAGTACGTGCGCATACCGCACGCCGACACCAGCCTCTACCCCGTGCCGGCCGGCGCGGACGAGGACGCGCTGGTGATGCTCAGCGACATCCTGCCCACCGGCTTCGAGTGCGGTGTGCTCAACGGCAAGGTGGCGCCCGGCAGCACGGTGGCCATCGTCGGCGCGGGCCCGATCGGGCTGGCCACGCTGCTCACGGCCCAGTTCTACTCGCCCTCGCAGATCATCCTCATCGACCTGGACGAGGGCAGGCTGGAGGTCGCGCGCCGCTTCGGCGCCACGCACACGATCAACAGCACCGGCGGCAACGCGGCCGAGGCGGTGCTCGCGCTCACCGGCGGACGCGGTGTGGACGTATCCATCGAGGCCGTGGGCATCCCGGCCACCTTCGTGCTGTGCCAGGACATCGTGGCGCCCGGCGGCACCATCGCGAACATCGGCGTGCACGGGCATGCGGCCGACCTTCACCTGGAGCGCCTGTGGTCGCAGAACATCGCGATCACCACGCGGCTGGTCGACACCGTGTCGACGCCCATGCTGCTGAAGACGGTGCAGTCCGGCAAGGTGGACCCGGCCCGGCTGATCACGCACCGGTTCAGGCTTGCCCAGGTCATCGATGCCTACGACACCTTCGCGCGCGCGGCCGAGACGCATGCGCTGAAGGTGCTCATCGAGACGTAGCGCCCCGAAAGGCCGTGCCGCGCCTTTCCCGCTGTCTTTCTTTTTTCTTTTTTCTTTTTCGTACGGATATCCGCCATGTCGCTTTTCCACGCCGTCGCCTGGGTCGATCACCACGCCGCGCAAGTCTTCCAGTTCGATGCTTCGCAGGTCCTTGCGCAGCAGGTCAGGGAGCACGCGCGCTACACCCGCCAGCACGGCAGCAGCGTTCGCAGCGAACACGAGTTCTTCGGCGAAGTCTGCGACGCCCTGAAGGGGATCACGCAGGTGCTCGTCACCGGCTCCCGCATGGCGCAGGCCGACTTTCGTCACTACGTCGAGAAGCACCGGCCCGAAGTGGCGGGGCAGATCGTCGGCTGGGAGACGGCGGAGCACATGAGCGCCAACGAGCTCGTCGCGCTGGCCCGGCGGTATTTCTCGGTGCACGAGGGCATGGCGGCGCCCATGAAGGCCGGTTGAGCGGGAGCGGCTCCGTGAAGATGCTGCGCCATCTCGCCGCCCTCGGGCTGACGTCCGCGCTCGCAGGCATCGCGGCCGCGCAGGTGGCCGGTGCCACGCGCACGGGTGCGACGCTGACCGAAACCGGGCAGCTGATCCCGGGATGGAGCGCGAAGCAGAGCATCCTCGGGCGTGCCGTGTATGACGCGTCGGGCGAACGGATCGGCAAGGCGCTGGACCTGATCGTCGGCACCGACAGGCGCGTGACCTTCCTGATCGTGGAGATGGGAACCTTTCCCTCGGGCTCGCGGCACCTGGTCGCCGTGCCGGCATCGCAGCTCGCGGTGCGCGGCGGACGCCTGCTGCTGCCCGATGCCGATCGCCAGGCGCTGGCGTTGCAGCCCGCGTTCGTCCATGCCCCCGTCACCCGCACGCAGAGTGCGATCGTCGAGCAGGCACTGCAGGACGCCGACAGGGCACGGCGGACCATCGCGCGGCTGGAGCGCCAGCTGGCGCACGGCGAGGGCGGCGAGGCCCGTGCGAGCCTGGAGCGGCAGATCCTCGTGCTGCGGCAGGCCGTGCATGCGGTGGAGGAGAAGGTGGCCGAGATGGATGCCGCCGACTCCGACCGATGGCAGGCCGCGGAGGCCCAGGTCGGCCAGGCCGCGGCGCGCCTGCGAAGCGCGATGCGCGGCGCGCCGGCCTGAAGGGAACCGGGAACCGCACGCGGCTTGATGTGCGTCAACCTGCGCCCGTGGCATGTACCTAGGATGGACCGAAGACTCTTGGAGACATTTCTCATGCCCGCGGAACCTTTCCCCCTCATCCAGACGCAGCCGGTGCCGCCTGACGGCAGCTACCTCCAGGCCATCATGAACTGGCAGATCGCGATTGCGGGGAGCGCGCTGCAGGCGCAGCTGAGGCAACTGGAGTTGATGGCCGACTGGCAGCGCTCCTTCGGTGCCGTGCAGCGCGAGCTCACCGACCAGTGGATCTGCAGGTTCGGCGGCGGCGTGCCGCTGGACGGTTAGGCGAAAGCGGAAACGGACGCTCCCATGACGCTGTCGCAGCCCCTGCGCAACATGCTCGACGACCTGGGGCGGCGGTCCGCGGCCTGCTTCGCCATCGCGATGCCCGATGGCAGCCGCCACCGCGCCGGCGAGGGCGAGCCGGCCTTCACCGTCGTCTTCCACACCGAGGCCGCCTTGTTCGCCACCGCGACGCGCGGCCACATCGGCCTGATGGAGGCCTATTTCGACCAGGAAGTGGATGTGCAGGGCGATTTCGGCGCGGCCCTGGCGGCGGGCATGGCCGCCGGCTTCGACCATCGGGCCGGCGCGCTCAACGGTATCGAGAACAGCCTGCACGAGCTGCGGCACTCCAACCGCGACCCCGCCCAGGCCAAGGCCAATGCCCGTGCGCACTACGGACTGGGCACGGGCTTCTACCGCCTGTGGCTCGACGATCCGCTCATGATGTACACCTGCGGCTACTGGCCCGAAGGCACGCACAGCCTCGAGGAGGCGCAGCGCCGCAAGATCGACCACGTCTGCCGCAAGATCCTGCTGTGCCCCGAAGACCACTTCATCGACATCGGCTGCGGCTTCGGCGGCTTCATGTTCCGCGCCCAGGAGAAGACCGGCGCCACGGGTGTGGGGCTCAACACCACCACCGAGCAGGTCGAGTGGCTGCGCGACGAGATCGAGCGCCGCGGGCTCGAAGCCTCGCTGCAGGTGCGCGAGGCCGACTTTCGCGACGTCGACGAGCAGTACGACAAGGTCGTCTCCATCGGCACGCTGGAGCACGCCGGCCGCGACCAGCTGCCGGAGGTGGTCCGGGCCCATGCGGAGTTCCTGAAGCCCGGCGGGCTCGGCATCCTGCACTTCATCGGCCATGTGGGCCGCTTCGAGACGGAGCTCTTCATCCGCAAGCACGTGTTCCCGGGCGGCTGGATTCCCAGCCTCGCCGATGTGATCGTGGAGATGGAGCGCAACGGCCTGGAGGTGCTGGACATCGAGAACCTCCGCCGCCACTACGCGCCGACCCTCGATGCCTGGGCCCGGCGCTTCGATGAGCACTGGCCCGCGATACAGCGCCTCGATCCGCAGCGATTCGACGAACGCTTCCGGCGCGTCTGGCGCACCTACCTGGTCGGCTGCGCCGAGATGTTCCGGTCGCCAGAGGGTTACACGCACCTGTTCCAGGTCGTCTTCAGCAAGGGCAACGTGACGCCGCGCAGCTACCCGATGGACCGGGCGCACCTGTACGAGCCCGGGCAATGACCTCCGGCAATGAGGCGCGGGCCCACGAGGCGCGCAGAGGCCGCCTGCTGGACGCCATGCGCGAAGGCGGCGCGGGGCCGGGGGCGCCGATCGCGCTGGCGAAGCGCACGTCGAATCTCTTCCGCGACCGCGAGGCCGGCCCCCGGCGAAGGATCGACCTCGGCGAATTCGACCATGTCATCGACGTCGACGCGTCGCGCGGCACGGTCGAGGTCGAGGGCATGGCCACCTACGAGACGCTGGTGGACGCCACGCTGCGGCACGGCCTGATGCCGGCGGTGGTGCCGCAGCTCAAGACCATCACCGCGGGCGGGGCGGTGGCGGGCGTGGGCATCGAGGCCACGTCGATGCGCCAGGGGCTGGTCCACCACACGATGCTCGAGCTCGACGTGCTGCTGCCGGACGGCCGCATCGTCCGCTGCACGCCTGACAACGAGCACCGCGACCTGTTCTTCGGCTTTCCGAACTCGTACGGATCGCTGGGCTACGCGCTGCGGCTGGTGCTGCGCACGCAGCCGGTGCTGCCGTTCGTGCGGGTGGAGCACGTCGCATACGGGCATCCGCGCGAATTCTTCGCGGCGCTGGCCGAGGCGGCGGAAGGCGATGCCGACTTCGTCGACGCCGTGGTGTTCGGCCCCCGGTCGATGGTGCTGAACGTCGCGCGCTTCGAGCGCGACGCGCCGTGGACGAGCAACTACGAATTCGAGCGCATCTACTACCGTTCGCTGCTGGAGATGCCGGTCGATCACCTCGCCGTGCGCGACTACCTCTGGCGCTGGGACACCGACTGGTTCTGGTGCTCGCGCAATTTCGCGGCGCAGCACCCGCTGGTGCGGCGCATGTTCGGCCGCAGCCATCTCAACTCCCGCACCTACACGCGGCTGATGCGCATGAACGCCCGCTGGGGCGTGACGAGGCGCATGGCCGCGCTGCGGGGGATGCATGTGGAACCGGTCATCCAGGACGTCGACATTCCGATCGGCTCCGCGCACAGCTTCCTGGAGTTCCTCGGGCGCGAGATCGGCATTCTTCCGGTCTGGATCTGCCCGGTGCATGTGCCGGACCCGGGCGCGGACTTCGTGCTGTACCCGCTCGAGGCGGGCACGCTGTACGTCAACTTCGGCTTCTGGGACGTGGTGGAGAGCCGCGAGGCGCACGAAGCCGGGCACTTCAACCGCCTGGTCGAGCAGGAGGTGCTGCGCCTGGGCGGCATCAAGTCGCTCTACTCCGACAGCTTCTTCACGCGCGAGGAGTTCGATCGTGCCTACGGCATGGATGCCTACGACGCACTGAAGCGCCGCTACGACCCCGAAGGGCGGGCGCCTCGCTTGTATGAAAAGTGCGTGCTCAAGCGCTGACCCGGCGCTGGCTTGATCGCCATCAACACCCGTGCACGCGGGACGCGTGAACATGTGCCCGAGGTCCGGTTCCCTCCGGTATTTCCTCCAGATGCCGTGCCTGGACGCGGCGCATCAACTTGCGGGGCAGACATGAATTTCAGAACCATCCTCGTCCACCTCGACCGCTCGGTCCGCAGCCCGGTGCGCGCGGCACTGGCAGCCCGGTGGGCGCGTTCGCACGAGAGCCATCTGACCGGGCTGATTCCCACCGGCCTGTACGACGGCGTGATTCCCGCCGACGCCATCGCCACCGGCATGACCGACTACATCGCCGAGTCGGCCGACTACCTGCGGCGCCGCGCCGAGGCCATCGCGCGCGAGTTCAGGCAGGACATCGCCGCCTCGGGGCCGCTGTCGTACGAGGTTCAGCTGGTCGACGGTGTCACCGAAGAGGCCGTGGTGCGCTACGGGCATGCGAGCGATCTCGTCGTGGTGGGGCAGAGCGACGAATCGACGAAGCGCGACAACGCGGCGCACGGCCTTGCCGGGCACCTGCTGATGGAAGTCGGCCGGCCGGTGCTCGTGGTTCCTTTCGCCGGCGAGTTCTCCGGCGTGCCCAGGAACATCGTGGTGGCGTGGGACGGCTCGCGAGAGGCGGCCGTGGCCCTCCATGCGGCATTGCCTGCCCTGCGCGGCGCGCGCGTCACGCTGCTGTCGCTGCGCCACCCGCGCGACGGCGATGATGCGCAACGCCTGCTGGTGCGGGAGATGCTCCAATTCCTGCTGCGCCACGGCGTGCAGGCGCGCGCCGAGTCCGAGGTGACCGAGATCGGCATTGCGGATGCGCTGCTTTCCCGGGTGTCCGACCTCGGTGCCGATCTTCTCGTGATGGGCGCCTACAGCCATTCGCGCCTTCGCGAGCGGATACTGGGCGGCGTGACGCGGCAGATACTGGCGCAGATGACCGTGCCCGTGCTGATGGCGCACTGAGCCCTTCGGGCGCTTGCGGCGCCCGTTCTTCCTGTTTTCCATTCCGGACCTCGCCATCCGGCACCCGCCGCATGGACACCACACTGGTCGACGCACTGCGCGCGGAACTCCAGCGCGAAACCGGACAGGCCGTGGCGCTGGTCGAGACGCACATCTCCTGGGTGCTGCTGACTGCGACGCAGGCCTTGAAGCTCAAGAAGCCGGTGCGGCTGCCGTTCCTCGACTTCGGCAGCGTCGAGTCGCGCAGGCACTTCTGCGAAGAAGAGCTGCGCCTGAACCGGCGTTTCGCGCCATCGCTCTACATCGACGTGGCCCCGGTCTGCGGCACGCGCGAGTCGCCCCGCATCGGCGGTGGCGGCACGCMGGTCGACCACGTGGTGCGCATGCGGCGTTTTTCCGAATCCGCGCTGCTGCGCAATCTGCTGGCGTCGAACGCGCTGGAGCCACGGTTGCTCGACAGCTTCGCGCAGCGGCTGGCCGGACTGCATGGGGAGGCGCCGCGCGCGGCGCCGGTTTCCGGCTTCGGCGCGCCCGACGCGATCGTCCGCGCGGCGAACGACGTACTGGCCTCCCTGCGCGCCCAGGCGCGGCAAGGCGAGGGTGATCGTGCCGCATCGCTCGCTGAACTCGGCGCCTGGATCGACGAACAGGAACGGGCACTGCGCATGGCCTGGATCGCCCGCCAGCAGGCCGGTGCCGTGCGCGAATGCCACGGCGACCTGCACCTGGCCAACGTGGTGCTGGTCGATGGCGCGCTCACACCCTTCGACTGCATCGAGTTCGATCCGGCCCTGCGCTGGATCGACGTCATGAGCGACGTCGCCTTCCTCACCATGGACCTGAAGGCGCACGGCCATGGCGAACTCGCGTTCAGCTTCCTCGATGGCTGGCTGCAGCACGGCGGCGACTACGCGGGGCTGCAGGTGCTGCGCTTCTACGAGGTCTACAGGGCGCTGGTGCGGGCCATGGCTTCAGGCATGGCGCCGGGAAGTCCGGGCGGGGGGACGAGGAGGCCGGACTACCTGGCATGCGCATGGCAACTGCTGACACAGCCGGAAGACGGGGCGCGGCTGATGATCACGCACGGGCTTTCGGGCTCCGGGAAATCCAGCGTGGCCCGGCAACTGCTTGGCGCCACCGGTGCCATCCGCTTGCGCTCCGACGTGGAACGCAAGCGCCTGTTCGGCCTTGCCCCACTGGAGCGCTCCGCCGCCGCGGGCCTGGACATCTACGGCGCGGATGCGACCCGCCGGACCTTCGAAAGGCTGCGAGCATGCGCCCGCGATGCCCTGCTGGCGGGCTACCCGGTGATCGTGGATGCGGCGTTCCTGCGCCGTGACGAGCGGCGCAGCTTCGGGACCCTGGCGACGGAGCTGCGCGTGCCTTTCTCGATCCTGGACTGCGTCGCCACGCCCGCCACGCTGCGGCGCCGGGTGGCCGACCGGGACGCGGCGGGCACGGACGCATCGGAAGCCGGGCCGGCCGTGCTGGAGCGGCAGCTGGCCACGCATGAGCCGCTCGATGCGCACGAGCGCGCGGCCGCCATCGAAGTGTCCACAGAAGACGCCATCGACATCGCTCGGCTGCGGTCCCGATGGCGCTCGGCGGGCCTTGCCCGCTGAAACCTCACTGGCTGGCCAGTGCTCCGCTGGGCAGCGTGAAGCGTTCGTGCTCGGCCTTCGCGCTTTCGGGCGCACGCACGAGCAACACGGGTACGGGCGACATGCGCAGGATGTGCTCCGCGCTGCTGCCCATGACCCAGCGGCCGATTCCGCGGCGGCCGTGCGTACCGATCACGATCAGTTCGGCCTTCCACGCCTGCGCTTCGGCGATCAACTGGTCGTGCACGGTGCCCTTGAAGCTGTCGAGCAGCACGGTCTCGGCCTCGACGCCTTCCCTGGTCGCCTCGGCCCGCGCGCCCTCGAGAAGCTTCGTTGCGTTGCCGCGCAGCTCCTCGAGCCAGTTGCCGGCATAACCCGCGTAGGCGTCCATGGCCAGCGCGAACGACAGCTCGTCGATGACGTGCGCCACGCGCAGCCGTCCACCCGTGAGCTTCGCGAGCTGGATGGCTTCGGCGAGACCCCGGCTGGCCGTTGAACTGCCGTCGATGGGAACAAGAATTCGCTTGTACATGGCACGACTCCGGTCTGTTGATTGGATCGCTCCAGTATCCGGACGAACGCCTCGCGCGGTTTGACGTCGATCAAAGGCGAAGCCCCGGAGCCGGACCGGGCTTGATCTGGAGCAACCCTGCGCGCAAGCGAAAGCGCGACCCTCGGGGCATGCACAGGAACACACTCATGCCCCACGCCACCGTTCGCATCATCCGGCAGGAGCACGCGGCGCTCGCCGCCATGCTCCGATCCATCGTCATGCTGCTCGAACAGCACCGCAGGAAGGGCACGCTGCCCGACTTCGCGACGCTCAGGGCGATGCTCTTCTACGTGGACGAATTCCCCGAGAAGCGCCACCACCGCAAGGAGACCGAGCTGCTGTTTCCCAAGCTGCGCGCCCGCACGCCGATCTCGCGGGAACTGCTGGACAGGCTCGACAGCGACCACGCCAAGGGCGAACGCCGGATCCGCAACGTGGAGCACGCGCTGCTCGCCTTCGAGATGCTCGGCGAGCCGCGGCGCGAGGAGTTCGAGAAAACCGTCGGCGAGTACGTCGATTTCTATCTCGACCACATGGCGCTCGAAGAGCGCGAGATCCTGCCGCTGGCCGAGCGGGTGCTGACCGAGGACGACTGGCGCGACCTCGACGACGCCTTCTCGCAGAACCGAGACCCGATGACCGGGCATGTGCCCGATACGGAATACAACGCGCTCTTCACGCGCATCGTCAACATCGTTCCCGCGCCGATCGGGCTGGGGCCGGCGCTGTAGGGGCCACCGGCTCTCCAGCTTCCTCTTCGGCGGTCAGCGCATCAGCACATAGGTGCCGGGCGCTTCGCAAAGCGGAGCAAGACCGCGCCGCGGCGCTCCCAACGCCGGCGGACGGCGCCTGGGCCCCGACTGCGCCGCGAGCCACTGATGGAAGCCAGGCCACCACGAACCTTCGACTTC
Source organism: Variovorax sp. CAN15 (assembly GCF_030462475.1). Taxonomy (GTDB): domain Bacteria; phylum Pseudomonadota; class Gammaproteobacteria; order Burkholderiales; family Burkholderiaceae_C; genus Variovorax. The sequence continues at coordinate 13,539 of NZ_JASMRZ010000051.1, forward strand.
GCGCGATTGCTCCAGGAAGTCGTCGGGCGGGACGTAGGCGCCATGCCTGCGCCGGCGCAGCACGCGGTAGCTGCGGTGCGCATGCCCGGGCTCGCTCACGATGCCCGCGTTGTGGCCGCCTTCGGTGAGCACGAAGCTCACATCGGAGTCGCACAGCAGGTTGAACTTGTAGACGGAACGCCAGGGCGCGACGTGGTCTGTGCGCGTTCCGAGAAGGAACACCGCAACGTCGATGTCGCCCAGCGAAACAGGTCGCCCGTCGACGAGGTAGCGGCCCTCGGCCAGTGCGTTTTCAAGGAAGAGGCTGCGCAGGTAGTCGGCGTGCATGCGGTAGGGCATGCGTGTGCCGTCCGCGTTCCAGGCCATCAGGTCGTTGGGCGCCTGGCGTTCGCCGAGCAGCCAGGTGCGCACCAGCGGTGCCCAGATCAGTTCGCCGGGGCGCAACGACTGGAAAGCCGCCGCCATCTGCGCCGCGCCCAGGAATCCCTGGTACGCCATGACGTCCTCGAGGAAGGCGAGCTGGCTTTCGTCGATGAACAGGCCGATCTCCCCGGGCTCGGTGAAATCGGTCTGCGCGGCCAGCAGCGAGAGCGAGGCGAGGCGGTCTTCCCCGTCGCGCGCCATCGCCGCCGCCGCGATGGCCATCAGCGTGCCGCCCAGGCAGTACCCGAGCGCATGCACGCGATGACCGGGCACCACGGCCTCGACGGCATCGAGGCTGGCGCGGATGCCCAGGCGCAGGTAGTCGTCCATTCCGAATCCGGCGTCTGCGGCAGCAGGGTTCTTCCAGGAGACGGCAAACACCGTGTGGCCCTGGCCGACGAGATAGCGGATGAGCGAGTTGTGCGGGGAGAGATCCAGCACGTAGTACTTCATGATCCAGGCGCTGACGACCAGCACCGGCTCGGCATGCACAGTGGGCGTGGAAGGCGCGTACTGGATGAGCTCGACGAGCTCGTTGCGCATGATGACCTTGCCCGGCGTGAGCGCCACCTCGTGCCCCGGCCTGAAAGCCTCGGCGCCGGCCTGCGGCATTCCGAAGGTGCCGCGCAACAGGTCTTCCGTGCCCTGAAGCGCGCCGGTGAGCAGGCTCATGCCCGCGGTCGCCGCGGCCTTCTTCAGCACCTGCGGGTTGGTCGCCGGGAAGTTGGCGGGCGAGACCATCTCGAGCCATTGCCGCACGGTGAAGGCGACCAGCTGTTCGTGGTGCCGGTCCACGCCGGGAACGTCACGGACCAGTTCGAGCAGCCGCCGTCCGCCCGATTCGAAGGCCTCGCGGTAAACGCAGAAGGGCCAGGCGGCCCATTCGTGCGCGGCCAGCCGGGCGGCCGGTTCCTGCGGACTCGCGAGGGGCAGGGCCTGGTGCAGCGCCAGGCCGGCGCCGCGTCCGGGCTGGGTCGCGAAGTGGACGGCCCAGTCGGACCACGCCAGCATCAGCGCCGCCGGAGACATGCCGCCGCCGAAGCGGCCCCAGGCGGCGTGGAGCAGGCGGTCGAGTTCGTTGTGCTGGCGGGTCAAGCCGTATCCTTTGAAGAAGGCGCCTCGGGGTTCCGAACGGCGCGGGTGTGATCCAGACGCCTCGTCGATTTCGGAGGTTGCCTCGCCTCAGCGGCGCTGGTGCGCCTCGATCGCCGATTGGCAGGCCGCGCACCTGATGGCCGTGGGCTGCGCAAACAGCCGCGCGCGCGGAATCTCGCGGCGGCAGTCCTCGCAGACGCCGTAGCGGCCGTCGGACAGGCGCGCGAGCGCCTGCTCGATTTCCTCGAGCCTGGTGCGGTCGATCTCGATCTCGGCGAGGTGCACGTCGGCAGCGCGCTCGGTTTCGGCGTCGTCGGCATGGGTCGTCACTTCGCGTCCGCCCTCGGCGGACAGGAGTTCGGCCGTGGGAGCCGAGGCGCGGAGCTCGTCGAGGACCTGCCGCTTCATCGACTCGAGCTGCCGATGGAGGGTTTGGCGGTCGGTGGCATCGAGGTGTTTCATGGTCGTCTGTCCTTGCGATGAAATAGTGTGAGAAGGCCCCTGGCTGCCCATGGGGTGTGCGCGGCGCCCGCCCGGCGGTCGCCGGTGGTCATGAGCGGCCTCGGCGCGAGGCCGGAAGACGCACCGCCACGTAGGCGAGCCGGCGGTCGCGCATGACCAGCAGTGCGACGGTGTTTCCGCCCGGCACGCGGGCGATTGCCTGCCCGAGATCCTCGACGCGATACAGCTTCGTCGTGTTCACGGCCACGACCACGTCTCCCGCACGGATGCCTTCGCCGCGGGCGAGCCCGCCGGCTTCGCGCACCATCAGGCCGCTGTCGACCTTGAGCTGCAACCGCTGGGCGGGCGAGAGCTCGCCCAGGCTGAGGCCCAGGCCGTCGTTCCATTCGTGGGGCGCGGCCGTGAAGGACGTTCCGGCCGGGGCCGGCTGTACCGCCAGCGTCGCGCGCAGCATCCGGGGCGCGCCTTGGCGCCAGACCTGCATTTGCATCCGGCTGCCGGGTGGGCGTCGCGTGATCTGCTGCGGCAGGTCGGCGAACCTCTCGACGGGCCGGCCGTCGAGCGCGAGCAGGGCGTCGCCCTGCGCGAGACCGGCGGCCTGCGCCGGGCTGTCGGGGTCGACGCGGACCACCAGGGCGCCCGTCGCGGCCGGCAAACCGAAGGACTGGGCCAGCGCGGGTGTCATTTCCTGGAACTCGGCGCCCAGGTAGGCCCGGCGTACGCTGCCGTGCGCCTGCAGTTCGCCGGCAATGCGCATCGACAGGTCGATCGGCACGGCGAAGGACAGGCCCATGTACCCGCCGCTGCCGCTGTAGATCATCGAGTTGATGCCCACCACCTCCGCGCGGCTGTTGAACAGCGGGCTGCCCGAGCTTCCCGGGTTGATCGCGACGTCGGTCTGGATGAACGGGATATCGCCGGCGCCCGCCATGACGCGCCCGACCGCGCTCACCACGCCGGCGGTCACGCTGCCGTGGAAGCCGAAGGGCGAGCTGATCGCGGCAACCCAGTCGCCCGGCGCGAGCGCCGAGGAGTCGCCGATGACGGCCACGGGCAGGCCGGTTGCATCGATCTTCAGCAGCGCGACGTCGGTGCGCCGGTCCACGCCGGCCACGCGCGCCGTGAAGCGGCGGCCGTCGTCCAGCTGGACCTGCGCTTCGTCGATGTTCGTGACGACGTGCGCGCTGGTGAGAATCAGGCCGTCGCTGCGGATGATCAGGCCCGAAGCGAGGTCGCGGATCTGGCTGATGCGCGCGCTCGCGGGCAGGGGCCAGGCCAGGCGGTCGGCGAAATCGTGCTCCGGTGCGATCTCGAGTTCGATGTCTTCCGGGTTCAGGTCGCGGCCGATGCGCAGGGTGCTGATGTCGACCACCGACCGGCCGCGGCTGGCGAGCAGGGACGAGAAATCGGCGGAGCCCGGGGCCGCCTGCACGGCGCGAACCGGAGGTGCCGGCACCGGCAGGGGGGCAGGCTCCGGCTCCGGTTTCGGCGTCGTCGCGGCACATGCGCACAGCAGCGAGGCGCTGGCTGCCAGTGCCGCGGCAAGGCGGACGGCGCGATGCATCGCGTTCACGCAAGGAAGAAGCGTGGCCACGTCAGCTCGACTGCGGCGACAGCGTGACGGGGCGCGCCACGTCGTGCGAGTCTTCGGCCTCGCGCACGGCGGTGCCGAAGGCCTGCAGTCGGGCCGCGCAGCTGCCGTCGTCCACTTCGCGCATGGTGACGGAGGAACTCAGGATCGGCGCGCGGCCGAGGACGCGGGCGACTTCCGCCGCGGCGTTGGGCGCTCCCTGTCCACCCATCACCGACAGCACGGCGACATCGGGAAGCCGATCGCGCTGGCGTGCGACGAACGCGCGCATGGGGCTGGCGAGCTGCAGCATCCAGATCGGCGACACCAGCACCACGGCATCGAAGTCGCCAGGCGGCGGGCCGTCGTAGCGGATCGCGGGCTGCAGCCGGAAGAAGGAGTCGACCACGCAACGCAGGGTGCCAAGGGCGCCTTTTCGAGGGTGCGCTTCGGCCACGCTTGCAAGTTGCCAGTTCTGCTGGCTGCATAGCAGTTCCGCGACCCGGCGCGAAGTGCCCGTGTACGAATAGACGATCACCAGGATGTTGTTCATGGTTGCCTCAACTGCGTTCATGGATGGCCAATGTAGGCACTCGGGCAGGGCGTTGCCTTGCGCTGCATCAAGGGGCGCAGGGTGTGGCGGCCGCGGGCCGCGAGCTCCCGGATTCCTTGATGCAGCGCAAGGCGCGGCATCGGCTGCGGGGCGACGATTCCCTGCATCGGGGGCGACCCCAGACCCCAGCCGAAGGAACCATCATGAAGATCCTGCTTGCCGTCGACGGAAGCGACTACACGAACCGAATGCTGTCCTACCTGACCCGGCACAAGGAATGGTCGGGTGCGGGCCATGCCTTCACGGTCTTCCACGTGGTGCTGCCCGTGCCGCACCGCGCCGCCGCCTTCGCGGGGCCGGACATCGTGCACGGCTACTACGAGGACGATGCGCGGGTGGTGCTCGAGCCGGTGCGCGCGCTGCTTGCCGGCAGCGGCATCGAAGCCCGCTTCGAACACCGCATCGGCCACCCCGCCGAGGAGATCGCCGCGTTCGCGCAGAAGGGGCAGTTCGATCTGGTGATCATGGGCTCGCGTGGCCATGGTGCCCTGACGAACCTGGTACTGGGTTCCGTCGCCACCAAGGTGCTCGCGGCATGCACGGTGCCGGTCCTGCTGGTGCGCTGAATGAATGCCGTCGCCTTGGCGAGGAGCACGATCGCCGCCGCTTTGCTCGGCGCATTCGCGCTGGCGGGCGCGACGAGTGCCTGGGCGCAGCCTCGGTCGTGCCTGGAGCGGGTGCGGCCGGCATCGCAAACCGCCGACTTCTCGGCGGCCGCCGCGCGGCAGGCACCGGCGGTGGTGAGCATCATGGTCACGGGCTCCGGCAACGACCGGCCGGTTGTCGGCGACATGCGGCCCTTCGCATCGTGGGGGCAGGGCGCGGGCCGCAGTTTTGCTTCGGGATTCGTCATCGGCAGCGACGGCTTCATCCTGACCAGCGCGCACGCGTTGGCCGGCGCCCAGGCGATCTCCATCACCACCGCCGACCGGCGGCGGTTCGATGCCGAGATAGTGGGAATCGATCGCCCAACGGATGTCGCGCTGCTGAGAGTCGCCGCCTCCGGGCTGCCGGTCGTCGCCGTGGGCCGCGGCAGCGAGCTGTGCCCCGGCGAGTGGGTTGCCGCGATGGGGGCGCCGTTCGGCTTCGAGCAAAGCGTGACGGCGGGCGTGGTGAGCGCCAATCCGCGCTACGTTCCCGGAGGAAGCGGGGTGCCGCTGATACAGACCGATGTCGCACTGAACCCCGGCAACTCGGGCGGCCCCCTGTTCGACGAACGCGGCCAGGTGGTGGGCATGAACTCGATGATCTATTCCCCCGGCGGCGGGTATTTCGGCATGTCGTTCAGCCTGCCCATCGATACGGCGATGCGTGTCGCGGATGAACTCCGCGCGAGCGGTCGCGTAAGGCGAGGGCACATCGGCGCCCGCACCCAGCCCTTGACGGCCGAGCTGGCGCCGGCTTTCGGCCTTGCTGGCGCGCAGGGAGCGCTGGTTGTGCGGATCGACCCCGGCAGCCCGGCCGAGGAGGCGGGGCTGCGCAGCGGCGACGTGGTGCTGGCCGTGGGCGCCGACGCCGCGATGAGCTATGCCGACATACAGAACAGCGTGGCGGCAGCCCGAAAGGGCAGCCGCATCTCGCTGAAGATCTGGCGCCAAAGGGCCCCGTTGACGGTGCAGGTGGGCGTGGCCGAGAACGCGCCCGATGCCACGCCCCGGCTGGCCGTACGCACCGCCGCGCAGGAAACGCGCTTCGGGCTGGAGTTCGCCGAGCGCAAGGGTGTGCTGGGCATCAGCATGCCGTCTCCGGGGCTCTACGTGCAATCGGTCTCCGGCTCGGCCCAGCTTGCCGGATTGCATCATGGCGACATGCTGATCGCCGTCAACGACGTGGAGGTGGCAGACCTCGCGGACTTCGACGCGGCGATACGGTCCGTCCGCGACGCAGACACGGTCGCGCTGCTTGTCATGCGCGGTTCGGCCCGAAGCTATGTGCCTATCCTTCCGCGCGGCTCGCCGCATGCCCCGGTTGCTCGGAATGCAGGCGACAAAGCGGCACCGACCCCCTGAGGCTTTCGCAATGGAAAGATCGATCAGCTGCGGCGTTCTCGTGCTCGATCCGGCGGGCCGGCTGTTGCTTTGCCATGCGAGCGACAGCCGGTATTGGGACATTCCCAAGGGAATGCGAGAGGGGCAGGAGCAGGGCGCGCAGGCCGCCACGCGCGAGGCGCTCGAGGAGTGCGGCCTGCGGCTGCTGCCCGGGCAGCTGAGGGAAATCGGGCTTCTTCCCTATCGCAAGGGCAAGGACCTGTGGCTCTTCGCCGTGCTGGTGCGGCATTTCGAGGCGAAATCGTGCGTGTGCTCCAGCTTCTGCACGGATCGCCATGGGCGGCGGCGCCCCGAGATGGACGGATTCCGCTGGGCCGCATTCGAAGAGTTGCCGCAGCTTTGCGCACCCAGCCTTGTCGCCGTGCTGACACAGGCGATCTCGCTGGCAGGGATTCACGGGCAACTTCTGTACGAGGTGGGGCCGATCGACGCGGCACCCGAAGCACGCCCCCGTTGCGGGCTTGATCCCGAGCAAGGCCGCGCGCAGCCGATCGCTCAAGAATGATCGCGGTCCATTCCAGCAGCTCATCACGATCACGAGGTCTCCCGATGAACATCACATTGAACGCAGCCCTGCAAGCACTGGGGTTCTGCATCGCGACGCTCCTGGCCACGGGGGTGCTCGTGCTGGCGGGGCTGAATGAACGCAACAGCGCGCAGGAAAACCTCGCGTCCATCTCACACACAACGAAAGACCCACGATGAACTCCAGCCAGAACCGCCGAACCTTCGTGATTGCGCTCGCCGCGACCGGCATGGCAGCCTGCGCGACCAGCTCGTTCGCACAGGCCCGGCTCGACGAAAAAGACCCGCAGGCCGTCGCCCTCGGCTACACGGCCGACTCCACGAAAGTCGATGCGAAGAAATATCCGAAACACGACAACGCACAGCTGTGCAGCGGCTGCGCGCTGTGGCAATCCAAGCCGGCCGACGCGCAGGGCAACTGCGCACTGTTCGCAGGCAGGCAAGTCAATGCAAAGGGGTGGTGCAGCGCCTGGGCCAAGAAGGCATAGTCCGGCCCCGCGCGGCTGTCGAAAAAATCCCTCTTGAAATCAGCGGCAGCCGGCCTATCTTTTCCTCCGTCGGAAATTGGTCAACCGAAAAGGAGGTACTGAAATGACCATGAACTTGCTCAAGCAAATCGCCGGCTCCCGCCTACCTGTCTCGTTCTATCGCAGCGAGGACATCGATCAGGTCCGAATACTTCGGGCCGCCGGGCTGGTCGTCGCCCTGGTGCCATCGCCCTCGAACCCGCTGTCCTTGTCCGGTTCCGCCGCGGCCGCGCAGGTGCTGGCCGTTACGCAGAAGGGGCGCGAGGAACTGGCGAAATTCAACTATCCGGAATCACGGCCTCCGCGCTGGCGGAACCGCTCCGCGCGCTTCACTGCACGGCCGCGCTCCTATGCGAGCGGCCCTTCGCAGCCCGGCAGCGCGCGCCATCTGCCCCAGTAAGGGCTCCGGTCCTTTTTCAGGTCCTGTCTGTTCCAGATTCTTGGAGGCTCAGCCATGCACAGAACTTTCTTCCCACGCGACATGCTTGCCGAGATGGACCGCTTGCAGCGGGACATGCAGCAAGCTTTCGATCTGGCGCCGACGATCCGCGGCTTCGGCAGCAACGGTTTTCCGGCGCTGAACATCGGTGCCACGCCGCAGGCGGTGGAAATCCATGCGTTCGCACCGGGCGTCGACCCAGGCACATTGGAGGTCCAACTCGAACGCGGCCTCCTGACGATCGCGGGCAAGCGCGCGAGCGTGCTGCCCGAGGCGGACGCGAAGGCCGCCGTGCACATCAACGAGCGCTTCGAAGGCGCGTTTCGCCGCATGCTCACGCTGCCGGACGATGCGGACCCGGACGCGGTCGATGCAAAGCTCACCGACGGTGTGCTGCGCATCACCATTCGCCGGCGCGCGTCGGCCCAGCCTCGCCGCATTGCGGTCCAGTGAGACAAGAGGAGATGACGACCATGAGCAACGACATCCAGACTCGCTACACCGGTATGCCGGAGAGCGCTGAAGCGAAGGCGTCGCGCTATGGCAGCGCGGCCCTGACGCCGCCAGTGGACGTGATCGAGGACGCCGGCGGCATAACGCTCTATGCGGATCTTCCTGGCGTCGCGCGCGAGGGGCTTTCCCTTCACGTGGAGGCTGCCACCCTGACCATCGAGGCCGAGTCGAGCCTGACGGTTCCCGATGGCCTGAAGACCAGCCATACGGAAGTCGGGCTGGGACGGTTCCGCCGTGTCTTCACGCTAAGCAAGGAACTGGACACCGAAAAGGTGTCCGCGGAGCTTTCGCAGGGTGTCCTGAAGCTGCGGATTCCCAAGGCGGAGCACGCGAAGCCCAGGCGGATCAACGTGGAAGTGGCCTGAGCGCACGCGCTTCGAGCCGGGCGACCGGCTCGAAGCGCGTGGCAGGCCGTCATTGCAACGCGACCTCGCTGCCGTCCGCGGCGACCATGACGCCCGGCGAGGCTTCGTCGATCTCGATGGGAACCCCCATGTGCTTCGTGGCGCTCATGTCGCGTTCACCCGGGATGGTCACGAGCCCGAGGTTTCGCAGGTACTCGTCGCGCAGGGCCGGCGACAGCACGAACTTCCGCGGATAGGCGTTGTTGTTCTCCCTCCAATGCGCGGAGAGTTTCTCGGTCATCTGCAGGTAAAGAGTGGTCATCGTTCGATCGTACTGGTAGGCATGGCCCTACATCGCGATCGGCCGCGGCGCTCCAGAATTGCCACGGGGCGATATGAACACCGACGACAAGAAGCGGACACCTATGAGGATCAGCAATGCCGATGGACTTTCTTCGCCGCATCGAGGAGGCATCCTTCCCCCTGGCGGTTGTCGAGGAGGCCGACATCCAGTGCGCGGCGGTTCTGGCCGCTGCCAATCTCATCGAAGCGAGGCTGCCGCAACCGGGTGAGTCGCTCAGGCGGTCTGCCTTGATCTTGCGCATCACGCCGCTCGGTCGGGCCGAGCTTTCCCGATCGCGGCATCAGCGCGCATAGAGTTCTTCGGGGCCGCGCGGCGAAGGCTATGCCCAAAAGAAAACCCGCCGAAGCGGGCTAAATGGACAGCCAGGGAGGGAGGAGGGGGAGATTGGCTGCCCGAAATGAAGTGTAGCCCTTTTGTTTGCAGAAATCTCCTGCAGCGAAAAGATGCCCCGATGTGCCCTTGGGAGGAAGCGCTCGGTGGTGCCGCTCGAGGCGCACGACTTCGACCGCTGGTTGACCTGCACCGTGGAGGAAGCGCGCGACATGCTCATGCTGCCTGCCGAAAGAGTGATCGCTTCAGGCCCCCCGGTCGATGACGCTGCGCCGGCGGCAGAAGAAGCGTCGGCTGAGGCCCGATCTACTCGACCTTGGGGCCAAACGGCGGGCACGTAGGCACGCATTGACATGATTTGGGTGCCGGCCCCTCGGCCTTCAGGCTCCGTCGGTATTGCGAGCGTGATTCGGAGAGCGGAGAGCGGAGACCAGGTACCAGCCGTCGCCTTCTGCTCGAGTTCCACGAGCCGAAGCAGCGGTATTGCGTCAGAGAAAACCGCGACGGTCAGAGACGGGATTGGCCTGCCCGGAGGGGATCGAACCCCCGACAACCTGCTTAGAAGGCAGGTGCTCTATCCAACTGAGCTACGGGCAGATCCCGGCTGCAAAGAAGCCAGGAAAATCAAGGACTTGAGCGCGATTGCCCTCAAGTGGCAGCGGCGGATTCTACCGAGTTCCGCGTCATGATTCGCGGGGAGGGCGCTGCTTCGGGGCAAGCGCCGGACGACCCAACGAAAAAAGCACACAGCCGTTGAGAGACTGTGTGCTTTTCGATTTCTATTGGTCGGGGCGAAAGGATTCGAACCTTCGACCCTCTGGTCCCAAACCAGATGCGCTACCAGGCTGCGCTACACCCCGACAAGCCCTCTATTCTAGCCCGGATAAAAGGACTCTCAGCGTTTCTCGTACTGAGTCTTGCCGAAAAGAATCTCCCGCTCCTTGTCGCCGGTGATCGGCTGACGCAGATCGGCCAGAACTTTCACGCCGCGTTGCACGGCCGGGCGCGCGGCGATGCCGTCGAACCAGTCCTTCAGATGGGGGAAGTCGGTGAGGGTGATGCCCTGGTTTTCCCAGCTGCGCAGCCACGGGAAGATGGCGATGTCGGCGATCGAGTAGCTCTTGCCGGCGATGAACTTGCTTTTCGACAACTGCTTGTCGATCACGCCGTAGAGGCGCTTGGCTTCGTTGCTGTAGCGGTCGATGGCATAGGCGATTTTCTCGGGCGCGTACAGGCGGAAGTGGTGCGCCTGGCCAAGCATGGGGCCCACGCCGCCCATCTGGAACATCAGCCACTGCAGCACGTCGTAGCGCTCGCGGTCGCCGGTGGGCAGGAACCTGCCGGTCTTGCCAGCGAGGTAGACGAGGATGGCGCCCGATTCGAAGAGCGAGATCGGCTTGCCGTCCGGACCATTGGGGTCGGTGATGGCGGGGATCTTGTTGTTGGGGCTGACCCGAAGGAAGTCGGGCGCGAACTGGTCGCCCTTGCCGATGTTCACAGGGTGCGCGTGATACGGCAGCCCGCACTCCTCCAGCATGATGTGAATCTTGTGGCCGTTCGGCGTGGGCCATGAATAGACCTCGATGGGCGATGCGGGCATGTTGTCTGGCACTCCGGTGATGGGATGTGTTTGATTCGAGCCCGGCAGCATATACGTGCGAATTCAATCGCGTGCTGGCGCGGGAATTCGGAGTCTGGCTGGCGAAGCTTCCGAAAATTTCAGCCGACTTGCTTCTCGTGCAGGTTGCACCACATCCAGCTTTCACCAGGCTCGATCGACTGGATGACAGGGTGGCCTTCGGCGTGGGAGTGTCGCGTCGCATGACGGTTCTTCGACGAATCACAGCAGCCGATGTGCCCGCAATGCACGCACAGGCGCAGGTGGACCCAGGTGTCGCCGGTCTTCAGGCAGTCTTCGCAGCCGCGCTGTTGCTGGGCGTGGGGCTGGGCGATCTCGGCGGGCACGTGCTCACAGGGTTTGATGGGCAACTTCGGACTCCTTCTGGTTTGAGCTGATGCGCCGTTCAGGCCACGGCCGAGGCCTGCGACAGGTGCTGGTGAATCAGCGCGACCGCGGCCGCGCCTTCGCCGATGGCGCCGCCCACGCGCTTGACCGAGCCTGAACGTACGTCACCGACGGCGAACACGCCCGGCACGCTCGATTCGAGCGTCGCGGACGGCCGCGCAGGAAAGCCGCGGCTGGCGGCGTCCCCGGTCAGCACGAAGCCATGCTTGTCGACCGCCACGCCACAGCCGTCGAGCCATGAGGTTTCCGGCTCCGCGCCGACGAAGAGAAAGATGTTGCGCGCCGCGCAGTCATGTTCGTTGCCGGAGGTGTGACAGCGCCATGTCGCGCCCGTGAGGCCTTCGTCGGAGCCGCCATGCAGGCGAACGAGCTCGGTGTGCGGCTGCAGCGAGATGTTGGGCGTGGCCTCGATCCGGTCGATCAGGTAGCGCGACATGCTGGCGGCGAGCGACGGCCCACGCACAAGCACATTGACCTTGGCCGCATGGCGCGACAGGAACACTGCGGCCTGGCCGGCCGAGTTGCCGCCGCCGACCAGGGCGACCTCTTGTTGCGCGCAGATCTTCGCCTCGATCGCCGAGGCCCAATACCAGACGCCTCGGCCTTCGAATTCGGCAAGCCTCGGAACTTCAGGGCGGCGGTAGCGAGCGCCACTGGCGATGACCACCGTACGCGCATGGATCGTCCGGCCATCGGCCAGCGCGACGGCCAGACTCTCGAGCGCGTTCTCGCGCGAGCAGTCGAGCGACACGACCTTGGCCGGAATCAGCATCTCCACGCCGAATTTCTGGGCCTGCACGAACGCGCGGCCCGCCAGCGCCTGTCCCGAGATGCCGGTTGGAAAGCCCAGGTAGTTCTCGATGCGCGCGCTGGCACCGGCCTGGCCGCCGAACGCGCGGCAGTCGAGCACGATCACGCGCAGCCCTTCGGAGGCCGCGTATACCGCAGTCGCCAGTCCGGCGGGCCCGGCACCGACGACGGCCACGTCGTACAGCTCGTTGCGCTCGGCCGTGTCGACCATGCCGAGGCAGCGCGCCAGCGCATCGTCGCTCGGGTTGACCAGCACCGATCCGTCCGGGCACACCGCCAGCAGCTTGCAGGCGCCGTACTGGGCAAGCAGCGCGGCGGCGTCGTGGTCTTGCGCGGCGTCGACCAGGTGATATGGATAGCCGTTGCGGCGCAGGAAGTTTTCAAGCCGCGCCATGTCGGGCGACTGCGGCTGGCCGATCAGGACCGGCCCGCTGGCACCCGATTCGATCAGCGCCACGCGCCGCAGGATCAGCGCGCGGGTGATGCGCTCGCCGAGGTCGGCCTCGGCCACCAGCAGCGCACGCAGCTGCGCGGGCGACACCAGCAGCGCTTCCACATCCTCGTCGGCGTGGCCGTCGACGAGGGCAGGGCGGCCGCTCAGCTGGCCGACCTCGGCGAGGAATTCGCCCGGCCCCTGCCGCAAGATCGGCACCACATGACCGAGCCCGTCGCGTTGCGTGACAGCCACGACGCCTTTCAGCAGCACGAACATGCCGGGGCCTGTTTCGCCCGCGGTGAACAGCCGGGTGCCGCGCGCGAACTGCTGCACGGTGCCGAAGCGTGCAATGCGCGCAATCTCGGTGTCACTGAGGACGGGGAAAGTCTGGTGGAGGCGGCTGTTGTCAGCGCCGTTGGCGGCGGTTGTGGCCATGGGTGGAGCTCCATTTCGCGAATCCACCGCATTAAACGACGAAGCCGGCCCAAGTGGTTCGCAGCCGTTTTTACGGGTGGCTTGGGGCTGTAACGGCGTCACGCACCTGCAATGTTCCTGACATGCCCGCTTCATCGCAGGTACGGAGACTCCCTCGGCAGAAAGGGTTCCCCATGAAAGAACTGCCCAACCCGACGTTTCCGCTTTCGCAGATAGGGCTTCGCGCGGCCTTGTGGCCCGCTCCCGCGACCGGTGCTTCCACCGTTGCCGCCCGTACGTCGGTGCCCCAGGCGCCGGCGGTCATCCTGCCGCAGGCCGTCGAGTCCAAGCAAGGCATCACAGTCGGCTGGGCCCGTCATGTCGACGACGTGCGCGCTGCCCAGCGTCTTCGCTACGACGTTTTCGTCGGTGAAATGGGTGCCCGGGTTTCCTCGCCGCTGGCCGGCCACGACATCGACCTGTTCGACGACTTCTGCGAGCACCTCCTGGTGCGCGATGAGCTGACCCAGCAAGTCATCGGCACCTACCGCGTGCTCACGCCGGCCCAGGCCCGCCGGGTCGGCAGCACCTACAGCGATACTGAATTCGACCTCACCCGCCTGCGCGACCTGCGCGAGCGCATGGTCGAACTGGGCCGCAGCTGCGTGCATCCTGATCATCGTCAAGGCGGCGTGATCCTCGCGCTCTGGGGTGCCCTGGCCGGCTTCATGCACCGCAACAAGCTGGACACGATGATCGGCTGCGCGAGCATTCCGATGTCACATAACGGTGTCACGAATGGTGATGCCGCCGCCAGCATCTGGCGCCAGGTTTCGGCCAAGCACATGGCACCCATCCAATATCAGGTGCAGCCGCGCCTGCCGCTACCGGTCGAGCGCCTCGACACCACGCTCGACGTGGAGCCCCCGGCGCTCATCAAGGGCTACCTGCGCCTGGGTGCGAAAGTGCTCGGCGCGCCGGCCTGGGACCCGGATTTCAACGCGGCCGACCTGCCGATGCTGATGCGCATCGACGACCTGCCGGCGCGTTACCGCAAGCATTTCCTGGGCGCATGAAGCCGGCGGCCGACCGGCCCGAAACCGGGTCGCTCGCTTCTACATCTGGAGCCCTTGGCCAGCAACCTGCTGGGGCCGAGGCGTCACCGAATAGTCATGGAACTGTCACAAGAGGGGCTGACACTGTCATATTTCAGCCTGTGTTTCCTCCTGTGTCGCCTGCTTCAGAATCAGTGTCCATGTCACCCGCCCCCGCAAACCCGTCCCTCGACGTTGCGGCCCCCGAGTTCACATTGCTGGACCGCGACCACAGCATTCTTTCGTTCAACGAGCGCGTGCTCGACTGGGCGCACCGCAAAGAGGTGCCGCTGATCGAGCGACTGCGCTACCTGTGCATCGTTTCGTCGAATCTCGACGAGTTCTTCGAGGTCCGCGCCGCCCCGCATCTGATTGCGGGCAGCGCCGGCGACCACAAGGGCACCTACACCGTCGAATCGTTCCAGCGGCTGGCCGAAGCGGCTCACAAGCTGGTGGCGCGCCAGTACGCGCTGTACAACGACGAGCTGATGCCGACCTTCGCGACGCACGGCATCCGCATCATTTCGCACGGCGAGCGCAATCCGGCGCAGCGCAAATGGGTCAGCGAGTATTTCGAGCGCGAGGTGCGCCCGCTGCTGATTCCGGTCGGCCTCGATCCGGCGCATCCGTTCCCGCAGGTCGCGAACAAATCGCTCAACTTCATCGTCAGGCTGGGCGGTAAAGATGCTTTCGGGCGTGAAAACCCGATCCAGATCGTCAAGCTGCCGCGCGTGCTGCCGCGTCTGATCAAGATGCCGGCCAAGGTGTCGGAGGGCAAGACGCTCTTTGTGGCGCTTTCCAGCGTGGTGCGTGCGCACCTGAGCAGCATGTTTCCGGGGCGCGAGGTGGGCGACTTCTCGCAGTTCCGCGTGACGCGGCATTCCGACCTGGCCGTGGACGAGGAAGACGTCAAGAACCTGCGCACGGCGTTGCGTCAAGGCTTGCAGCACCGGCACTATGGCCAGGCCGTACGTCTCGAGGTCTCGGCGAGTTGCGCCGAATCTCTCGCGAGCTTCCTGCTGGCGCAATTCAATCTGCCGCCCGAGGCGCTGTACCGAGTGCATGGGCCGGTGAACTTGGCCCGGCTCACGCAACTGGCCGACCTGCTCGACGAGCCGCAGCTGCGTTTTCCGCCGTACCGCGCGTCTTACCCTGTGACCTTGTCGCCTGGCCAGTCATTCTTCGAGCAGCTGCAGCGCGGCGACGTGCTGATCCACCAGCCCTTCGAGAGCTTCGAGGGGGTGCTGGCCTTCCTGCGCGAGGCGGTGCAAGACCCGCAGGTGCTGGCGATCAAGCAGACCATCTACCGCACGGGCGCGGATTCGGAAATGATGGACCTGCTGCGCGAAGCCGTTCGGCGCGGCAAGGAAGTCACGGTGGTCGTGGAGCTGAAGGCCCGCTTCGACGAAGAAGCCAACATCAACTGGGCCGAGATGCTCGAGTCGATCGGCGCGCAGGTGGTGTACGGCGTGGTCGGTCTCAAGACCCACGCCAAGATGCTGCTGGTGACGCGGCGCGAGGGCAAGCAGTTGCGCCGCTACGGCCATCTTTCCACGGGCAACTACAACCCGCGCACCGCCAGGCTCTACACCGACATCAGCCACCTCACGGCCGATCCGCTGTTGACGGCGGACATGGAGGCCGTCTTCGTGCACCTGGCGAGCCAGAGCCGGCTGCCGAAGCTCAACCGCATGTGGCTGGCGCCGTTCGACCTGCACAAGAACATCATTGCGCAGATCGATGCGCTGGGCCTGGCTGCCGCCGCGGGACAGCCGACACGCATCGTCGCCAAGATGAATGCGTTGACCGACGACGAAATCATCGCTTCGCTGATCCGTGCGGGGCAGAGGGGCGTGAAGATCGACCTGATCGTGCGCGGCGCCTGCACGCTGCCGGCGCAGGTGCCGGGCATTACCGACAACATCCGGGTGCGCTCGGTGATCGGCCGCTTCCTGGAGCATTCTCGGGTCTTCTATTTCCGCAATGGCGATGACGAGTCGCTGTACCTGTCGAGCGCTGACTGGATGAACCGCAACATGATGCGGCGCATCGAGCTTGCATGGCCGGTGACGGACCCGGGCTTGCGCCAGCGGCTGATCGACGAGTGCCTGGTGGCTTATCTGCACGACGGCCGGGACGCCTGGGATCTGGGCGCGAGCGGCAGCTACACGCGCGTCGACCGCGATACGCAATCGGGCGAAGCGGGCTCATCGCCCGTCGTCGATGCCCACGGTGCGCAGGCGGCGCTGATGAATCGCTACGCGTCACGAGGGCATCTCAGCGATGCATCCAGCAACTGAAGATCGAAAGACGATGACCATGGACTTGATCTTCTGGCGCCACGCCGAAGCCGAGGACTGGACCGAGGGTTGCGACGACATGCAGCGCTCGCTCACCGGGCGCGGCGAAAAGCAGGCCAAGCGGATGGCGGCATGGCTTGATCGGCAACTGCCGGATGGCACGCGCATCATCTGCAGCCCGGCGCGGCGCTGCGAGCAGACTGCGCTGGCGCTGGGCCGCAAGTACAAGCTGCGTTCGGAACTCGCTCCGGACACCACCGCCGAGGCGCTGCTCGGCGCGGCCGGATGGCCCAATGGCAAATCGGTTGTGCTGATGATCGGCCACCAGCCGTCGGTGGGGCAGGCGATCTCGCTGCTGCTGGGCCTGAAGCAGGACAGCTGCCCGGTGCGCAAGGGGGCGTTGTGGTGGATCCGCACGCGCGAACGCGACGGCGATGTGCAGACCGTCGTGGTGACGGTGCAATCGCCGGAGTTGCTCTGATCAGATAGGCAAAGAGGCTGGCGGGCGAGGGCGCTCAGCAGCCGCTGAGTTCCACCCGCCAGTTGCTTGTCTTCTGCCAGGCCAGAACTTCTTCGCGCAGCAAATGCGCCGATTGCGGATACGCCTCGGCCCAATCGGGAGCGCAGGCGATGGTGAATGCCCGCGCACCCAACGCCGCGAGATGCAGTGCCCGTGGATCGGGGTCGCGCCTTGCGTGGCACAGGATCACCGCGAGCCGCAACGACAGCAGTTGCATAACGAAGGTCTCGTCGTCCAACGAGGCTTCGAGCTTGCGAAGCTTGCCGCGCTGGCCCAGCACCAATTGGCCCAGCGCGTGGAGTTCGTTGACCGCAAAGCCCGGTGCGTCGGTGTTGTCGAGGATGTAGGCGCCGTGCTTGTGGTAGTCGCTGTGCGATACCAGCGTGCCGATCTCGTGCAGTTGTGCTGCCCACCCGAGCTTGCGCAGCGCCCGGCCGGCCCGGTTGGTGGTACTGCCGCCGCGCGCAGCGGGCGATAGCTGCACGAAGAGTGCTGCGGCGGTATCGCCGACACGCCGGGCCTGCTCCGGATCAACCGCGAACCGGTTGGCCAGCCGCGCCACGGTGGTGGTGCGCATGTCGGCGACGCTCTCGTCGCGTTCCAGCAACTCGTAGAGCACACCATGGCGCAGCGCGCCCTGGGCGACCTTCATTTCGTCGATGGAAAGGAGGTCGAAAACCGCGCGCAGCACGCTCAGACCGCCGCCGATCACGGCCTTGCGGTCTTCGCGCATGCCGTCGATGCGCAGCTTGTCGGCGCTGCCGGCCTTGAGCAGGCGGTCGAGCAGCCAGTCGAGACCGTCTCGTGTGACGAGGCCGGGTTCGCCGCCCGCCGCAGCCAGCACGTCGCCGACCGCGCCAATGGTGCCCGAGGCGCCGTAGGCCACGTCCCATTGGTCGCGCATGTAGCTGCCGAGCGCATCGTCGAGTACGGCCTTGGCCGCGACTTCGGCGGCGCGGAAAGCCGTCTGGGTGAAGAGGCCTTCGCCGAAGTGCTTCATGGACCACGCGACGCTGCCGACGCGGTACGACTCCATGCGGTCGGCTTCCATGGCATGGCCGATGATCATTTCGGTCGAGCGCCCCCCGATGTCGACCACCAGCCGGCGTTCGCGGTCGGAGGCATCGTTGTGCGGCAGCATGTGCGCCACACCCTGATAGATGAGGCGGGCTTCCTCCCGCCCCGGGATCACGTCGATGCCGAACCCCAGAATGGTGCGCGCGCGCAACAGGAATTCTTCACGGTTGCGGGCTTCGCGCAGGGTCTGCGTTGCCACGGCCCTGACCTGCGAACGCTTGAATCCCGCCAGACGCTCGCCGAAGCGGGCGAGGGCGTCCCAGCCGCGCTGCATGGCTTCGGTGGTCAGGTTGCGTGCGCTGTCCAGGCCGTTGCCCTGTCGCACCGTTTCCTTGAGGTATTCGGTGCGGTGGATCTGGCCGTGGTCGACCTGTCCGATTTCGAGCCGGAAACTGTTCGACCCCAGGTCGACTGCCGCGAGGCGGGTGCCGTTTTGCATGTGTTCTGAAAGAGAGGCGGGGATTCTTCGTGTTGGATCGTAGCGCCGTGACAGGACGCGCCGCCGCCGGATCCCGCTGTGGCGGGTTTCAAGAGGCTAGGTGCGGCAAATGACCGTTGTGTGACAGCGTCACACGAAGCGTCAGTGAAGGAAAGGCATTTTCCCTCGGTAGAGGGGTGTCATATTGATGTCACAGAAGCTTTTTAGAGTCCGTCCCAAGCCCGAAAAGGGACTACTTCTTACCTCTAAAGGAAGCTTCATGAAAACGACGTTCAAATTTGCAACAGCCGGCCTCGTGGCTGCGGTGTTCTCCCTTCCCGCCTTCGCACAAGACGTGACCGGCGCCGGCGCCAGCTTCCCGGCTCCGCTTTACGCCAAGTGGGCTTCCGACTTCAACAAGGCTACCGGCGTCAAGATCAACTATCAGTCGGTCGGCTCGGGCGCCGGCATCAAGCAGATCGAAGCCAAGACCGTCGATTTCGGCGCTTCGGACGCTCCCCTCAAGGACGAAGAACTCCAGGCCAAAGGCCTGATGCAGTTCCCCACCGTCATCGGCGGCGTGATCCCCGTGGTCAACATCCAGGGTGTGAAGCCCGGCGAGCTGAAGCTCAACGGCCAGGTCCTGGGCGACATCTACCTGGGCAAGATCACCAAGTGGAACGACCCCGCCATCAAGGCACTGAACGGTTCGCTGAACCTTCCGGACGCTGCAATCGCACCGGTCCGCCGCGCTGACGGTTCGGGCACCAGCTTCCTGTTCACCAACTACCTGAGCAAGGTCAATGCCGAGTGGAAGTCCAAGGTCGGCGAAGGCACCGCCGTGAACTGGCCCACCGGCGCGGGCGGCAAGGGCAATGAAGGCGTCGCAGCCTTCGTGAACCGCCTGCCGAACTCGATCGGCTACGTCGAATACGCCTACGTCAAGCAGAACAAGATGACGTACGCCCAGATGCAGAACGCCGCCGGTACCTTCGTGTCGCCCGACGACTCGGCATTCAAGGCCGCCGCAGCCGGCGCCGAATGGAACAAGAGCTTCTATCAGGTGCTGACCAACCAGGCCGGCAAGGATGCATGGCCCATCACCGGCGCCACCTTCATCCTGATGCACAAGGTGCAGGACAAGCCCGCCAACGCGACCACCGTGCTGAAGTTCTTCGACTGGGCCTACAAGAGCGGCGACAAGACGGCCGACGATCTCGACTACGTGCCGATGCCCGACACCGTGAAGGCCACCATTGCCAAGGCATGGGGTGAGGTGAAGGATTCGTCAGGCAAGCCCGTCGCGTTCAAGTAAACCTGCCCATCTGTCCAGGACGGCGCGCCCATGAGCAATTCTTCGCTCGAGGACGCGCCGCTTTCGTCTTTGCCGGAGCGCCCCGTGTCATCCACCTTTCCCGCCGCCACCACCTCTCTCGACCTCGCGGCCGAGCGCGGTCGTGCCACCGCACCTCCGCCGCCCGTGAAGGCACCGCGTTCCGGCCCGATGGCCGACCGGCTGTTCGGCTGGGCCGCCAAGGGCGCCGCATTGCTGACGCTTGCGATGCTCATCGGCATCCTGCTGTCCCTGATTGCCGGCGCCTGGCCCGCCATCTCGAAATACGGCCTCGGTTTTCTCACGAGCAGCGTGTGGGACCCGGTCAAGGACGAGTACGGCGGTCTGGTGATGATCTACGGCACGCTCGCCACCTCGTTCATCGCACTGGTGATCGCGGTGCCGGTGAGCTTCGGCATTGCGCTCTTCCTTACCGAACTTTCGCCCAGCTGGCTCAAGCGCCCGCTGGGTACGGCCATCGAACTGCTGGCTGCGGTGCCTTCCATCGTGTACGGCATGTGGGGCCTGCTGGTGTTCGGGCCGATCCTGTCGGCCTGGGTGCAGCAGCCGTTGCAGAAGCTGCTCTCCGGCGTGCCATACCTCGGAGCCCTGGTTTCCGGTCCGCCCGTGGGCATCGGTATTCTGTCGGCCGGCATCATCCTCGCGATCATGATCATTCCGTTCATCGCCTCGGTGATGCGCGACGTGTTCGAAGTGACTCCGCCCCTGCTGAAGGAGTCGGCCTACGGTCTCGGCTCCACCACCTGGGAGGTCGTCTCCAAGGTGGTGCTGCCCTACACCAAGGCAGGCGTGATCGGCGGCATCATGCTCGGTCTCGGCCGCGCGCTGGGTGAAACGATGGCGGTCACGTTCGTTATCGGCAACATGAACCAGCTCAACTCCCTTTCCGTGTTCGAGGCTGCGAACAGCATCACCTCGGCACTCGCCAACGAATTCGCCGAAGCCGGCGCGGGCCTGCACCAGGCCGCGCTGATGTATCTCGGCCTCGTGCTGTTCTTCATCACCTTCATCGTGCTGTCGCTCTCCAAGATGCTGCTGGCCAAGATGAAGAAGAGCGAAGGAACCAAGTCGTGAGCACCGCTCAGAACCTTCTCTCGGCCAAGGCATTGGCCGAAACGCGCCAGGCCAAATTCGCCGCGCGCAACCGTGTCAACAAGATCGCGCTCGCGCTGTCGCTGGCCGCAATGGCCTTCGGCGTGTTCTGGCTGATCTGGATCCTCTGGGAAACGCTGCGCCAGGGCGTGGGTGGCCTTGCCATCGCCACCTTCACTCAGATGACGCCGCCTCCGAACGAGGTGGGCGGCATCGCGAACGCGATCTTCGGCTCGTTCGTGATGGTGATGCTGGCCACCTTCGTGGGCACGCCCATCGGCATCATGGCCGGCATCTATCTGGCCGAGTACAACCCCAAGGGCTGGCTCGCCTCCGTCACGCGCTTCGTCAACGACATCCTGCTGTCGGCGCCGTCGATCGTGATCGGCTTGTTCGTCTATGCCGTGGTGGTGGCCTACTTCAAGACCTTCTCGGGCCTGGCCGGCGCCCTTGCGCTGGCGCTGATCGTGATTCCGGTGGTGATCCGCACCACCGAGAACATGCTGCAACTGGTGCCGCCGGGCCTGCGCGAAGCGGCCTACGCACTTGGTACGCCGAAGTGGAAGGTCATCATCAGCATCACGCTGCGCGCCGCCCGCGCGGGTGTGGTCACCGGTGTGCTGCTGGCCGTGGCGCGCATCGCGGGCGAAACCGCGCCGCTGCTCTTCACTGCCCTGAACAACCAGTTCTGGACCGC
Organism: Variovorax sp. CAN15; assembly: GCF_030462475.1. Lineage (GTDB taxonomy): Bacteria > Pseudomonadota > Gammaproteobacteria > Burkholderiales > Burkholderiaceae_C > Variovorax. The sequence goes on from NZ_JASMRZ010000051.1 coordinate 35,030, forward strand.
CGACGTGAGCCAGCCGATGGCCAGCCTGCCGGTCACGATCTTCAAGTTCGCGATGAGCCCGTACGAGAACTGGCAACAGCTGGCATGGGCCGGCGTGTTCCTTATCACGATTGCCGTGCTTGCCCTCAACATCCTGGCGCGGGTACTGACGCGCAACAAACATTGAATCCGGAAGAAGACAACAACATGCCAAATACCGTTGCACAACCGTCGCGCTCGAAGATCTCGGTCAAGGACCTGAACTTCTATTACGGCAAGTTCCACGCGCTCAAGGGCATCAATCTCGAAATTCCCGAGAACAAGGTCACGGCTTTCATTGGCCCCTCGGGCTGCGGCAAGTCGACCCTGCTGCGTACCTTCAACCGCATGTTCGAGCTCTATCCGGAGCAACGCGCCGAGGGCACCATCGCCCTCGACGGCGAGAACCTGCTGACCTCGAAGCAGGACGTGGCGCTGATCCGCGCCAAGGTCGGCATGGTGTTCCAGAAGCCCACGCCGTTCCCGATGTCGATCTACGACAACATCGCCTTCGGCGTGAAGCTGTTCGAGAACCTCTCGCCCAGCGAAATGGACGACCGCGTCGAATGGGCCCTGAAGAAGGCCGCGCTGTGGACCGAAGTGCGCGACAAGCTGCAGCAAAGCGGCTCGGGCCTCTCCGGCGGCCAGCAGCAGCGTCTGTGCATCGCGCGCGGCATCGCGATCAAGCCCGAGGTGCTGCTGCTTGATGAACCCTGTTCGGCACTCGACCCCATCTCTACCGCGAAGATCGAGGAACTGATCGCCGAGCTCAAGAATGAATACACGGTGGTCATCGTGACGCACAACATGCAGCAGGCCGCCCGCTGCAGCGACTACACCGCCTATATGTACCTCGGCGACCTGATCGAGTTCGGCGCTACCGAACAGATGTTCTTCAAGCCGCAGCGCAAGGAGACCGAGGACTACATCACCGGCCGTTTCGGTTGAAGTCAAAGGAGACAACATGACCGAGAAACACCTCTCCAGCCAGTTCGACAGCGAGCTCAACGGCGTTTCGTCGCGCGTGATGGAGCTCGGCGGCATGGTCGAATCGCAGATCAACCAGGCCGTGTACGCGCTGCTGMAGTTCGACTCCGAAGCAGCCAACCGCGTGATGGAAACCGAGCACCGCGTCAACGCGATGGAAATCGACATCGACCGCGAACTGTCCTCCATCATCGCGCGCCGCCAGCCCACCGCACGCGACCTGCGGCTGCTGATCGCCATCAGCAAGACCACCGCCAACCTCGAACGCGTGGGCGACGAAGCCAACAAGATCGCTCGCATGGTCAAGTCGATCATCGAGAGCGGGGCAGCCCGGCAGTTGCCCACGACCGAACTGCGCATTGCCGCCGACCTTGCTGCGGGCCTGCTGCGCAAGGCGCTCGACGCTTTCGCACGGCTCGACACCGCCGCGGCGCTGTCGATCCTGAAGGACGACGACCTGATCGACAAGGAGTTCGACGGTTTCGTCCGCAAGCTGGTCACCTACATGATGGAAGACCCGCGCACCATCTCGGCCAGCCTGGACCTGCTGTTCCTGGCCAAGGCCATCGAACGTATCGGCGATCACGCGAAGAACATCGCCGAATTCATCATCTACATCGTCAAGGGTGCCGATGTGCGGCACACTTCGATGCAGGAAATCGAGTCCGCGCTGCAGTAACAACCGCGGCAAGACTCCCAAGCAAGCATGAAGAAACCCCGAGTCCTGATCGTCGAAGACGAGTCCTCGATCGCCGAGCTGATCGCCGTCAACCTGCGCCACAACGGCTTCGAGCCGATCTGGTCGGAAGATGGCGCCGCGGCCCAGCGCGAGATCGACGCCTTCCTGCCGGATCTGATCCTGCTCGACTGGATGCTGCCGGGCCAGAGCGGCCTGCAGCTCGCGCGCCAGTGGCGCAAGGACCCGCGCACCAAGGCCATCCCGATCCTGATGCTCACCGCGCGCGGCGACGAACCCGACAAGGTTGCCGGCCTCGATGCCGGTGCCGACGACTACATCACCAAGCCGTTCTCCACCCAGGAAATGCTGGCCCGCATCCGTGCGGTGCTGCGTCGCCGGGCGCCGGAAGTGGTCACCGAGCGCGTCGAGATCGGCGAACTGGCCCTCGATACCTCCACCCATCGTGTGACCTGGCAGGGCGGCGCGCTGAAGGTCGGCCCGACCGAATTCAAGCTGCTGGCCTATCTGATGCAGCATGCCGAGCGCGTGCACAGCCGTGCGCAGTTGCTCGACAAGGTTTGGGGCGACCACGTCTATATCGAGGAGCGCACGGTCGACGTGCACGTCAAGCGCCTGCGCGAATCGCTGGGTGCGGCGGCGCCGATGGTCGAAACCGTCCGCGGAGCGGGCTACCGCCTGACCGCCCAAGTCACGGTTTGACCGTCGTGGTGCCCCTTGGCTGCGGGCGCGGATAATCGCCCGCCATGCCTTTTCGAATTGCTACATTTTTAATAGCATCTCTCCTTTTGGGGGCGGGTGCTGTTGCCATTTTTGGCTGGGGGTTCGGGTGGCTGGGTGCTTGGCTTGGTGCGGTGCTCTGGCTGGGGTTGGACGCTTGGCGGGCCGATCGCCTGCTGCGGGTGTTGCGCAACGATGCCAGTGGGTTGCCATCTCGCGGGCCCGGTGTCTGGGGCGAGCTCTCCGAACGCATCCGCAAGCTGCTGCGCGACCGCGAGCAGCAGACCCGCCAAGCTGAAGATCGCCTGCAGGAGTTCCTTGCTGCAATCCAGGCATCGCCCAACGGCGTGGTGCTGCTCGATGAGCAGGGCCGCATCGAGTGGTGCAACCAGACAGCCGCCAGCCAGTTCGGCATCGATGCCGAGCGCGATCTGGCACAGCATCTGGCGAATCTCGTGCGCGACCCCGCTTTCGTGGCGTATCTCGCATCCTGGAACTACAGCCGCGACGTGGTCATTGATGCCCCCGGACTCGGCCACGGCCATCAGCGCAGCCATCCGGTTCGTCTTTCGGTGCAGGTGCATCCTTATGCCGGCAATCGCCGCATGCTGCTCACGCGCGACATCACCGCGCTGGAGCAGGCCGAGGCGATGCGGCGTGATTTCGTGGCCAACGTGTCACATGAAATCCGCACACCGCTCACGGTGCTGGCAGGCTTCGTGGAGACCCTTCAGAACCTCCCGCTCGATGCGGACGAGCGCATGCGCTACCTGTCGCTGATGGGGCAGCAGTCGCATCGCATGGAGACTCTGGTGAACGATCTGCTGACGCTGTCGCGGCTCGAAGGCAGCGCACCGCCCTCCGGCAGCCAATGGATTCGCATCCGTGCGCTGTTTGCGCAGTGCGAGGACGAGGGGCGCGGCCTTTCGGGGCGCCTGACGCCGCAAGGACACCGGCTGTCGTTCACCGTCGATGCCGAGTCCGAAGTGTCGGGCGCGCCGACCGAGTTGCAGAGTGCGATGTCCAACCTGCTGAGCAATGCGATCCGCTACACGCCCGGAGGTGGCGAGGTGGCCGTTAGCTGGCGCGTGCTGCCGGACGGGCGAGGCGAATATGCCGTGAAAGATACCGGCCCGGGCATCGCCGCCGAGCACATTCCGCGGCTGACCGAGCGCTTCTATCGCATCGACCGCAGCCGCTCTCGCGAAACCGGAGGCACCGGGCTGGGGCTGGCGATCGTCAAGCACATCGCGCAGCGGCATGGCGCGGAGCTGCGCATCGAAAGCACGGTGGGCAAGGGCTCCCGCTTCGCGCTGGTGTTTCCGGCGGCACGTGTGCGAGAAGCGCGCGTGATGGCGAAATAGGCCTTCTAGCCCTTTTTCTTTATCCCGCGCGCTGGCGCATCGTCCAGCGCAGAAGCGCGCCGAAGAGCAGGGCGGTCAGGGCGAGCGCGGCGGCACTCATGATCCAGAACGCCAGCGGCGACTGCATTGCCGTCCAGGGCCCGAGGCCGCGGTAAGCAAGCAGATAGCTGCCTCCCAGGCCGACTCCCCACAGCATCGTGCAGTAGATCACCAGCGGCGCCAGCGTGACCCGATAGCAGCGCAGAACAAAAACACAAAAGGTCTGCACGGCATCGGCGAAGTGGTAAAGCGCCACCGCCAGCAGCAGCGCACCCGCCATCGCAATGACGACCGGGTTGTCGGAGTACACGTTGGCGAGTTCGTTTCGCAGCAGGGCCATGACGGCGGCATAGAACAGCGCGCAGAGAGCAGTCAGCTCGAAGCCCATGCGGCAGGCGTGCTGGGCCTTGGCGTCATCGCCGGCGCCGAGCCAGAAACTCACGCGAGCGCTGGTCGCGATGGCCAGCGACAGCGGCGTCATGTAGGCCACGGCCAAAAGGTTCGAAGCGATCTGGTGCGCCGCCGCGGCAGCGGTGCCAAGGCGCGCGATGAACAGGGCCATCAGCGTGAACGACGTGACTTCAACGAGCACCGCCAACCCGCCTGGCACGCCGAGCCGCGCGAACTTGCTGATCTGCCGCCAGTCGGGCGCTTCGATGCGCTTCCAGAGCCCGTAGCCGCCATAGAACGGCTGGTTGCGCAGCAGCCAGATGGCGCAGCCGAGCATGGTCCAGTTCACGCACAGCGTGGCCCAGCCGCAGCCCACGAGCCCCATGGCCGGCAGGCCCGCGCCGCCGAAGGTGAACCAGATGGACAACGGCAGCTTCACGACCAGCGAGCCCAACTGCAGCCACGTCACAAGCTTGGGCTTGCCCAGGCTCTGGTTGAGCGTGCTGAAAAGGCGAAAGAGCAGGGCGGGTGCCAGCGCGAAGGCCAGCACGGCAAGGTAGGCCTCGACTTCGCCGCGCATCTCCGCCGGCACCTGGGTCCATTGCAGGACCGAACCCGGCAGCAGCAGGATCACCATGCCGACCACGATGGCGATGGCCGCGAGGTAGAGCGATTGCCGCACCGACCGGCCCACCTCGTCGCCGCGCCCGCCACCGTGCAACTCCGCCCAGATGGGCAGCAGCGCCTGAAGAACGCCCATCAGGGAGACATACACGCTGATGAAGACGGCGGCCCCAACCGACAACGCAGCCAGCGCATTCTCGGAATAGCGGCCCGCGATGATGGTGTCGGTCACGCCGAAGGCCATCACGGCCAGCTGGCCGACGAGCACCGTGCCCGCATGCCGCGCGATCAGAGCCCGTTCGCTCCTCACTGCGGCGGGATCTTCTGGTAGAGCAGGAGGTCGTCAGCCGGGCTGCTGGGACGGCGCAGCGTACCGGCGAAGCGCCACTGGTCGAAGGGGATGATGGTGTGCAGCCGCTCGATCGTGTCGGGGCTGACCAGCAGCCACGGGCAATCCGTGCCCAGCAGCAGCGGCTGAACGTTGAAGTTGCCGTGATGGCGCAGTGCTGCAATGTGTGGACGGCTCAGCGCCAACTCCGCGATGCAGCGCGGCTGGCCGACGCGCTCGGCAACGGCGCGGATCTGCGGGATGTAGCTGCGTGCGTAGTCGATGGGCGGCAGCCACAGCGTCATCAGCAGCATCCAGCACAGGGCCGTGCCACCGGCCGGCAGCACCAGCGTCTTCCAGAGTGCCGCACGGTGCCGCCCCGTGCGCCAGCGCACCAGCCAGCACCAGGCGATGGTCGCGGCCACGGCGAGTACCACGGCGATCGGCGAAAACTCGGGCACGAAACCGGGCACCAGCCGCGCGACGCTGGCCGCGGGTTTGGGCGGCACGCCGGTCTGCATCGCTATCCAGTAGATCCAGCCCAGCACGGCGAGTCCACTGAAGAAAAGAACATTGAACCAGTCGATCAGTGCGGCGGCGCTGCGCCGGAAGGTAGGCAATGCGAAGGCCGCGAGCGTGGCGAAGGCAGGCAGGGCCAGCAGAAGCGAACGGTCGGAGTAGTCTGTGGTCCAGGTGGCGGCCAGCGGCACCAGCGCGAACCAGAAGGGCAGTGCGACGTGGCGCGCAGTGAGCTGTCGCCGCCAGCGCCAGAGCGTCCAGATGGCGAGGGGCCAGACCGGCCAGGTGAACCAGAGCAGCAGCTTGGCCTGGCCGCGCACGTCGCCCACCAGGGTGTTGCCCATCACGGTGATCTTCCACGTCGGTAGCTTCAGGCTGAAGAC
>NZ_JASMRZ010000052.1 GCF_030462475.1 Variovorax sp. CAN15
GATCACCGCCTCCAGTCGTGCGGCCGCAGACCATGCCCGCCCTCGGGCGGGCATGGTCTGCTGTTCATCGCGCCAGCGCTCCAGCGTCTCGACGCCAATACCAGTCTCGTCGGCCACCACTTCCAGCGGCGCGCACTCCGGTGCGAGCAGCCTTGCGACAGCCTTCCTCTTGAAGCCTTGGGAATATCTCGCCACTTCGAATCCTTTCTTTGGGTTCTAAGGAGGCGACAACTATTCTGACGTGGCGGGCTTCCCCCAGAGGGGGAAGGAGACAGGCCGCTCAGCGCGGAGCGTCGCCCTTGCGGTACTCGGCGGTCAGCTCGTCCAGCTTCTGCTTGAGCGCCGGGTCGAGCTTGTATTCCGCCGCCGCGATGGTCGCGTCGAGCTGGTCGGGGCGGCTCGCGCCGAGCAGCGGCGCGGTGATGAGCGGGTTCGCCATCACCCAGGCCACGGCCAGCGTGGCCAGCGGCACGCCGGCTTCGTCGGCGAGCTTGTGCAGCTGCGTCACGGTGTTGAAGCTGCGTTCGTTCCAGTAGCGGTCCTGGTACATGCCGCCAGCCGTGCCGAGCGTGAAGCGGGTGTTCTCCTCGGGCTTGCCGCCGGGCTTGTACTTGCCGGTGAGCAGGCCGCCGGCCAGCGGGTTGTAGGGGATCACGCCCAGGCCCTCTTCGCTCGCCAGCGGCAGCAGCTCGCGCTCGATCTCGCGGAACAGCAGGCTGTAGCGCGGCTGCACCGACACGTAGCGCGTGAGCCTGAGCAGTTCGGCCTTGCCCAGCGCGCGGGCCAGGCGATAAGCCAGGAAGTTCGACACGCCGATGTAGCGCGCGCGGCCCGACTTCACGATGGTGTCGAGCGCCTCCAGGCTCTCTTCGAGCGGCGTCTCGCGGTCGTCCATGTGCAGCTGGTACAGGTCGACGTGGTCGGTCTTCAGCCGCTTGAGCGAGGCATCGATGGCGTCGAGCAGGTGCTTGCGCGAGGCGCCCTGGTCCCAGCTGTTGGGGCCGACCTTGTTGACAGCCTTGGTGGCCACGACGAAGCGGCGGCGGCCGGCGGGGCCCTGCTTTTCCAGCCAGTTGCCGATGATTTCCTCGGTGCGGCCGGCCGTCTCGATGGTGCCGCCGAGCGGGTAGACATCGGCGGTGTCGAGGAAGTTGATGCCGCCTTCGGCCGCCTTGTCGAGGATCTGGTGCGACACGGCCTCGTCGGTCTGCAGGCCGAAGGTCATGGTGCCGAGGGCAAGGCGGGAGACGGTGAGGCCGGTGCGGCCGAGGCGGGTGGAGGGAATGCTCATGGTGTTCGTTCGGTTCTCGCTCGGGAGGGAAGGAGATGAGATGGAAAAGAGGGAGCGGCGGCCATCATAGGCACGGCCGCGCGACCCTGCAGGCGGCGGGCGTTTCAGACGCGCCCGGCGTCCACGCCGGGCGCGATGGGCTCGACAGGGAAGCGGGTCGTGGTGCCGACCGGCGAGTCGACCGCCTTTTCGTCTTCTACCTAACGGAGATCGACCGTGCAGCCGCGCGCATAGCCGCGCCTGTCGGCGGCCATGAAGCGATACCAGCAGGGATGCCCTGGCCGCGGTGCCGTCAGCCGTTGCGTTCGCCGGCCAGCGCGTTGGTGACGGCCGGCCGGCTCGCCGCGGCGCGTGCGCTCGCCAGCGCCCAGCCGAAGATGCCCAGCCCCGCCAGCGCCAGCAGCGCGCCGACCCAGCCGGTCGACGTCCAGCCCAGGCCCGACGCGATCGCCACGCCGCCGAGCCACGCGCCCAGCGCGTTCGCCATGTTGAAGGCCGAATGGTTGAGCGCTGCGGCGAGCGTCTGCGCGTCGCCGGCCACGTCCATCAGTCGGATCTGCAGCGCCGGGCCGATGGCCACGGTGGTCCCGATGAGGAACACGTTGACCGCGGCAGCCACCATGTTGTGTGCCGTGAAGGTGAACACCGCGAGCACCAGCGCGGCGTAGACCATCACGCCACCGATGGTGCGCAACAGCGACTTGTCGGCCAGCCGCGAGCCCACGAGGTTGCCCACCACCATGCCGAGGCCGAAGAGCGCGAGCACGATGGGCACGCCGCCGACCGGCATGCCGGCCACCTCGATCAGCGTGGGCTTGATGTAGCTGAACACCGAGAACATGCCGCCGAAGCCGATGGCGGCGATGCCCAGCGTGAACCACACCTGCTTGCGCCTGAGTGCGCCAAGCTCGCGCCAGGGGCTGGCGCCGGCGGCGGGCGCCATGTCGGGAATGTCGCGGCGAAGCAGCGCGATGGCCACCAGCGCGATGAGGCCCACGAACACGAAGGCCGCGCGCCAGCCGAAGAACTGGCCCAGCCATGCCGCGATGGGCACGCCCACCAACGTGGCACCGGTGAGCCCCAGCATCACGAGCCCCACGGCCCGCGCGCGGCGCCCCGGCGGAGCGAGCGTGGCGGCCACCAGCGCGGCCACGCCGAAGTAGGTGCCGTGCGGCAGTCCGGCGGCGAAGCGCAGCAGGTTCAGCAGCAGGTAGTTGGGCGCGGCGGCGCTGGCGAAGTTGCCGGCAGCGAACACGGCCATGAGCGCGATCAGCAGCGCGCGTCGGCGCCAGCCGGCGGCCAGCACCGCGAGCACCGGCGCGCCGATCACCACGCCGAGCGCATAGGCGCTGATGACGTGGCCGGCCTGGGGGATGCTCACGCCGATGTCCTTCGCCACCTCGGGCAGCAGGCCCATGATGACGAACTCGCCGGTGCCGATGGCGAAGCCGCCGACGCCGAGCGCGAGCACCGCGCGCAGGAAGTTGGCGGGCTTGCCCGAAGGCAGGGAAAAGGAAGAAATGTCGGTGACCGCGCTGTCCAGCGCGGGTGGGGAGGCGTTCAAGGCCAGGCTCCTGGGAGGGGTGCCCGGCGGCCGCGGGCAAGGCGCGATTTTAGGGTAAACCCTGAAATCGCGCCGATACGCAATTGCCGAAGGCCTTGTACTGGCAGGGCCGCGAGGGCCTGGCCAGTGGACTCAGATCGCCACCAGCTGCCGCACGCCCTGCGCTTCCATGTCCTTGCCGAGGCCGCGCGCGATGATCTCGCCGCGCTCCATCACGAGGTAGTCGTCGGCCAGCTCCTGCGCGAAGTCGTAGTACTGCTCGCACAGCACGATGGCCATGTCGCCCCGGTCGGCCAGCATGCGGATGACGCGGCCGATGTCCTTGATGATGCTCGGCTGGATGCCCTCGGTGGGTTCGTCGAGGATCAGCAGGCGCGGCTTGGGCGCCAGCGCCCGGGCGATGGCCAACTGCTGCTGCTGGCCGCCGGAGAGGTCCCCACCCCTTCTGTTGATCATCTGCTTGAGCACGGGGAACAGCTCGTACAGCTCCGCCGGAATGGGCGTGCCGCCGCTCTTGTAAGCCAGGCCCATGCGCAGGTTCTCCTCGACCGTCAGCCGCGCGAAGATCTCGCGGCCCTGCGGCACGAAGCCGATGCCGGCCCTGGCTCGCTCATAGGGCGTGGCCTTGTGGATCGGCCTGCCTTCGAGTTCGATGCTGCCGCTCTTGATGGGCACCAGGCCCATGAGCGACTTCAGCAGCGTGGTCTTGCCCACGCCGTTGCGGCCCAGCAGCACGGTGACCTTGCCGAGCTTCGCCTCGAAGCTCACGTCCCGCAGGATGTGGGAGCCGCCGTAGTACTGGTGGATGTTCTTGACTGTCAGCATGGGTTCGGTTCCTCAGCGGCCCAGATAGACCTCGATCACCCGCTCGTCGGCCTGCACCTCGTCCAGCGTGCCCTGCGCGAGCACGGAACCGTCGCACAGCACGGTGACGATCTCGGAGATGGTGCGGATGAAGCTCATGTCGTGCTCCACCACCATCAGCGAGTGCTTGCCCTTGAGCGACAGGAAGAGCTCGGCGGTGCGCGCGGTTTCCTCGTCGGTCATGCCGGCCACGGGCTCGTCGAGCAGCAGCAGCTTCGGGTCCTGCATCAGCAGCATGCCGATTTCGAGCCACTGCTTCTGGCCGTGGCTCAGGTTGCCCGCGAGGCGCGAGACGCTGTCGGCGAGGTGGATGGTCTGAAGCACCTCGGCCAGGCGGTCGCTCTGTGCCGAGTCGAGCCTGAAGAGCATCGAGGCGCGCACGCCCTTGTCGGTCTTCAGCGCGAGCTCCAGGTTCTCGAACACCGTCAGGTGCTCGAACACCGTCGGCTTCTGGAACTTGCGGCCGATGCCGAGCTGCGCGATTTCCGCTTCGCGGTGGCGCAGCAGGTCGATGGTGCTGCCGAAGAACACGGTGCCCGAATCGGGCCGGGTCTTGCCGGTGATGATGTCCATCATCGTCGTCTTGCCCGCTCCGTTGGGGCCGATGATGCAGCGCAGTTCGCCCGGCGCGATGTCGAGCGAGAGCTTGTTGATGGCCTTGAAGCCGTCGAAGCTCACGCTGACGTCTTCGAGGTAGAGGATGCGGCCGTGCGTGACGTCGACTTCGCCCGGCGTGACGTGGCGGCCGAAGTCGGCGGCACGGCCGCCCGATTCGGTGCTGCCGCTCACGTAGTGGATGCCGCTGGCGCGTGCGGCGCGCTCGGCGCCTGCTTCCATCAGGTCGGGCGTCATGCGCGTGCTCCCTTCGCGTCCACGGGCAGCGAGGCCAGCGCATCGGGCTCGACGCCCTGCTCCGCCGCGACGGCGCGGCGTGCCTCTTGCACAGGCTCGGGCTGCGGCTTCTGTTCTGTTTTCTTCTCCCTCGACACCCACTTGCGCACCAACCCCACGATGCCGTTCGGAAGGAACAGCGTGACAGCAATGAACAAGGCGCCCAGGAAGTACAGCCAGTACTCCGGATAGGCCACCGTCAGCCAGCTCTTCGCGCCGTTGACGATGAAGGCGCCGATGATCGGCCCGATCAGCGTGGCGCGCCCGCCCACCGCCGCCCAGATGGCGATCTCGATGGAGTTGGCCGCGCTCATCTCGCCCGGGTTGATGATGCCGACCTGCGGCACGTACAGCGCGCCGGCCACGCCGCACATGATGGCGGAGATGACCCAGATCGTGAGCTTGTACGGCAGCGGGTTGTAGCCCGAGAACATCACGCGCGTCTCCGCGTCGCGAATGGCCTGCAGCACGCGGCCGAACTTGCTGCCGATGAGCCACTTGGCAAAGAGGAAGAAGCCCAGCAGCGTGGCGCCGGTGAGCGCGAACAGCGTCATGCGCATTTCCTGCGTGGCGATCGGGATGCCCAGGATGCGCTTGAAGTCGGTAAAGCCGTTGTTGCCGCCGAAGCCGGTCTCATTGCGGAAGAACAGCAGCATGGCCGCGAAGGTCATGGCCTGCGTGATGATCGAGAAGTACACGCCCTTGATGCGCGAACGGAAGGCGAAGAAGCCGAACACGAAGGCGATGAGGCCCGGCACCGCGACGATGAGAATCAGCGTGGCGATGAAGCTGTCGCTGAAGGTCCAGTGCCAGGGCAGCGTCTTCCAGTCGAGGAACACCATGAAGTCGGGCAGGTCGCTCTTGTAGTTGCCATCGCGGCCGATCTGGCGCATGAGGTACATGCCCATCATGTAGCCGCCCAGCGCGAAGAAGAGGCCGTGGCCCAGCGAGAGAATGCCGGTGTAGCCCCAGATCAGGTCCATGGCCAGCGCGCAGATGGCGTAGCACATGATCTTGCCGACCAGCGCCACCGCGTAGTCGCTCATGTGCAGCGGGCTGTCCACCGGCACCCACATGTTGAGAACGGGCGCCACCGCGCACACCACGATGAGTGCGACGAAGAAGGCCGTCCAGCCCTTGCCGCTCAGCAGCGGCCCCTTGGTTGGCAACGTGACCTTGCTCATGCCTCAGCGCTCCGGCCTTTCATTGCGAAGATGCCCTGGGGCCGCTTCTGGATGAAGATGATGATGAAGACAAGCACCGCGATCTTCGCGAGCACCGCGCCCGCCCAGCCTTCGATGAACTTGTTGAGAATGCCCAGCCCCAGCGCCGCATACACGGTGCCCGCGAGCTGGCCGACACCGCCCATCACGACCACCATGAAGCTGTCGACGATGTAGCTCTGGCCCAGGTCGGGACCGACGTTGCCGATCTGGCTCAGCGCGCAGCCTGCAAGGCCGGCGATGCCGGAGCCGAGCGCGAAGGCGTAGGTGTCGATGCGCGCGGTGTTCACGCCCATGCACGAGGCGATCGGACGGTTCTGCGTGACGCCGCGCACGAACAGGCCCAGGCGCGTCTTGCCGATGAGCCAGCCCATCGCCAGCAGCACCAGGGCCGCGAAGATGATGATGCAGATGCGGTTCCACGGCAGCGTGACGTTGCTCAGCATGGTGAAGCCGCCGCTCATCCAGCCGGGGTTTTCCACGCCGACGTTCTGCGCGCCGAAGATGGAGCGCACCAGCTGCTGCAGCATCAGGCTGATGCCCCAGGTGGCCAGCAGCGTCTCGAGCGGGCGGCCGTAGAGGAAGCGGATCACGCCTCGCTCCAGCACCGCGCCGACGAGCGCCGACGCGAGGAAGGACACGGGAATGGCGGCCACCAGATACCAGCCGAACGCTGCCTCCGGCATGTACTTCTGGAAGATGCCCTGCATCACGTAGGTGGCGTAGGCGCCGATCATCATCAGCTCGCCGTGCGCCATGTTGATGACGCCCATCAGCCCGTAGGTGATGGCCAGGCCCAGCGCGGCGAGCAGCAGCACCGAACCCAGGCTGATGCCGCTGAACACGGCGTTGATGCGGTCGCCCCAGACCAGCGCGCCGTCGATGCTGGCGATGGAGGCGACGATGGCGGCCTTGACGTCGGCCTCGGTTTCGTCGGCCAGTCGCTGGTTGAGCAGCAGCTTGGTGTCGGGGTTGCGGTTGCTGCCCAGCTCCTTGGCGGCGGCGAGGCGCTTGGCCTTGTCGGCGCTGCCGAGCATGCTGGCGGCGCGCACCAGCTCGAGCTGCGCCTTGATCTTCGGGTTGGTCTCGGCGGCCAGCGCCTTCTCGACCATGGGCACGCGCGATTCGTCGGGCTCCTTGAAGAGCGCCTGCGCGGCTTCTGCGCGCACCGCGTCGTCCTTGCTGGTGAGCTTGAGCGCGGCCTGCGCGGCATCGAGCGCGCCGCGCATGAGGTTGTTGTTGACGACGTCCTCGGCGGTGTCGGGCACCTTCAGCTCGGCGCCGGTGACAGGGTCGTAGCCCTTGTCGTCCTTCATCACGAAGACCTTGTCCTCGGTGTACTTGACCGCGTCGTCGGACATGGCCTGGATGAAGGCTGCCGTCTTGTCGTCTGCCGTGAGCACGGCCTTGTTGAGCGCGGCGATGCGGGCTTCGGATTCGCCTGAGGCGATGGCCCGGGCTTCGTCGGCGGTCAGCGCGTGGGCGGCCGATGCCATGAGCAGCATGGCGGCGAGTGCGCAGTGAAGGGTTCGTCGAAGCATCATGAGTTACGTGTTGCCCCCTCTCCCCTGGGGGAGAGGGCTGGGGTGAGGGCCGGCGGCCTTCCAACAGACACGGCGGCCAGATCGACCGCCGTTGCCCTCACCCCCGCCCTCTCCCCGAGGGGAGAGGGAGCAAGGCAAGGGACTTGCCGAAGACTTACATCGACTTGCCGGCGGGGTAGTCAGGCTTCTTGTCGTTGCCTTCGATGTACGGGCTCCAAGGCTTGGCCTTGACCGGACCCGGCGTCTTCCACACCACGTTGAACTGGCCGTCGGCCTTGATCTCGCCGATGAACACGCTCTTGTGCAGGTGGTGGTTCTTCTCGTCCATCTTCGACACGATGCCCGAGGGCGCGGTGAAGGTCTGGCCGGCCATGGCGGCGATCACCTTGTCGGTGTCGGTCGACTTGGCCTTCTCGACCGCCTGCTTCCACATGTGGATGCCGATCCAGGTGGCTTCCATCGGGTCGTTGGTCAGCGGCTTGTCCATGTGGCCGGGGATCTTCTTGGCCTTGGCGTATTCGCTCCACTCCTTGATGAACGCCGTGTTGGTCGGGTTCTTCAGGCTCATGAAGTAGTTCCAGGCGGCCAGGTGGCCGACCAGCGGCTTGGTGTCGACGCCGCGCAGTTCTTCCTCACCCACCGAGAAGGCAACCACCGGCACGTCCTTGGCCTTCAGGCCGGCGTTGCCCAGTTCCTTGTAGAAGGGCACGTTGGAGTCGCCGTTGATGGTCGAGACCACCGCCGTCTTGCCGCCGGCCGAGAACTTCTTGATGTCGGCGACGATGGTCTGGTAGTCGCTGTGGCCGAACGGGGTGTACTTCTCGTCGATGTCCGATTCCTTCACGCCCTTGCTCTTGAGGTAGGCGCGCAGGATCTTGTTGGTGGTGCGGGGGTACACGTAGTCGGTGCCCAGCAGCACCCAGCGCTTGGCGCCGCCGCCTTCCTTGCTCATCAGGTAGTCGACGGCCGGAATGGCTTGCTGGTTGGGCGCGGCGCCCGTGTAGAACACGTTCTTCGAGAGTTCTTCACCTTCGTACTGCACGGGGTAGAACAGCAGGCCGTTCATTTCCTCGACCACCGGCAGCACCGACTTGCGCGACACCGAGGTCCAGCAGCCGAAGATCACCGAGACCTTGTCCTGGCCGAGCAGCTGCTTGGTCTTCTCGGCGAACAGGGGCCAGTTGGAGGCCGGGTCGACCACCACGGGCTCGAGCTGCTTGCCCAGCACGCCGCCCTTCTTGTTGATGTCGTCGATTGCCATCAGCACCGTGTCCTTCAATACGGTCTCCGAGATGGCCATCGTGCCCGACAGCGAGTGCAGCACGCCGACCTTGATGGTGTCGGCGGCGAATGCGGGCGCAGCAGAAATGCTGGCCAGCGCGACGGCGGCGGTGAGCGCCTTGAGTGTGAAACGACGTTGCATGTGGACTCCTGCTCCGGGGTTGGTTGAACCTTTTCGACAGCCTTGGCTGGCGTGGGAGGGAGTCTGCGGAATGCACCACAAAGGGGAAATACGCCGGGTGGCGTACACGGACGTACTCAGGCCGGCGGCGCAGGGTACTTGCGGGCGTTGACGAGCATCTTGCTGCGCGCCGCCTCGACCACGTCGATGCCGAGCTTGTCGGCGAGCTGCAGCAGGTAGAGGAAGACGTCGGCGATCTCGGTGCCGATCTCGGCGCGCTTGTCGGCCGGCAGGTTGCGGCTCTGGGCTTCGGTGAGCCACTGGAAATGTTCGAGCAGTTCGGCGGCCTCGACGGAAAGTGCGGAGGCGAGGTTCTTGGGGGAATGGAACTGCTCCCAGTCGCGGGCCTGGGCGAAGTCGCGAAGGGCCTGGGTCAGTTGCTGCAGGTCGGTGGCCATGTCTGTCCTGTCTTGCGGACAGGAGAGTTTGGCATGGCCACGCAGCGCTTCGCGCTTCGGTTTCAGGCCTGCCGGCTGCCACGCCGGTGCAAGACAGCCACCAGCAGCGCAGACACCGTCAGATACAGCAGCGCCACCCCGAAGGCAGTTGCATACGCCCCCGCATCCGGCGCATGGCCGAGCCGCCCGTAGAAAAGAATGCCGATCAGCGCCACGCCCAGCGCGTTGCTCGCCTGCTGCACCATCGAGATCACGCCCGAGGCCACGCCCGCATGCTGCGGCGGCAGGCCGGCCAGCACGGTGGAGACCAGCGGCGCCATCACCATGCCGAGCCCCGCGCCCTGCACCAGCAGCAACGGCACCATCCAAGCCACGACGTGCGAGTGTCCGGGCCATCCGGCCACGTTGACGAACTGCAGCGCATGCCCTGCAGCGAGCACAAGGGCACCGAGCGCGATGGGCGGCTTGCCGCCGAAACGGCGTGCCAGGCGCGCACCCGCCATCGACGTCGCGAAGAATCCGGCCGCCAGCGACGTGAAGACKATGCCCGAGCTGAGCGGATCGAGTGCGAGGCCCTGCTGGAGGTACAGCGCCAGCACGAAGTACAGCGAAGCATTGCCCACGTAGAAGGCCAGTGTCGTGAGCAGGCCCATGCCGAAGCGGGCATTGGCGAGCAGCACCGGAGCCACGAGCGGCGTGCCGCCGCGCGCGGCGAGCCGGCGCTGCTGGTACGCAAAGGCCGCGAGCAGCGGCAACGCCGCCGCGAGGCACAGCCAGCTCCACAGCGGCCAGCCCTGTTCGCGGCCTTCCACCAGCGGCAGCACCACTGCCGCCGAGCCCGCGGCCACCAGCAGCATGCCAACGAGGTCGAGCCGGCTGTTCCCGTTGTTCGCCAGCGGCGGAATGACGCGCGGTGCGAGCATCAGCGCCAGCAGGCCGATCGGCACGTTGATGAGAAAGCAGCTGCGCCAGCCGAGTCCCGCCAGGTCGGCATGGATGAGCAGGCCGCCGACCAGCTGCCCGAGCGTGGCACCCAGCCCCAGCGTGAGCCCATAGGCCGCGAAGGCGCGCGCCCGGTCTTCCCCGGTGTAGGCCAGGCCGATCATCGCCAGCACCTGCGGCTGCAGCAGCGCGCCGGCCAGTCCCTGCAGCACGCGTGCCGTCACCAGCAGTTCGGCGTTCGGCGCCAGGCCGCAGGCGGCCGAAGCGAGCGTGAACAGCAGCAGGCCCAGCATGAACATGCGGCGGCGCCCGAACAGGTCGCCGAGCCGGCCGCCGGTGATCAGGCCCGCGGCGGTAGCGAGGCCGTAGCCGGCCACCACCAGCTGCAGGGTGCCCGCGCTCGCCTGCAGTTCGCGCTGCATCGAGGGCAGCGCGACGTTGACGATGAAGAAGTCCAGCACCACCAGGAAGGTGCCGCTGAGCATGACCCACAGGCCAAGCCGGCCGGGCCTTGTCGCATCCGGGCTCTGGCTGCCGGAGGAAGAGATCGATGCTGCCGAAGCAATGTTTGACTGCGTCATGGTGGATTCGAGTGTTGGAAGGAAACGGCATGGAGGCAATGACCTCGGAGGTCATCGGCCGGGCTCAGGCGGTGGGCGTCGGCAGGATGAACTGGTAGTCCGTGGCGATGCGGCCGTCTTCGGCGAGCACCAGGAACTCCAGCCCGAGCGCGGCCACCGGACCGCCCGCAGCCGGGACCATGTGCCAATGGAACATCACCGCGTCGTGCAGGAACTGGACGTCTCCCGCGCGGACGAAGCGAAAGCCGGCGTCGCGCACGTTCTTCTCATGCGAGCCGGTGACGCGCTGCTGCAACGCCTCGTGGCCCCTGGCCTGCAGCGTGCGCACGTAGTGCTCGCCGTCGGGCACCCAGAGGCTGGCGATGGCGGCGCGGCGCGCGTCGGCATCGGGTTCATTCCAGAGCGCGACGTAGCGGTCGGCGAGTTGGGTGGAATCGGTGAAATCGGTCCTGGTGTTCATGGCCTGCTCCTGCTGCCCATTGCAATTTGGAAAGAGTGAGGCCGCAGTTTCTGTCGCCACTGATGGACAGTGAATGCCCAGGAAGACGAAAATCTTGTCCATTCGTCCACCACTCCAGGAGCCTTCGATGGACCCGCTCGACGACATCTTTGCCGCCATGAGGGTGCGCAGCGCCCTGTACGCCCGCCTCGAGGCCGGCGCGCCCTGGGGGGTGAGCCTGGCCGGCGGCGAGAGCGCACGCTTCGGGCTCGTGGTGCGCGGCGGCTGCCTGCTGGAGATCGAGGGCATGGCGCAGCCGGTGGCGCTGGCGGCGGGCGACTGCTATGTGCTGGCGCATGGCACGCCTTACATCCTGCGCGACCATCCGGACACGCCGACCGTGAGTTGCGCCTCCGTCGTGCGCGACCGTATCGGCGGGCTGGTGGAGCTCGGTGGCCCGGGCACGGCGGCCTCGGTGATCTGCGGCTGGTTCCACTTCGACCAGCGCGCCGCACGGCCGCTGCTCGATCTGCTGCCGGTGCTGCTTCACGTGAAGATGGAGCAGGCCCGCGCCCTTGCGCTGCAAGGCACGCTCCAACTGCTGGCCATGGAAACCGGCGAGCCGGGCCTGGGGTCCGGCCTGCTCGTGAGCCGGCTGGCCGACATCGTGTTCGTTCAGGCGGTGCGCGCGCACGTCGCGGCCAACGCCGAATCGCAGACGGGCTGGCTGGCCGCGCTGGCCGATGCGCGCATCGGCCCCGCACTGCGCGCGATGCACAAGGAGATCGCCCACGACTGGACGGTAGAGGCTCTTGCCGCCGTCGCGAACCTCTCGCGCTCGGCCTTCGCGCAGCGTTTTCGCGAGCGGGTGGGACAGGCGCCGCTGGAGTACCTCACGCAATGGCGCATGTTCAAGGCCGGAAACATGCTGGGGCAAGGCAACGCCGCTCTGGGAACGATCGCCGCGGCGGTGGGCTACGAGTCGGAGGCGGCGTTCAGCAAGGCCTTCAAGCGCAGCAAGGGGATGGCGCCCAGTGCGTGGCGGGCCGCAGCGCGCGAAGGAGCCGTCGCCGCATAGCCGCCCCTTCCACTAGACCTTCTTCGGGCCTCCAGCGGCCTTGAACTGCGCGGCGGCAAAAGCCCAGGTCATGCGCGTGGCATCGGGCCCCTCGGGGTCGCTGAACAGCAGCTTCGGCGCTCCGCCGCTCCACGAATGGCCGAGCCCCGCGATCTCGCACAGCGCGACGAGCGTACGGCCCTTGCGCTTGAAGTCGGTCACGCGCATCGCACGGCGCCTGCCGCGCCGCACCTCGCGCGGCAACCCCGGCCGCGCGCCCACGGCGGTCGCCCACACCGCGGCGCTGCTGACGGCATTGCTCGGCGCGACCACCGCGTCTGCATCGCCGTGCAGCACCAGCATCGGCGGCAAGGTGCTGAAGACTGCCGCGGCGCCCATCGCCTTGCCGACGGCCGTGGTCGGCATCGGCGGCACGTGCTCGCCGCGCATCGCGCCCAGCGCCGTGGCTGGCGACTTGGCCGCACCGGGCGCCACGCCCGAGTGCATGACGACGGCGCGGAAGCGGTTCGGATAGCGCGTCGCGAGCAAGGCCGCCATGCTCGCACCGGCGGAAAGGCCGGCCAGCGYCACCCGATCGCGGTCGACGGGATAGAGCAGGCAGGCCTGGTCGATGGCGGCCATCAGCGTGGCGGCCTCGGCATCGGCCTTGCCCGAGCGGCGCTCGTACCAGTTCCAGCAGCCCTGCGGATGGGCGATCCGGTCCTGCTCGGGATAAAGCACCAGGAAGCGCTGCCGCACGGCCAGCGCGTTCATGCGGGTGCTCGCGGCGAAGTCGCGCCCGGTCTGGCCGCAGCCATGCAGCATCACCATGAGCGGCAGGCGCTCGCCCGGTTGCAGTTCCAGCCCGGCAGGCCGAAAAAGGTGGTAGCCGCGCGCACCGCCAGGGCCCATCGCGACCCCGGCGAGCCAGTCGCCCTTGCCCGGAGGCGGCTTCAGCCGCTTCGCGGTCGCGCGCTGCACCTGCCCCGCCACGCGCTTGCCGTTGCTCAGCGTGAGCCGCGTCAGCGCCTTGAGGTTTCGCTCATAAGCACGTGCAAAAACGGAAGCGGTGGAACGACGGGCCATGGCGCAGTGTGAAGGCAAAGCGCCCACCCTCCAAGAACGCCACCACGGCCCCTTCCAGAAACACCGCGGATCCGGCTCCGCCGGTCCGCGGGTGTTGCCCCCTGCAAGGGGGGAGGAGAAGCGACACGAAGTGCGCGAAGCCTGGGGGTTAGTAAATCTCGGGAACGATCATGTTCGCCGGCACGGGCTGGCGCAGGTAGTCGGCATGGCGCACGCGCTCGGGCAGGTCGACCGGCGGATGCGGTACTTCCTGGTAGGGCAGCTGGCTCAGCAGGTGGCTGATGCAGTTCAGGCGCGCCTTCTTCTTGTCCACTGCCTGCACCACCCACCACGGAGCCTCGGGGATGTGGGTGCGCTCCAGCATGATTTCCTTCGCCTTGGTGTATTCCTCCCAGCGGCGGCGGCTTTCGAGGTCCATGGGGCTGAGCTTCCACTGCTTGAGCGGGTCGTGGATGCGGCCGAGAAAGCGCATGTGCTGCTCGTCGTCGGTGATGGAGAACCAGTACTTGATGAGCTTGATGCCCGAGCGCCCGAGCATCTTCTCGAACTCGGGCACGGTGCGGAAGAACTCCTCGTACTCGTCGTCGGAGCAGAAGCCCATGACGCGCTCGACGCCGGCGCGGTTGTACCAGCTGCGGTCGAACAGCACCATCTCGCCGGCCGCCGGCAGGTGCGCCACGTAGCGCTGGAAGTACCACTGGGTGCGTTCGCGGTCGTTGGGCGCCGGCAACGCGGCAACGCGGGCCACGCGCGGGTTCAGGCGCTGGGTGATGCGCTTGATGACGCCGCCCTTGCCCGCCGCGTCGCGGCCTTCGAACAGGATGACGACTTTCTGCTTGCTGTGCTGCACCCAGTCCTGCAGCTTGACCAGTTCGCCCTGCAGGCGGAACAGCTCCTTGAAGTAGGCCTGACGGGCCGCCTTGTCGGTGGAAGCAATCGCGGCTCCCGAGGCGGGATCGAGGCCGTCGATGTTGCGGTCCTCGATTTCCAGCTCGAGCTCTTCGTCGTAGCTGTCGATCAGGTCGCGGGCGATGCGTTGCATCAGGTCTTCGTGGTCGGGAAGTGCGCTCGTCAGCATGGTGGGCAGCAGAAGAAAGATTGGGAAAGAGGACGAAAAAGCATGCTGCTCGCCCCATATGACGACTACGTGACGGTTTTGACGCCATTGACATGTAGTCGTCACAAACGGCGAACACCATCTGGAGCCATTCCAACACCCAAGAATCCCCCATGAACACGCTCGCAGCCCCGCAAGCCGAGGTGCCGTCCGCGCCTCCCACGCAACGGCCCAGGCTCGACGCCAAGCCCGGTCCGCTCACGCTGATCACCTTCGTGGGCTTGCTGGCCGCCGGCCTGCTCTTCACGGCCTGGAGCCTGGTCGGCGACGTCACTTCCTCCGGAGCCCCCGTCACCACCTGGGTGCCCTACATACTTCTTGGTGTTGCGCTGCTGATCGCGCTGGGCTTCGAGTTCGTCAACGGTTTCCACGACACCGCCAACGCGGTCGCGACCGTCATCTACACCCACTCGCTGCCGCCCAACTTCGCGGTGGTGTGGTCGGGCTTCTTCAATTTCCTGGGCGTGATGGTGTCCAGCGGCGCGGTGGCCTTCGGCATCATCGCGCTGCTGCCGGTGGAACTCATCCTGCAGGTGGGCTCCGGCGCCGGCTTCGCGATGGTGTTCGCGCTGCTGATCGCCGCCATCATCTGGAACCTTGGCACCTGGTGGCTGGGCCTGCCGGCCTCGTCGTCGCACACGCTGATCGGCTCGATCATCGGCGTGGGCGTGGCCAACGCGCTGATGCACGGGCGCGACGGCACCAGCGGCGTCGACTGGGCGCAGGCCACCAAGGTGGGCTACTCGCTGCTGCTGTCGCCGATGGTCGGCTTCGGCTGCGCCGCCCTGCTGCTGCTGGCGCTGCGCGCCTTCGTGAAGAACCGCGCTCTATATGAAGAGCCCAAGGGCAGCGAGCCGCCGCCGTGGTGGATCCGCGGCCTGCTGATCCTCACCTGCACGGGCGTGTCGTTCGCGCACGGCTCCAACGACGGCCAGAAGGGCATGGGGCTGATCATGCTGATCCTGGTGGGTACGGTGCCGATGGCCTACGCGCTGAACCGCGCGATGCCCGCCGACGAAAACGTCAAGTTCGTGGCCGTGGCCGAGATGGCGCAGAACGCGCTGAACCGCGGCGTGCCGACCTCGCTGCCCGCGATGCAGCCGGCCGCCGCGCGCGACACACTGTCCACCTACGTGCGTACCCGCGAGTTCACCCCCGCAGTGGTGCCCGCCCTGGCCGCGACGGCCGGCAGCATCGGCACGCAGGTGCGCCAACACGGCTCGCTGGCCGGCGTTCCGGCGGAGGCCGTCGCCAACGTGCGCAACGACATGTACCTGGCCTCCGAGGCCATCCGCCACCTCGACAAGAGCGGCGCGGCGAAGTTCGACGAAGAGACGAAGCTGCGCGTGAACACCTTCCGCCAGGAACTCGACAGCGCCACGCGCTTCATCCCGCTGTGGGTCAAGGTGGCCGTGGCCATCGCGCTGGGCCTCGGCACGATGATCGGCTGGAAGCGCATCGTGGTCACGGTGGGCGAGAAGATCGGCAAGACGCACCTGAGCTACGCGCAGGGCGCCTCGGCCGAGGTGGTGGCGATGGTCACCATCGGCGCGGCCGACATGTACGGGCTGCCGGTGTCGACCACGCACGTGCTGTCTTCCGGCGTTGCCGGAACCATGACGGCCAGCGGCTCGGGCCTGCAGCTGTCGACGCTGCGCAACCTCGCGCTGGCCTGGGTGCTGACGCTGCCGGTGGCGATGCTGCTTTCGGGCTCGCTCTACTGGCTGTTCACCCGCATCTTCTGAACTCGCACACCTACCATCATCTTGTCGGCATTCCATGATCTCGCAGCCCAGTCGTATGGGGGCGACGAAGCCGGGCTGATCTGCGGCTACCTCTTCGACACCCGCGCGGCAGAGCCCGCGCGGGCCATCGACTCGGCGCAGGCCGCAGCCTGGCTGGCCGAGCAGCGCGACCTCGAAACCAATGAAGCCCAGGCGGGCCGCCAAGGCGAGGACGGACAGGAAAACCCGCCCTACGTCTGGCTGCACTTCAACCTGAGCCATGCGCACGCCGAACGCTGGCTGCTGCGGCACGCGAACCTCTCCGACACCTTCTACGAGACGCTGCACGAGGGCCTGCCCTCCACGCGCATCGAGCGCGACGACGACTCGCTGATCGCGGTCATCAACGACGTGCACTTCGAGTTCAGCTTCGAGCCCTCGGACATCTCCACGCTGTGGATCAGCGTGGGCCCGCGCCTCGTGGTCACGGCGCGGACCAAGCCGCTGCGCTCGGTCGATGCGCTGCGCACGGCGGTGAAGGCGGGCGACGCGCCACGCTCCAGCACCGAGCTGCTCGAACACCTGCTGCGCGCGCAGGCCGATGTGCTGGTGAAGATCGTGCGCGGTGTCACCTCGCGCATCGACCGCATCGAAGACGAACTGCTGGCCGGCCGTCTCGACCACAAGCGCGCGCGACTGGGCGTGCTGCGCCGGCTGCTGGTACGGCTGCAGCGGCTGCTGGCGCCCGAGCCGGCGGCGCTGTTCCGGCTGCTGCAGGGGCCTCCAGGCTGGATGTCGGAGCCCGACGCGCAGGCGCTGCGCGGCTCGACCGAGGAGTTCTCTGTGGTGCTGCGCGACATGCAGGCGCTGCAGGAACGCATCAAGCTGCTGCAGGAAGAGATCGCCGCCAACGTCAACGAGGACAACAACCGCAGCCTGTTCGTGCTGACGGTGGTCACGGTGCTGGCGCTGCCGATCAACATCCTGGCCGGCCTGTTCGGCATGAACGTGGGCGGCATCCCGCTGGCGGATCACAAGCACGGCTTCTGGATCGTGGTGGCGATCGTCGCGACCTTCACCGCGGTGGCCGCCTGGGCGGCTTTTCGCAAGCAGCGCTGAGGCGCATGCAGTGGCGCATTAATGCTATTTATTTAATAGCATCTTCTGCAGTATCCATGCGCCCGCATCGCCGTTCCAGACCCCATAGAATGCGGGGGTGTCCTCCATTCTCAATGCCGATCTCCACTGCCACTCCGTGGTCTCCGACGGCACGCTGACGCCCGAAGAACTGGCCGCGCGCGCCGCCGCCAACGGGGTCGAACTCTGGGCCCTCACCGACCACGACGAGATCGGCGGGCAGCACCGCGCCGCCGCCGCGGCCCGCGCCAACGGCATGCGCTACCTCACCGGCACCGAGATTTCCGTGACCTTCGCGGGCGAGACGGTGCACATCGTCGGCCTCGGTTTCGACCCCGACGACGCTGCCATTTCGCAGGGCCTGTACGACACCCGCGGCGGCCGCGGCAAGCGCGCGCAGGAAATGTCCGAGGGGCTGGCCAAGGTCGGCATCCACGGCGCGTACGAAGGCGCGCTCAAGTTCGTCGGCAATCCCGAACTCATCTCGCGCACGCACTTCGCACGCTTTCTCGTCGAGCAGGGCCACTGCCGCGACACGCCCGAGGTATTCCGCAAGTTCCTCACCGAAGGCAAACCCGGCTACGTGCCGCACCGCTGGGCGTCGCTGAAGGACGCGGTGCACTGGATCACCGCCGCCAAGGGCATGGCCGTGATCGCGCACCCGGGCCGCTACAAGTTCACGGCCAACGAGGAATACGCGCTGTTCCTCGAATTCAAGGCGCACGGCGGCAAGGCGATCGAGGTCGTCACCGGCAGCCACACGCCGGCCGAGTTCGTCGAGTACGCCGACAAGGCGCTCGAGTTCGATTTCGCCGCATCGCGCGGCAGCGATTTCCACAGCCCCGACGAGAGCCACTGCGATCTCGGCAAGCTGCCGCCCCTGCCCGGTGCGCTCACTCCAGTGTGGGAACTGCTCGGCGACCGTATCCAGCAGTGAGCCCAAGCCCCGGG
The DNA here is from genome assembly GCF_030462475.1 of Variovorax sp. CAN15. GTDB lineage: Bacteria > Pseudomonadota > Gammaproteobacteria > Burkholderiales > Burkholderiaceae_C > Variovorax. Next base: position 18,272 of record NZ_JASMRZ010000052.1, read on the forward strand.
ACCAGCACCGACAACGCGGCGACTGTTGCGCTGGCGGCCGCTCGCGCGGCGCAGCAGCGAAGCTTGAGCAGGGAATCGGAACGCATCCTCGCCGGCATCGGGCTCGTGATCCTGGCCGTGGCCTGCTTCGCCACGCTCGACACGGCCACCAAATACTCCACGCTGGGCGTGCCCATCCTCATGGGCGTGTGGTTCCGCTATGCCTTCCAGGCGGTGGCGACCACGCTGGTGCTGCTGCCGCTGCGCGGCACGGCGCTGCTGTATACGAAGCATCCCCGCTACCAGGCACTGCGCGGGGCGCTGCTGCTGGCGTCGAGCATCTTCGCCTTCCTGAGCCTGCGCTACATGCCGCTGGCCGAGTTCACGTCGATCGTGCTGATCGCGCCGCTGGTGATCACGCTGCTGGCGGCCACCACGCTCAAGGAGCATGTCTCGCCGCTGCGCTGGACGCTGGTGGCGGGCGGCTTCATCGGCACGCTGGTCATCCTGCGCCCGGGCGGCAGCGCGTTCAGCTGGGCCGTGCTGTTGCCGCTGGGGCTGGTGCTGAGCAACGCCTGGTTCCAGGTGCTCACGAGCAAGCTGGCGCAGACCGAGAACCCGCTGACCATGCACTTCTACACCGGCTGGGTGGGCACGCTGATCGTCTCGCTCGTGGTGCCTTTCGTGTGGACCTCGCTGCCCTCGTGGGAATGGTGGGCGCTGCTGTGCCTCATGGGCTTCATGGGCACGGTGGGGCACTTCATGCTGATCCTGGCCTACCAGCGCGCGCCGGCCTCCACGCTCACGCCCTACCTTTATGCGCAGATCGCGTTCGCCATGCTCGGCGGCTGGATCGTCTTTTCCCATGTGCCGGACCGCTTCTCGCTCATCGGCATGGCGATGATCGCGGTCTGCGGCGCGGCCGGCGCGTGGCTCACGGTGCGAGAGCGCCGCGTGCCCATCGAACCTGCCGAATCCTGAACCGGAGAGCTTTTCACCATGGCCCAGTATTTCGAAGTCCATCCAGAGAATCCGCAGCAGCGGCTGCTGAAGCAGGCGGTCACGCTGCTGGAGCGCGGCGAGATCGTGGCCGTGCCCACCGACTCCAGCTATGCCCTGGCCTGCCACCTCGACGACAAGGACGCGGTCGACCAGCTTCGCCGCATCCGCCAGGTCGACGAGAAGCACCACCTGACGCTGCTGTGCCGCGACCTGAGCGAACTGGCCAACTACGCGCGCGTCGACAACAAGCAATACCGCCTGCTGAAGGCGGCCACGCCCGGGCCTTACACCTTCCTGCTCGAAGCCACCAAGGAAGTGCCGCGCCGCGTGAGCCACCCGCAGCGCAAGACCATCGGCCTGCGCGTGCCCGACCACAATGTGCTGCTGGAGCTCCTGTCGCTGCACGGCGCGCCGTTGCTGGCCACCACGCTGATCGCCCCGGGCGAGACCGAGGCGCTGAACGACGCGCAGACCATCCGCGAGCGTTTCGAGAAGCAGATCGCCGCGGTCATCGATGCCGGTGCATGCCCTTCGCAGCCGACCACGGTGGTCGACCTCACGCCGATGGGCAGCGGCGACGACCCCGTCGTGGTGCGGCAAGGGCGCGGCGCGCTGGCCGTTCTGGGCCTCTGAAATCGGGCAGAAAAGCACGCCCCGTCTGACACAATCGCCCAGTGGATATCTCCAACCTCATACAGACAGTACTGATCTATGCGCTGCCCGTGATCTTCGCGATCACCGTGCACGAGGCAGCGCACGGCTATGTCGCCCGCCATTTCGGCGACAACACGGCCGAGGTCATGGGGCGCGTCACGCTCAATCCGATGAAGCACATCGACCCCATCGGGACCATCTTGATGCCGCTGATGCTGTACTTCGCGACCTCCGGAGCCTTCCTGTTCGGCTATGCCAAGCCGGTGCCGGTCAACTTCGGGCGGCTGCGCCATCCGAAGCGCGACATGGTCTGGGTGGCACTGGCCGGGCCCGTCTCCAACTTCATCCAGGCGATCCTGTGGGCAGTGCTGCTGATAGTGCTGGTCGCGTCGGGCGTCACTGAAACCTTTTTCATCAAGATGGCGCAAGGCGGCATCCTGGTCAACCTCGTGATGTGGGCCTTCAACCTGTTCCCGCTGCCGCCGCTCGATGGCGGGCGCGTGCTGGCCGGCCTTCTTCCCAGCGGCCAGGCCCAGATGTTCCTGGCGCGCATCGAGCCATACGGCTTTTTCATCGTGATGGGCCTCGTCCTCGCGGGCGTCGTCAGCACATACTGGCTGCGGCCGCTCATGGACGTGGGCTACTTCGTCATCAACCTGCTGATCACTCCGCTCAAGGCACTCCTGCTTTAGATTGCTTCAAGTAATTCTTCGTCTGTCCGTCCCATGGCTTCGTCTTCCCAAGCTCCCCTGCGCGTCCTGACCGGCATCACGCCATCGGGCACGCCGCACCTCGGCAACTATGTCGGCTCGATCCGCCACTCGGTGCGGCAAAGCGTCGCGCCCGGTGTGCAGAGCTTCTTCTTCCTGGCCGACTACCACGCGCTCATCAAGGTGCAGGAGCCGGCCCTGATCCAGCGCTCCACTCTCGAGATCGCCGCCAGCTGGCTGGCCTGCGGGCTCGACCCCGAGCGCGTCACCTTCTACCGCCAGTCCGACATCGTCGAGATTCCCGAGCTGACCTGGTTCCTCACCTGCGTGACCGGCAAGGGCGTGCTCAATCGCGCGCATGCCTACAAGGCGCAGCTCGACAAGAACGTGGCCAAGGGCGAGGACCCCGACGCCGACGTGACCGCCGGCCTCTTCATGTACCCCGTGCTCATGGGCGCCGACATCCTGATGTTCAACGCCCACAAGGTGCCGGTGGGCCGCGACCAGGTGCAGCACATCGAGATGGCGCGCGACATGGCGCAGCGCTTCAACCACCTCTACGGCGATCACTTCACGCTGCCCGAGGCCGAGATCGACGACGCGGTCGCCACCCTGCCCGGCCTCGACGGCCGCAAGATGAGCAAGAGCTACGGCAACACGATCCCGCTGTTCGCGCCGCGCGCGCAACTGCAAAAGCAGATCTCCAGCATCGTGACCGACTCGCGCGCCCCCGGCGAGCCCAAGGAAACCGAAGGCTCGGCGCTGTTCCAGATCTACCAGGCCTTCGCCAGCGCCGATGAAACCGAGACGCTGCGCAAGGCGTACGCCGACGGCATCGGCTGGGGCGACGCCAAGCAGATGCTGTTCGAGCGCATCGACCTCGAAGTGGCGCCGCTGCGCGAGCGCTACGAGGCGCTCATGAACGACCCGGCGCAGATCGAGCGCACGCTGCTGCTCGGCGCCGAGAAGGCGCAGGCGCTTTCGAAGCCTTTCATGGCCAGCCTGCGCCACGCGGTCGGCCTTCGCAACCTCGCGGCCGGCCAGGGCAAGGCCCAAGCCAAGGCGGCCAAGGTCGCCAGGCCCAGCTTCAAGCAGTACCGCGAGAAGGCGGACGGGCTTTTCTATTTCAAGCTGTTGGATGCGCGCGGCGAAACCCTGCTGCAAAGCCGTGGATTCGCCTCGCCGCAGGAAGCGGGCCGTACCATCGCAATCCTGCAGGCGCAGCGGGGTGAAGCATTGGCTTCGCTGGCCGGCCAGATGGAACCCATCGATACAGAAGGAATACGCGCCGTCGAAGAGGCGCTTGAGGCACTGACGGAAGCGGCACCCGGCACAACCAGCGGGAGTTGATATCCGGCAACGCCCATCGGCTTATCCGCCGGTGAGCACGACGAGAGAAGACGGTGCGATCACAAAGGAAGAAAACATGAGCATTTATGTCATCGACGACCACCCCCTGATGCGCGACGCGATCGTGATGGTCCTGCGGCGCCTGCGCCCGGCCGAGAACATCGTCGAGCTCGAACGCCTCGACAAGCTCGCAGGCTCCGTGCAGCAGCGTGGTGCGCCTACGCTTTTCTGCCTGGACCTGAAGCTGCCGGACACCAACGGCGTGTCGGGCGTGATCGCGGTCAAGCAGGTCTATCCGAACGTGCCGATCGCCGTGTACTCGGCCGCGCCGTCCGCCGACATGGAAGACGCCTGCATCGAGGCCGGCGCCGACACCTACATCGAGAAGTCGGCCAGCTCCAACGAACTGGCGGCTGCCCTGCGCGGCCTGCTGATGGCGGGCTCGGAAGACGAAGCCGACGAGATGCCCGCCGCCAACAGCGGCAAGCTCTCCAAGCGCCAGACTCAACTGATCGCGATGCTCGACAAGGGCATGAGCAATCGCGACATCGCGACCGACCTGGAAATCAGCGAGCACACTGTGAAGGTTCACTTGTGGCGCCTGTTCCGCAGGCTGGGCGTGAAGAGCCGGACGCAGGCGCTGCACTACGCGCGCACGAACGGCTTGCTATCTGGCTAACCCCCAGGCTTCGCGCACTTCGTGTCGCTTCGCCAACCCCCTTGCAGGGGGCAACACCTGAGGACCGGCAGAGCCGGATCCTCGGTGTTCCCGAATTGAAAAAACCGCGCTCTGCGCGGTTTTTTCATGGGAACGGCGCGGGGTGTCTTAGCCACCAGAGGCTGTCACCCGCGCCTGTGCCACTGCCTCGTCGGCATCGTGCAGGGCCACGCGGAACACGCTGCCGCTGCCCAGGCGGGAGCGCACGCTGACGGGGTGCCCCAGCACGTGCGAGAGGCGCGCGACGATGGCCAGGCCCAGGCCGAAGCCGTCCGAGGTGCCGGCGTGGTCGGCGACCTTGTAGAACTCCAGGAACACGTCGCGCAGGTGCTCGGGTGCAATGCCGATGCCGGTGTCCCACACCTCCACGCGCAGGCCGTCGCGCGTCTGGCGGGCGGCAAGCAGCACGCCGCCTTCGGTGGTGTACTTGATCGCGTTGGCCAGCAGGTTGCCGATCATGCGACGCACGCGGATCGGGTCGGTGAGGAACGAACCCTCGCACATGCGCACGCGGAAATCGAGGCCACGGCTTTCGGCCACGGGGCGGTATTGAAGTTCGAGGTCGTGCAGCAGTTCGGGCACGTCGACGCGCTCGACGTGCAGGCGCACCTGGCCGGAGTCGATGCGCGCCAGGTCGAACATGGAGTCGAACAGCGCATTCACCGCATGCGTAGCCCGCACGATCTTCGGCGCGAGTTCCAGCACCAGTTCGGGCTCGTTGCGCAGCCAGTCGGCATACAACGAAAGGGCCAGCACGGGCTGGCGCATGTCGTGCGCGGCGCTGGCCAGGAAGCGGTTCTTCATGGCCACGGCCGACACCGCCGCTTGCCGCTGCTGGGTAAGCGACTTGATGAGGATGTGGTTGTGGAACAGCAGCTCCAGGCTGTTGCGCGCCGTCTCGTGGATGTGCCGCCCGGCCCGCAGCAGCAGGAACCAGTGAAGGATCGGCAGTATGGGCATCAGGTAGCCGTACTGGAACTGCGGATGCTGCAGCGTGATGGACACCAGCCGGATCAGCACCGCGCCCAGCATCGTGATGAACAGCGTGTTCACGTAGCGCTTGAGCAGCGGCGGATGCAGCGCCAGCCCGTTGAGCGGGAAGGTGCCCACGCCGGCCACGATGAGCCAGCTCATGAACTGGTTGACCTGCGGCGTGCGCTCGAAGAACAGCAGCACCGACAGGCCCCACACCACCGCGCTGGTGCTCCAGACGAAGCCGTAGCGCTCGGTGAACTGCTGCTGTGCCGCCGAACTGCGCCCGGCATAGCGCAGCGCGTAGACGCGCGCTCCCCAGGCGCGGCAAGCGGTGGCGATGACGCCGGCCAGAAGCCAGATGAGCAACTCCCAGCGCGGCACGTAAGCCCAGTTCAGGCCGACCATTGCCGGCATCAGCGCGGCCGAAACGAAGTAAGAGCCGCGCGCGGAGCGCATCAGGCTGCGGATGAGTTCGCCGCGTACCCACGATTCGGCCTCGTCGGCCGAAGCGGGAGCGGGGGTCATGCTGGCGATCGACGCATTGGCCATAAGCCGGCGATCTTAACGGCCCATCCGGCAATGTTTCATCGGGTAACAATCGATCCTTGCATCCACAATGCCGTCAATAACCCGGAAGAATTAACCGCATGCTGTCCCACGTCTACATCGGTGTGAACGAGTTCGAGCGCGCCTTCTCGTTCTATTCGGCGCTCATGCGCGAACTCGGACTGAAGCTGAGGTTCCGGGAAGACGGCAAGCCCTGGGCCGGCTGGCAAAGCCCCGACGCGCCCCGCCCTCTGTTCCTCGTGGGCACGCCCTATGACGAGCAGGCCGCCTCGCCCGGCAACGGCCAGATGGTGGCCCTGCTGGCCGCCGACCGCGCCACGGTCGACCGTGCCCATGCAACGGCCCTCGCGCAGGGCGGTTCATGCGAAGGCCCGCCCGGCGTCAGGCCGCACTACCACGCGGACTACTATGGAGCCTATTTCCGCGACCCTGACGGCAACAAGCTCTGCGTCTGCTGCCACACCCCACCGAATCCATGCTGAACAACCTGACCCCCTTCCTCGTCCACTGGGCCATCACCGGCATCTCGCTTTGGGTAGCCAGCCATCTGTTTCGCGGACTGAAGTTCGACAGCACCGGCGCGCTGGTGGTCTCTGCGCTGCTGCTGGGCCTGGCCAACGCGATCGTCAAGCCGCTCTTGATCGTGCTCACGCTGCCGCTGACGCTGGTGACCTTCGGGCTGTTCCTGCTGGTCATCAACGCGCTGATGATCCTGCTGGTGGCCGCGCTGGTGAAGGGCTTCAAGGTGTCGGGCTTCTGGACCGCGCTCTTCGCGAGCATCTTCATCTCGCTGCTGAGCGTGGTGATCGGATCGCTCGTGACCGGCAGCGACCCGGCCGAAAAGGTGCAGATGCCGCAAAGCGGCAACTGGCTCTGAACGAGAACTTCGCGGCCTCGCCGCTGGCGAACCGCCTGGCGCGCATGCAAGAAAAGCACTGCGCCAGCTGAAGAAAGAGCGCGCCTGAACAGGCGGCGCCATCCCATATTCTGCGGAGGGACAGCGCGCGGCCGCTGCCTATGATCTCCCTCACTCCGGCGCCGAGACCGGAGGAAGAGGAGCCTCCCCATGAAGATCGCCTTCACGTCGTGCATGAACTTCAAGCCCGGCCCCGATGGCTACCAGCGCGTTTGGAACCGCATCGCGCAAGAGCAGCCCGACTACCTGTTCCTTCTGGGCGACCAGATCTACATGGACTTCTTTCCCAGGCTGGGCGAACCGTCCGGATGGGACGCAGCGAAGTTCGCCGACGTGATGCAGGGCAAGTACGAAGCACAGTGGAACGTGCCGAATTTCAAGGCCCTGCGCGACGCGCTGCGCCAGAAGCAGGACAACGGCGGCGGCGTGTACGGCACCTGGGACGACCACGACTTCGCCTGGAACAACGCGCACGGCTCGGACCTCAAGCCGGAGGTGAAGCAGCAGACCCGCCGGCTGTTCACCAAGTACATGCAGATCGAGCAGCTGCGCAACCCCGTGCATCTCGATCCGGCCATCGACGGCATCTACTACTCGATTCCGCTGATGCACCAGCAGCAGCGCATCGGCAAGGCCATCTTCCTCGACACCCGCTGGTACAGCACCGACCCAGGCGACTCCAAGCCCCTGCTCGGGCAGAAGCAGCTCGATTACCTGAAGCAGGAACTCGTCGGCGAGCAAGGCTACGTCGTGATCTGCGCCGGCACCCCGATCCGCGCGACCGGCAACGGCTGGATGCGCTACCGCGACGACTACGCGAAGTTCCGCGCGATCATCCAGGGACGCAAGTCGATCTTCCTGACCGGCGACATCCACGAGAACGCCTTCCTGCCGCCGGCCGGCGAGACGAAGATGTTCGAGGTGGTCTCCTCGGGCGCCTTCGTCACCAAGTACTACCTCACGGGCGAGCGCGAGAACTTCGGCATCCTCGAATACTCACCCGCGAGCACCGACATCAAGCTCTTCGACAAGAAGGGGCTGGAAAAGCACAACGTCATCGACAACGCCACCTTCGTGCACAAGGAGATCCAGTGAAAGCACCCCGGAAGATGTTTCGATGCATAGTCGCTGCGGCCGGCCTCTGCGCGGCGTCGATGCTCGCTCAGGCCCAGTTCGTCGGCGACCTGGTGCTGGAGCCGGCGGGATGCACCCAAACGGGCAAGTGCAGGATCAAGAACAAGCTCCGGTTCACCGACAGCAACAAGCTCGTCTGGGAAACCTATGACTCAGAGTCCACCGACGGCGCAACAATTCCGCCGATCTTCCAGCCGATCGTTGGCAAGCCCTTCGAGGAGTCGTTCCTGAAGGCGGCCATCATCCACGACCACTACTGCGTTCGCCACGTGCGGACGTGGCGCGCGACGCACCGCGTCTTCTACGAGGGGCTCATCGACCAGGGTGTGCCCCAGTCCAAGGCCAAACTGATGTACTACGCGGTCTACCTGGGCGGCCCCAAGTGGGTCACGCTGATTCCGGGAACGGCTTGCGGCGGGAACTGCGTCAAGAGCTTCACCGCAAGCGACGGCAAGCCGGTGATCCGCTACCGTGAAGCCGACTACGCGACCGTCACCAGCGCGTCCGAACTCGCCGCGCTCGAACAGGAACTGCAGGCCAACCCCGAAGGCATCAGCCTGGAAGACCTGGAGAAGCGCGCACAGCTCAAGCGCCCCGACGACTTCTATTACCGCAACGGCGACCAGGTCCGCATGAAGAACCTGGCAGTCGCCGAATGACCGGCCCGGCCCGGCATCCGCCCTGGCCCTACTTGCCCCAGATCGCCTTGTACTGGTTGCGGTAGCCGTTGTCCGGGTCGAACACGTTCTTCGGTCCGCCGTCCTTGCCGACATTGCCCACGGTCACCAGGTGCACCTTGGGTACGTAGCCCGACCACTTCTCCCTGGCGAAGGCGCGGTTGAGCTCGTCGACGATCTGCCAGCCCTGCATGTTCAGCGGCTCCGGCACCGTGCCGGCCTGGAAGCGCTGCGTGCGGATGCGCTGGTAGGCGGCCTCCGAGCCATCACCGGCCGACACTGCCTTGGGCGCGCCGTCGCCCTTCTTGCCGGCCGCCGTGAGCGAAGGGCCCATGAAGTCGAAGTACAGGTCGTTGATGGCCAGCGAGTGCGTCCACTTGTCGCCGAAGCGCTGCAGCAGCGCGGTGGTGAGCTGCGGCATGCGGGTCGAGCTCTCGGCGATGGGGCTGTCCTCGAAGCTCAGCACGGTGCAGCCGCCGCACTTCTTGATGACGGCCTCCATCGCGCGCGCCTTGTACAGCGCAATGGCGTACTGCGAGTCGGTGAAGATCACCACGCCGGCCTTGCCGTTGGAATCGGCCACCACCCACGAGGCCGCGACGTCGGCCACGTCATCGGTCACCGTGGTCACGTTGGCGAAAAGGCCCGCCTTCTCGTTCGGGCCGGGCTGCTCGCCCGAGTGCCAGCCGACCAGCGGAATGCCCGACTTGGCCGCGCCCGCGAACGCGGCCTTCTGCTCGGTGGTGTCGAAGCCGCCGACCACGATGCCCGCGGGCTTCACCGCCAGCGCCTGGTTGAGCGCAGCCGTGCGCCCGCTCACCGTGCCCTGCCCGTCGATGACGCGCACCGTCCAGCCGATGGCGCGCCCCGCTTCCTCCACGCCCTTGCTGACGCCGACGATGCCGCCGTTCTTCATGTCGCCCGCGACGAAGACGATGGTCTTGCCGGCCGCCGCCTTCGGTCCGGCGGTGGGGCCGTCCCACTTCTCCTTGGTCATGGTCGCGACCTCGACCTTCTTCTTCGCGGCATCCAGAAAGTCATCGGCCATGGCCTTCGGCGCCAGCGTGGCGGCGCACAGCGCCAGCACCGCGGCGGCGACGGTGCGCGCGGGAACACTCTTCTTCATGCTTGTCTCCAGTCGTCGTAGTGGGCCGTCAGTCATTCCGACGGCGTTGAGGGAACCGGTTGCGCGTGATCGAGCTGCCGCTCGGCGATGCGCCGCTTGATCGAGCGGTTGCGCCGCTGCTGCGCCCAGCCCGCGATGCCGATGGACACCAGCAGCGTCAGGCCGTTGAAGAGCGGCTCCACGTAGAAGGCGCCGCCGAACTGCTGGATGCCCGAGATGCCGATGGCGAGAATCGCCACGCCCACCAGCGTGCCCCACACGTTCACGCGGCCGGGCCGGATGGTGGTGGAGCCGAGAAAGGCCCCCACCAGCGCCGGCAGCAGGAACTCGAGCCCCACGCTCGCCTGCCCGATCTGCAGCCGCGAAGCCAGCAGTACGCCCGCGAAGCCCGACAGCAGCCCCGAGGCGACAAAAGCGCCCATCACATGCCTGCGCACCGAAATGCCGTTGAGCTGCGCCGCCTTCGGGTTCGCGCCGATCACGTACAGCGCCCGGCCCAGCGGGGTGAACTCGGTGACCACCCACAGCGTGAGGCTCACCGCGAGCACGTAGAACGCGCCCACCGGCAGCCCCAGCAGGCTGCCGCCCGCGATGCCCACGAAACCATCGGGCAGCTCGCCCACCACCTGCCGCCCGCCGCTGTGCCACATGGCCACCGCGTAGATCACGGTGCCCGTGCCCAGCGTGGCAATGAACGAGTCGATCTGCGCGAGTTCCACCAGCAGCCCGTTGAGCACGCCGAAGAGCGCCGCGCAAAGCAGCACCACCAGCACCGCCGCCGGCCACGGCAGGCCCAGCTGCGTCTGCAGGCTGATCGCGAGGATGTGCCATAGCACGATGCCGTAGCCCACGGTGAGGTCGATCTTGCCGGTGATCATCGGAATGGTCGCGGCCAGCGCCAGCAGCGCGATCACCGACTTGTCGGCCAGGATCGCGCGCAGGTTGAACAGCGTCGGAAAGGTCTCGGGCAGCAGCACCGAGAACAGCAGCGCGAGCGCCACCGTCAGCACGACGAGGCCGTACACCGGCATCGCGCGCCCGAGGCTCTGCGCGAGGGAGACGGCCTCGCCATCCAGGGACTTGTCGGGCTCCAGCGCCGTGGACTTGATCGAACTGCTCATGCTGAAACTTCCTCGCGCGTCGCCGCGCCTGCTGCCAATGCCAGGAGTCTTTCGACGGTGATCGCCTCGCCCGTGAGTTCGGCCGCGATCAGCCCGTCGCGGAAGACGAGCACGCGGGTGCACACGGTGGCGATCTCCTCGAAGTCGGTGGAGACGACGACCAGCGCCGTGCCGGCCTCGGCGCGCTCGCGCAGCACGCCGTAGATTTGCCGCTTGGCGCCCACGTCCACACCCGCGGTGGGCTCCTCGAGCACCACCAGCGGCTTGTCCAGATGAAACCAGCGCGCCAGCACCACCTTCTGCTGGTTGCCGCCCGAGAGCTGCTGCACTTCGGCCGATGGTGCGGGCGGGTTGATGTCGAAGCGGCGGATGAGCGCGAGCGCGCCCTCGTTCTCGCGGCGCGGACGGTCGAAGGCCAGGCCCCGGTCGCCGTGCAGCGTGGAATTGGGAAAGAGGTTCTCCAGCACGCTCATCGGGCCGGCCAGGTTCTCCTCGAGCCGCTCGCACGCCACATAGGCCACGCCCGCGCGAATCGCATCGGCCGGGCAACTGAAGCCGCAGGCCTTGCCCAGCAGGTGCATGCGCCCTGCCGACAGCGACTCGCGCCCGAAGATCGCGCGGCTGATGGCCTCGTGCCCCGCGCCGCGCAGGCCGACGAGGCCCAGCACCTCGCCGCGATGCACGGCCAGGTTCAGAGGGCCGGCGTTGCCGCTGGCCGCGCCGTCGAGCTTCAGCACGGCCTCGCTTCGCGCGGGCGCCCTCGCCTTCTGCACCGAGGCCGAGAGCGCCTTGCCCACGATCAGCCCCACCAGTTCGCTCTCGCTGGTCTGCGCCGTGGTCTTCACCGCCACCAGCCGGCCGTCGCGCATCACGGCCGCGCGGTCGGAAATGGCCATCACCTCGTCGAGCCGGTGCGACACGTACATCATCGCCATGCCCTGGCGGCGCAGTTCGCGCAGCACGCCGAACATGCGCTCCACGTCGCTCATCGGCAGGCTGGCCGAGGGCTCGTCGAGCACCAGCAGCCGCGCCTTCACTTCGAGCGCGCGGCCGATGGCGAGCAATGATTTCTCGGCGCGCGTCAGAGAGAACACGCGGCGGCCGGGGTCGATGTCGCAGCCCACGCGCGCCATCACGCGGCGCGCCGTGTCGTTCGCGGCCTTCCAGTCGATGAGCCCGAAGCGGCGCGGATAGCCGGTGCCCAGGCCCACGTTCTCGGCGACGGTCATCCACTCGACGAGGCCCAGGTCCTGGTGGATGAAGGCCACCGGCTGCTCGCGCCGGTCGCCGCGCCGCCACTCGGACTGCGGGCGGCCATCGAAAAGAATCTCGCCGTCGTCCACCGCATGGATGCCCGCGAGCAGCTTGATGAGCGTGGACTTGCCCGCGCCGTTCTCGCCCAGCAGCGCAAGGATTTCTCCGGCGCGCACATCCAGCGTGACCTTGTCGACCGCCTGCGTGCCGCCGAAGCGCTTGCTGACCGACTGGAACTGCAGCAGCGGCGTGCTCATGCGCGGACCGCCCCGCTGGTATTGAGGCGAATGCGGTAGAGCGAGGTCGATGCGCACACGAAGAGCTCGTTGCCGTCGGTGCCGCCGAAGGTGAGGTTGCCCACCTTCTCCGGCACCGCGATGCGCGCCAGGCGGGTGCCGTCGGGGTGGTAGACCTGCACGCTGTCGGCGCTGCTGGTGTAGACGAAGCCGTGCACGTCGACGCGGAAGCCGTCGGCCAGCCCCGGGTTCACCACCGCGAACACGCGCGGGTTCGCGAGGTCCTGCCCGTCGATCACGTCGAAGGCGACGATGTGATGGTGCCCCGAGCCGTCGGTGCGCAGCGCGGCCGAGGTGTCGCTCACATACAGGATGCGCTCGTCGGGCGAGAAGGCCAGCCCGTTGGGCTCTTCCACGAAGTCGCTCACCGAGCGCAACGCGCCAGTAGCCGGATCGAGGCGGAACACGTGGTTGCGGCCCAGTTCGCTCTCGGCCTTGTGGCCCTCGCGGTCGGAAACGATGCCGTAGGGCGGATCGGTGAACCAGATGCTGCCGTCGCGCTTCACGACGATGTCGTTGGGCGAGTTGAGACGGCGGCCCTGGTAGCGGTCGACCACCACTTCATCGGGCAGCGGCAGCAGACCTTCACCGGAGTTCGCGAAGCGCGTGCGCACGATGGCGCGCTGCCCGTGCGAGCAATGCAGCAGCGCCCCGTCGGCCTCGCGCGCGTGCCCGTTGGTGAACTCCACGCCCTCGCGCCACACGCTCATGCCGCCTTCGGTATGCCAGCGCAGCATGCGGTTGCTGGGAATGTCGCTCCACAGCACCGAGCCGTCCTCGCGCATCCACACCGGCCCTTCGCTCCAGACGGCGCCGGTGCACAGGCGTTCGAGCGGGCCGGCCCCCTGGGCGACGGGAGCGAAACGGGAGTCGAAGACTTCGATGGTCATGGACACGGCGCTGGTTTCCCTGAATTAGGGCTCGCAGTGTGGCACCAAAAAGATACCGGTAACTTAGGCTTTTCCCGTACGCACGAAGGCTATCTTTTCATTCTTCTTTCGTGGGCGATCGCTGTATTCTTTGCGCATCGATCCACGCACTCATACAGTTATCGGTATCTCACGCCGCACGGCCTTCGTCGCATATCCTCGAACCCGCCTTCCGAGAGAGAAAAGAGAGAAGCTCCTTGCCTCCGACCAAAGCCTCCGCCGCCCCTGCTCCCACCCTCACCCGCCCCGCGACGATGGCCGACGTGGCCGCGCGCGTCGGCGTATCGAAGATGACGGTGTCGCGCGCGCTCAACCGCGGCGCGAGCAGCGACCGCGTGACCTCCGAGGCGCTGCGCCAGCGCATCCTGCAGGCCTGCGAGGAGATGGGCTACGTCATCGACCAGACGGCGCGCACCTTCTCCAGCAAGCGATCGGGCTTCGTCGCGGTGCTGATTCCTTCGCTCAACAACTCCAACTTCTCGGAAACCGCACAGGGCATCACCGCCGCCGTGGAAGCGCGCGGGCTGCAGGTGCTGCTGGGCTACACCGACTACCGCGTGGAGACAGAGGAGCGCCTGCTGCGCGCCATGCTCGCGCGCCGGCCCGAGGGCGTGATCCTCACTGGCGGCTCGCACACGCCGGCCGCGCGCGCCATGCTGCAGGCAGCGGGCGTGCCCGTGGTCGAGACCTGGGACCTGCCGGCCATGCCCATCGAGCACACCGTGGGCTTCTCGAACGCCGAGGCCGCCGCCGCGATGGTGCGCCACCTGCATGCCAAGGGCTACCGGCGCATCGCCTTCATCGGCGGCACCTCGAACCGCGACACGCGCGGCGCCGACCGCCAGCGCGGCTACGCCAACGCGATCCGCGAACTGGGCCTGCCCGACGGCCGCGTGATCAGCTTCGGCCAGCCGCCGATCTCGATGGCGCAGGGCGGCGAGGCCGTGGCGCAGCTCATCCGCCAATGGCCCGACGTGGATGCGGTGATCTGCGTGTCCGACCTCTCGGCCTTCGGCGCGCTGATGGAATGCCAGCGCCGCGGCTGGGAAGTGCCCGGCCGCATCGCCATCGCGGGCTTCGGCGACTTCGAGGTCGCACGCGCCTGCCATCCGCGCATCACCACCGTGGCGGTGGATTGCGTGGGCATCGGCAAGGCAGCAGGAGAACTGCTGCTGCGCGTGATCGACGGCACGCGCGAGGGGCATAGGCCGCCCGCGGAAACGGTGCTGATTCCGTTCCACATCGAGCAGCGCGAGAGTTCCTAGCTAGGACAAGGAGCGGCGGTGCTCGGGGCCATGCGGCCGCTGTCGCGGGAGGGCGGCATGCCATGGAGATCGGCGTGCGCGTGAGATGCGGCACCTCGCCGCGGGATGTCGGGTGGTATTCTGTTGACGCCATTCAGCATCCCGCCCTGCCCCGGCAGCGGATCGACGCCAACGCCACCACATGACCCACCCGTTGTTTCCCAAGCCCGCGTGCTCCGTCGCACGTGCCCTTGAGATCCTCGGTGACCGCTGGACCCTGCTGCTGGTGCGCGAGATCCTCTTCGGCACGCATCGCTTCGACGATTTCGCCGCCCATCTAGGCATTGCCCGCACCGTGCTGACCGAGCGGCTGAACCGGTTGGTGGAGGCGGGCATCCTGCTGCAGACCCCGCTCAAACCCGGAGGTCGCCGCTTCGGCTACCACCTGACGCCCAAGGGGCAGGACTTGGTGCCCGCTTTGCTCGCCGTCATGCAATGGGGCGACCGCTGGCTACAGTCCCCCGAGACCGTGCCGATCCGGGTGATCGAACGCACGTCCGGCGAGGAGTTGCCTGCCATCCAGCTGCGCGGGCGCAGTGGCGAACTGCTGGCCATCGACGCGCTGGACTGGGCCCCCGGTCCAGGCGCAGGCGCTCCGGAGATCGCGCCGCTGATCGCCGCATACGAGGCACAGCGGCCCGTGCGTGCGCGTCCGGTGCCCGCCCCTCGCCGTGTCGCGGCGAAAACGGGCGCGGTGCGGCCGCGCCGGGTCAAGCCCGCGGCTGCGGCTTGAAGGCCGGCCCGCCACTGCCGTAGGCGTGGCGCTCGCGGATCAGCGCTCCTGCCGCAAGCGCGCGAGTACGGCCTCCGGCGCCACCACGCCCTCGCGCCCGAGGATCACGCCCTTGGACGTGCCTTCGGCGATGACGCGCTCACCCACGAGAAACTGGTGCGACATGTGGAAGTGGCGCTCGTCCCAATGCGTCAACTGCATCACGGCCTCATAGCGCTGGAAGAGCTTGAGCGACTTCTTGTAGACCATGGTGTGCTCGGTGACGATCGGTGCCCAGCGCTCCTTGCGCATCACGCCGACGAGTCCCGTCCGGATGAACAGGTCCAGGCGCGAGAGGTCCGCGATCGTCAGGTAGCGGCCATTGTTCATGTGCAGGTTGATGTCCAGGTCCGTCGGCAGCGTCATCAGCCGCAGCCGGCTCTCGGCGACACCGACCGGCAGGCGCTCTCGGCGTCTCGAGAGCCACCACACCCACAGCATGCGGAAGATCAGATTCATGGCGGGCGGTCCTTCTCAGTCGATGCGCCGACCGAGGCGCTGCATCCCGGCCGAGTCCGCGACGGCCATCGACATGATCGTCAACTGCAGGCCCAGCGCCTGCGCTCGCCCATACGGGCGCGACCTCACGGCCGCGCCCGGCTCTCCTCTCTGTTCCATCACTCACTCCCTTTTTATTGAGTCAACGCTTCGACATGAAGCGTGGCGGGCCCGGACTCTTCGATCCGTTACCGCAGGCGGAGATTCTGCACGAGCAATGATTGAAAGTCTTTATTTCGTACTTTTAAAGTACCTATTCAAAACCAATTCGCAGCCATCCGATTCTGGCTCGGGCCCGGGCTCACGGATGCCAGGTCGACACCACCGCAGGCGTCTGCGCCGTAGGCCGGCCCGCGAGTGCATAGGAGAGCTCGTTCGCAGCCTTCATGATCGTCTTCGCGTGCCCAATCAGCTTGGCCTTGGGCAACCGGTCCGCGGGGCCGGAGATGCACACCGAGCCCAGCAGCGCCCAGCGCAGCCCGAAGACAGGCGCGGACACCGTCGCCACGTTCTTCTCGCGTTCGCCGATGGAGTAGTGATAGCCCTTCTTGCGGATGTCCTCGTAGAGCTTCCCGGGCTCGCCGGAGAACGCGAGGATCACGCGGCCTGGTGAGCCCATGTCCAGGGGAAGCATCGCGCCCATGCGAGCGTGGTGCCTGATGGGCTGCGGCCCCTCCACGCGCGCAAGGCAAGTCCTGGAATTTCCTTCGCGCACGTAGAAGGCGGCGCTCTCGCCCGTTGCCTGCGACAGGGCGAGCAGCATCGGCTCGACCACGCCGTTGGCATCGAAGCTGGCCTGGTAGCGCGCGCCGAGCCAGCCGGCCGCGGGCCCCAGCCTCCAGCCGCCGTCGTCGCGCTGCACCACGTAGCCCGCAAGCGCCAGCGTGCGCAGCAGGCGCAGCGCGGTCGTCTTGTGCATCTGGCTGCGCCGGGTGAGTTCGGCCAGCGAGAGGTGCTCGTCCTGCATGCCGAAGGCATCGAGCAACTGCAGCGCGCGGGTGACCGCGGTGACTCCACCTGCAGCTTCCGAATCCGCCTCGCGCGGCATCTCGATCACTTCCTTGCGCGTGGTTCCGGCTCTTGGAGTTTGTTTCACACAGTGGTCCATGGTCCGTTCAGTGGACCACCATTGTATGGAATGGAACGCAAATCTAAAGTCGCCTCACGCCTCGCAGCACGGCCTGCAGGCGCCCAACGAACGATTCGGAGACAGATCAATGCGCACCTCGAGCCACGGCTCCATCCATCGCCGCGCGGCCCTCGGCCTCGCCCTTTTTCTCGCCTCGGGCATTGCGGCGGCGCAGGCCTATCCGGCGCGTCCGATCAAGCTCGTCGTGCCCTTCCCGCCGGGCGGCGGCACGGACATCATTGCCCGCGAGGTAGCCAACAAGGTCGCCACTTCCGAAGGCTGGACGATCGTCATCGAGAACAAGCCCGGCTCGGGCGGCAACATCGGCGTCGACGCGGCAGCCAAGGCCAGCCCGGACGGCTACACGCTGGTGATGGGCCAGACCAGCAACCTCGCGATCAACCCGTCCCTCTACACCAAGCTGCCCTACGACCCGGTGAAGGACCTCGCGGCAGTGGGCCTGGTCGCGTCGGCGCCGCTGGTGGTGGTCGTGTCCTCCGCCTCGCCCTACAAGAAGCTTGCCGACGTGGTCGCCGCCGCGAAGGCCAAGCCCACCGCGCTCAACTACGCGAGCTCGGGCAACGGAACCGTGGCCCATCTCGCGACCGAGCAGTTCCAGAAGGTCGCCGGCATCCAGCTCACGCACGTGCCCTACAAAGGCGCCTCGCAGGGCCTGACCGATCTCGTCGGCGGGCAGATCCAGATGTACGTGTCGTCGGTGCCGACGCTCATCGCACAGATCAAGAGCGGACAGCTGCGCGCACTGGCCGTGACATCGCAGCAGCGCAACCGCGACCTGCCCGACGTACCAACCATGGTCGAAGCTGGCTACAAGGACTTCGAGGCCATCACCTGGTTCGGCGTGGCTGGCCCCGCTGCCATGCCGAAAGACGCAATCGCCAGACTCAACACGGCCTTCAACAAGGCCCTCGCGACGCCCGAGGTGCAGAAGAAGCTCGCGGCGCAGGGCGCGGAGGTGCTGTCCGGTCCGCCCGAGAAATTCGCCTCGCTGATCCGCACCGACGGCGTGCGCTGGGGCGCGATCGTGAAGGCATCGGGCATCCGGCTCGACTGACGCGGCATGTCCGGCTCCATTGCGCCCTTCTCGGCCGGGCACGGACGCACGCCGGTCGAGGTACCGCCAGGCGCCTGCGACTGCCATGTGCACCTGTACGACTCGCGCTACTCGCCGGTACCGGGCGCCAAGCTGACGCCGCCGGACGCCACCGCGCACGACTACCGCCAACTGCAGCAGCGCACCGGCACCGAGCGCGTGGTGTTCGTGACGCCCTCCACCTACGGCACCGACAACCGCCCCCTGCGCGACGCGCTCGCCGCCTTCGGTGCGCAGGCGCGCGGCGTGGCGGTCATCGACGAGAACACCGGCGACCACGAGCTGCGCTCGCTGCACGACTGCGGCGTGCGCGGCATCCGGCTCAATCTCTCTCTCGGCGTCGTGAACAACGCCGCGCAGATCGCACCTCTGGCAAGGCGCATCGCGCCCCTGGGCTGGCACCTGCAGCTGCTCGCGCCGGCGGACGTGCTGGTGCAACTCGCGGGCGTGCTCGAAGACCTGCCCGTCCCCCTGGTGTTCGACCACTTCGCACGGCTCGCGCCGTCGATGGCCGGCAGGCATGCGGCACATGCGCTGATCCTGCGCCTGCTCGCATCGGGCCGCGCGTGGGTCAAGCTCTCGGGCAGCTACATCGTGAGCGAGGAAGGGCCGCCGCACTTCGCGGACGTGGCCCTGCTCGCAGAGAGCTTCCTGCGGGCCGCACCGCAGCGCGTGCTGTGGGGCAGCGACTGGCCGCACGCCAGCGCCGGCGCCGGCCACCAGGCCATGCCCGACGACGCGCGGCAGATGGCATTGCTCGCCGGCTGGACCGGGACGGCGGCCGCCTTGCGCCGCGTGCTGGTCGACAACCCGGCCGCGCTCTACGGCTTCGACAACCCGAACGATTCTTTCCAGGAGACTCCATGATCCGCATGCACAGGCGCCGCTTCGGCGCACTGGGCCTCGCCGCGCTCGCAACCGCGTCGACGCCCGCACTCGCACAAGGCCAGTGGCCCACCGGCAGGCCCATCACCTGGGTCGTGCCCTACCCGCCGGGCGGCACCACCGACATCCTCGGGCGCGCCATCGCGCAGCGCCTGGGCGCATCGCTGGGCACGACGGTGATCGTCGACAACAAGGCCGGCGCCACCGGCACCATCGGCTCGGCCTTCGTCGCGCGGTCGGCACCCGACGGCTACACGCTGCTGGGCACTTCGATCGGCCCGCAGGCCATCGTGCCGAACCTGCTGCAGAAGATGCAGTACGACCCTGTCGCGGCCTTCGCGCCGGTGACGCTGATCGGGACCATTCCCCACGTGCTGGTCGTCGGTGCCGCGCAGCCGCTGCGCACCGTGGCAGACCTCGTCGCGCAGGCGAAGGCGAAGCCGGAAGAGCTGTCGTTCGCATCCGGCGGCAACGGCACCATCCTGCAGATGCAGGGCGAACTGCTGCGACTGCAGACGGGCACCCGCATGACGCACGTACCCTACAAGGGCGACACGCCAGCCATCCAGGACGTGCTGGCGGGCCACGCGAGCTTCATGTTTGCGCCGGTGGCCGCGGCGCTGCCGCACATCCAGAGCGGCCAGTTGCGGGCGCTGGCCGTCACCTCGGCCGCGCGGCTGAAGGCGCTGCCGGACGTGCCCACCATGGGCGAGGCCGGCTTCAAGGATTTCGTGGTCGAGCAGTGGCAGGCGCTGTACGCACCGGCAGGCACGCCCGCCGCGGTGGTCCAGAAGCTCAACGCCGAAGTGGTGCGCCACCTGAAGGACCCGGAGATCGCCGCCATGGCCGACAAGCTCGGCGTCACCCTCGTGGGCAGCACACCGCAGCAGCTCGCGGACACCCAGAAGGCGGACCTGGCCAAGTGGGCCAAGGTCATCAAGCACGCCGGCATCAGGCCGGAGTGAGCCCCTTCTCTCTTCTCTTCTTTTCTCCTCTCTTCCCTCCATCACCTCCGAAAGCGATCCCATGTCTTTCCCCCTTCCCGACGTCATCCGCGACTTCGAGCGCGTGCCCGCGAACATCGTGGCGCAGGCGGCCGAGTTCCAGCCCGCCATCCTGGCCGACGTGGCCGGCCGCCGCGGCGCGCTGGACGGCCGCATCAAGGCCCTGCGCCCCCGCATGAAGCTGGCGGGCACCGCGATCACCGTGGAAGTGCGCCCCGGCGACAACCTGATGATCCACGCCGCCATCGCCATGGCCAAGCCCGGCGACGTGCTCGTCATCGACGGCAAGGGCGACCTCACATCGGCGCTCATGGGCACGATCATGATGACCGCCTGCCGCCAGCTCGGCATCGCCGGCGTGGTGATGGACGGCGCCTGCCGCGACAGCCTGGAGATCGACGAGATGGACTTCCCCGTCTTCTGCGCAGGCACTAATCCGAACGGGCCGACCAAGAGCATCGGCGGCCGCATCGGGCATCCGGTGTCGATCGGCGGCGTGACGGTGCATCCGGGCGACTTCGTCATCGGCGACGCCGACGGCGTGGTGGTGGTCGAGCGCGAGAAGATCGAATCGCTGCTGCCGCTGGCCGCGAAGAAGGTGAAGGACGAAGCCGCGCGCATCGCCGCCATCAAGCAAGGCGACACCGCCGCCAAGTGGCTCGATTCCGCGCTGCGCGCGGCCGGCGTCCTGAAGGAAGGCGAAACGCTGTGACAGCCATCCTGGTGACGGGCGCCGACCTGGCGCCGCAGGCGGTGAAGCTGCTCGAAGGCCACGAGCTCGTCTACGCGGGCAAGACGCCGACCGAGGACGACCTCGTCGCGCTGTGCCGCGCGCACGACCCGGTGGCCATCATCGTGCGCTACGGCAAGGTGGGCGCGGCCGTCATGGACGCCGCGCCTTCACTGAAGGTGATCTCCAAGCACGGCAGCGGCACCGACACCATCGACAAGGCCGCGGCGCAGGCGCGCGGCATCGAGGTGGTCGCGGCCGTGGGCGCGAATGCGGCGGCGGTGGCCGAGCAGGCGCTCGCGCTGCTGCTGGCCTGCGCGAAGTCGGTGGTGGCGCTGGATGCGCGCATGCACGCGGGCCACTGGGACAAGGCGACGCACAAGAGCCTCGAACTCGGCGGCCGCACCGTCGGCCTGATCGGGCTCGGCGCCATCGGACTGCGCTTCGCGCGCATGGCCGATGCGCTGGGCATGCGCGTGCTCGGCTTCGACCCGTACGCGAAGAACCTCCCGGCCTATGTGCAGGCCGTGGACCTCGCGACCATCTGGGCCGAGTCCGACGCCATCTCGCTGCACTGCCCGTTGACCGACGAGAACCGGGGATTGCTCAATGCGGACACGCTGGCACGCTGCAAACGCGGCGTGATCGTCGTCAACACCGCGCGCGGCGGCCTGATCGACGAAGACGCGCTGCTGGCGGCCGTGCGCTCGGGCCAGGTTTCCATGGCCGGGCTGGACAGCTTCGCGGTGGAGCCGATGACCGCGGGCCACCCCTTCCAGGGCGAGAAGAACATCGTGCTGAGCCCGCACATCGGCGGCGTGACCAGCGACGCCTACGTCAACATGGGCGTCGGCGCCGCGAAGAACCTGCTGCAGGTGCTCGCGCGCCAGACGGCGGCGAGCTGCTGAAGACATCGCCACCATCCCGATCAAGAACAAGGAGACAAGAGAATGAAGAGCGGCAAGAAAGCCCGCTGGGCCGCGCTCGCGATCGGCCTGCCTGTTGCGCTGGCAGTTGCTCATGCGCAGGCACAGACTTGGCCGGCCAAGCCGGTGCGCGTGCTCGTCGGCTTCTCGGCGGGCGGCCCCACCGACGTGGTCGCGCG
>NZ_JASMRZ010000053.1 GCF_030462475.1 Variovorax sp. CAN15
ATGAAGGCGGCCGTCACACGCCGTTCTTCAACAACTACCGTCCGCAGTTCTACTTCCGCACGACGGACGTGACCGGCGCGATCGAGCTGCCCAAGGACAAGGAAATGGTCATGCCCGGCGACAACGTCAGCATCACCGTGAAGCTGATCAACCCGATCGCGATGGAAGAAGGCCTGCGCTTCGCCATCCGTGAAGGCGGCCGTACCGTGGGTTCGGGCGTCGTGGCGAAGATCCTCGACATCTAAGCCGAGCGCGAAGAGTACCGGAGGGGTATAGCTCAATTGGCAGAGCGTCGGTCTCCAAAACCGAAGGTTGTAGGTTCGATTCCTACTGCCCCTGCCACCTAAGTGGCACTCCGAAAAGCCCGTCGCGTCCCGACGGGCTTCGGCGTCTCAAGAGACGCATTGAATTGAAGGCCTCAGGGTCACAGGAAAACAGCCGAACATGGCCACTTCTCAAATCGAAACGGTGAGCACTGGTGCCGACAAGGCCAAATTGGCCGCGGCGGTCGTGCTGGCGGTGGGGGCCATTGTGGCGTTCTACCTGCTGTCGCGTCAGGGTTCGCTGGTGCAGTGGGCTGCACTGCTGGTGGGTTTGGCCGCGGCGGTTGCTGCCTTCGGTAGTTCGGAGAATGGCCGTCAGTTGTGGGCATTCGGCCGCGACTCGTGGCGCGAGGTCAGAAAGGTTGTCTGGCCGACCCGCAAGGAAGCGATTCAGATGACGGCCTATGTGTTCGCTTTCGTGGCGATCATGTCCGTCTTCCTCTGGCTCACCGACAAGACGCTCGAATGGGTGTTTTTCGACCTCATTCTGGGCTGGAGAAAATAAATGACCGCTGATCCAGTGAATGCAGTTGAAACCACGGCGGGTGCACCGGAGGAAGAAAACACCTCCGTGCTTGCCCCTGCTGCCAACCCCGATCTGCGTTGGTACGTGGTGCATGCCTACTCCGGCATGGAAAAGGCCGTGGAACGCAATATCACCGAGCGCATCAACCGCGCTGGCATGCAGGACAAGTTCGGCCGCATCCTGGTTCCGACCGAAGAAGTGGTCGAAATCAAGAACGGCCAGAAGCGTACTACCGAGCGTCGCTTCTTCCCGGGCTACGTGCTGGTCGAAATGATCATGGACGACGAGAGTTGGCACCTGGTGAAGCACACCAACAAGGTGACGGGTTTCGTGGGCGGCGCCAAGAACCGTCCAGCTCCGATCTCGCAGAAAGAGGTCGAGGACATCGTCAGCCAGATGCAGCAGGGCACTGAAAAGCCGCGCCACAAGGTCGAATTCACCGTCGGCGAATTCGTGCGCGTCAAGGAAGGCCCGTTCACCGACTTCAACGGCACGGTCGAGGAAGTCAACTACGAGAAGAGCAAGGTCAGCGTGTCGGTCATGATTTTCGGCCGCGCGACCCCTGTGGAACTCGAATTCAGCCAGGTCGAAAAGACCTGACGACCCACCGGCCTTTGCGCCGGTGTCATTGTTTCCGGCTGCGCGCTGTCCGACTCGGCGCGCGGTCTTGATCCCGAAGAGTCGTTTAACCCCGGGGAGCCTCGGCCGCAAGCCAAGGCGATATCACCCGCAAGGAGCAAAGCATGGCGAAAAAAATCGTCGGCTTCATCAAGCTGCAAGTGCCAGCTGGTAAGGCCAACCCGTCCCCGCCGATCGGTCCCGCACTCGGTCAGCGCGGTCTGAACATCATGGAATTCTGCAAGGCGTTCAACGCGCAGACGCAGAGCTACGAGCCGGGTCTGGCGCTGCCGGTGGTCATCACCGCTTTCGCCGACAAGAGCTTCACCTTCATCATCAAGTCGCCGCCGGCCGGCGTGCTGATCAAGAAGGCCATCAAGCTCGACAAGGGTTCCGCACGTCCGCACACCGACAAGGTTGGCAAGATCACGCGCGCCCAGCTCGAAGAGATCGCAAAGACCAAGATGAAGGACCTGACCGCGGCCGACATGGACGCAGCAGTTCGCACCATCGCCGGTACCGCCCGTTCGATGGGCGTGAATGTGGAGGGCGTGTAAATGTCCAAGAT
Organism: Variovorax sp. CAN15; assembly: GCF_030462475.1. Taxonomy (GTDB): domain Bacteria; phylum Pseudomonadota; class Gammaproteobacteria; order Burkholderiales; family Burkholderiaceae_C; genus Variovorax. The sequence goes on from NZ_JASMRZ010000053.1 coordinate 2,036, forward strand.
CACCAAGAAGCAAAAGTCGCTCGAAGGCAAGGTCGACAGCAACAAGCTGTATCCGCTGGCTGACGCGATCACCATCGTCAAGGACGCTGCCACCGCCAAGTTCGACGAATCGATCGACGTGGCTGTCCAGCTCGGCATCGATGCGAAGAAGTCGGACCAGGTCGTGCGTGGCGCCGTCGTGCTGCCCAACGGCACCGGCAAGACCAAGCGCGTCGCCGTGTTCGCGCAAGGCGCCAAGGCTGAAGAGGCCAAGGCCGCCGGCGCCGACATCGTCGGCATGGACGACCTGGCTGCCATGGTCAAGGCTGGCGACATGCCTTTCGACGTCGTGATCGCTGCCCCCGATGCCATGCGCGTCGTCGGTACGCTCGGCCAGATCCTCGGCCCGCGCGGCCTGATGCCGAACCCGAAGGTCGGCACCGTGACCCCGGACGTCGCTACGGCAGTGAAGAACGCCAAGGCTGGCCAGGTTCAGTTCCGCGTCGACAAGGCCGGCATTGTGCACGGCACGATCGGCCGCCGCTCGTTCGACAACGACAAGCTGCAAGGCAACCTCGCCGCGCTGATCGATGCTCTGGTCAAGGCCAAGCCGGCGACCAGCAAGGGCGTGTACCTGCGCAAGGTGGCCGTGTCGTCGACCATGGGTCTGGGTGTCCGCGTGGACACGCAAACCATCTCGGCGAGCTAAAGAGATTTGCTCCACCTCGCAAGGGTGGGGCGGATGTGGTGGGTCGCGGCGGCTTTGGTTGCCGCGGGCCATCCAAGACCGCTGGTGTGCAGGGTGCTGCACTTAATCGCCGGACCTCCCTGTCCGGTATCCAGCGCAGATGGCGATCCCGCTGCAAGGAATTTGGTTTTTGTTCCTGACAGTTGGTCGCTGCATGAAGCGCGATCCGAGGCTCCGGCCGATGGTCGCATTAAAAGGAGTAGACCTTGAGTCTGAATCGCAGTGAGAAAGAAGCGGTCATCAGTGATGTGACCAGCCTCGCCGCAAAAGCTCAAACGCTCGTGATGGCGGAATACCGTGGCATCACGGTGGCCGACATGACCAAACTGCGCAACGAAGCGCGCAGCAAGGGTGTGACTCTGAGTGTTCTGAAGAACACCCTGGCACGCCGTGCTGTCGCAGGTAGCGCGTTTGAGATTGTTGGCGACCAGATGACCGGTCCGCTGATCTACGGCTTCTCCGAAGACGCTGTGGCCGCCGCCAAGGTGGTGGCCGATTTCGCGAAGACCAACGACAAGCTGGTCATTCGCGGCGGCGCTTTCGGTGGCAAGGCCCTGGACGTCGACGGCGTGAAGCAACTGGCCAACATCCCTTCGAAGGAAGTGCTGCTGGCGCAACTGCTGGGCTTGATGCAATCCCCCATCTCTCGTACCGCCCGCGTGCTCGCGGCGCTGGCCGAGAAGCGTGGTGGTGGCGAAGCTGCACCCGCCGATGCACCGGCAGAAGCACAGGCCGCTTGAGCCTGCGTTTGAAACATTCAACCCAATTGTTAGGAAACAAAAATGGCATTCGATAAAGACGCATTTCTGACCGCGCTCGACAGCATGACGGTCCTGGAACTCAACGACCTGGTCAAGGCCATCGAAGAGAAGTTCGGCGTGAGCGCCGCTGCAATGGCCGCTCCGGCCGCTGGTGGTGGCGGTGCCGCTGCTGCTGCGGTCGAAGAGAAGACCGAGTTCAACGTCATGCTGATGGATGCTGGCGCGAACAAGGTTTCGGCGATCAAGGCAGTGCGCGAAATCACCGGCCTGGGCCTCAAGGAAGCCAAGGACCTGGTGGAAGCCGCTCCCAAGGCCGTCAAGGAAGGCCTGTCGAAGGCTGACGCTGAAGCCGCCAAGAAGAAGCTGGAAGACGCCGGCGCCAAGGTGGAACTGAAGTAATTCAGACCCCCTGGAGGGCTGGAGGTGCCTGAAAAGGCCCTCCAGCCTTTGCCGCTTTCAGAGCGCACTCAAAAGCCGGCTCGCTGCCGGTTTTCCCGAAGGCCCGGATGCCGACGGAAAAGCCGCAACAAGATGTCTTTTGAGTGTCTTCTGACCCCGACTGCAGAAGACCCCTTGGTTCGGGCGATGTGCAACGCATCGCTGTCCGCCAACGGCTGGTAGTGGCCAGCCGCCAAGCAGTGGTGCCCCGGCACTGCTGACAAGTCGCTGAAGATCTCAAGCACCGGAGCTCTCATGGCCCAATCGTCCGCGTACAGTTACACCGAACGCAAGCGCATCCGAAAAAGTTTCGGCAATCGCGACAGCGTCGTAGAAATCCCCTACCTGCTGCAGATGCAGAAAGACGCGTACACCGCGTTCCTGCAAGCCGGCATTCCCCCGAAACAACGTACCGTCGAAGGCCTGCAGGCCGCGTTCGACGCCGCTTTCCCGATCGTCTCGCACAACGGTTTTGTCGAGATGAAGTTCCTCGAGTACAACCTCGCGAAACCCGCTTTCGACGTGCGCGAATGCCAGACACGCGGCCTGACCTTTGCGTCGGCCGTGCGCGCCAAGGTCCAGCTCATCATCTATGACCGCGAGTCGTCGACCTCGCAGTCGAAGGTGGTCAAGGAAGTGAAGGAGCAAGAGGTCTACATGGGCGAAGTGCCGCTCATGACGGACAAGGGTTCGTTCATCATCAACGGCACCGAGCGCGTGATCGTGTCGCAGCTGCATCGCTCGCCCGGCGTGTTCTTCGAGCACGACAAGGGCAAGACGCACAGCTCGGGCAAGCTGCTGTTCTCGGCCCGCGTGATTCCCTACCGCGGCTCGTGGCTCGACTTCGAGTTCGACCCGAAGGACATGCTGTACTTCCGCGTGGACCGTCGCCGCAAGATGCCGGTCACGATCCTGCTGAAGGCCATCGGCCTGAACCCGGAATCGATCCTCGCGAACTTCTTCGTGAACGACAACTTCCGCCTGATGGACAGCGGCGCGCAGATGGAGTTCGTCCCCGAGCGCCTGCGCGGCGAAGTCGCGCGCTTCGACATCACCGACAAGTCGGGCAAGGTCGTGGTCGCCAAGGACAAGCGCGTCACCGCGCGCCACACGCGCGAACTCGAGCAGGGCGGTACCACGCACATCAGCGTGCCGGAGGACTTCCTGATCGGCCGCGTGATCGCCCGCAACATCGTCGACGCCGACTCCGGTGAAATCCTGGCCAAGGCCAACGACGAGCTGACCGAAGCGCTGCTGAAGAAGCTGCGCACCGCCGGCGTGCAGGACGTGCAGGTCATCTACACGAACGAACTCGACCAGGGCGCGTACATCTCGCAGACCCTGCGCATCGACGAAACCGTGGACGAATTCGCCGCCCGCGTGGCCATCTACCGCATGATGCGCCCCGGCGAGCCGCCGACGGAAGACGCCGTGCAAGCGCTGTTCCAGCGCCTGTTCTACAACCCGGACACGTACGACCTGTCGCGCGTCGGCCGCATGAAGTTCAACGCCAAGGTCGGCCGCGACGAATCGACCGGCCCGATGGTGCTGACGAACGAAGACATCCTGGCCGTGGTCAAGATCCTCGTGGACCTGCGCAACGGCAACGGCGAAGTCGACGACATCGACCACCTGGGCAACCGCCGCGTGCGTTGCGTCGGCGAACTGGCCGAGAACCAGTACCGTACCGGCCTGGCACGCATCGAGAAGGCCGTGAAGGAACGTCTGGGTCAAGCGGAACAAGAGCCGCTGATGCCGCACGACCTGATCAACAGCAAGCCGATCTCGGCCGCGCTGAAGGAATTCTTCGGTGCCTCGCAGCTGTCGCAGTTCATGGACCAGACGAATCCGCTGTCCGAAATCACCCACAAGCGCCGCGTGTCGGCCCTTGGCCCGGGTGGTCTGACGCGCGAACGTGCAGGCTTCGAAGTGCGCGACGTGCACGTGACCCATTACGGCCGCGTGTGCCCGATCGAAACGCCTGAAGGCCCGAACATCGGCCTGATCAACTCGCTGGCCCTGTACGCCCGCCTGAACGAATACGGCTTCATCGAGACGCCGTACCGTCGCGTGGTCGACAGCAAGGTCACCAACGAGATCGACTACCTGTCGGCCATCGAGGAAGGCAAGTACGTCATCGCCCAGGCCAACGCGGCCCTGGACAAGGACGGCGTGCTGACCGGCGACCTGGTCTCCGCGCGCGAAGCCGGCGAATCGATCCTGGTCGGTGCCGAACGCATCCAGTACATGGACGTGTCGCCCGCGCAGATCGTGTCGGTGGCCGCATCGCTCGTGCCGTTCCTCGAGCACGACGACGCGAACCGCGCGCTGATGGGCGCCAACATGCAGCGCCAGGCCGTGCCTGTGCTGCGCCCCGAAAAGCCGATGGTCGGTACCGGTATCGAACGCGTCTCCGCGGTCGACTCTGGCACCGTGGTCACGGCCACCCGCGGCGGTATCGTCGACTACGTCGATGCGACCCGTGTCGTGGTGCGCGTGAACGACGCCGAAGCGGCTGCAGGTGAAGTCGGTGTGGACATCTACAACCTGATCAAGTATCAGCGTTCGAACCAGAACACCAACATCCACCAGCGTCCCATCGTCAAGCGCGGCGACAAGATTGCCAAGGGCGACGTGGTGGCCGACGGTGCATCGACCGACCTCGGCGAACTGGCTCTCGGCCAGAACATGCTGATCGCGTTCATGCCCTGGAACGGCTACAACTTCGAAGACTCGATCCTGATCTCGGAACGCGTGGTCGCCGAAGACCGCTACACCTCGATCCACATCGAGGAACTGGTGGTGATGGCCCGCGACACGAAGCTGGGCGCAGAAGAAATCACGCGCGACATCCCGAACCTGGCCGAGCAGCAGCTCAACCGCCTCGACGAGTCCGGCATCATCTATGTCGGCGCCGAAGTGCAGCCGGGCGACACGCTGGTGGGCAAGGTCACGCCGAAGGGCGAGACCACGCTGACGCCTGAAGAGAAGCTGCTTCGCGCCATCTTCGGCGAGAAGGCTTCGGACGTGAAGGACACCTCGCTGCGCGTGGACCAGGGCTCGCAAGGCACCGTGATCGACGTGCAGGTGTTCACCCGAGAGGGCATCCAGCGCGACAAGCGTGCCCAGCAGATCATCGACGACGAGCTCAAGCGCTTCCGCCTCGACCTGAACGACCAGCTTCGCATCGTCGAAGCCGACGCGTTCGACCGTATCGAGAAGCTGCTGACCGGCAAGGTCGCCAACGGCGGCCCGAACAAGCTGGCCAAGGGCACCAAGCTCGACAAGGCCTACCTGTCGTCGGTCGAGAAGTTCCACTGGTTCGACATCCGCCCGGCGGAAGACGAAGTGGCGACGCAGCTCGAGTCGATCAAGAACTCGCTCGAGCAGACGCGCCACAGCTTCGACCTCGCATTCGAAGAAAAGCGCAAGAAGCTCACGCAGGGCGACGAGCTGCCCGCTGGCGTGCTCAAGATGGTCAAGGTCTACCTGGCCGTCAAGCGCCGCCTGCAGCCCGGCGACAAGATGGCCGGCCGCCACGGCAACAAGGGTGTGGTGTCGAAGATCGTTCCGGTCGAAGACATGCCCCACATGGCCGATGGCACGCCGTGCGACATCTGCCTGAACCCGCTGGGCGTGCCCTCGCGGATGAACGTGGGCCAGGTTCTCGAAGTGCACCTGGGCTGGGCCGGCAAGGGCGTGGGCCAGCGCATCGGCGACCTGCTGCAGCAGGAGGCCAAGGTGGCCGAGCTGCGAAAGTTCATGGAGCAGCTGTACAACGGCTCGGGCCGCCAGGAGAACATCGCTTCGCTGAGCGACACCGAACTGCTCGAGATGGCTGCGAACCTGCAGAACGGCGCGACCTTCGCGACACCGGTGTTCGACGGCGCCTCGGAAGAGGAAATCCGCGGCATGCTGAAGCTGGCCTATCCGGACGACATCGCCAAGGCCAAGGGCCTGACCGAGACGCGCACACAGGCGTACCTGTTCGACGGCCGCACCGGCGACCAGTTCGAGCGTCCCGTCACCGTGGGCTACATGCACTTCCTGAAGCTGCATCACCTCGTGGACGACAAGATGCACGCCCGCTCCACCGGCCCGTACTCGCTCGTCACGCAGCAACCGCTGGGCGGCAAGGCGCAGTTCGGCGGCCAGCGTTTCGGGGAAATGGAAGTGTGGGCGCTGGAAGCTTACGGCGCCGCCTACGTCCTGCAGGAAATGCTGACCGTGAAGTCCGACGACGTGCAAGGCCGTACCAAGGTGTACGAGAGCATCGTCAAGGGCGAGCACTCGATCGAAGCCGGCATGCCGGAATCGTTCAACGTGCTGGTCAAGGAAATCCGTTCGCTGGGTCTCGACATCGAGCTCGAGCGTTCCTAATTTGAAAAGGGAAAGAGTCTTATGAAATCGCTACTCGACCTGTTCAAGCAATTCACGCCCGATGAGCATTTCGATGCCATCAAGATCGGCATGGCTTCGCCCGAGAAGATCCGTTCGTGGTCTTTCGGCGAGGTGAAGAAGCCCGAGACGATCAACTACCGCACGTTCAAGCCCGAGCGCGACGGCCTCTTCTGCGCCAAGATCTTCGGCCCCATCAAGGACTACGAGTGCCTGTGCGGCAAGTACAAGCGCCTGAAGCACCGCGGCGTTATCTGCGAGAAGTGCGGCGTCGAAGTCACGCAGACCAAGGTGCGCCGCGAGCGCATGGGTCACATCGACCTGGCCGCGCCCTGCGCCCACATCTGGTTCCTGAAGTCGCTGCCGTCGCGCCTGGGCCTCGTGCTCGACATGACGCTGCGCGACATCGAACGCGTGCTGTACTTCGAAGCCTACGTGATCACCGATCCCGGCATGACCCCGCTGAAGAAGTTCGGCATCATGTCCGAGGACGACTACGACGCGAAGCGCAAGGAATACGGTGACGAGTTCGTCGCCAAGATGGGCGCCGAAGGCATCAAGGACCTGCTCGAAGGCATCGAACTCGACAGCGAGATCGAACGCCTGCGCGGCGACCTGACCGGCTCCGAAGTCAAGGTCAAGAAGAATTCCAAGCGCCTGAAGGTGCTGGAAGCCTTCCGCAAGTCGGGCATCAAGCCCGAGTGGATGGTGCTCGACGTGCTGCCCGTGCTGCCGCCGGACCTGCGTCCGCTGGTGCCGCTGGACGGCGGCCGCTTCGCGACCTCCGACCTGAACGACCTGTACCGCCGCGTCATCAACCGCAACTCGCGCCTGCGCCGCCTGCTGGAGCTGAAGGCTCCGGAAATCATCGCGCGCAACGAAAAGCGGATGCTGCAGGAGGCTGTCGACTCGCTGCTGGACAACGGCCGCCGTGGCAAGGCCATGACGGGTGCCAACAAGCGCGCGCTGAAGTCGCTTGCCGACATGATCAAGGGCAAGAGCGGCCGCTTCCGCCAGAATCTGCTGGGCAAGCGCGTCGACTACTCGGGCCGTTCGGTCATCGTGGTGGGCCCGACGCTCAAGCTGCACCAGTGCGGCCTGCCGAAGCTGATGGCGCTCGAGCTGTTCAAGCCCTTCATCTTCTCGCGCCTCGAAGCCATGGGCATCGCGACGACGATCAAGGCTGCCAAGAAGGAAGTCGAATCGGGCACGCCGGTGGTCTGGGACATCCTGGAAGAGGTCATCAAGGAGCACCCGGTCATGCTGAACCGCGCTCCGACGCTGCACCGCCTGGGCATCCAGGCCTTCGAGCCGATCCTGATCGAAGGCAAGGCGATCCAGCTGCACCCGCTCGTCTGCGCGGCATTCAACGCCGACTTCGACGGCGACCAGATGGCCGTCCACGTACCGCTGTCGGTGGAAGCGCAGATGGAAGCCCGCACGCTGATGCTGGCCTCCAACAACGTGCTGTTCCCGGCTTCTGGCGAACCGTCGATCGTTCCTTCGCAGGACGTGGTGCTGGGTCTGTACTACACGACCCGCGACCGCATCAACGGCAAGGGCGAGGGCCTGATCTTCTCCGACATCGGTGAAGTCCAGCGCGCGCTCGACGCCAACGAAGTCGAACTCACCGCCAGGGTGGCCGTGCGCATCACGGAATACACCAAGAACAAGGAAACCGGCGAATTCGTGCCGTCGACCTCGCTCGTGGACACCACCGTGGGCCGCGCGCTGCTGTCCGAGATCCTGCCGAAGGGCCTGCCGTTCTCGAACATCAACAAGGCGCTGAAGAAGAAGGAAATCTCCAAGCTCATCAATGTCTCGTTCCGCAAGTGCGGCCTGAAGGAAACCGTCGTCTTCGCGGACAAGCTGCTGCAGAACGGCTTCCGCCTGGCGACCAAGGCCGGCATTTCGATCGCCATCGACGACATGCTGGTGCCTTCGGAGAAGCACGGCATCATCGAGCGCTCGGCCAAGGAAGTGAAGGAGATCGAACAGCAGTACGTCTCCGGTCTCGTGACCTCCGGCGAGCGCTACAACAAGGTGGTGGACATCTGGGGCAAGGCCGGCGACGAAGTGTCGAAGGTCATGATGGCCAAGCTGTCGAAGCAGAAGGTCATCGACCGCCACGGCAAGGAAGTCGAGCAGGAGTCCTTCAACTCGATCTACATGATGGCCGACTCCGGCGCCCGCGGTTCCGCGGCCCAGATCCGCCAGGTGGCCGGCATGCGCGGCCTGATGGCCAAGCCGGACGGCTCGATCATCGAGACGCCCATTACCGCGAACTTCCGCGAAGGCCTGAACGTGCTGGAGTACTTCATCTCCACCCACGGTGCCCGAAAGGGCCTGGCCGACACGGCGCTGAAGACGGCGAACTCGGGCTACCTGACCCGCCGCCTGGTCGACGTGACGCAGGACCTGGTCGTGACCGAGCAGGACTGCGGCACGCACAGCGGCTACCTGATGCGCGCCATCGTCGAGGGCGGTGAAGTGATCGAATCGCTGCGCGACCGTATCCTCGGCCGCACCGCTGCCGACGACGTGCTGCACCCGGAGAACCGTTCGGTGCTGCTGAAGGCCGGCGAGATGTTCGACGAGGACACCATCGAGGCGCTGGAAGCGCAGGGCGTCGACGAGGTCAAGGTGCGCACCGCGCTGACCTGCGAGACCCGCTTCGGCATCTGCTCGACCTGCTACGGCCGCGACCTGGGCCGCGGCGGCCTGATCAACATCGGCGAAGCCGTCGGTGTGATCGCCGCCCAGTCCATCGGCGAACCCGGCACGCAGCTGACGATGCGTACCTTCCACATCGGTGGTGCCGCTTCGCGCGCCGCCATCGCCTCGAGCGTGGAAGCCAAGTCGAATGGTTCGATCGGCTTCAACGCCACGATGCGCTACGTGACCAACAGCAAGGGCGAGCTGGTCGTGATCTCGCGTTCGGGCGAAATCGTCATCCACGACGAGCACGGCCGCGAGCGCGAGCGCCACAAGGTGCCGTACGGCGCCACGCTGACGGTCAAGGCAGACCAGCAGATCAAGGCCGGCCACGTGCTCGCCAACTGGGACCCGCTGACCCGCCCGATCATTACCGAGTTCGCCGGCAAGACGCAGTTCGAGAACGTCGAGGAAGGCCTCACGGTTGCGAAGCAGGTGGACGAAGTGACCGGTCTGTCGACCCTGGTGGTGATCGATCCGAAGCGCCGCGGCGCTGCCAAGGTCGTGCGTCCGCAGGTGAAGCTCATCGACGCATCCGGCGCCGAAGTGAAGATCCCGGGCACCGACCACTCGGTGACGATCGGCTTCCCGATCGGCGCGCTGGTGCAGGTGCGTGACGGCCAGGACGTGGGCCCCGGCGAAGTGCTGGCGCGCATTCCGGTCGAAGGCCAGAAGACCCGCGACATCACCGGCGGTCTGCCGCGCGTTGCCGAGCTGTTCGAAGCCCGCTCGCCGAAGGATAAGGGCATGCTGGCCGAAATGACCGGTACGGTGTCGTTCGGCAAGGAGACCAAAGGCAAGATCCGCCTGCAGATCACCGATCCGGAAGGCACGGTCTGGGAAGACCTCGTGCCGAAGGAAAAGAACATCCTGGTGCACGAAGGCCAGGTGGTGAACAAGGGCGAATCCGTGGTCGACGGCCCGGCGGACCCGCAGGACATCCTGCGCCTGCTGGGTTCGGAAGAGCTGGCGCGCTACATCGTGGACGAAGTGCAGGACGTGTACCGCCTGCAGGGCGTGAAGATCAACGACAAGCACATCGAGGTGATCGTTCGCCAGATGCTGCGCCGCGTCGTGGTCGACAACGCCGGCGACACGAGCTACATCTCCGGTGAACAGGTCGAACGCAGCGAAATGCTCAACACCAACGACGCCCTGCGCGCCGAAGGCAAGATCCCCGCGACGTTCACCAACCTGCTGCTGGGTATCACGAAGGCATCGCTGTCGACCGACTCGTTCATCTCGGCCGCTTCGTTCCAGGAAACGACGCGCGTGCTGACCGAAGCCGCGATCATGGGCAAGCGCGACGAACTGCGCGGCCTGAAGGAAAACGTCATCGTCGGCCGCCTGATCCCCGCGGGCACCGGCATGGCGTACCACCAGGCACGCAAGGTCAAGGACGCCATGGACGAGGCCGAGCGCCGCGCCATCGCCGAATCGGAAGCGGCCGAACTGGCTGGCTCCGGTGAAAGCGATGCAGCTGCCAGCACGGCGGACGCCAGCGAAGGCGCTGCGACCGAATAACTGGTTAGCATCACCGGCCATGACCGGTACACCACGCCCCCCGACCGCCCCGGTTGGGGGGCGTTTTTCTTTGTTCCCCTTGTTCGCATGATGAAGAGGCGTTGTCGTCGATGAGCGTGTTGCCCGAATCGCTGGCCGGCTGGATCGTGATCGCGGTCCTGCTGTTCTGGTTTGTGGGGGCCTACAACCGGCTGGTCCGCCTGCGCGCGGCTGTGCTGCAGGCCTACGGCCAGCTCGATGCCGCGCTGGGCAAGCAGCTGGATTTCGTGCAGGCCAGCATCGCGGCCGGTCTTCCGCCCGACGCGGCGCCGGCCGGCGAATCGCTGTCCTCCATCGCGCCACTGCAGGCGGCGACCGCGCAGCTCGCCACCCTGCTGGGCGCGACCCGACTGCGTCCACTGGATACGGGCGGCATGGCCGCGCTGGCGACCGCATTGCAGGTCTGGATCGGCGCGTGGCAGCGGCAGCATCCCGACCAGGTGACGGTGTTCGACGCCTATGGCACGCTGTCGCGGCCCGCGCAACTGCTGCCCGGAGCGACGACAGCCGTGGTGCCGGGCGCCGCCGAGCCGATCGGCTGGCCCGAACCCTCCGCCGCTGCCGAGATCGCACGCAGCCAGTTCAACCAGGCGGTGGCGCACTACAACGCCGCCATCGCACAGTTTCCGGCGCTGCTGGTGGCATGGGCCGTGCGTCTGCGTCCGGCGGCGCCGCTGCGGTGAGCCCAGCCAGGCCCTAACGGCCGATGCTCGCCCGCTACGGCATTTCCTGTTCTTCACTTTCCATGTACGAAGTCCGGCCTTTGGCCGGCCCGTTACCATCGCCCCAACTTGTCAGAACTACCCTCCGACCCTTCCCGCAGAGGCCATGGCGACACGCCGCCGCTGCAACAGCCCCCGCTCTGGCGCCAGCTGCAACTGACTGCCGCGGCGCTGGCGTCCATCCGTGCCGGCACGTCGGGTTCCGTGGCTTTCGAAGCCGTCGAGCCAGCTCTGCGGCCCGGCGTGCAATCGCTCGGCTTCCAGGTGCTGCGCTGGCTCGGCCGCGCCGAGGCACTGCGCCGCCACCTGGCCAGGCGCACTCCGCCGCCCCTGCCTGATGCACTGCTGTGCACCGCGCTGGCGCTCGCGTGGGACGCCTCGCATGCGCCTTACGAGCCTTTCACGCTGGTCGATCAGGCTGTCGAGGCCGCCAAGCGCAATCCTGCGACGCGGGCTCAGGCGAGCTTCATCAACGCCTGCCTGCGGCGCTTCCTGCGCGAACGCGACGAGCTCGTGGCCGCGACCGACTCCGAACCCGTTGCGCAGTGGAACCATCCGCGCTGGTGGATCGAGCGCCTGAAGCGCGACCATCCGCGCGAGTGGCAGCGGGTGCTGGCCGCCGACAACGCGCAGGCGCCGATGACGCTGCGGGTCAACGTCCGCAAGACGACCGCGGCTTCCTATCTGACCGAGCTGGAAGCCGCCGGCCTGGGCGCGACGCGCGTGGGCCCCAGTGGCCTGCAGTTGGCGCGCGCCCGGCCCGTGCAACAGTTGCCCGGCTTTGCCGACGGCGCGTGCTCGGTGCAGGACGGGGCCGCGCAGATGGCCGCACCGCTGCTGCTCGAAGGCCTACTGCCGGCAAGACCCGGCGCAGCGCCGCTTCGCGTGCTCGACGCCTGCGCCGCCCCCGGCGGCAAGACCGCGCACCTGCTCGAAATGGCGAACCCCGGCGCCCTCGACGTCACCGCGCTGGAAATCGATGCCGTCCGCAGCCGCCGCATCGATGACACCCTGGCGCGCCTCGGGCTCGAGGCCAAGGTGCTGGTTGCCGATGCAGGTCGGCCCGACCAGTGGTGGGACGGCACGCCTTTCGACGCCATCCTGCTCGATGCGCCTTGCACCGCCTCGGGCATCGTGAGGCGCCATCCCGACGTGCGCTGGTTGCGCCGCGAGAGCGATACCGCCCAGCTCGCCGCCCGGCAGACCGCGCTCCTGGCCGCGCTGTGGCCCCTGGTGCGGCCGGGCGGGCGGCTTCTTTATTGCACTTGCTCCGTGTTCCGCGAAGAGGGTTCGCAACAAATTGATGCGTTTCTTGTACACAACACCAACGCACGATTGCTGCCATCGCCCGGCCATTTGCTGCCCCAAAGCGGGTCGAATGCCCGTGGCGTCCCGGACAATGCCTCTGGTGACCACGACGGCTTTTTCTACGCCCTGCTCGAAAAGCGTCCGCGTTGAGCGAGAGCGCGGGCTGGTCCTTGCGCTGCCCGTCCTGCTGTGGATCTGGGCGATGTGGATGGCCTTCCTGCCGACCACGGCATCCGCCCAGGGCCGCAGCGGCGCCACGATCACACAGATGCGGCTGGAGCAGGCGGACGACGGCATCTACTTCAGCGGCACCGTGCAGTTCGAGCTGCCGTCGCTGGTCGAGGAGGTCCTCGACAAGGGCATCGCCATCTATTTCGTGGCAGAGGCCGAACTCTTCCAGGAACGCTGGTACTGGACCGACCGCAAGGTCGCGCAGGTCACGCGCCACATGCGGCTCGCCTACCAGCCGCTCACGCGACGCTGGCGGCTCAACGTGTCGGCGGCGCCCATGACCGGCGCGGCCGGCCTGGGCATCTCGCTGAACCAGAACTTCGACACCCTCGGAGACGCGCTCGAAGCCATCAAGCGTGTCGGCCGGCTGCGGATGGGCGACATCGCCGAGATCGGTGACGACCCGCAGCACCAGGTCACCTTCCGTTTCCGGCTCGACACCTCGCAGCTGCCGCGCCCGTTCCAGATCGGCGTGGTTGGCCAGGCGGACTGGAACATCGCCGTCGAGCGCACGGCCAAGCTTCCGCTGGAGAAGCAGAAGTGAGCGCTTCCGGGCGCAGCGGCGCGGCCGCCACGCCTGCCGCGAGCCGCGCGCGCGCCAGGCGCTGGGCCATCGGCGTCGGCGCCGCGCTGGTCACGGCCATTGGCCTCGTGCTGATGTTCCTGCTGGCGCAGGCCACCAACAACCGCGCGCTGTACGAACGCTATTACGTGCGCCTCTTCGGCATCAATGTCGTGGTGGCGGTACTGCTGGTGCTGGTGATCGGCTGGGTCGCCTTCCGCCTGCTGCGGCGGCTGCGGCAGGGTAAGTTCGGCAGCCGGCTGCTCATCAAGCTGGCGGCTATCTTCGCGCTGGTGGGCGTGGTGCCTGGGGCGCTGGTCTACGTGGTGTCCTACCAGTTCGTCGCGCGCTCGATCGAGAGCTGGTTCGACGTCAAGGTCGAGGGTGCGCTCGATGCGGGCCTGAACCTCGGACGGGCCACGCTCGACTCGCTCTCCGACGACCTGGCCGTGAAGACGCGCAGCGCCAGCGCACAGCTTGCGCAGGTGCCCGACGCGAGCGCCGGCCTGGTGCTGGAGCGCATCCGCGACCAGCTCGAAGCGAGCGACGTGATCCTCTGGACCGGCTCCGGGCAGCTCGTGGCCAGTGCCGGCACCTCGCGCTTCCAGCTCAATCCCGACCGCCCGACCCAGCAGCAGTTCCGGCAGGTGCGTCCCGAGCGTGCCGTCGCGCATGTCGAGGGGCTGGATGAAACCGCCGCGCCGGGCACGACCCCGCCGGCCGCGAGCGTGCGTGCGCTCGCGATGGTGCAGCGGCCCGGCTTCGACTTCGACACCGCGCCGCGCTATCTGCAGGTCACCCGGCCGCTGCCGCCGGCCGTGGTCGCCAACGCGCTCGCCGTGCAGGAGGCCAACCGCGAATACCAGGAGCGGGCGCTCGCGCGCGAAGGTCTGCGCCGCATGTACATCGGCACGCTCACGCTGAGTCTGTTCCTCGCCGTGTTCGGCGCGGTCTTGCTCGCCGTGCTTTTCGGCAACCAGCTCGCGCGACCGCTGCTCGTGCTGGCCGAAGGCGTGCGCCAGGTGGCGGCCGGCGACCTGCGGCCCACCGCCGTGCTGCAGGGCAAGGACGAGCTGGGTGGCCTTACGCGCTCCTTCGCCGTCATGACCCAGCAGCTGGCCGACGCCCGCGGCGCGGTCGAGAAGACCATGGGCCAGCTCGACGCCGCGCGCGCCAACCTGCAGACCATCCTCGACAACCTGACTTCCGGCGTGATCGTGCTCGACGCCAAGGGCACCGTGCTGTCCACCAACCCGGGCGCGACCCGCGTGCTGCGCGCGCCGCTCGCGGCCTACGAGGGCCGGCCACTCATCGAGGTACCGGGGCTGGCAGAGTTCGGCGCCAGGGTGCAGCAGCAGTTCGACGACTTTCTTGTCGAGCGCATGCAGCACGGCCTCGATCACTGGCAGCACGCTTTCGAGCTGCATGCTTCCGGCACCGATCTGCCGCAGCAGGACGGTGCCATCAACATCGTCGCGCGCGGCGCGGAGTTGCCCGGCGCCGCGCGTCTGCTGGTGTTCGACGACATCTCCGAGATCGTCTCGGCACAACGCGCGCAGGCCTGGGGCGAGGTCGCGCGCCGCCTCGCGCATGAGATCAAGAATCCGCTCACGCCGATCCAGCTCTCGGCCGAGCGGCTCGAGATGAAGCTCTCCGGGAAGGTCCAGCCGCCCGAGCAGGCTGTGCTCGTGAAGTCGGTGAAGACCATCGTCGACCAAGTCGACGCGATGAAGCGGCTGGTGAACGAATTCCGCGACTACGCGCGATTGCCCGCTGCCGACCTCAAGCCTGTGGACCTGAACGCCTTGCTGACCGATGTGCTGCAGCTCTACAGCGCGGAGAACCTGCCGATCACGTTGCGCTCGGAGCTCGACGAGCGCTGCCCACCCATCAGGGGCGACGCGCAGCAGATCCGCCAGGTCATACACAACCTGTTGCAAAACGCGCAGGACGCCGCGGAAGCCGCTGCGAGCGGAACGGGCAAGACGGGCGAAGTCACCATCCGCACGCGGCTGGGCGACTCGGGGCAGCGCGTGCGCCTGACCGTGCAGGACAGCGGTCCCGGCTTTGCCGAGAACATTCTCAAGCGCGCCTTCGAGCCCTACGTCACCACGAAAACAAAAGGTACTGGTTTGGGCCTCGCGGTCGTCAAGAAGATCGCCGACGAGCATGGCGCGCGCATCGAGCTTTCCAACCGCGTCGTCGATGGGGCTGTAGCGGGGGCACAAGTCTCGCTATCATTCGCGCTGGCAAGCGAGCCGCGGGCAGCGGCCGCTCACACCGAAGATTCGTCGAAGTCTTCCGCCGCCTGAGCCGCACGAATGTCCGTCGCACAGGCGATGGATGGGCCAGCGGACTCAACATACCATTGCGGACACCAGCGCACACAACAAGCAGCACTCATGGCAAACATTCTCGTGGTCGATGACGAGCTGGGCATCCGGGACCTGCTCTTCGAAATTCTCAATGACGAGGGCCACAACGTGGAACTCGCGGAGAACGCGGCCGAAGCGCGCGCTGCACGCCAGCGCGCACGACCCGATCTCGTGCTGCTCGACATCTGGATGCCCGATACCGACGGCGTCACGTTGCTCAAGGAGTGGTCCACCGCGGGCCTCCTGAGCATGCCCGTCATCATGATGAGCGGCCACGCCACCATAGACACAGCGGTCGACGCCACGCGCATCGGCGCATTCGCCTTCCTCGAAAAGCCCATCACCATGCAGAAGCTGCTCAAGGCAGTGGAGCAGGGTTTGGCCCGCGAGAGTGCGCGCCGCGCGGCAGCAGGCGTGGTGCCCGCGCCGATCACCGGCAGCCAGGCGACAGCCATCACGACCACGGGCGACAGCCTGCTGATGGCCTCGCTGGCTTCGGTGCCCGTGGCCGACACCGGCCCGCAGTCGACGCAGAGCTTCGACCTCGACCGCCCGCTGCGCGATGCGCGCGACGGCTTCGAGAAGGCGTACTTCGAATTCCACCTGGCGATGGAGAACGGCTCCATGACCCGCGTCGCCGAGAAAACCGGCCTCGAACGCACCCACCTTTACAGAAAGCTCAAACAACTTGGCGTTGATCTTTCAAGAGGGCGCAGAAGCGCTGTATAATTTAGGGCTGCGCACAGCAATGGCCCGGTAGCTCAGTTGGTAGAGCAGCGGATTGAAAATCCGCGTGTCGGTGGTTCGATTCCGCCCCAGGCCACCAAATTTTCCTTTTAGGATCAAGTAGATAGCCCAATCTTGCTAGGTTGGGCTTTTTGCTTTCTGGTGTCGTGTAGGCACCATGTAGGCAAGTAGGATCATCGCAAATCAATGCTTTTCCACAAGGTGTTGAATTCCGCTGATCTCTGACCCTAGGGGTGCGGATAAAAACTTGGACTGGTTTTATGCCGCAAGTCCAAGGCTCACCCGGTATTCGATAGGGCTGAGAGAGCCAAGAGAGATCTTGATCCGCTTCTCGTTGTACCAGCGGATGTCTGAGTCGACCGCCTCGATGAATTGCTCGATGGTGGCGTTCTTCCAGTCTCGAGGATGGAACAGCTCGTTCTTCAGCCGACCGAAGAAGCCTTCGCAAGCTTCGTTATCAGGTGAGCATGCGAGACATCGAGCGGGTGTTTCGGCGTCAACACGCTGCGCATGGCGGTCTATCCGGCCTTCGGCCTGCGGGGTGCTGTCGCGGCTGGTGGTCGAGCGCCGCGACAACGAAGCCCGGCCGCAGATTTCGCTGCAGGTGCTCAGCTCGCGGGAGGTGCACGAGGCCGTACTGGGACGGCAGGTCGACTTCGGGCTAATGGGCGACGAGATGCCGACGACAGTCCTGGAGCATTCCGAGTTCGCGCGCTTCCCAGGTGTGGTGGTGATGCATGCGAGGCACCGGCTGACCAAGGCCCAAGGCGAGGACCATCCAACCGCATCAGCTCGCGGAAGAGCCATTCCTAGCGCTCAACCCCGAGGACGCGTCTCGGCGGCGCCTGGAGCGGGCATTGGCGGAGTGCAACGTCGGGTTGAGTGTGCTGGTCGAGACGCCCTACGCGGCGAGCGTGTGAGAAATGGCCCTGAGCGGAATGGGCATCGGCGTCGTCAATCCGGTCACCGCCATGGAATACGCTCAACGCGGCCTGACCATCCGTCCGCTGTCCCTGGATGTCTCCTTCGCGGGTGTGTTGGTGCTTCTCCCTGGGCAGCCCCTGTCCGGTCTCGCCCTGCGCGTGCTCCAGCTCATGCGCATCCAGTTGGCCGAAGACCAGAAGGCCCTCGCCAATCTCCTCAAACCCCGCGCCAAAGACTGACCGTCGCGCCTCAATCACGCTTCGAGCGCGTTCCACATCGCCGGGGCTTTTGCGCCTCGGCGGCCAGAACACTGTAGGCACTGGCCACGCTCGCGCTGATTGGTGCTTCCGCTGGTGCGCACGCCTCGATGGCGCACAACAGATGCTCCGCGACCGCCCACTTGCGAAATCGGATGGCCTCCTGGTAGACGTCCAGCAAATGCTGCTCAAACAGTTCGGACTTCATAGGAACTCCTTCGCACGGAGTGACGCCACTCGATCCAACGCGCCTCTAGGAGGGCGACTTTGCGTCGGCGTGTGGCCCGTGGGTGTCGCTTTTTGCTCCCCTCAAGCGCAAGGCATTGGTGATGACCGACGCCGAGCTCAGGCTCATCGCCAGCGCCGCGATCATCGGCGACAGCAGCCAGCCCGTGAACGGGAACAACACGCCCGCGGCCAGTGGCACGCCGAGAGCGTTGTAGAGAAAGGCGAAGCCGAGGTTCTGCTTCATGTTGGCGATGGTCTGCTCGGAGATCACGCGCGCCTGCGCAATGCCGCGCAGGTCGCCCTTGACCAGCGTCACCTGGGCGCTGTTCATCGCGACATCGGTGCCGGTGCCCATCGCCACCCCGACGTCGGCCTTGGCGAGCGCGGGCGCATCGTTGATGCCGTCCCCCGCCATGGCGACGATCCGGCCTTCACGCTGCAGCTTGTCCACCAGCGCGAGCTTGTCGGCGGGCTTCACTTCGCCATGCACCTCGTCGATGCCCAGCTTCGCTGCGACGGCCCGGGCCGTGGTCAGCCCGTCTCCGGTCGCCATGATGACCCGCAGGCCCGAGGCCTTGAGCGCGGCCAGCGCCTCGATCGTGGTGGCCTTGATTGGGTCCGAGACCGCAAGCAAGCCGGCAGGCTGGCCGTCCACAGCCAGGAACATGACACTCGCGCCCTCGGCCCGCATGGCCTCGGCCTGCGGCTTGAGGTCGTCGACCCGCACGCGCAGCTGGTCCATGAGCGCCGTGTTGCCGAGCGCCAGCTTCCTGCTGCCCACGCCGCCGCTCACGCCGATGCCGCTGCTGGATTCGAAACCGTCGGGCGTGTCCAGCGCCAGGTTGCGCTCGCGCGCCGCCCGCACGATGGCGTCGGCCAGCGGGTGTTCGCTGCCCTGGTCCAGGCTGGCTGCGAGTCGCAGCACCTCGTCGGCGGTGAAGCCCGGCGCAGGCACCGCGCGCTCGAACTGCGGCCGGCCTTCCGTCAGGGTGCCGGTCTTGTCGACGATGAGCGCATCGACCTTGCGGAAGTTCTCGATCGCCGCGGCATCGCGGAACAGCACGCCCTGCGTGGCCGCCTTGCCCGTGGCCACCATGATCGACATCGGCGTGGCGAGGCCGAGTGCACAGGGGCAGGCAATGATGAGCACCGCCACGGCATTGATCAGGCCGTAGACCCAACTGGGCTGCGGCCCGAAGAATCCCCAGGCGAAGAAGGTCAGCACCGCGATGCCGATGACGGTCATGACGAAGTAGCCGGCAACGTGATCGGCCATTCGTTGCATCGGCGCCCTGGAGCGTTGCGCCAGCGCGACCATCTGCACGATGCTCGCGAGCACGGTCTGCGAGCCGACTTTCTCGGACTGCATCACAAGTGCGCCGTTGGTGTTCAGCGTTGCGCCGATAAGCTTGTCGCCAATCCGCTTGGTCACGGGCAATGGCTCCCCAGTCAGCATGGATTCGTCGACGGCGCTGTTGCCTTCGATCACCACACCGTCCACGGGCACCTTCTCTCCGGGGCGCACGCGCAGCTTGTCGCCCACATGCACGTGGCCAATCGGTATGTCTTCCTCGGCACCGTCAGGGTCGATGCGGCGCGCTGTCTTGGGGGCAAGGCCCAGCAGCGACTTGATGGCTGCGGAGGTCTGCGACCGCGCCTTGAGTTCGAGGATCTGACCCAACAAGGTCAAAGAAATGATCACCGCGGCCGCTTCGAAGTAGACCGACACGCGCCCCATCGACACGAACGACGCGGGAAACACGTCGGGCGCCACCGTGGCCACGACGCTATAGACAAAGGCCGCGGCCGTGCCCAGGCCGATCAAGGTCCACATGTTCGGACTGCGGTTTGCCACAGACTGCGCCGCGCGCACGAAGAACGGCCACCCGGCCCACAGGACGATCGGCATGGTGAGCACAAGTTCGATCCAGCTCTGCGTGTCCATCTCGAACCACTGCAGGCGGTGGCCGGCCATGGCGAGCACTGTGACGATGACGGTGAGGGGCAAGGTCCAGACGAAGCGTCGCTTGAAGTCTTTCAGCTCGAGGTCTTCGCCCTCGTCGAGGGTCGGCATCTCGGGCTCCAGCGTCATGCCGCACTTGGGGCAGTTGCCCGGGTGATCTTGCCGGATCTCCGGGTGCATGGGACAGGTGTAGATCGTGCCTGGAGGACCGGGTTGAGCCGGCTGCGCGGGCGCAAGCACGAGCGGGGCCGTCTGCTGCGTGCCGCGTTTCGCGTATTTGGCCGGGTTGGCCTCGAATTTGGCTTTGCACCCCGCACTACAGAAATAGACCGGCCCGCCTTCGTGCTGCAGGACGTGCGCGGACCGCGTGGTCACCGCCATGCCACAAACGGGATCCTTCAAAATCGCATCGGTCTTCTGCGAAGGCTCTCCAGAGGCGGGCGGGTGCGCCCCGTGATGTCCCAGATGGTGTTCATGCTGGTTGGAAGGCGTGGGGTTCATTCAAGTTCTCCAACGAAAAATTGGCTGAATGCACCTTACATGGCGGTGCATTCAGTCCACACAGGCCAGCTCGATACACATCAGCCGATGAAGGCCGCTGTCCCGTGCCGGCGAATCACTTCGGCGGGTAGCCGGCTTCCGTCAGGGCGGCAGTCACAGACTCACGGTCCTCAGCGCTGTCGACGCGCAACGTTTTGGCCGGCAGATCGACTTCGATCTTCGCCGTGGCGTCCAGGTTCTTCACGGCCTGAGCGATCCGGCTCGCGCAGCTGCCACAGGACATCGATTGGATGACGAACTCTTGCATGAGAGGCTCCTTGGTTGAAAGGTGATTCCAGTATCAGGCTTGACATCGTGTGAAGGTCAAGCGACCGGCGCCAGTCCGTCAGTGGTGTGGTTCTGCGCATTCCGACTCTTCACCTCCAGAACCATCATCAGGCCGCCGCCCCCGTCCTGTTCGAGGTCGTTGTTGGTCGTCTGGCGCGGGATGTGGCAGTGGACCAGCCATCTACCAGGCCGCAAGGCTTTCCAGATCACGTCGTAAGCGCTGACCGGGTCCGACATTGACGGTGCGGTCATCTGCCCCGCCGGCGGCGCTTGGTTTTCCTCGAGCCACTCGGTCGAGCCGAACCTGGGCGTCTGTCGCCAGTGGAATTTTCCTTTCGATGTTTTCGGAGTTGCCACACGAGAACGGCCACGAAGATGATCACACCAACGAGCCAGGCGATGAACATCGTGCCGACAACATTGGTTGAAACCCATCGCCCCGTCACGTACATACCTAGCTCCTAAGGCGAGAGCAGCTCTGGAGGCATGGCGTCGTTCAATGCAGCCCCGCGATGTAGTCGGAAACGGCCCTGATTTCGCGATCGTTGAGTTTGGCTGCAACGCCGCTCATGGGCACGCTGTTGAGTCGTACCCCATCGCGAAACGCGGTCAGCTGAGCGGCGATGTACTCGGCGTTCTGTCCGCCCAGACGCGGGTACTGGATCGGGATGCCGGCGCCGTTGGGGCTGTGACAGCCTGCGCAGGCCAGGACACTTCGCTCCCCAATGCCGCCGCGATAGATCTTCTCGCCCAGCGCCACCAGATCCCTGTCCTTCGCAAACCCCGGCTTGATGGACTTGGAACCCAGGAACCAGGCGACGTCGCGCATTTCCTTCTCGGACAGCATTGCCGCCATGCCGCTCATGACCGGGCTCTTGCGTTTCCCGGACTTGAATTCCTGAAGCTGCTTGACCAGGTACTCGGGATGCTGCTGAGCCAGCTTGGGATTGGCGGGGATGGCCGAGTTGCCATCCGCGCTGTGGCACGCGGCGCATGACTTGCCATTGAAGACGACTTCGCCATTCGCAATGTCGGGTTTCGACGAAGGGGCCAAGACCCTTTCGATCGGCGCTGGCACGGCAGGATCGGCGGCGAATGAAAAACCTGAAGCAAGTCCACCGACGGTGAGGAGAAGAAAGGAAGCGAAAGAGTTCATAAGGTGCCGAGGTTTGTGGTGGGCCGGCTGCAAGGATGGCCGCAGATCGTGGGAAGGCCGCGTCAGCCGCGCAGCGCTCGTGCATGCGACAGCACGCGAACGGGTGTGTCGCACCTGTCGACGTTGGTCCACACGACGTCGCCCAGCGCGACAGATGTCGCAGGATCCAGCATCTCGATGTGCGCATGTCGCCGCCCCGTGGAACGATCGACCAGGATGGCGAAGCGTCGTACTGCAAGTTCGTCGGCGCTGGCGGTCTTCCTGCAATCCGTGCGCCCGCCTCGTTGAATCTCTTTTGCGCGGCCGATTTCGACAATTTCCCCGGTGCGCCAGCCGTCCTGGAAATCGCGAGACTGCCGGTAGAAATCGGCGCACCCCGTCAGACCGGCGAAGAGCGCCATACCGAGGATTCCGCCCGCAGCGGAATATGCCCTCGCGGTGATGCGAGGCTTCTTCTCCATTGCCACTGCGAACAACGTACGCGCAGCCCGCAAGGACTGGCGAGCACGCGTGGACGCTTTGGCTTGCATTGCTCAACTGGCGAAGTAAAGGCCACTGAACGTCGGAATGCTGCGCTCGGGAAATCCCGGCAGATACAACGAACGCTCAGGAACCTGCCACTGGTCGCGCAAGGTATACCCCAGCGCCTCGATTTCCTTGATGAAGCGTTCGCGGTTGTAGACGTGCATGGGCGCAAAGCAGCCGGCACCGATGTTCTGTGCCGTGACGTAGTCCTCGCCGTCGTAGAGCGGGAGCTTGTTCAGCAAGACGTGCCGTGGCCGCGTGTCGCACCGTTGAAGCAGATCACCGGGACGCGAATTCTCGACATAGTGCAGGGCGCCGGCAGACAGCCAGATATCGTTGCCGGGCAGCGCCTGCGAAAGATCCTCGGCGAAGCTCAGTCCAGTGGCGTTGGCCCCGCTGGCGATATCTCGCCCCAGGGCCGCGATCGCAGGCACTTCAACGACGCGCCAGGAAAGGCCCTGGGGCATCTCGAAATAGCGGCGATAGGCATAGAAGTGAACCCCCACCGAGCCACCGATGTCGAGCAGCTTGGTGGCACCATCTCTGAACGCACGTTCGAGCCACCACATCACGGGGTAGTCGTAGGCAAACACCTTCTTCGTGCGGACATTCACGTACTCTTGCGCCAAGGCCGCGTGGTCGAATTCCGGACTGTCAGGCAGCCAATCCCGGGCTTCGGAAAAGCTTTTGAACAGTCCGAAGTAACTACCGAATCCGGCCTCGGAAAAGAACTGCTGGCGCCGCCAGCGCCGCAACGCTGGCCGGGTAACCGGTCCCTCCAGGATCTGCCGAACGACTTGCGAAGCACTCGAGTAAGCCATTCCTTCCTCCATCCTTTCGATAGTCGCCGCCCATTGATTCTTTACGCGCTCAGCGGGCCGATTCGATCTTCGTGACGACGATCTTGCCGTCGATCTTTTCCGCCTGGAAACGGACCTTGGCGCCGGTCTCGACCTTGTCGAGCATGACGTCGTCCTTGACGCCGAACACCATCGTCATGCCCGGCATGTCGAGGTTCTTGAGCGGGCCGTGCTTGATCGTGAGCTTCTTGTTGTCCTTGTCCACCTTGCGGATCTCGCCTTCGCTGAGGTCCGACGCTGCGGCCGCATCCGAGCCGCCGGCCGCAGGTGCCTTCTCGGACATGCCCGGCATGTCGGACATGGATTTGGAAGATTGCGCGCCGGCGGCGCCAGCGAACGAGAGTGCGGCAACGAATGCCAAGAGTGCGATACGGGTGTTGGTCATGAGGATCTCCTGAGATATGAATGAATTTGGAGTCCCGCCGCATTCCGATGGAAGCCGGCGGCGGGAGCGCCTCGCTTACTTTCCGGTCTTGGTCACGTTCACGGCGCCCTTCATGCCGGCGTCGTAGTGGCCCGGCTGCAGGCACGCGAAGTCGACCTTGCCGGCCTTGGTGAATTGCCAGACGATCTCGCCGCTCTTGCCTGCGGCCAGCGTCACCATGTTCGGATCGGAGTGCTCCATCTCCGGGTTCTTCTTCATGACTTCGTAGTGCTCCTTGAGCTCCTTCTCCGTCCCGATCACGAGCTCGTGCTTGAGCTGGCCGGAGTTCTTGACGACGAAGCGCACGGTCTCGCCCTGTTTGACGCTGATGTCGGCCGGCGTGAAGCGCATGCTATCGGTCATGTCGACGTTGATCGTGCGGGTGGCCTTGGTGGCCACGCCGGGCTTGCCGATCGCCTCGTTGGCATCGTGGCCGTGGCCGCCTGCGTGGGTGCCGGATGCCGAAGCGCCGGCGGCGGCCAGGGCCACAAGTGCTGCGACAGCTGTGTTGCGGAAGTTGTGTTTCATGGGTTTTCCTTTGAGAGTTGGAGTTTGGAACGGAGGGGGAGAACTAGTGGTTCGAATGGCCGCCGCCGGGCTTTCGAATCTGGACTTCGATGTTCTTGGCGGGCATGTTCTGAGCGGGCATCGCTGCGGCGCCGGCGCCGCGTTGGCGCGAGGTCTCGGGCGGCGGTCCATCCAGCTCGTAGGCAACGGTGCCCTTCGGATGCTTGAACCAACCCGGGTTCGAGTAGTCGCCCGCCTTCTGGTTTTTGCGCACCTTGACCATGCTGAACATGCCGCCCATCTCGACCGAGCCGAACGGGCCTTCGCCGGTCATCATTCGCGCGGTGTTATCGGGAATCGGCATTTCCATCTCGGCCATGTCGGCCATGCCGCGCTCGCCCATGACCATGTAGTCGGGCACCAGGCTTGTGATCTGCTTGGCCACGTCCTTGTGGTCCAGGCCGATCATGGTCGGCACGTCGTGGCCCATGGCGTTCATCGTGTGATGGCTCTTGTGGCAGTGGAAGGCCCAGTCTCCTTCCTCGTCGGCCAGGAACTCGATCTGGCGCATCTGTCCGACCGCCACGTCGGCCGTCACCTCGTACTGCCGCGAAGACTTGGGCGTCGGACCGCCATCGGTGCCCGTGACGAGGAACTCGTGCCCGTGCAGGTGCATCGGGTGATTGGTCATCGTCAGGTTTCCGATGCGAATGCGTACCTTGTCGTTGAGCCGGACATTGAGCGAATCGATACCCGGAAAGATCCGGCTGTTCCAGGACCACAGGTTGAAGTCCAGCATCGTCATGATCTTGGGCGTGGCGCTGCCGGGCTCCACGTCGTAGGCATTGAGCAGGAACACGAAGTCGCGGTCGACCTTCTCGATCAACGGATGCTCGGCCTTGGGGTGCGTCACCCAAAAGCCCATCATGCCCATGGCCATCTGCGTCATTTCGTCCGCATGCGGGTGGTACATGAAGGTGCCGGGGCGGCGCGCTACGAACTCGTAGACGAAGGTCTTGCCTGGGCGGATCGGTGGCTGGTTCAGTCCGGCGACGCCGTCCATGCCGTTGGGCAGGCGCTGGCCGTGCCAGTGCACGCTGGTGTGCTCGGGCAGCTTGTTGGTCACGAAGATGCGCACGCGGTCGCCTTCGACCACCTCGATGGTCGGGCCGGGCGACTGGCCGTTGTAGCCCCACAGGTTGGCCTTGAAGCCAGGCGCCATTTCGCGCACCACGGGTTCGGCCACCAAGTGGAATTCCTTGACGCCGTTGTTCATGCGCCAGGGCAAGGTCCAGCCGTTGAGCGTGACCACGGGGTTGTAGGGGCGTCCGCTCGAGGGCATCAAGGGCGGCATGGTGTTGGGCGTGGTCTGGAGCACGGGCTCAGGCAGCGCGGCCATGGCCACCTTGCTCACGCTGGCCGCGGCGATGGCGCCCGTGATGGCACCCGCACCGCTCAAGAAATTGCGTCTGTTTGTCATGTCGTTCAAATCGGTTGGAGAACTCAGAGGGCGGGCTCAGTGCGCCGCACCAGCGGAGGCGCCTTCGCCGCCCGAGCTGGCCATCGAGGCCCCTGCGGACGTGGGCTTGCCCATCACCGAAGCCGCCAGCGCGGCATCAGCCAGCCAGAACTGCTGCTGGGCATTGATCGCGTTGGTCACGCTGGCGATCTGGTCACGCGCCTCGGCCAACAGTTCGAAAACGCCGATCAACATCCCGTTGTAGCGAAGCACGTTCTCATCGGCCATGGCCTGGCGCRGCGGCACGATCTCGTCGCGGTAGTGCCGTGCGATGTCGTAGGCAGTGCGGTAGGCCGAGTAGCCCTCTCGCAGCTGAGAGGAAGCGCCACGCACGGTGGCGTCGTAGCGGTTGGCCGCGGCCAACGACTGCGCGTTCAACATGTCGCGCTGCGCTGACCCCCAGTCGAACAGCGGCAGGCGGATATCGAGCTCGAAGCCCCGGCGGGTGCTCTTGGTGTTCTCCGCGTTGTCGAACACCGTGTCGCGCCGACCGCCCACCTCGACGTCGATGAAGGTCGACAGCAAGTTGATACCTTGCGATTTGCCCGCCACGTCCAACTGGGCACGTGCCAGTTGGACATCCAGGCGTTGCTCAGTAGCGGTCGCTGCGACCTCCTTCGCTTCGCGAGGAGTCTTGGGCAGGTCAGGCAGGCGTTCGGGCAACGCCAGTCTGGTGGCCTGGTCATCGTTCAACCCCAGGACACGAACCAACTCTTCGCGTGCAGCGGTGGTGGCGTGCTGTGCCGAGGCGAGCTGGGTCGTCGCATCAGCGTAGAAAACCTGCTGGCGTGCACGCTGCAACTTGGAGAAATTCCCAATGAGCTGCATCCGGCGCGCAAGTTCGGCACTGGCCTGGGCCGACCTGTTGACCTGCTCGGCATACTTCAGCGTCTGTTGCGCCGCGACTGCACGCACCCAGGCCTGCTTGACCTGCGTGACCTGGTCGACCACGGCACCGGTCAGTTGGACTTTGGCCTGGGCGGCCTGGCTTCTGGAGATCGACAAACGCTGCGGCAACAGAATCAGATCCACCAGTCCGAAGGACAGCAGGCGCTCAAGCTCGAGTTCGCTGTTCAGGCGCGTGCGCGCGAACGAGAGGATCGGATTGGGTAACCGGCTGCTCTGGTTAGTCGCGGCAATGTCGCCCCAACTCTGAGCGATTAACGCTTGGACGGAAGGACTGTTGGCCAGCGCAAGCTGCACCGCATCACTCTGCGACAGCGGTTTGGCGAGCAGTTCCTGCGACAGTGCGGCGCGGCGGTCACGCTGCTCCTGAGTTCGGCTGAGTTCGAGCTTCCCACCGGTGAACTGCTGGGCATTGGTATTTGTGTCACTCAGGGCGTCGTCGATACTGACTGACGCGCACCCGGCGAGGACAGCCGTCGCGACGGCAATGGCTGTCAAACGAAGGGCGCGCTTCATGGCTTCTCCTTCTTTGCAGGCATGGGCATCGAATGGCCTGGCTGCGCGGCGGGCGCAGCGGCGGCGCCCTTGGGCGATTCGGCCTCGGCCGCACTGGAGCCTGATGTCTCCTTGGCGTAGGCCTGCCAGCCACCGCGGCGATAGACCGTCTCGTTGGCTTCTTTCCAGGGGATGGGCTTTTCGTCGGCAAAGGGCTGATAGCCCTCGAGCGCGGACCTGTAGGTCAGGACGGTGGGCGCCGCAGCCTCAGCGGATTTCACGGGCGCGGGTTGAGCCACCGCGACAGCGGCACTCAGGGTCGCCAACGCGGCAAACGCAGCCGAAGCGGGAAAAGCTGCCAGCCAATGGGCCGGCGATGAATGGAACATGGAGTCCTCGCAAGTTCATGAACGGAGTGCGTCAGAGCTGCCCGAAAAGGCATGACGCAGGCGATGCATGAGCGTTCGCGGCGGCCCGTGACGAGTCACAGGCGCACGAACGCGTTAAGCGCGAGGAGGTTTGTCGAGAACGCGCGGCGCGAGCGTGGCCACCGTGATGGCTGGCTCCGCCAAGTCGGCTTTGGGAAGGTCGTGGAAAACGGCCAAGTCCATCGTGCTGGTCAGCGCTGTGGCATGGCACGCGCCGCAGGTACCGCACTTGTGCATCGCATCGGGCCCGGCACTCGCTACCTTGGCGGTGTTGTCCTTTGCGGGAGGCTTGGCAGCCTGTGCCGCCTTGTGCTCATGATCGCCGTGCCCATCCGCATGCGGGTGCTGAGCGTGGTCGTGTGCGCTGGGCTGTGCGAGCGACACTTCGCCCGCCTCACCGGCGTGACCCGGTCCGCAAAAGACCATGGCTGCCGCCGCGTACCCCTGGAAGGGCACGGCAAACATCATGATCCAAAGGACGAACAGGCGAACCCGGTGCATGCGGCGAATTCTAAGTCGAGCAGTGTGTCAGGAGACCTGTATAGACATCCAGATTTGTGCGCGACTCTCAGGGCTGCGCTTGTGCGCGAGCCTTGCTCGCATCACCTTTGGGCGCCGGCAGGGGCGCACCGAGCCGTGCTGCGGCATCCCAGTTGGGTTGCCTCTGCGCGGCTTCCAGTTCGGCCACCACTTCGGCGCGCGACTTGGCGGCTCCGACCTTCGGCGTGCTCATCGATCCCCAGCGCAGCATGCTGGCCCCGGCAGGGGTTTTCTGCGCGTCCGCGAGTTCAGCTGATACATGGGCCTGGGATTTAGCCTGTCCCGCTTCACCTGGGTGATAGACCACGCCGGCTTCGTTCGGCGCAAAGTGAGACGGCCCTTCCGCGTAAGCTGCAAACGGCGCAACGAATGCAGCGCCTGCACCCACGGCAAGTGCGAGCGAGAGGATTTGACGGTTCTTCATGATAGGTCTCCTTCAACGAAATGTTCGACTTCGCGAGCTGCACTGGACGCGTCGGCATCGACCACCGAGCCGGCGATGCCAGTCAACTGTCTGGCATGCAATGACTCTAGGAAGCCAGTCCGCCAATCACCCGCCACGTGGATTACAAAGAAGTAATCCACGCCCGCGACCCACCGCCGTAGCATTTGGCAATGCGCATACTGGTCATCGAAGACGAACACAAATTGGGCGACTACCTCGTCAAGGGCCTCACCGAGAGCGGCTTCGTGGTAGACCTCGCGCGCTCCGGCCTTGAGGGGCGCAGCCTCGCCTTGGATGGCGACTACGATCTGCTGGTGCTGGATGTGATGCTGCCGGGAATCGACGGATTCGCCGTGCTGGAGGCCGTGCGCAAGATCAAGTCCGTGCCGGTGCTGATGCTCACGGCCCGCGACGAAGTCGCCGATCGCGTGCGTGGACTTCAAAGCGGTGCGGACGACTATCTTGCCAAGCCCTTTGCGTTTTCCGAACTGCTTGCCCGCATCCAGGCGCTGTTGCGCCGCGGCAAGCTGCACGAGGTGTCCAACTATGCGCTGAAGGACTTGCACCTGGATGTGGTCGCACGCAGGGCCTCCCGCAATGGGCAGCGGCTTGATCTCACCGCCAAGGAGTTCGCACTGTTGACCTTGCTCATGCGCCGTCGGGGCAACGTGCTGTCACGCACCCAGTTGGCCGAGCAGGTGTGGGACATCAATTTCGACAGCGACACCAACATCGTGGAAGTCGCCATCCGGCGGCTGCGCAGCAAGATCGACGATCCTTTCGAAGAGAAGCTGCTGCACACGGTGCGCGGCATGGGGTACGTGCTGGAGAGTCGGCAAGGCGGCATGTCGTGAGCCCCGCCAAGACCGTTGTGAAAGGGCCGGGCACGGCCGCCGACGTTACGGCAGTCTCCCCAGAGGGACGTGCGCAGCCCGTCACCGCGCATGCGCAGGACACAGGGTCCATCCAGGCCGCGCTGTCGCGTTGGTTTGCAGCGCAGGCCCTGATCGGTCTCAGTTTGGTGTGTGTGGCGATCTATGCCGTCACCGCGTGGAGCTTCCAGGTCAAGCAGGCCAGCGAATTCGAGCGCCAGTCCGAGCTCATCAAGCACCTGATCCAGGAGTCGCGCGATGACCCGGGGCGCGACGGACTGCGCCACAAGCTCGATGACTTCTTCTCGACCCACGCGGAGATCAGTCTCGTGTTGCGCCGCGGCAACGAGATCATCTATTCGTCCACGCCGGCTCGGGCTTCGGGACGTTGGCTGTGGATGCCCACGCAGGAGCAGCCGATGCCGTCGGGAGACGCCGCGATGCATCTGCAGCTCGGCATCGATGTCCAGGAGGATGCCAAGCTCCTGGCCCGCCTGGCCTGGACGCTCGTGGGCGCGGTCGTCCTTGGCTCAGTGGTCATCTCACTGACCGGTGCGTTGCTGGTGCATCGGGGGATGCAACCGCTGCAGAAGCTCGTTCGGCAGACTGCCGCGACCGGTCCAGAGTATCCGGGGCGGCGCATCGATCCCGCCCCGTATGCCTCAGAGATCACGCCGTGGGTGGCTCAATTCAATGCGGTGCTCGATCGCGCCGAACAGGCCTACCACCAACTGGAGTCTTTCAACGCGGATGTAGCGCACGAACTGCGCACGCCGCTGGCCAACCTGATCGGAATGGTCGAAGTCGAGTTGGCTCGACCGCGATCAATCGAGGAACTGCGAGACGCGTTGTTGTCGGCGCTGGAAGAGGCGAGACGCGTCTCGGCGATCGTGATCGACATGCTCTTCCTGTCGAAGGCGGACCGCGGTACGGCGGCGCGCCGATCCGCGCCGGTCAGTCTGGTCGACCAAGTGCGAACGGTGCTGGATTTTCACGAGGCCACGTTGGAAGATGCAGGATTGAAGGTGCATGTGAGCGGCGATGCGCACATCGGCATCGATGCCGGGCTGGTGCGCCGCGCCCTGTCGAACCTGCTGAGTAATGCGAGCCGCTATGCGACGCCCGGCTCCATGATCGCGGTAGTGATCGACACCCAGCCCGACGGCGTCTGGGTCAAGGTTGCCAACCGCGGCGAGCCGGTCCCGGACGACGTCCTTCCCAATCTGTTCAAACGGTTCTTCCGGGCAGAGCGGTCTCGCACCGACTCGTCCGAACACCATGGGCTGGGCTTGGCGATCGTGGCCGCCATCGCACGAATGCATGGCGGCCAAACCCGCGCTACCTCGCGCTCGGGTGTCACTGAGATCAGCTTTTCGATAGCGCCGGAAACTTGATAGGCGTTGCTCGGCATGCCGCGCACTTCGCGTAGGGACAAGGGGCCGGCCATGCCCCATGCGACCCCATTGCTGGATTCGGCTGCGAGTCGGCTCGCCAGGGATTCTTGCGCGAAACGCTGACTTGACCAGATCGACTCGTGCTTCAATCGACGGTGTCGCGCCTTGCGCATTTCAATCCTCTGCGCCCATGTCCATTGGTCTTGAAGTTCTCATTGGTCACTGGAAGACCGATTCATTGAGCACCTACAACTCCTGGTTTCTATGGGACGAGCGGCTAAAGAATTTCCGCTCCATCCGCCGGGGCCTGGCCCAGGTGGTCAAGGACATCGATGCAGGGACATTCGGCAGCGCGTTTCGCGGCTCCTCGCTCGAAACCGTCGTCGGCTCGGTGGCGGAGCAACGCCAGATCTTCAAGGGCGCCGACCACGCGTTTCTCTGGAAGCCGAAGCTGCGCATTCCCGACATCTACGAGAACGATGCCAATCAGCGTGCCTTTGCCCGACTGCTGCATGCCTGCGACTGCTGCGACAACGCCGAGGAGGTGGTCGAGGCCATCCGCCGCATTGACGCGCATCGGATCAAGGGCCTTGGGCCGGCTGTGGCGAACCTGCTGTACTTCGTTCATCCCACGATCGTGATGCCTTTCAACACGGCGATCGTGAAAGGCTACAACGCCGTCACGGGCAGCAACGTCAAGCTTGGCAAGTGGGACCACTACCTTTCCATGCGCGAGGGCTGCCTTCGGCTGAACGCGCAGCACCGCCGGCTGCTGTCCAACGACATGGGCGCACTGGCCGGATTGCTCTTCGACATCGGCTCGGGCCGGTACGCGCCGCCGCCGCGCAGCGATGATGTCGCGGCCATTCAGGGCTGGGAGGCCGACCTCGAGAAGGTTCGCGAAGATTCAGCGGCCGCTCACAAGCGTTGGGCCGCAGATCGAGAGAGCGAGGCGACCCACACGCAAATTCAAGGATGGCTGCGCGATCTGGGCAAGTCGCTCGGCTTCGGCGTCTGGATCGCTTCGAACGACCAGGGACGCGGCTATGCGGGGGGTCGGCTCGGCGACGGTTGCTTGACGCAATTGCCCGCGGGCGCCCAGCCCGGCCTGGACTCGGTGCGGTTGATCGACGTCATCTGGGCGGAGTCCGACGGCTCGAAGATCGCCGCGGCTTTCGAGGTGGAGCATTCGACCTCCATCTACTCAGGCATCGTGCGGATGCTAGACCTCGCGCTGGGCACCGAACTGGGCAAGGGCGTCTCGATGTTTCTCGTGGCACCTGATGCACGCCGCGAGGATGTCCGGCTGCAGCTGCGCCGCCCGGCATTCTCGCGCGTCGCCGAACTCGGCATCCGTTATCTGCCCTACAGCGAGCTTGGAGCGCACCGCGAAGCGATTGGACGGTTCGGTTCGGGCTTGAAGCCGCTGAGCGAGATCTCTCATTCGCTGTGACCCAAACCCATGGTGACGAGGAGAGCCGCGCGCCGCTTCGCCAAGAGCGCGGCCCGCTGCGCAAGTCCAACGATCATCAATGCGCCATGGCCCGACATGCAGCAGCGCAATCCTTGCAGGCCTTGGCGCACGCCTTGCAGTGAGCCATCTGGTGCTTCTCGCACTCTGCACCGCATGCGTCGCAGATGTCCGCGCACAGTGCGCATATGGCCTTGGCATGTTCACTGCCGCGGGCCATTGCGGCCGCAGCAAACTGGCAGGCAGCGGCGCAATCGATGTCAAGGGCGATGCACCTTGCCATCATCTTGACGTTGTCTTCTTTCAGGCACGCGGACGCGCAATGATTGCAGGCAGTGGCGCAGCCGTTGCAGGCTTCGATGCATGCGGTATAGCTCTCATGTGACATTGTCGACTCCTTTGAAGTGAATGCCGGTGACCCGGCGACAAATGGGCTGCCGTGGCTCGACAGCCCTGAACCATCTGCTGCCGCCCCCCTCCAGGACCTTGGTCGTTGCGAAGCCCGACAGCATGGATTTCATGGTGGTTACTTCGGGGTGCCGCCTTGACCGGGATCGCGGTGCGGACGCGCCTCCCGAGCGGCGGCTCTTCCCTGGCCCGTGGCCTCGGGCCGCGTCGTCTTCTTCACGCCCGAGCCTTCGCCCTCGGCGGTGCTGCCATCCTTGATCGGTTTGGTTCCCGTCGGCTTCGCGCTCTTCTTGGCTTCGGCTGCGATCTGCGGCTTCGTGTTCGTCTGCGGGACGGCCTCGGACGTGTGGTTTTGCGCAATGGCAGTGCCCGAGAACAGAACGGCAGCGCTGAATCCGATGAGCGTGCTCTTGAGAGTGAAGGTTTTGCGTTGAGGGATCGTGTTCTGGTTCGTCATGAAAAGCTCCTTGGGTCGTTGCCGGCGTTCCGGCGAAAAGGACATTTGTCCCGTCAGGCCCCCTGTGGGGACAGCTGTCGCACCCACTGTAGGAAGCGGCTTTGGCGAAAGCCGGACGCGGGCATTACAGTTGCGTAATCCAATCTCCCGCGCGATTGCCAGATGAGCTGTTCGAACTCTGTCGGCGAGAGCCTTCGCAACCGCCATCAGCGCGGCGCGCCTGCACCTACAGGACCCAGCGATCCCAGCTGCCATAGTGTTCCTTGCTGCGTCGTCCCCGCGGGAGGCTGAGCGCGACCACCGCAACTCCGAAAGCGACGCTTCCTGCGGAGGCGGCAACCGACGCTCCGTCCAAGACCCATGGCGCGGCAACGAGCCAAAGACCCAGCGCAACATTGATGAAGCGCAGCAGCCGACCTACCTCCGCCATGGCCGAGATCGCCACCGTGATGATGAGCGCGCCAACCAGGTGATCGCTGTTGGCCATGGGCGGCTCGGAACCGAACATCAAACGCGTGAACATCAATCCTGCGCCGAGCAGCGCACAGGCGGCGAGTGTCCAAGGCACTTGCACGCCGCGCAGGGCAGATGCGACTGTCTTGATCAGCGGCGCGTCGAAATCGGGCTGTCGATCCTGCTTGCTCCCGGGAGAGGGGCCACCCATGAAAAATATGCGCCGGAACGGGTCGCCGCGGCGATGGCCTTGGACGAGAAACTGTCCCATCGCAACGAGTTCGTCGAGGGTATAGGGGATCATGATGACCATCGCGAGCGCCGCGACCAGGCATAAGGCGCACCAGGTGCCGAGCATGATCGGCTGGATGATGATGAAGTAGATGCTGACCACCCCCAGCGGGACCACCACCACACCGAACGCCGCGACCATCCACGGCATCGTTCGCCAGCGCTGCCGCCCGCCCATGACGCCCATCAGGACTTCCAGCAGATAGCTCACTGCGCCGAGCCCGCCATCAGCAATCGGCCACGCCTTGGACACGTCGGACGTGATGATCGCTTCGGTTCCGTTGCGCCCTGCCGTGCCTGAGAAAAAAGGGTCCCAGACGCCAGCGATGTGGCCGAGCTGGTAGGCGGTGAGCTGGCGTGCAATGACGAAGCCGATGAATGCCAGCGCCACGATCGGCAGGCGTTGCAGATAAGTCGATGGCGAATAGGACCAGCCTGCCGGCATGTCGGACTGGTCCATCATCGACTCCATGCTCATCCCCGGCATCATGGGAACGAGAATGGCGAAGCTGATCACGAGCACCCCGACCAAGGTGTCGTTGTTGTAGATCGCGGCGCTCGGCGACCAAAACACAAGCGGCGCGAACAGCAGCCAGACGCCGACGGCCGCATTGGCCCACTGCGCCCACGAAAATTTTTGCGACAGAGACATCGCGCCGAACAGGATGATCAGTGCGCCGCAGACGACATCGCTCCATCCGAGCCAAGCCATGCGCTGCGCCGGATCGGCCAGGCCGCGCTCGGCGGTCACTTGCCAGATCATGTGGCCGAAGGCTTGAGCATCAAAAGCGTCGAACGCGAACGCACTGCTTATGAGCCATCCGCCAAGCAGCATGTTGAAGAAATGGACCCACAGCATGTCAAAGTGCATGCGTCGCATCTGCTGTTGATGTTCCCGCATGCTGTCATGGTGGGTTTCGGTCTTTGCGTCGCCCTGGCCGAGAACGGCAGGTGCGCGGTCTGCGACCACGGACGCATTCAGCTTGTTGCTGTGATACCAGGCAGGCGGATCGGACTTCAAGGCCTCGACAATCTTCGGCAGCACATCCATCACCGCATGTCGAGGCCGCCAGCCGAGCAGCTTCCTCGCGCGAGAAATGTCGACCTCGTAATGGTCGCCCGCGATCTCGACCATCCAGGACCGGATGAACGGATCCTCGCCCAGGACCTTGTCCTCAAGCTCGACGCCCATGCGCGCGATTCCCTCGGGAACTTCCTTTGTAGCCCATGCTTCGCCGTGCACCAGGCGGCCAATGGCCTGTTGCAGGTCTCGGAACGAAGGTGTCCTCGGCTCTGCCAGCAACACGGGCAACTCGGGTGGCAGTTCGTGGCGGCGTTCGACGATCCGTTTCAGCGCATCGACCAGATCGTTCAAGTGCAAGAACGGCTGGCCCGCATCAAGGTTGCCCGGATAGACGCGGCTGTTGAGCTTGCGCTCGTAGATGCGGGCGATCTGGTGGGCCAGAAAGACCGCGTGTCCCTTGTCGTCATAGACGCCGGCGGGTCGAACGAAGACGGCGGGAATCTTGCCGCGTTCCTCGCGGATCAACTTTTCGGTCTTGATCTTCGATTCTCGATACGGCAGCTTCGGCTCGACCGGCCAGTCCTCATCGATCGGTTGACCCGGCCGCCCGGGTGCATGGACGAGCAGCGTGCTGGCGAACACGAACTGCTCAACCTCGAAAGCCTGCAGTTCGCGCAGCAGCCGCTGCGTGCCGCCCACGGTCACGCACTCGTAGTCGGGATGAGGGACACCTTCGAGGTCGAAATAGGCCGCCAGATGAATCACCGACGCGACCCGGCCGCCAAAATCGGCGCGCACGCGCGCCAGAGCATCTCGTACGCTGGCGTCGGAAGCAAGGTCGATATCCACGACCTTGGCGCCGGCGCCAAGGTCGGGAGGGCCCGGGCGATCCAGCGCGACGACGGTATAGAGCTTCGCGAGTCGAGCCACCACCGCGCGCCCGACGAAGCCACTGGCGCCGGTCACGAGCACGAGGCCTTTGGCATTTCTATTCATTGATCAGTTGCTCCAGCGCGCCAAAAAGATGACCGCGACCGCCAGCGCCGCCGCGAACGCCGTCAGCGTCCAGCGTTGCTTCGAGCACCACCATTGCACGCTGGCGCCGCGTGCCTGGGCATCGAAGCGTCCGTGGGCTGCGAAAGGACCTGCCACGGGCGTGAACAGGTTGTCCGGCCGGCCGGGCTGCGCCGGCTCCAGCGTCATCTGGGAGTCATACGCCTGCCGGGCCGCCAACCGATCACCGATGCCAGGCACGATGCGACTTGAAAGAATGGCCTTCGCGGCCGGCCAGCCGACCCACACTTCGCGCCGACGATGGGTGGCGGCCCAGACGATGGCGGTCGCGGTCATCTTTTTGGCGCGCTGGAGCAACTGATCAATGAATAGAAATGCCAAAGGCCTCGTGCTCGTGACCGGCGCCAGTGGCTTCGTCGGGCGCGCGGTGGTGGCTCGACTCGCGAAGCTCTATACCGTCGTCGCGCTGGATCGCCCGGGCCCTCCCGACCTTGGCGCCGGCGCCAAGGTCGTGGATATCGACCT
>NZ_JASMRZ010000054.1 GCF_030462475.1 Variovorax sp. CAN15
CCACGCGGGGGCTGCCGGCGACCAGCAGGGTGTCGATGGCGCCGCGATGCGTGGCCACCGTGGAATCGACGCCCAGCCGCAGCCCGCCGCTGCTCTTGAGCATGCCTTCGCCGCTGGAGATCACCTGGACGCGATAGGCGCGTGGGTCGCCCAGCTGCTGCGATGCCTCGGCGAAGACGTCGGCGGGGCCGGCCACGTCGAGCAGCTGGAAACGGGGGAAGGCGAGGATGGCGACGCGCATGGCAGACAAGGTCCGGGGATTGGCTGAAAACGCCGTGAGTTGGCGGAAATGGCTTCGAGAGTCTGGCGGAAAATACACACTAATGCAAATCCAGCCAAGGACGACAACATGCAAGACCAGGCTCTGAACCCTTCTTCCCCGGTGATTTCATCCGTTGTGCAGGCTGCGCCGCGCGCGCAAGCCTCCGTGCGCAACCTCCCGGTCAATCTCTTCGCCTCCGTGATGGGCTTTTCCGGGCTGGCCCTCGCATGGCGGCTCGCGCATGAGAGCCTGGGCGCGCCGGCCATCGTCGGCGAAGCCATCGGGGCCTTCGCTCTGGGCGTCTTCGTGCTGATCGCGGCGGGCTACCTGGCGAAGCTGGTGAGGCATCCGCAGGCGGTGCGGGCGGAGTTCCATCATCCGGTGGCGGGCAATTTCTTCGGCACCATCGCGATTTCCATCCTGCTGCTGTCGGCCGTCATAGCGCCGTACAGCGCGCCCCTTGCGCACTTCGTGTGGACCGTGGGGCTGCTCGCGACCTTCGCGCTGAGCTTCGTCGGCCTGTCGCGGCTGCTGAAGGGGCAGGTGGACGCCTCGCTCGCGGTGCCGGCCTGGATCATCCCGGGCGTGGCCACGCTCGACATTCCCGTCACCGGCGCGCACATGCCGATGGCCTGGGCGCCCGAAGTCAACCTGGCCGCGAGCGCGATCGGCGTGGTGCTGGCGCTGGTGCTCTTCACGATGATCATCGGCCGGCTTGTGCACCGAGACCCGCTCGCTCCCGCCATGGAGCCGTCGCTGATGATCCTGGTGGCGCCTTTCGCGGTGGGCTTCCTGGCCTACACCAACATCGTCGGCGAGATCGACCGCTTCGCCTCGCTGCTCTTCTATTTCGGCCTCTTCATGTTCGCGGTGGTCGCGCCGAAGGTGTTCCGCCGCGGCGCCAGCTTCGCGCCGGGGTGGTGGGCGATCGGCTTCCCGATGGCTGCGCTGGCCAACGCCGCGCTGAAGTACGCCGAGTCGCGCGCGAGCGAGCCGCTCTGGGCGATCGCCATCGTGCTGCTGGTCGCGCTGAATGTGGCGCTGGCGGTGCTCACGGTGAAGACGGTGCGGATCGTGCTCAACGGGAAGCTCTTCGCCTGAGCTTCGCTCAGGCCAGGGCCCGGCCGGTCGCGTAGAGCCCCAGCCCGAAAAACGCGTGCGTGACCAGGCTGTGCAGCCGCGCGACGGCCGGGCGCGGCGTGCGGCTGGCGGCGATGCCGGCGCCCATGGCCGGCTGCATCACGAAGAAGGGCGCGGCCACGCTGCCGATGCCGACGAGCATTGCGGGACCGAGCGTGGGAGCAAGCAGCCAGCCACGGCCCCAGGCGGCGAGCAGCACCGCCGCGAACGCGATGCCGATCGCGTAGTGCGCCACCCAGCCGAGCAATCGTTCTCCGTGCACGGGCGGCGTGGCGGCGATCGGGCTGTGGAAGAAGCGACCGCGCGGCAGCCAGGCGAGCCACCGGCCGACCAGCGCGTAGTCGAGCGATGGAACTCCCAGCAGGCGCTTGCGTGCGATGGCCCAGAGGTCCATGAGCGCGGTGGCGCCGGTGCCGATCAACACCGCACTGGCAAGCAGCTTCATCGTGTCAGGCATCGGCACGCCCCCTGGCCAGCCAACAGGCAGCGGTCAGCCGGACCTCGTCGCCATGTACATAGGGCTCGAAGGCGGCGCGGACCGTGTCGATGACCCGGGCGCGCGTTTCTTCGTCCGCCTGCAGCAGCGCAATGCCCACGGGACCGAGGCGGCTCAGGTAGCCGAGCAGATCCTTCTCGGGCATCGTGCAGGGCAGGTCGACGGGCTGGATGTCGATGCCGGACCAGCCGCTTTCCTCGAGGATGGCCTGCACCCGCTGGCGGTCCGCGAAGGCGAACTGCCCCGGCGCGCCCGGCACCCGTGGCGGCAGGTTCGGCAGCAGCGGCGCCGCTGCACGCTCGGCGGTCGTCATGAACGGGTTCTCGGCCGCGCTTCGCCATGCGATGAAGCTGAGCCCGGCGCCGTCCTTCGCCGCGTGCCGCAGGTTGGCGAAGGCGCGCACGGGGTCGTCGAAGAACATCACGCCAAGGCGCGAGACGATGCCGTCGAAGCTCGCGGGCTCGAAGGCGTGGGTCTGTGCGTTCGCGCAGATGAAGTGGGTGGGCAGGCCTTCGCGCGCTGCGCGGCTGCGGGCGGCGGCGATCATCGGCTCCGAGATGTCGATGCCGGTGCATTCCGCGCCAGCGCCCGGCGCCCGCGCGATGGCCAGCGTGGTGCCGCCGGTGCCGCAGCCGACGTCGAGCACGCGGCCCGCGGGAGCGGCGCATGCCGTCTCGACGAGCAGTTTCTCCAGCGGGCTGAAAAGCTGGTCCAGCGTTTGCTGCGCGTCGACCCAGGCGTTGCCGGCCGGGCCGTTCCAGAGCCGGGCCTGTGCGTCGCCGGCCGCTTGCGTGGTGGGGTGCATGGTTTTCTCCATGATCGTTTCCTCTTGCTTGCCTTCACGAGGCGGAAGCAGCACTATGCAAATTCAAGCCGGCTTGAAGTCAAGAGGAGGAAGCACATGGATATCGCCGAAGTGGCCAAACGCTCCGGCCTGCCCGCGTCCACGCTGCGCTACTACGACGAGAAGGGGCTGATCGCCTCCACAGGGCGGCAGGGCCTGCGCCGCACCTTCGACGACGGCGTGCTGGAGCGGCTGGCGCTGATCGCGCTGGGCCGCGCCGCAGGTTTTTCGCTCGACGAGATCGCGCGCATGTTCGGCCCCAACGGCCAGCCGCGCATCGACCGGCTGGTGCTCAGCGCCAAGGCGGACGAACTCGACCGCACGATCCGCAACCTGAGCGCGATGCGCGACGGCCTGCGCCATGCGGCCGTCTGCCGTGCGCCAAGCCACATGGAGTGCCCGACGTTCCGCCGCATTCTCGGCGCCGCCGCGTCGGGCGCGATCGGTGGGCGCAAGGAGAAAAAGAAGAAAGCGCCGAAGCCACCGGAGCTGGCGCAGAGCTGATCAGGCGTTCGCCAGCAGCGAGAGATCGCGCGCGGCCTGCAGCATCAGCTCGCGCGCGCGGTCCAGCGTCGGGATCGCATGCCGGTCGATGCGCCGGATGTACGGCGTGGTGAGCACCGCCAGCGCATGCCCGTGCGGACCGAGGATGGGGCAGGAGATGTCGATCACGCCGAAGTACTGCATGCTCTCGCGCTGCCGGTAGCCTGTGGCGCGCACCGCTTCGAGCATGTGCTCCAGCTCGTCGGGAGGAATCTGCACCTCGCCGTCGAGCGCGACGTGCTCGGCCAGCATCTGCCGGCGCCGCTCGTCCGACTCGCAGGCCAGCAGCACCTGGCCCGAGCCGGTGTCGAGCAGGTTCACGCGCGTGCCGGGGCGCACCGTCATGCTGCTCGCCGCGGGGCTGTTGACCTGCGCCACGATCTGCACGTTGCCCCGGTCGTACACGCCCAGGTGGCACGACTGCTCGGCCTCCTTCACGTAGCGGTCCATCACCGGCAGCGCCTGCGTCACCAGCCTGTGGTTCGGCGGGTAGCGGTGCGCCAGGTCGAACATCTTCAGGCTCAGGCTGTAGCGGTCGCCGGCCAGCGATCGCAGCACGTACTGTCGCGCCACCAGCCTCTCGAGCATTCGATAGATCTCGCTCGGGCCGCGCTCGAGGGCCTTCACGATCTCGCCGCGCGTCAGGCCCTCGGGCTGGTCGGCCAGCAGTTCGAGGATGTCCAGGCCCTTGTCGAGCGCGGGAGCGCGGTAGCGATCCTGCTGCTCCTGCTCTTCGGCGGGCTTGCCGAGGATGTCTGGTTGAATCGATTTGTTCACCAATGAATTTCAGCAGCAAGTTCCGCTGTTTGCAAGTTTCGTTTTACGGGAAAGCACCCATGAAGCGCGCTTGACGCTGAAAGTTCGTATGTAAATACTCTGTTCACGAATGGACTAGAGAGACAAGGCGACCGGCAGACCTGCTGTGGCGACCCGAAAATGATCCAGCGCATCGACTCCCATCAGCACTTCTGGCGGCCCGCGCGTGGCGACTACACGTGGCTGCGCGCCGACGTGCCCGCGTTGGCTCCGCTGCTGCGCGACTTCATGCCCGAAGACCTGCAGCCGCTGCTGCGCGCACACGGCGTGAGCCGGACCGTGCTCGTGCAGGCGGCCGATTCCCATGCCGAGACCGACTTCATGCTCGATCTCGCGGCCAGCCGCGACGAGGTCGGCGGCGTGGTCGGCTGGGTCGACCTGGGCCGCGCCGACGCCGCCGCTTCGCTGGAGCGGATGGCCCGGCACCCCAAGTTCAAGGGTGTGCGGCCGATGCTGCAGGACCTGCCCGACGACGACTGGATCGCGCGCCGCCCGCAACCCGATGCGGTGAATGCCATGCTGAAGCTCGGCCTGCGCTTCGATGCGCTCGTGAATCCACGCCATCTTCCTTGGCTCCTGCAGTTCGCGAAGCGGTGGCCGCAGCTGCCGATGGTGATCGACCACGGCGCCAAGCCGCCGGTGGGCGCGCACGGCAGCGAAGACTTCGCCCGCTGGCGCGAAGACATCGCGGCCCTGGCGGCACTGCCCCAGGTCTTCTGCAAGTTCTCGGGGTTGTGGACCGAGGCTGCGGCATCCACGCATCGCGACGTCGACGTGGCGGTGCGCGTGGTGCGCCCCGTGTGGGATCACCTGCTCGAAGTCTTCGGCCCCGCTCGCCTCATGTGGGGCAGCGACTGGCCCGTGCTCACGCTGGCCGGCGACTACGCGGGCTGGATCGCCGTGAGCGAGGCCTGCATCGGCGGTCTTTCCCCGCACGGGCAGGCCGACGTGTGGCACGGCACCGCGCAACGCTTCTACGGCCTGGCGGCGGACTGAACATCTCATGCAACCCATCGTCACCATCCGCGACCTGAGCAAGTCCTTCGCCGGCGTGCGCGCGCTCGACCGGGCGCAGTTCGAACTGCTGCCCGGCGAGGTGCATGCGCTCATGGGCGAGAACGGGGCCGGCAAGTCCACGCTGATGAAGGTGCTCGCGGGCGTCTACCGCAAGGACTCCGGCGAGGTGCTGCTCGACGGCCGGCCCGTGGACATCGAGAGCCCGCGCGCCGCGCAGGCGCTTGGCATCGGCATCATCCATCAGGAGCTCAACCTGATGAACCACCTGAGCGCCGCGCAGAACATCTTCATCGGCCGCGAGCCGCGCGGGCGCTTCGGCCTCTTCATCGACGAGGAGGCCATGTGCTGCGAGGCGCAGCTCATCTTCGACCGGATGAACCTGAAGCTCGACCCGCGCACGCCGGTGGGCGAACTCACCGTGGCCAGGCAGCAGATGGTGGAGATCGCCAAGGCGCTCTCGTTCGAGTCGCGCGTGCTCATCATGGACGAGCCCACCGCCGCGCTGAACAACGAGGAGGTGGCCGACCTGTTCCGCATCATCGCGCGCCTGCGCTCGCGCGGCGTGGCCGTCGTCTACATCTCGCACAAGATGGATGAGCTCAAGCGCGTCGCCGACCGCGTGACCGTGATGCGCGACGGCCAGTACGTCGCCACCGTGCCGATGGCGACGACGCCGATGGACACGCTCATCGCCATGATGGTGGGCCGCCAGCTCGCCGAGGCCGAGCACGAGATGCCCGACACCTCGGCCAACGAAGTGGTGCTGGAGGCCAGGGGCATCTGCCGGGGCACGATGGTGCGTGACGCGAGCTTCGTGCTGCGGCGCGGCGAGATCCTCGGCTTCGCGGGGCTGATGGGCGCGGGCCGCACCGAGCTGGCGCGCGCCGTGTTCGGCGCCGACCGCATCGACGCGGGCGAGGTCTTCGTGAACGGCCAGAAGGTGGTCATCGGCTCGCCGGAAGACGCGGTGGCCAACGGCATCGGATATCTATCCGAAGACCGCAAGCACTTCGGCCTGGCCACCGGCATGGACGTCGAAACCAACATCGCGCTCGCGAGCATGAAGAGCTTCCTGTCGATGGGTTTCTTCATCGACCGGGCGGCCGTGGAGTCGGCCGGCGAGCGCTACGTGCGGCAGCTCGGCATCAAGACGCCCTCGGTGCGCCAGCAGGTGCGGCTGCTGTCGGGCGGCAACCAGCAGAAGATCGTCATCGCCAAGTGGCTGCTGCGCGACTGCCAGGTGCTCTTCTTCGATGAGCCCACGCGCGGCATCGACGTGGGCGCCAAGGCCGAGATCTACCGGCTGCTCAACGAGCTGGCCGCGCAGGGCAAGGCCATCGTCATCATTTCCTCGGAGCTGCCCGAGGTATTGCGCATGAGCCACCGCGTGCTCGTGATGTGCGAGGGCCGCATCACCGGCGAGCTGGCCGCGCGCGAGGCCTCGCAGGAAAAGATCATGCAGCTCGCCACCCGCCGCGAGACCGCCGACGCCGCCCCTTGACCACGCACGACACGACTGGAGACTCCCCTTGACGACCCCCACCGTGACCACCGCCGCCCCTGCAGCGGGCTTTTCGCCGAAGACGCTGAAGGACCGGCTCTTCCGCCCCGCCACGCGGCAGAAGCTGCTGGCCTTCGCCAGCCTCGTCGCGCTGATGGTGTTCTTCAGCTTCGCGTCGCCGCAGTTCCTGCAGGCCGACAACCTCGTGGGCATCCTGCAGTCGACCGCGGTGAACGGCGTGCTCGCCATCGCCTGCACCTTCGTCATCATCACCTCGGGCATCGACCTCTCGGTGGGCACGCTGATGACCTTCTGCGCCGTCATGACCGGCGTGGTGCTCACCTACATGGGCATGCCGCTGTGGCTGGGCATCTGCGCGGCGATCTTCTTCGGGGCGCTCAGCGGCTTCGTCTCGGGCCTGCTGATCGCCAAGCTCAAGATCCCGCCCTTCATCGCGACGCTGGGCATGATGATGCTGCTCAAGGGCCTGTCGCTGGTGATCTCGGGCACCAAGCCGATCTACTTCAACGACACGCCGGGCTTCACCGCGATCTCGCAGGACTCGCTGATCGGCGACATCGTGCCCTCGCTGCCCATTCCCAATGCGGTGCTGATCCTGTTCCTGGTGGCGGTGGCCGCGAGCATCGTGCTCAACAGGACCATCCTCGGGCGCTACACCTTCGCGCTCGGCAGCAACGAGGAAGCGGTGCGCCTGTCGGGCGTGAACACCGACTTCTGGAAGATCGTGGTCTACACGGTGAGCGGCGGCATCTGCGGCATCGCGGGCCTGCTGATCGC
The DNA here is from genome assembly GCF_030462475.1 of Variovorax sp. CAN15. Taxonomy (GTDB): domain Bacteria; phylum Pseudomonadota; class Gammaproteobacteria; order Burkholderiales; family Burkholderiaceae_C; genus Variovorax. The sequence continues at coordinate 7,418 of NZ_JASMRZ010000054.1, forward strand.
ATCGCGGCTGAACTCGGCGCAGCCCGCGCTGGGGCAGGGCTACGAGCTCGACGCCATCGCGGCGGTGGTCATCGGCGGCACCTCGCTCAGCGGGGGCACCGGCACCATCCTGGGCACGATCATCGGCGCCTTCATCATGAGCGTGCTCACCAACGGCCTGCGCATTCTCTCGGTGGCGCAGGAATGGCAGACGGTGGTCACGGGCGTGATCATCATCCTGGCCGTGTACGCCGACATCCTGCGCCGCCGCGGCGGCAGCAAGACGCACTGAACTTCCGCTTCCGGTCCGTTCGTTCCATAACCACAGGAGACTTCGCATGATCCGCAGAAGAGCAGTCGTGACAACGTTGGGTGCCGCCCTCGTCGGCTTGTCAGGCCTTTCGGCGAACGCGCAGCAGGCGCAGGAGATCTACATTCCGCTCGTTTCCAAGGGCTTTCAGCATCAGTTCTGGCAAGCAGTGAAATCTGGCGCCGAACAAGCCGCGAAAGACTTCAAGGTCAAGGTCAGCTTCGAAGGCCCGGAGACCGAGGCCATGGTCGACAAGCAGATCGACATGCTCTCGGCCGCGCTCGCCAAGAAGCCGCAGGCCATCGGCTTCGCCGCGCTCGACAGCCAGGCCGCCATTCCTCTGCTGAAGAAGGCGCAGGCCGCGAAGATCCCCGTGGTGGCCTTCGACTCGGGCGTGGACAGCGACATCCCCGTGACCACGACCACCACCGACAACAAGGCCGCCGCCGCGCTGGCCGCCGACAAGATGGCCGAGCTCATCGGCAAGAGCGGCGAGGTGGCGCTGGTGGTGCACGACCAGACCAGCCGCACCGGCGTCGACCGGCGCGACGGCTTCGTCAACCGCATCAAGTCGGCCTACCCGAACATCAGGATCGTGAGCGTGCAGTACGGCGGCGGCGACCAGCTGAAATCGACCGAGATCACCAAGTCGATATTGCAGGCCTCGCCCAACATCAAGGGCATCTTCGGCGCCAACGAGGGCTCGGCCATCGGCGTGGTCAACGGCGTGCGGGAGATGAAGCGCACCGGCAAGGTGGTGGTCATCGGCTACGACTCCGGCAAGCAGCAGAAGAACGCGATCATGGACGGCAGCATGGCCGGTGCCATCACGCAGAACCCGGTGGGCATGGGCTACAAGACCGTCGAGATGGCGGTGAAGGCCGTCAAGGGCGAGAAGCTGCCGAAGATCGTGGACACAGGCTTCTACTGGTACGACAAGACCAACATCGCCGATCCGAAGATTGCCGCGGTGCTTTATGACTGACCCCCAGGCTGCGCGCACTTCCTGTCGCTTCGCCAACCCCCTTCCAGGGGGCAACACCTGCGGCCCGGCAAAGCCGGTTCCGCTATGTTCCCCGAGGAAGTCCCTTTTCTCCCGTCGGCAGCTGCAATGACCATCGTCCGCTCCATGCGCGTGCTCGACGTGCGCTTCCCCACCTCGCAGCAGCTCGACGGCTCCGATGCGATGAACCCCGATCCGGACTACTCGGCGGCGTACGTCGTGCTCGAGACCGACCGGCCGGGGCTGGAGGGCCATGGGCTCACCTTCACCATCGGGCGCGGCAACGAGATCTGCTGCGCGGCCATCGAGGCGATGCGCCACCTGGTGGTGGGGCTCGATCTCGCATGGGTAGCGCAGGACATGGGGCGCTTCTGGCGGCATGTCACATCCGACAGCCAGCTGCGCTGGATCGGGCCCGACAAGGGCGCGATCCATCTCGCGACGGGGGCCGTGGTCAATGCGATGTGGGACCTGTGGGCCAAGTCCGAGGGCAAGCCCGTGTGGCAGCTCGTGGCCGACATGTCGCCCGAGGAGCTGGTGCGCTGCATCGACTTCCGCTACATCACCGACTGCATCGCGCCCGACGAAGCGCTCGCGCTGCTGCGGGAGGCATCGAAAGGCAAGGAAGAACGCATCGCCACGCTCAAGGCCGAGGGCTACCCTTGCTACACCACTTCTGCCGGCTGGCTCGGCTACTCCGACGAGAAGCTGCGACGCCTCGCGCAGGAGGCGGTCGACGCGGGCTTCAGCCACATCAAGCTCAAGGTGGGGCGCGACCTGCAGGACGACATCCGCCGCCTGACGGTGGCGCGCGAGGTTCTCGGGCCCGGCCGGCACCTGATGATCGACGCCAACCAGGTGTGGGAAGTGGGCCAGGCCATCGACTGGGTGCGGCAGCTCGCCTTCGCCAAGCCGTGGTTCATCGAGGAGCCCACCAGCCCCGACGACGTGGAAGGCCACCGCAAGATCCGCGAGGGCATCGCGCCGGTGAAGGTGGCTACCGGCGAGATGTGCCAGAACCGCATCATGTTCAAGCAGTTCATCATGCGCGTCGGCATCGACGTGGTGCAGATCGACGCCTGCCGGTTGGGGGGCGTGAACGAGATCCTGGCGGTGATGCTGATGGCCGCGAAGTACAGGCTGCCCGTGTGCCCGCACGCAGGCGGCGTGGGGCTGTGCGAGTACGTGCAGCACCTGTCGATGATCGACTACCTCTGCATCTCCGGCACGCGCGAGGGCCGCGTGGCCGAGTATGTCGACCATCTGCACGAGCATTTCGTGGAGCCCTGCGAGGTCCGCAACGCGGCGTACATGCCGCCGAAGGGCGCGGGCTTCTCGATCACGATGAAGCCGCGGTCGCTCGAGCAGTACCGCTTCAAGGGATAGGCAGCAAGGAAAGGCATCGCGAGGCATGGACCTGCATCTGAAGGACAAGGTAGTGATCGTCACCGGCGGCGGCAGCGGCATCGGCGCGGCCATCTCGATGACGCTGGCGCAGGAAGGCGCGGTGCCGGTGATCCTCGGCAAGAACCCGCTCGATGCGCCTTTCGAAGAGGCGCTGCGCAGGCTGCAGCCGCGTGCGCGTTTCTTCCAGCTCGAACTGATGGAAGAGGCCGCCTGCGTCAAGGCCATTGCCGACACGGCAGCCGAGTTCGGCCGCATCGACGGCCTGGTCAACAACGCGGGCGTGAACGACAGCGTGGGGCTCGAAGCGGGGCGCGACGCCTTCGTCGCTTCGCTCGAACGCAACCTCATCCACTGCTACGTGATGGCTCACCATTGCCTGCCGCACCTGAAGGCGAGCAGGGGCGCCATCGTCAACATTTCTTCGAAGACGGCGGTGACGGGGCAGGGCAATACCAGCGGCTACACGGCGGCCAAGGGCGCGCAGCTTTCGCTCACGCGCGAATGGGCCGCCTCATTGTTGGAGGATGGCGTGCGCGTGAACGCGGTGATCCCGGCCGAGGTGATGACCCCGCTCTACCAGCGCTGGATTTCCGCCTTCGACGAGCCCGACCGCAAGCTCGCCGACATCACCGAAAGGATTCCGCTTGGCCGGCGCATGACCACGCCAGAGGAGATCGCGGACAACGTCGTGTTCCTGCTCTCGGAGCGCGCCTCGCACACCACGGGGCAATGGGTGTTCGTGGATGGCGGGTACACGCATCTGGACCGGGCGCTGACCTGACCGCTTCGGCTCTCGAAGCTTTGACTGGAGTTGTGCATGCGTCATTTCCTGGCTCTCGATTTGAAGGACGACCCGGCCCTGATCGCGGAATACGAGGCTTATCACCGCGATATCTGGCCCGAGGTGCGCGAGCACTTGAAGACACATGGCGTGACGGCCATGGAAATCCATCGCCTCGGCACGCGGATGGTGATGCTGATGGAAACCGACGATGCGCTCCATGACGCCGAGGCGATGGCGCTTGCCGCGCGCGACGATCCGAAGATCAGGCAATGGGAGGAACTGATGTGGAAGTTCCAGGCGCCTACGCCGTGGACGCCGGAAGGTGAGAAGTGGACGGTGATGAAGCCGATTTTTTTCTTGTAATCAAAGACTTTGAATTTGATCGACTTTCGGTTTTTTGCCGCGGTTTACATTTACTGGGCAAAATGGCGGCATGCCAAATATTGCATCGATTCTTAAATCAGAGATTTCGCGCGTGGCCCGCAAAGAAGTTCGCGCGGAAATGGAAACCCTCAAAAAGGCATCCGTTCACCATCGCGCGGCGATCGCTGCACTGCGCCGCCAGATAAGTTCGCTGGAAAAAGAACTGCGCAACGTCGCCAAGGGCACAGCCCGCAGCGCTCGCGCCAGCGAGCCCGACGAGGCTGGCGAAGACGGACCGAAGCGCCGGTTCAGTGCCGGACGCCTGGCTTCCCATCGCGCGAAGCTGGGCATCTCCGCCGCTTCCTATGGAAAGCTGGTGGGCGTATCGGGCCAGACGATCTACCACTGGGAACAGGGTAAAGCCCGACCGAGGGCCGCTCAGCTCGAAAGCCTTGCCGCTGTGCGCGGGCTGGGCAAGCAGCAGGTGGCCGAGCGGCTGGGCGAGGCCGAGTAGCCCGCCCCAGCCTTCTTTTCTTCCTGCGTCAGTGGTCGTGATGCAGGTAGCTCGCCTGCCTCGGCAGCCTCAGGCTCACGAGGAAGGCGACCACCATCATCGCGCTTACGTACCAGAAGAACACCGACTCGTGTCCCAGTGACTTGAGCCCCAGCGCCGCGTACTCCGCCGAGCCGCCGAAGATCGCGTTCGCGACCGCATAGGCCAGCCCCACGCCCAGGGCGCGCACTTCGGGCGGGAACATCTCCGCCTTCACGATGCCGCTGATCGAGGTGTAGAAGCTCACGATGGCCAGCGCCGCGATGATGAGCACGAAGGCCAGCACAGGGCTCGTCGTGTGCTGCAGGGCAGTGAGGACGGGCACGGTCGTCAGCGCGCCGAGGCCGCCGAACAGCAGCATGTTGTTGCGCCGCCCGATGCGGTCGGACAGCGCGCCGAACACCGGCTGCATGCACATGTAGACGAACAGCGCGCAGGTCATCACGTAGCTCGCCGTCTTGATCGGCAGGTGCACCGTGTTCACCAGGTACTTCTGCATGTAGGTGGTGAAGGTGTAGAAGATCAGCGAGCCGCCGGCCGTGTAGCCGAGCACCGTGAGAAAGGCCGGCGTGTGGTGCCTGAAGAGGCCCGCGATGCTGCCGGCTTCCTTGTTCTTCTTCGCTTCGTCGGTCTGCGTCTCGTGCAGCGTGCGGCGCAGCAGCAGCGCGACCACCGCCGCGATGGCGCCGATCACGAAGGGAATGCGCCAGCCCCATGCCTTGAGCTCGGCCTCGGTCAGCAGCTGTTCGAGCACCACGATGACGAGCACCGCGAGCAATTGCCCGCCGATCAGCGTGACGTACTGGAACGAGGAGAAGAAGCCGCGCTGGCCGCGCAGCGCCACCTCGCTCATGTAGGTGGCGGTGGTGCCGTACTCGCCTCCCACCGAGAGCCCCTGGAACAGCCGGCAGACCAGCAGCAGGAAGGGCGCCCACGCGCCGATCCGCGCGTAGGTGGGCAGGCAGGCGATGAGCAGCGAGCCGCCGCACATCATCGTCACCGAGATCAGCATCGACGTCTTTCGCCCCAGCCGGTCGGCCAGGCGCCCGAAGAGCCAGCCACCGATGGGCCGCATGAGAAAGCCGGCCGCGAACACGCCCGCGGTGTTCAGCAGCTGCGCGGTGGGGTCCGACTTGGGGAAGAAGGCCGGCGCGAAGTACAGCGCCGAGAAGGCGTACACGTAGAAGTCGAACCACTCGACCAGGTTGCCGGAGGAGGCCGCCATGATCGCGAAGACGCGGTGGCGCTTTTCTTCGGCCGTGTAGTGGGGGAGGGATGAAGAAGAGGCCGCTGGGCCTCCCATGGTAGGCGTGACTGCGCTCATGATGGCTTCTTCTGCCGTGCAGGCAATGTTGTTGTTTCCAGAACATTCTGCGCCGGCACAAGGCTGCCGCGTGTCGGCCGATGCCGCATCGGCCTACCTCCGGAGTGGCCTTCGAGGAAGGCCCTGCAGGCTCAGAAAGTGCCAGGCAGCAGGATGCTCGAATCGACCTCGTCGATGTTCGTGCGGCCGCAGAAGGCCATCGTGATGTCGAGCTCCTTCTGGATGATCTGCAGCGCGCGCGTCACGCCCTCCTGCCCGAAGGCGCCCAGGCCGTAGAGGAAGCTGCGGCCGATCATGGTGCCGCGCGCGCCGAGCGCGCGGGCCTTGAGCACGTCCTGCCCGCTGCGGATGCCGCCGTCCATCCACACCTCGATCTCGTTGCCCACGGCGTCGGCGATGGCGGGCAGCGCCGCGATGGAGGAGGGTGCGCCGTCGAGCTGGCGGCCGCCGTGGTTCGACACGATGAGCGCGTCGGCGCCGCTGGAGGCTGCCAGGCGCGCGTCCTCCACGTCCATGATGCCCTTGAGGATGAGCTTGCCGCCCCAGAGCTTCTTGATCCACTCCACGTCGGCCCAGCTCAGCGCGGGGTCGAACTGCTCGGCGGTCCACGACGACAGCGAAGACAGGTCCTTCACGCCCTTGGCATGGCCCGCGATGTTGCCGAAGGTGCGGCGCTTCGTGCCCAGCATGCCCATGCACCAGCGCGGCTTGGTGGCGAGGTTGATGAGGTTCTTGAGGGTGGGCTTGGGCGGCGCGGTCAGGCCGTTCTTGATGTCCTTGTGGCGCTGGCCGAGGATCTGCAGGTCGAGCGTGAGCTGCAGCGCGGTCACGTTGGCGGCCTTGGCGCGCTCGATCAGGCGTTCGATGAAGTCGCGGTCCTTCATCACGTAGAGCTGGAACCAGAAGGGGTGGCGGCCTGTGTTCTCGGCGATGTCCTCCAGCGAGCAGATGCTCATGGTCGACAGCGTGAAGGGAATGCCGAAGGCCTTGGCCGCGCGCGCGCCGAGGATTTCGCCGTCGGCATGCTGCATGCCGGTGAGGCCGGTGGGCGCGATGGCCACGGGCATCGCGGTTTCCTGACCGACCATGGTGGTGCGCAGCGAGCGGCCCTCCATGTTCACGGCCACGCGCTGGCGTAGCTTGATCTTCTGGAAGTCGCTCTCGTTGGCGCGGTAGGTGCCTTCGGTCCACGCGCCGGAGTCGGCGTAGTCGTAGAACATCTTCGGCACGCGCCGCTTGGCGATCACCCGCAGGTCTTCGATGTTGGTGATCTTGGAAAGGTCGGACACGGGCGGTCTCCTGGCAGGTTCTTGTGGTGGATCGGCGAAAGCTAACCGGCCATTATCTGCAGGCGCCCAGGGGCGTCATCTGAAAAAAGCCGGGACCGCTGCTGAAAAGAATTCAGCCGGCCGACCGGCTCAGGCCGCCCGCTCGCGCAGTGCCTCGCGCAGCCACTCGACGAAGGTCGCGCATTCCCAGCGCTCCATCGCGCCCGGCTTCCAGCACAGGAAGTAGGCGTTGGGCGAGGGCACGCTGCGCTGCGACAGCCGCACCAGCCGGCCGTTGTCCAGCCATGCGCTGCCCAGCCGCAGGTGCATCAGCACCACGCCGAAGTCTTCGGCCGCCGCGTCGAGCGCCAGCCCGAGGTCGTTGAACTGATGGCCCGTGGCGGGCTCCGGCAGGCCCACGCCGCAGGCCTTGAACCAGGTGCGCCAAGATTCCAGCGGCGTGCGCAGCAGCTGCGCGCGCGACACCTCCGCATCGGTGGCGAAACCGTCGAAGGGGCCGTGGCGTTCGAGGTAGGCGGGGCTGCACACCGGCGACACGTCGTCGGCCAGCAGCTGGACGAACTCGCGGTCGTGGAAGGGGCCGGAGCCGAAGCGCAGCTCGATGTCGGCCTCTTCCGCCGTGGTGTTGCGCACCGGCATGGTCACCTGCAGCATCAGCTCGATGTTCGGGTATGCGTCGCGAAAGCGCGCCAGCCGGGGCAGCAGCATCTGGCGCGAGAAGGTCGGCGTGACCGCCACGCGCAGCCGCCGCACCTGCGATTCGGGCTCTTGCCCCGGCACCTGCCGCAGCGCCGCGATGGCTTCGCGCACCCGCGCCAGATAGGCCATGCCGTCGGCGCTGAGACTGAAGTCGCTGCCCGTGAAGAACTTGAGCCCCAGCAACAGCTCGAGCTGGCGGATGCGGTGGCTCACCGCGCTGGGTGTCACGGCGAGTTCCTCGGCCGCGAGGGTCACGCTGCGCAGCCGTGCGACGGCCTCGAAGGCCTGCAGGCCCTGTGTCGAGGGGAGACGCGGAGAAACCATCTTTTGTCAGAGCGGGTAGCGGGGTAGGATGGTATCGAACGCTTCCGGTCCTGCCCGGCCGGAGCACCGGCTCAGAAGAATTTCCATAACAACAGGAGATGAGCGCATGGTCTGGCAACAGGTTTACAACCCCTTCGGCAACATGATCGTATCGACGGCGCTGGCCGCGATTCCGGTGGTGGTGATGCTGGTGTGCCTGGGGTTGCTTCACGTCAAGGCGCACTACGCGGCGGGGCTGGGCCTGCTGAGCGCGGTGCTCATCGCGGTGTTCGCCTTCGGCATGCCGGCCGACATGGCGGGCAAGGCCGCCTTCCTGGGCGGCATCACCGGCCTGCTGCCCATCGGCTGGATCGTGCTGAACATCATCTTCCTGCAGCAGCTCACGCAGCAGAACGGCAGTTTCCAGATCCTTCAGGACTCCATCGCCGGCATCACGGAAGACAGGCGCCTGCAGCTGCTGCTAATCGCCTTCGCCTTCGGTGCCTTCTTCGAGGGCGCGGCGGGTTTCGGCACGCCGGTGGCCGTCACCGCGGCCATCCTCATCGGGCTGGGCTTCTCGCCGCTGGCGGCATCGGGGCTCTCGCTCATCGCCAATACCGCGCCGGTGGCCTTCGGCGCATTGGGCACGCCGGTCATCACGCTGGCCAAGGTGCATGGCTACGACCTGATGGCGGTCACCGCGATGATCGGGCGGCAGCTGCCGCTCTTCTCGCTGCTGGTGCCGTTCTGGCTCATCTGGGCCTTCGCGGGGCGCAAGGGAATGATGGAGGTGTGGCCGGCCATCCTGGTGACGGGCGTGTCCTTCGCGATTCCGCAGTTCCTGGTGTCGAACTACATCGGGCCGGAGCTGGTGGACATCATCGCGGCCATCGTCTCGATGGTGTGCCTGGTGCTCTTCCTGCGCGTGTGGAAGCCGAAGAAGGTCTGGACCTCGGTGTCGCTCAAGGGGCACGAGTCCGATGGCGGCCAGGCCGCGGCGGCCGTCGCGCCCACGAAGCATCCGGGCGCCGCCGTGATCCGTGCCTGGACGCCGTGGCTCATCCTCACCGTGTTCGTGTTCATCTGGGGCCTGCCCTCGGTGAAGACCTGGCTCAACGGCATCTTCGCGCCGAGCTTTCCCATCGACGGGCTGCACAACATGGTCGAGAAGGTGGCGCCCGTGGTGCCCAAGCCGACGAAGGAGGGCGCCGTGTACCAGCTGCTGCTGCTCTCGGCCACGGGCACCGGCATCCTCGTGTCGGCCCTCGTGGGCGGGCTGGTGATGAAGTACAACCCGATCCAGCTCGTGGCCGCCTATGGCCGCACGCTGTGGCTGGTGAAGTTCTCGCTGCTCACCATCGTGCTGATGCTCGCGCTGGGCACGCTCACGCGCTACTCGGGGCTGGACACCACGCTGGGCCTGGCCTTCGCCAACACCGGCGTGCTCTATCCCTTCTTCGGCACGCTGATGGGCTGGCTGGGCGTGGCGCTCACGGGCTCCGACACCGCATCGAACGTGCTCTTTGGCGGTATGCAGAAGGTGGCGGCCGACCAGCTCGGCCTGAGCCCGAACCTCATGGGCGCGGCCAACAGCTCGGGCGGCGTGATGGGCAAGATGATCGATGCGCAGTCGATCGTTGTGGCTTCCACCGCCACGCGCTGGTTCAACCATGAGGGCGAGATCCTGCGCTATGTGTTCTTCCACTCCATCGCGCTGGCCTGTCTCGTGGGCTTCTACGTGACCTTACAGGCCTATGTGTGGCCGTTCACGCTGATGGTCGTGAAGTAACGGCTGCAGAGGCGGGCAGCGTGGCCGTCAGCGCCTGAAGCAGCCGGCGCAGGTCGTCGACCGCTTCGCGCGCAAGCGCGGCACCGCCCATCTGTGCCTTGACGATGGCGCCGTCGACGCCCAGCGCGGCCGCCTGCGCGACGGCCATGCGTTGAGACGCTTCCAGCGTTTCGGGCAGCAAACCGGCAATCACTTCGACCATCTCGCGCTTGTGCTCGCGCGAGATGTCGCGCGCGCCATTCACGCTGCCGCCCACCTCGACCACCGAGTTGATGAAGGCGCAGCCTCGGAAGGCCGGATCGGCGAACCACTCGGCCATCGCGTCGGACAGCACCTCCAGCGCCTGGCCGCCGCCGATGTGCTGCTGCGCGCCAAGCCGGCCCAGCGCATCGACGAACCATGCCATCCACAGGCCGTGCCGATGGTCGAGAAAGGCGCGCACCAGGTCGTCCTTCGACGGGAAGTGCCGGTAGAAGGTGACCTTGGTGACGCCCGATGCGGCGATGACGCGGTCGATGCCGGTGGCGCGGATGCCGTCGGCGTAGAAGAGGTCGTGCGCGGTGAGCAGGATGCGCTCGCGCGCGGGCTTGTCGGAGATGGAAGAGATGTCCATGGTGCGATTGTAGGCATGTAGACAGGTCTGTCTACCTGTGGCACATTTCAGCGCATCCCCCTTCAACCTCCATCGAAAGAACCGCCATGGAATCACGCCCGCCGCTGCCGCCCTTCACCCTCGAATCCGCCACGCAGAAAGTGCAGGCCGCCGAAGACGCCTGGAACTCACGCGACCCCGTTCGCGTGAGCCTGGCCTACACGCCCGACACCGAATGGCGCAACCGCGCCGATTTCGTCAACGGCCGCGAGCAGGTGGTCGAGTTCCTGTCGCGCAAGTGGACGCGCGAACTCGACTACCGCCTCAAGAAGCAGCTCTGGGCCTTCATGGGCAATCGCATCGCGGTGCGCTTCGAGTACGAATGGCACGACGACTCGGGCCAGTGGTATCGCAGCCATGGCAACGAGAACTGGGAGTTCGCGGAGAACGGCCTCATGCAGAGGCGCTATGCGAGCATCAACGACCAGCCCATCAAGGAATCGGACCGCAAGTTCCACTGGGCGCGTACCTGAGTCTCGGCGGGGCGGGCTGCTCCGGGCACGGCTGTTGCTTGCTTTTGGTGCATGGAGACGCCCTTGCTGAACCCCGCCGCCAGCCACCCGCTGTGGCAGCACCAGCTCGGCCTGCTGCTGGAATCGACGGGCGAGGGCATCTTCGGCATCGACCTCGACGGCCACTGCATGTTCATCAATCGGGCCGGCGCGCAGATGCTCGGCCATGAGGTGGGCGACGTGCTCGGCTCCAACATGCACGAGCTCACGCACCATTCGCACCCCGACGGCTCGCACTACGCCGACACCGACTGCCCCATCTTCAACGCCTTCCGGCGCGGCCTGCCTTGCCGCATCGACACCGAGGTGTTCTGGCGCCGCGACGGCAGCGCCTTCGCGGTCGAGTATTCGAGCCACCCGATCATGGACGGCGCGCAGGTGCGTGGTGCCGTCATCACCTTCGTCGACATCACCGAGCGCCGCCGCCAGGCCGAGGCACTGCAGCAGGCCAAGGACGAGCTCGGCCTGCGCGTGCAGGAGCGAACCCGCGAGCTCAGCGACGCGCTGGCACAGCTGCGCGAGCTTTCCGCGTGGCTCGACAAGGTGCGCGAGGAGGAGCGAACCCGCATCGCACGGGAGGTGCACGACGAACTCGGCAGCCTGCTGGTGGCGCTGAAGATGGACGTCAACTGGATCGGCAAGCGCCTGGGCGAACAGCAGGAGCGCACGCCCGACGCGGCGCAGGCCATGCGCGAGCAGATGCGCTGCAAGTGCTCGAACATGAGCCAGCTCATCGAGCGCGCGGTCGACAACGTGGGGCGCATCATCACCGACCTGCGCCCCAGCATCCTCGACCACCAGGGCCTGTGGGCCGCGCTCGAATGGCAGGCGCACGAGTTCGTGCAGGCGGCCGAGCTGGAGCTGGACTGGCGCTTCGACGTGCCGCCCGGCGTGGAGCTGCCCGAGCCCGCGGCCATCGCGGTGTTCCGCATCTTCCAGGAGATGCTGAGCAACGTCGGGCGCCATGCGAAGGCGAGCAGCCTTTGCATCCGCATCGGCGTGGAGCAGGAGCGGCTGTGCATCAGCGTGCGCGACGACGGCGTCGGCGCGCCGGCGCAAGCCTTCGAGGCCGCAACATCCTACGGTGTGCTCGGCATGCGCGAGCGCGCGCGCCACTTCGGCGGGCGCATCGACATCGAGAGCCGCGTGGGCGAGGGGAGCACCTTCCGCCTGCACCTGCCGCTGCCCGTGGATGCGCACGGAGGCGCGCAATGAGCGACATCCGCGTGCTCATCGGCGACGACCACCGCATCGTGCGCGAGGGCCTGAAGCAGATGCTGGGCGATCTTTCCAACGGCCTGCCCGCGATGGTGGTGCGCGCCGAGGCGCAGACCGGCCCCGAGGTGCTGGAAGCCGTGCAGGCCCTCGGCGGCCCCGAGGGCCTCGACGTGGTGCTGCTCGACATCGCCTTGCCCGGCCGCGACGGGCTCGACGTGCTGCAGGCGCTGCGCAAGCAGTGGCCATCGCTTCCGGTGCTGATGCTGAGCACCTACCCGGAGAGGCAATACGCCGTACGCTGCATCAAGCTGGGCGCATCGGGTTATCTCAACAAGAGCGCCGACGCCGACGACATGGTCGGCGCCGTGCGCAAGGTGGCGGCCGGCGGGCTCTATGTGTCCGCTGCCACGGCCGAGGCACTGGCCACTGCCGTGGGACGAGGCGCCGGGCAGGGCGCCGAGATGCTCTCGCACCGCGAGCACCAGGTGTACCGGCTGCTCAGCGCGGGGCACAGCGTGAGCGAAATCGGTGCGCAGCTGGGCCTGGCGCCCAACACCGTGAGCACATATCGCGCGCGCATCCTCGAGAAGACCGGCACCAAGAACGACGTGGAGCTGGCCCTGTATGCCGAACGCCACGGCAAGCAGGGCTCTCCCGGCTGAAAAAGCCCGAACACGCCACTGGCGCGTACCGGCTTGTAGTGCCAGCCCTACAAGGCCTCGACATCGGCGGCACGATCTGAGGCCGCAGGCTGCGCAATGGCTTCCACAGCGCCTTTCCGGCCCGGCGCTTGCAACGGCGGCTGCATCTTTCCAACGAGGTGCACCACCATGTCCAACCCGCAAGAACCGACCGCCTGCGATCCCTACGATGCCGACCGGCCACTGAACATGCGCTGCGCCTGCGGGCGCGTGCATGGCGCGCAGCGGGCAGGCGTGCTACCGGAGGACAAGCTCGAGGCCAGCCTCATGAAGGCGCTGTTCCCCGTCGACAGCGTGCGGCGCGGCTTCCTGCGCGCAGTGGGCGCGGGCACCGCGCGCGCGGCCATCGCCTCGGTGTTCCCGCTCGGCGCGCTGCAGGCCATGGCGCAGGAGAAGGCGCCGCTGGAGAAGACGAAGCTCAGGATCGGCTTCATTCCCATCACCTGCGCCACGCCGCTCATCATGGCGCACCCGCTGGGCTTCTATCAGAAGCAGGGCCTCGACGTGGAGGTGGTGAAGACGGCGGGCTGGGCGCTCATCCGCGACAAGATGCTCAACAAGGAGTACGACGCCACGCACTTCCTGTCGCCGATGCCGCTGGCCATCTCGATGGGCGCGGGCTCCAACGCGGTGCCCATGAACGTCGCGACCATCCAGAACACCAACGGCCAGGCCATCACGCTGGCCAACAAGCACAAGGACAGGCGCGACCCAAAGACCTGGAAAGGCATGAAGTTCGCCGTGCCCTTCGAGTACAGCATGCACAACTTCCTGCTGCGCTACTACGTTGCGGAAGCGGGCCTGAACCCCGACACCGACATCCAGATCCGCGTGGTGCCACCGCCCGAGATGGTGGCCAACCTGCGCGCCGGCAACATCGACGGCTACCTCGGCCCCGACCCGTTCAACCAGCGCGCGGTGTTCGAGGAGATCGGCTTCATCCACCTGCTCACCAAGGACCTGTGGAACGGCCACCCCTGCTGCGCCTTCGGCACGTCGACCAAGTTCATCGAGAAGAACCCCAACACCTTCGCCGCGCTGGTGCGCTCGGTGCTCACCGCCTCGGCCATGGCACGCGATCCGAAGAATCGCGAGCTCATCGCCAAGGTGATCGCGCCCGCGCAGTACCTGAACCAGCCCGAGACCGTGCTCATGCAGGTGCTCACCGGCAAGTTCGCCGACGGGCTGGGCAACATCCGCACCGTGCCCGACCGCGCCGACTTCGACCCGATCCCCTGGCAGTCGATGGCCGTGTGGATGCTCACGCAGATGAAGCGCTGGGGCTACGTGAAGGGCGACATCAATTACAGGCAGATCGCCGAAAAGGTCTTCCTGCTCACCGACGCGAAGAAGCGCATGAAGGACCTGGGCCAGGCCGTGCCCGATGGCGCCTACCCCAAGTTCACCATCATGGGCAAGGTGTTCGATCCCGCGAAGCCCGACGACTATCTCAAGAGCTTCGCCATCGCGAAGACGGCCTGAGCCATGCGGAAGAAGGCCCTTTCGTTCAAGGCGGCGCTGGTGTCGCTGCTGATGTTCCTGCTGCTCGTCGGCGTGTGGCAGCTGGCGACCGCACCGACCACCGGTGCCTCCGCCGCGACTGGCATGACAGCCGAGCAGATCGAATACCAGAAGATGCTCGGCAAGGACCCGACGCAGGGCCAGGTGAAGAGCTCGGGTTTTCCCACGCCCGCCGAGATGGCCGCCACCGCGTGGAAGCACCTGTCGAATCCGTTCTACGACAACGGCCCCAACGACAAGGGCATCGCCATCCAGCTGGCCTGGTCGCTGGCGCGCGTCGGCCTGGGCTTTGCGCTGGCGTGCGCGGTGGCGGTGCCGCTGGGCTTCGTCATCGGCATGTCGCCGCTGCTGCACAAGGCCTTCGATCCGTTCATCCAGGTGCTCAAGCCGATCTCGCCGCTGGCGTGGATGCCGCTGGCGCTCTACACCATCAAGGACTCGTCGGTCAGCGGCATCTTCGTGATCTTCATCTGCTCGGTGTGGCCGATGCTGCTGAACACCGCCTTCGGCGTGGCCTCGGTCAAGCGCGAGTGGCTCAACGTGGCCAGCACGCTCGAGGTGAAGCCGCTGCGCCGCGCGTTCCGCGTCATCCTGCCGGCGGCGGCGCCCACCATCCTCACGGGCATGCGCATCAGCATGAGCATCGCGTGGCTGGTCATCGTGGCCGCCGAGATGCTGGTGGGCGGCACGGGCATCGGCTACTTCGTGTGGAACGAGTGGAACAACCTGTCGCTCACCAATGTGATCTTCGCGATCCTGCTGATCGGCGTGGTGGGCATGCTGCTCGACCAGGCCTTCGCGGCGCTGCAGCGGAAGGTGACCTATGTGGAGTGAGCGCGCCGTTCTTCCGGCCCGAGGTGAAGCCATGACCCAGCCCGTCGTTTCCGCCGCCGCCGTGGAGGCGCCGGGCGCCCGCGGCTTCCTGCGCGTGGAGGGTCTGGCCAAGGCCTTCGTGCCCGCGCGGCCCGTGTTCGCCGACGTGTCGTTCACGCTCGAGCGCGGCGAGTTCGTCTGCATCATCGGCCACTCGGGCTGCGGCAAGACCACCATCCTCAACGTGCTGGCGGGCCTGGACCAGGCCAGCGCGGGCCACGTCTTCATGGACGGGCGCGAGGTGGCCGGCCCCAGCCTGGAGCGCGGCGTGGTGTTCCAGAGCCACGCGCTCATGCCGTGGCTCACCGTGCGCAGGAACATCGCCTTCGCCGTGGTCTCGCGCTGGCCCGGGTGGTCGGCGGCGCAGGTCGATGCGCAGGTGGAGCGCTTCGTCGCCATGGTCGGCCTGCAGGCGGCCATCGACAAGAAGCCCTCGCAGCTCTCGGGCGGCATGAAGCAGCGCGTGGGCATCGCGCGCGCCTTTGCCATCAGCCCCAAGATGCTGCTGCTCGACGAGCCCTTCGGCGCGCTCGATGCGCTCACGCGCGGCACCATCCAGGACGAGCTGATGGCCATCGTGCGCCAGACGCAGCAGACCGTCTTCATGATCACGCACGACGTGGACGAGGCCATCCTGCTGGCCGACCGCATCCTGCTGATGAGCAACGGCGCCGACCTGCCGCAGGGCGGCTGGCGCGCGGGGGACATCGTCGAGACGGTGGTCAACCCGCTGCCGCGCGAGCGCACGCGCGCGTCGCTGCACCACCTCGACGGCTACTACGCGCTGCGCAACCACATCGTCGATTTCCTCGTCACGCGCGCGAAGGCTGCGTGACCTCGTCTTCACCCTTCATCACGTTCATTTCAATCAGGAGCAAACCCCATGAACCGCAACGACGTCACCGAGAAGATCATCGCCACCAAGGTCGGCAAGGGCATCCAGTGGGCCGACGTGGCGAAGAAGGTAGGCCTCTCGAAGGAGTGGACCACCGCCGCCTGCCTCGGCCAGATGACCCTCGACGACAGGCAGGCGAAGATCATCGGCAAGATCTTCGGCCTCACCGCCGAGGAGCAGAAGTGGCTGAAGGTGGTGCCCTACAAGGGCTCGCTGCCCACCCCGGTGCCCACCGATCCGCTCATCTACCGCTGGTACGAGGTGGTGAGCGTGTACGGCACCACCATCAAGGAACTGATCCATGAAGAATTCGGCGACGGCATCATGAGCGCCATCGACTTCAGCATGGACATCCAGCGCGAGGCCGACCCGAAGGGCGACCGCGTCAACGTGGTGCTGTCGGGCAAGTTCCTGCCCTACAAGACCTACTGAGCGTATTCGGCCGGCCGCGGCCTCTGCTGCTGATGCTGCCTGGCGGGCGGGCGCATCGCACCGGCCGTGATGCCGTAGCCCTCGATGGCGCCCGCGATCGAGCGCGCCACCGCATCCACCGGCACCGCGATGCGCCGGTTGGTGCGCATGCGCTCGCGCGCGTAGCTGGCCGCGATGCGCTCGGCCAGCGGATCGATGGGGCCGTGCACGTCGGGGCTCACCACCGTCACGTGCAGCCGGCCGGCATGCTCCTGCCGCAGGCCCTCGGAGATCGCGTTCACCGCGTACTGCGTGCCGTGGTAAACCGCCGAGCCCGGCGACAGCCCGTGCATCGCCACCGGCGCCACGTTCACGATGTGGCCCCAGCCCTGCTCCTGCATCGTCGGCAGCACCGCCGCGATGCCCAGCAGCACGCCGCGCAGGTTCACGTCGATCATGAGCTCCCACTCCTCGATCTTGCGGTTCCACAGCGGCGACATCGGCATCACGCCCGCGGCGTTGACGAGCACGTCGATCTGCTCGTGCGTCTCGAGTGCGAACTCGGCGAAGGCTTCCATGTCGGGCCGGTGCGTCACGTCGAGCCGCTGGAAGCTCGCCGTGCCGCCCGTGGCCGTGATCTCCGCCGCGAGCGCCTCCAGCCTGTCGGTGCGGCGCGCACCGAGCACCACCTTGGCGCCGCGCCGCGCAAGCAGCCTGGCGGTCGCTTCGCCGATGCCGCTGCTCGCGCCGGTGATGAGTACGACTTTTTCCTGGATCGTGGTCATGGTGAACTCCTCGTGCTGATCTGTCTGCCGTGGGGCGCACACTGGAATGAGCGTGGGCCGGGCATGCGGAGAAGTGTGCGTTTTCGCAAGCCGGAAGCGGTAGACGAATCGAACGCGGTTTTTGCCTGATCCTGCAAAACACGCGGGCCGCTGCTTCTGCCGTTCAGCGCGGCGTAGTGCTTTCGCGGTAGAGCACCATGCCCGCGTGGTACAGCACGCCGTCGCGGAACTCGCCGTCGGCCGTGAAGCCGGTGTCGTCGACGTAGTCGATGTGGTTGCCCTTGAGCCTGTAGCTGCCCTGGTAAGCGCTCTGACGCGTGCCGCGCGCCTCGTCGTATCGGCCGTTGGGGAGCAGTTCGTGGCGGATGTGGCCGTCTTGTGTCACCCACATGCCCACGAAGCGGTTCGGGTCTTCGAGCAGCCTGGGGCGTTGCTGTTGTGCCTGCGAAGGGCCCGAGGCCATGGCAAGCGATAGCGAGAGCGCGGTGAGTGCGCCAGTGCGATGTGCGGTATTCATGGTGCGCCTTGGTTCGTGGATGGAGCGTCCATTCTTGAAAAAGGCGCGGGCGGGGCGTTAGTCGCTTCGTGCGAGTTTCTTGCCTGATTCCCCGAAGCCGCAGCGTCTGGTGCGGCGGGCCGATGCATCCATCGGTAATTCGCTTTGCACGATGTCGCAAGGATTGAGCAAGAGCCCGAAATCGCCGATGCTGCGCCGATGGACAACCAGTCGCCCCGGAACACGGCCCGCCTGCGCATCTACCTTGCGGGGCCGGACGTCTTTCGCCCCGACGCGAGGGCGCATTTCGTGAGGCTGTCGGGCGCCTGCGAGGCAGCGGGCCTCGCGGCCCTGCTGCCGGCCGACGGTAACGAAGAGCTGAGCTCCGAGGCGCCCGAGAAGCAGATCTACGAAGCCAACATGCAGCGGCTTCGCGGCGCCGACGGCGTCGTCGCCAATCTCGCGAGCTTCAGGGGCATGGAGCCCGATTCCGGCACCGTGTTCGAGGTCGGCGCGGCGATCGCGCTGGGCATCCCGGTCGTGGCCTATGGCGTGCCCGAAGGCAGCTACGCAGACCGCGTGCGCGCCGCGCTGCCATGCGAAGTCGACGCGAACGGCGTGCTGCGCGAAGCCGGCACCGGCATCGCGGTCGAGGACTTCGGTCAGCAGCTGAACCTGATGCTGGCATGCTCGATCCACATCGAGCCTACGCCGGAGGCGGCGTTGAAGAAGATGGCGGAAGTGCTGGCTGTCCACCACGCGACAAAAGCAGGAAACCCCTGATCGAAGCGCCGCGCGCCAGCCCCTACGATCTGCTCCATCGATCACTGAATGGAGCACTGCATGCCGACCACCGAGACCCACTTCGAGCTCACCGCCAACGACGGCGTCACGGTGGAGGTCCATCGGTGGCTGGGCACGGCGACAGCGTCGCGCGCCATCGTGCAGCTGGCACACGGCATGGGCGAGCATTCGCTGCGCTACCGGCACTTGGCCGAATCACTGGTGCGCGCGGGGTACGTGGTCTATGCGAACGAACATCGCGGCCATGGCAAGGGTGCGCAGGCGCGCGGCGAGCTGGGCGAGTTCGGGCCGCGCGCATTCGCCGGGCTGGTGGACGACATGGCGCTGCTGAGCCGCCATGTGCGCGGCGTGCACCCCGGGCTGCCGCTGATCCTGCTGGGCCACAGCATGGGTTCGTTCGCGCTGCAGTACTACCTCGTCGAGCACGGTTCGCTGCTCGCGGGCGCGGCGCTGTCGGGCACCTCGGCGCTCGACCTGCTGGGCACCGCCCTGCAGTCGGGCTTCAAGCTGGAAGACATGAACGCCGCGCTGCCCGACGTGCGCACGCCCTTCGACTGGCTCAGCCGCGATCCCGCGCAGGTCGATGCGTACATCGCCGATCCGCTGTGCGGTTTCACGGTTTCGCCGGAGGGGCTGGGTTCGATGTTCGCGAAGCTGGACGCCCTCACGCCCGAGGCGATGCGCAAGACCATCCGTCCCGAGCTGCCCCTGTACCTGTTCATCGGCGGCGAAGACCCGGTGAGCAACAAGGCCCAATGGTTCTATCCGCTGGTGGAGCGCTACCGCGAGGCGGGGCTGCGCGACGTGTCGTGCCACGTGTTCGGCGGCGCGCGCCACGAGGCGCTGAACGAGACCAACCGCGACGAGGTCGAAGCGGTGCTGCTCGCGTGGATCGCGCGGGTGGTGGCACAGGGCTGAACAGCCGGAAGAGTCCGGCCGCAAGAATGGATGGGGCAGGGCCGGGCGGCAGGTGCCGCCGGGTTGCTGCTACTGCTTTCTGCAGTCGCCCATGGTCACGGTGCCGTCCTTGCACTCGGTGAGCATGGGTTCGTCCGTGCCCTGCGCCGGGGCCGGCGTCGGCGCAGATGCAGGGGCAGATGCAGGAGCAAGGGCAGCCCCCGCGTCCTTCAGATAGACGACTTTCTTCGTGCCGAGCTCGCAGCTGCCCACCACCTGGCCGTTCGCCGATGCGTTGGCATCGACGACGGTGACGGTGAAGCGTGCCACGCCGGCCGCGGCGATCTTCTGTTCGATGCGGGTGCGCAGCGCTTCGCAGTCCTCGGCCGCATGGGCAGCGCCCGCTACGCCGGCCAGGGCCAGCGCGACGGGGAGCATTGCGAGCCAGGACTTCTTCATGACCATTGCCACCCGCACGATCCGGATCAGCCTTGCGCCGAAGCCAGCGCCGCGTTCAGCGTGGCGCTCGGACGCATGATGGCTTCGAACTTGGCGGGGTCGGCCAGGTAGTAGCCGCCGATGTCCACCGGCTTGCCCTGCACGGCCGCGAGTTCGTCGACGATCTTCTTCTCGTTGGCGGTGAGGGTCTCGGCCAGCTTCGTGAAGGCGGCCTGCAGTTCCTTGTCCTCGGTCTGCGCGGCCAGTTCCTGTGCCCAGTACATCGCCAGGTAGAACTGGCTGCCGCGGTTGTCGAGCTGGCCGGTCTTGGGCGAGGGGTTCTTGTTGTTGTCGAGCAGCTTGCCGGTGGCGGTGTCCAGCGTCTTGGCCAGGATGGCGGCCTTCTTGTTGTTCGTCTTCAGGCCCAGGTCTTCCAGGCTCACGGCCAGCGCGAGGAATTCGCCCAGCGAGTCCCAGCGCAGGTGGTTCTCTTCCACCAGCTGCTGCACGTGCTTGGGAGCCGAGCCGCCCGCGCCGGTCTCGTACATGCCGCCGCCGGCCATCAGCGGAACGATGGACAGCATCTTGGCCGAGGTGCCCAGTTCCATGATGGGGAACAGGTCGGTCAGGTAGTCGCGCAGGATGTTGCCGGTGGCGCTGATGGTGTCCAGGCCGCGGACCACGCGCTCCAGCGTGTAGCGCATGGCGCGCACCTGGCTCATGATCTGGATGTCCAGGCCCGTGGTGTTGTGCTCGTGCAGGTACATCTTGACCTTGGTGATCAGCTGCGCCTCGTGCGGACGGTAGGCGTCGAGCCAGAACACCACCGGCATGCCGGAGTTGCGCGCGCGGTTGACGGCCAGCTTGACCCAGTCGCGGATCGCGGCGTCCTTGACCTGGCACATGCGCCAGATGTCGCCTTGCTCCACGTCTTCGCTCATCAGCACTTCGCCGGTGTCCAGGTCGGTGATGTTGGCGACGCCGTCTTCGGGAATCTCGAAGGTCTTGTCGTGCGAGCCGTATTCCTCGGCCTTCTGCGCCATCAGGCCCACGTTGGGCACCGTGCCCATGGTCTTGGGGTCGAAGGCGCCGTGCCACTTGCAGAAGTTGATGATCTCCTGGTAGATGCGGGCGAAGGTCGATTCGGGCATCACGGCCTTCACGTCCTTCAGGCGGCCGTCGGCGCCCCACATCTTGCCGCCGTTGCGGATCATGGCGGGCATCGAGGCGTCCACGATCACGTCGTTGGGCGAGTGGAAGTTGGTGATGCCCTTGGCCGAGTCGACCATCGCCAGCTCGGGGCGGTTCTCGTGGCAGGCGTGCAGGTCGCGCTTGATCTCGTCCTGGGTGCTCTGCGGCAGCGTGGCGATCTTGTTGTAGAGGTCGACCATGCCGTTGTTGACGTTGATGCCCAGCTCGTCGAACAGCTTGCCGTGTTTCTCGAAGGCTTCCTTGTAGAAGATCTTCACGCAGTGGCCGAACACGATGGGGTGCGAGACCTTCATCATGGTCGCCTTGACGTGCAGCGAGAACATCACGCCGGTCTTGTGCGCGTCTTCGATTTCCTTTTCATAGAAGGCCAGCAGCGCCTTCTTGCTCATGAACATGGAGTCGATGACCTCGCGGTCGAGCAGGGCGACCTTGGGTTTGAGCACGATGGTCTTGCCGCTCTTGGTGATCAGTTCCATCTTGACGTTGCGGGCGCGGTCCAGGGTCATGGACTTTTCGCCGTGATAGAAGTCGCCGCCGTGCATGTGCGAGACGTGCGAGCGCGATGCCTGGCTCCACTCGGCCATGCTGTGCGGGTTCTTGCGCGCGTATTCCTTGACGGCCTTGGGCGCGCGGCGGTCGGAGTTGCCTTCGCGCAGCACGGGGTTCACGGCGCTGCCGGTGCACTTGTTGTAGCGCGCGCGGATGTCCTTGTCCTCGTCCGTGGTCGGGTTCTCGGGGTAGTCGGGGATCTTGTAGCCCTTGCCCTGCAGTTCCTTGATGGCGGCCTTGAGCTGGGCCACCGAGGCGCTGATGTTGGGCAGCTTGATGATGTTGGCTTCGGGCTTGAGCGTGAGCTTGCCCAGTTCGGCGAGGTTGTCGGGCACCTTCTGCTCGTCGCTCAGGTAGTCGGGGAACTCGCCCAGGATACGGGCCGCCACCGAGATGTCGCTGGTCTCGACGTTGATCCCGGCCGGATTCGTGAAGGCGCGGATGATGGGCAGAAACGCGTAGGTCGCCAGCAGGGGCGCCTCGTCGGTGAGGGTGTAGACGATGGTGGGTTGCTTCGAGCTCATGCGCTTGCTTCCGTAGATCCTGGTTGTCGGGTTGGCTGGAACTTCCGGCGGCCGGGGGGTGGCCCGTTTTTGCCGGAGCCCCCGATTGTCGCCCGCCGGGACCGTGTTTCGCCATGCGGGTTACCAAGCCCCGCCCGGGAGCGAGTCTTAACGGGGCTCCAGCTGGCCGGAAACGGCCTTTTCGAGCATTTCCCGGGCCAGGTCGACGAACGCGCGCAGCTTGGGCGCCTGCGCCGCGCGGCGGGGGAAGTACAGGAACAGGCCCGGCTCCCCGAAGGCCGAGCGCGGCAGCAGCTGGCGCAGCCGGCCATCGCGCAGCTCGGCGCGCACCAGCGGCTCGAAGATGTAGGCGATGCCCACGTCGGCCAGCGCCAGGTCGCGGGCGTAGAGCGCGTCGGTGACCCGCACCGTGCCCGGCACCTCGACCGAAACGTGGGCGCCAGCTTTGTCGCGCAGATCCCAGGCGTACACGCCGCCCGAGGTCACGAAGCGGAAGCCGATGCAGTTGTGCTGCTGCAGCGCCTCGATGCTGCGCGGCTCGCCGGCCGTGGCCAGGTAGCGCGGCGTGGCCACCATGATGGCCTCGAAGGGCGGGGTGAGCCGCACCGCCACCATGTCCTGCGCGACGGTGTGGCCCAGGCGCACGCCGGCGTCCTGGCCACTGGCGACGATGTCGGCCAGGCCGTCGTCGCAGGTGATCTCGATCACCAGCTCCGGGTGGCGGCGCGACATTTCGGCCACCAGCGGCGTCATGACCAGTGGCAGCGCCACGTGGGGCGCGTTGATGCGCAGCACGCCGCTCACCCGCCCCAGCGACTCGCCGAAGCGGTCCACCGCGTCGGCGATCTCGCCCATGGCCGGGGCCAGCATGCCGATGAAGCTGGCGCCGGCCTCGGTCAGCCGCACGCTGCGGGTGGTGCGCGCGAAGATCGGCTGGCCCAGGTGGTCCTCGACCGCGCGCACCGCGTGGCTCACGGCCGAGGCGCTCATGCCCAGCTCGGCCGCCGCGGCGGCGAACCCGCCGCGCCGGTGCACCGCCAGCACGATGGCGAGATGCGGGAGCAGGGTGCGGTCCATTCATGCACTGTATCGCACAGTGCATTCGATTTGAACCGGCTAGTCGTTGAATGTGTTTGCTGGAACAGTCACGCCATGCCTTCACGGCAACCCTCAACACCCCAAGGAGCCAACGCCATGTCCACCACCGCCAACACCTCCAGCAACAGCGCCTCGCAGATCCGCCAGACCTGGTTCATCACCGGCGCCGCCTCCGGCTTCGGCCACGCCTTCGCCGAGCACGCGCTGGCCATGGGCCACAACGTGGTCGCCACCGCCCGCGATGCCGGGCGCCTCGCCGACCTCGTGGCGCTGGCACCCGACCGCGTGCTGGCCACGCCGCTCGACGTGGACGCGGCCGGCGCCGCCGAAGCCGCCGTCGAGGCCGCGGTGGCGCGCTTCGGCCGCATCGACGTGCTCGTGAACAACGCGGGCTATGGCGTGGTGGGCGCGCTGGAGGAAACCTCCGATGCCGATCTGCGTGCGCTGATGAACACCAACTTCTTCGGCGCCATGGCCGTCACCCGCGCCGCGTTGCCGGTGCTGCGCGCACAGAAGTCGGGCGCCATCGTGAACATCTCCAGCCTCGGCGGGCAGCTGTCGTTCGCGGGCTTCAGCGCGTATTCGGCCTCCAAGTTCGCGCTGGAAGGCGCCTCGGAAGCGCTGGCGCAGGAGGTCGCACCCTTCGGCATCAAGGTGCTGATCGTCGAACCGGGCCAGTTCCGTACCCAGCTCGCGGGCAGCGGCATGCGCCACATGCCGGTGATCGAGGCCTATCAGCCGGTGGTGGGTGCCACGCGCGAGTTCGCGCACAGCATGCACAACACGCAGGCAGGCGATCCGCGCAAGGCGGCGGTGGCCATCGCGAAGGCGCTGCAAGCCGAGAACACGCCGCTGCGCCTGCCGCTGGGCGGCGACTCGGTCGACGCGGTGCGCGCCCATGCGCAGGCGATGCTCAAGGACATGGAAGCCTGGGAAGCCCTGAGCCGCAGCACCGACTTCGACGCCGCGGCCTGAAGGCAGGCAGGCATCAGGCCAGCGGCAGTTCGATGGTGGCCGCCAGCGGAACGGTGTCGATGCGCGCCGCGCTGGCCACGATCACCGCCTGCCTCACCTGCGCCGCGAAGCCCGAGAGCGTGGCCCACAGGCAGCGCGTCGAGGGCATGTCCAGGCCGGCGGTCGGCTCGTCGAGCAGTATGAGCGGGCGGCCCGACGCCAGCCCGGCGGCCATCCACACCTTGCGCTTCGAGCCGGTGGAGAGCATGAACATCTTCTTGTCCAGGTGCGGCGCCAGCGAGAAGCCGTCGGCGATGGCCTGCCACTTCGCTTCGTCGAAGCCCGCGTCGCCCTCGACGAGCGAAGCCGTGCATTCGCGCGCGCTGATCTGATCGAAGCGATCGGTCACCGGGTCGACGAAGAACACCTGGCGGCGGTAGGCCTCGGGCGCGGCGTCGAGGCTCACGTCCGCCACGGTCAGCCGACCGGCGGAGGCGGGCAGCGCGCCGGCGATCACCTGCAGCAGGGCTGACTTGCCCGTGCCGGTATCGCCGTAGAGCAGCGTGACGCCCGGGCCGACGGATGCGTTCCAGCCGGACACCAGCGCGGGTTGGTCGGGGTAGGCGAAGCGCAGCGCGTCGATCCGGAGGAGGGCGGGAGAAGAAGGATTCATGGTCGCGTGCGACTTTATCAACCAGGCGCCCCGCCGGTGGCTACCATCCGGCTCCATGAGAAAACTGCCGCTCCTGCTCGCCCTGCTGCCGTTCGCCGCCCCGGTGCTTGCCGCTCCCGATCTTTCCGCGCCGTCGGCGCAGGTGTTCGATGCGGTGAAGAAGCCCGATTCGCTCGATGCGCAATGGCGCGCGCGCTTGTGCGCACTGCTGCCGCAGCCCTGCAACGCGCAGCAACTGGGCCTTTACCGTCCGCGCGGCGCCGCGCCCGGCGACTACGTGGTGCTCTCCGCCGAACCGCTGGCCATGGCGCGCGTCAGGCGGGACGCCGGCGACGCGAAGGGCTGGCGGCTCGCTCGCCTCCACGATTTCTCCGACTACGCGCAGGCCCTGAAGAAAGGCAGCGACGCCAGCCGGTCCGAGGCGCGTCTCTCGCTCGCGCCGGCGCTCTATCCGGTGGCCGAGGGCAAGTGGGCAGCGGCGGTGCTGCGGACGGTGTCTGAAGGCTATTCGGGCGGCGGCGCCTCGTTCGACACCGCCGACTTCGTGCCGCTCGAAGGCGGCAAGGCGGTGCAGGAGGGCATTCCGTTCTCGTGCTCCAAGATGATCCGCGCCTGCTTCAGCGAGAAGGAATACAAGACTTCGAAGCACTGCCACGACGAGAGCTTCGGCAGCCTGCGCATCGCCTATGGCGAGACTTTCAAGCCCGGCGCCCCGTACGACTGGCAATACACCTGGGTGCAGACCGAGTGGCCGCAGAACGAGCCGCGCAGCGTGGCGACCACCACGCGCGTGCTGTTCACCGCGAAGACCACCGAGCGCGCGGGCTTCTGCGGCGGGCCGCAGTAGGCAGCGGGCCCGCGCCTCAGCGGCGCGGCACGGTCGTCGTGCCCACGTGCATCGTGCGTCCTGCCCCCAGCCCCGCGATCACGAGCGCGATGCCCAGGCCGATGAAGAGCCACGACGAGGCGCGGAAGCTGCCCGTCCAGCCGTGCAGCAGCCCGGCCACCAGCGGCCCGAAGGCCGCCACCATGTAGCCGACGCCCTGCGCCATGCCCGAGAGATGCGCGGCCACGTGCGAGTCGGGCGAGCGCAGCACGATCATCGTGAGCGCCAGCGCGAAGGTGCCGCCCTGCGCAATGCCCAGCAGCACCGCCCAGGCCCAAACGCCGAAGAAGCCGTCCAGCGGCGCGAACAGCATCGCCAGCATCGCGCCCACCGTGAGCAGCGCCAGCGCGACCGCCAGGCCGCGCTGGTTGCGCAGCCGCACCGCCAGCGCCGGCACCACGAGGCAGGTCACCACCTGCGTCATGACCGACAGCGACACCACGTAGCCGGCCGTCTCGCTGCCCAGCCCGCGCTCGCGCAGGATCGGCGCGAGCCAGCCCATCACGATGTAGGCGAGGGCAGACTGCAGGCCCATGAAGAAGGTGACCTGCCAGGCAAGCCTGTCGCTCCAGAGGCCGCGCACGGTGAAGCCCGATTCGCTCGCCACCGGCTTCAGCGGCAGCGCCTGCGGCGCCCAGATCAGCGTGACCAGCGCGGCCGGCAGCGCCCACATCGCCAGCGCCATGGTCCAGCCGCCGCCCAGCGCGTGCTCGATGGGCACCGTGAAGCCGGCCGCGCTGGCCGCGCCGCCGCACACGGCCATCGTGTAGAGGCCCATCATCAGCGCCGCCCGAGAGGCGAAGTCGCGCTTCACCAGGCCCGACAGCAGCACGTTCGACACCGCGATGCCGCTGCCCGCGATGGCCGAGGCCAGGAACAGCAGCGGGATGTTGCCGGTGCCGCGCAGCACCGTGCCGACCAGGATGAGCACCATGCAGCCGAGCAGCGTGCGCTCGGTGCCGAAGCGCCGGCCCAGGCCCGGCGCGAGCGGCGCGAACACGCCGAGGCAGACGATCGGCAGCGTGGTCAGCAGGCTCGCGGCGGTGGCGGAAAGGCCCGTGGCCTTGATGATTTCCGGCAGCACCACCGAGAGGCTGGCGAACACCGGGCGCAGGTTGAAGGCGATCAGCACCACGCTGGCGCCGAGCAGGATGCGGCGCGCAAGCGTTGGCGCCGGCGTGGGCCGCGGCGCTGGCAGGCTGTCGGCCTCGGCGTCGATCAGCAGTTCGTCGCCGCCGTGGCGGGCGGATGCGGGTGTGGAAGCGGCGTTGCCGCGCGCGAGGGTGGCCGAATTCATCACGAGCCCAGTGCCAGCGCGTTGATCATCGGCGCCAYGAAGGCGCGAACTGCCGCGGCGGCCATGTCGGGGTCGCGGCTGGCAATTCCTTCGATGATGGCGCGGTGCGCCGCCTCGTCGGGCTCGGGCAGGGCGTTGCCCAGCGAACTCGCGATGGTTTCCTTGATGTAGCCGGTGATGAAGCGGCAGGTCTCGGCCAGCGCGAGGTTGCCCGACACGTCGACGATGGCGAGGTGGAAGGCGAGATCGCGCTCGACGAAGGCGGCACCGTTGTCCGCAGGGTCGAAGCTGCCGCGCTTGTCCAGCAGCACGTGCAGGCGGCGCAGGTCGCGCGCCGTGTGGCGCACCGCGGCGAGCCGGGCGGCTTCCACCTCGAGCGCGCGGCGCACCTCGAACTGGTCGCGCAGGCTGGCGAGCCGCATCTTCTGCAGGCTGGAAGACGGATCGAAGCCCGAGCGCACATAGGTGCCGGAGCCCTGGCGCACTTCGAGCAGGCCGCGCGAAACCAGCGTCTTGACCGCCTCGCGCACCGTGCCCCGGCTCACGCCGAGCAGCTGCGCTAGCTGCGGCTCGATCGGAATGCGCGAACCGACGGCCCAGCGGCCGGCGGAAATCTCGGCGCGGATGCTGTCGGCGGCGGTGTCTGCAAGGGAAGTACGGGGGGCTTGGGCGAGCATCAGGAGAGGTTGGTCATTCAATGATTGGATGAATTTTGCCCCTAAACAGAAACCGGACTCTACACGCGGCGATTGACCTGGACTGCGCCTTTACAAATGCCGGGGGCACCCCCCCCTTTCGCGCTGACCGAGGAAGGCCGGGAGTTCCTGGCGGCGGTCCGGCATGCGCTGACGATCCTTGCGACGCCATGCTCAATCTCTCGTCCGACGGCGGCCGCATCATGGGGCGGTTGCGCATCGCCGTGCCCCACCACTGGGCCGCGAGCTGCTGACGAGCCGCCTGCCCGCGGTCATGACTGCCTATCCGCGGCTGGAGGTGACGGTCGAGACCGGCAAGGACAGCGCCGACCTGCCGCGCGACGCGGCCGACGCTGCTGCCGCAGTCGCTGCCGCAGTCGCTGGCGCGGCCGCAGACCGACGGCAAGACGCTGATGCCGGTGCTGCCCTCGCTGGAGCCGAAGCCCCACGACATCCACCTGAGCTACCTGCCCGCGCGTCGCAACACGCCGAGGATCCGGACCTTCGTCGACTACTTCCTCGACCTGTCCAGGGCGTCCTGAATCAGCGCCGCACGCTGTTGCCGCCGCCGTTGTTCTTCGCCACCACACCCGCGCCGCGCACCTCGAGCCGGCGCTGGTCGACCACCTTGCCGCTGGCGTCCACCAGCTCGATCACATGGCGCCCCGGCCATGGAAACCACTGCACGCTGTTGCCGCGCGCCAGCGGCTTGCCATCGATGCGCCAATGCACGCTCCGGCCTTCGGCATCGAAGCGCACGCGCTGCCGCTGGGGCGGAATGTCGGGGTCCAGCGCGATGATGGTGCCGTCGGCCGGTGCCGTGATGCGCGCCGAAGTGGAAGCACTTCCCGCCATGCCGGTGTCGAGCGCGAAGAGCGGCTGCTCCGTGCCCTGCAGGAACCACTCGCTGCGCGAGGCCTCCAGCGGATTGCCATCGGCGCCGGGGCCGAAGCTCACCTGCGTCTCGACCAGGCCCGCGGGCGGCATCGGCGCGCGGCTCGGCTCGCGCGAGTGCAGGAAGCGCATCACCTCGGCCCACACAGGCGCCGCGCCGCTGGTGCCGCTCACGTCCCACATCGACTCGCCGCTGGCGTTGCCCACCCATACGCCCACCGTGTAGCGCTGCGACCAGCCCACGGCCCAGTTGTCGCGCATGTCCTTGCTGGTGCCGGTCTTCACGGCCGTCCAGAAGCGGGTGGAAAGAATGCTGTCGAGCCCGAAGGTGCGGCTGCGCGCATTCGGGTCGGAAAGAATGTCGCCGACGATGAAGGCCGCGCGCGGGTCGAGTACCGGCGGCTGCGAGGCAGCAGCGGCTTTCGGCTTTTCCACGGGCCGCACGGTCAGCGTCGTCGTTGCGTAGCGACCGCCGTTGGCCAGCATGCGGTAGGCGTTGGTGAGCGACAGCAGCGACACCTCGGCGCTGCCGAGCGCGAGGCTGTAGCCGTAGTAGTCGCCGCTCTCGCGCAGCGGCAGTCCTGCGGCGCGCAGTTCGCGCGCGAAGGCCTCGGGCGAGACCATCACGAGCGTGCGCACCGCCGGCACGTTGAGCGATGCGGCCAGCGCGGTGCGCGCCGACACCGGCCCCTTGAAGCGGCGGTCGTAGTTCTGCGGAATGTAGAGGCCGCTGGCGGTGCTGATCTGCGCCGACGAGTCCTCGATCAGCGAGGCCGCCGTGATGCGCTTCTCGGCGATCGCCTGGCCGTAGAGCAGCGGCTTGAGCGTGGAGCCCGGCTGCCGCAGCGCGGTGACGCCGTCGACCTCCGCGGCCTGGCTCAGCGGACCGGAGGAGCCGACCCAGGCGAGCACTTCGCCGGTCGCGTTGTCGAGCACGACGAGCGCGCCGTCTTCCACGTGCCGGTCGCGCAGTTCGCGCAGGTGACGCTGCAGCGTGTCGAGCGCGAAGCGCTGCAGCGGCGCACGCAGGGTGGTGCGCACGCCGGCTTCCTTGTTGTCTTTCTCCCTCCCCCGCTGGGGGAGGGCCGGGGTGGGGGCTGCCCCCGCGTTCGCGTCTCGCATCTCGCGCAGCACGCGCCGCGCGGCATGCGGCGCGATCCCTTCGCTCGGCTCGAAGGCCCGCCGCTGCACCGCCGCGCTGGTGAACATGTCCAGCGCCTCGCAGTCGGTCTTCTGTTGCGGCTCCATGGTGCGCAGCACTTCGCAGGCGCGTTGCGCCACCACGGCGGGCTTGGCGTTTGGCGCGCGCACGAGCGCCGCCGCCACGCTGGCCTCGCGCGCGTCGAGCCCGCTGGGCGCCTTGCCGAAGAGCGTGCGCGAGAGCGCGTCGATGCCCACGATCTCGCCGCGGAACGGCACGGTGTTGAGGTACGCCTCCAGGATCTGGTCCTTGCGCCAGTTGCGCTCCAGCTGCGCGGCCGCCACCGTCTGCCCGATCTTCTGCGTGAAGCTGCGCCCGCCCGAATTGCGGCGCAGGTCCTCGTCGAGCAGGCCCGACAGCTGCATCGTGATGGTCGAGGCTCCGCGCGTGCGCGTGTTCCAGAGATTGCCCCAGGCGGCGGCCGAGACCGCGCGCCAGTCGATGCCGCTGTGCTCGTAGAAGCGCTTGTCCTCGCTCAGCACCATGGCCGTGCGCAGCGCGGGCGACACGTCGGCCAGCGCGGTCCACTGGCCGCGCCGCACCGTGGGGTCGGTGCGCACGCGCTGCAGCAGCTCGCCGTTGCGGTCGAGCACGGCGGTGTCGGACGAGCGGAAATCGCGCTTCACTTCCTCGAAGCTCACCACGGCCCCGGCCGGATGCGCCCACGCCGCGGCGATCAGCAGGGCTGCGAGGGTCTTGCGGGAGAAAACGAAGGACGTGGGCTGCATCGGGCGTGGAAAGAACCGGTATCCAAAAGCAAAAGCGTGGGCGCCGACATTCTCTCTCGCCGGTGCACCACGGGAACCGCGCCTACTGCGCAATCAGCTGCGCGCCGCCTTGCGGCTTCTGCGTCCCGGGGCAGAGTCAGGATCGTGTTCCACATCCGGTAACGAACTTCACGCGAGGGCTTCAACACGGAAACCCGGCGCGTACCGGCGTGGCCTTCAATGCACTACCGGCTCGCAGGAGGCGAACCCCGGTTTCACAAACACTCCAAGGAGAACTTGCATGACGAAGACATTGGCGATCCTGCTGGCCGCATCGGCCATCC
>NZ_JASMRZ010000055.1 GCF_030462475.1 Variovorax sp. CAN15
GCTCGCCCACAGCTCGCCCACACGAAGCGCCCGCCGATGTTGAAGAGCGACAGCAGCGCGGTGAAGCCGCCCGCCACCACGGCGATGGCCGCGAGCTGCGTCTTGTCGAGTTCGCCGTACCTGGCCGGCAGGTCGATCAGCGCGCCGCCGAACACTTCCTGCAGCATGGGCGAGGCCATGCCGATCACGCCGATGCCCGCGCTCACGTTCATGCACAGCACCAGCCACACGAGCCAGAACTGCGGAATGCCCCAGACCTTCTTCACGTGCACGTGGCGCTGCGTGATCATGGTGTTGCTGGTCTGTGCCGGGGGCGGCGTCCAGCCTTCGGGCTTCCAGCCCGAGGGCGGCACGCGGTAGCCCAGCGCGCCGGCCATCATGAAGACGAAGTAGCCCAGCGCCATGACCACGAAGGTCTGCATCACGCCCACGTCGGTGGCGGTGGAGAAGCGCTTCATCAGGTCGACCGCCAGCGGCGAGCCGATCATCGCGCCGCCGCCGAAGCCCATGATGGCCATGCCGGTGGCCATGCCGCGGCGGTCGGGGAACCACTTGATCAGCGTGCTCACCGGCGAGATGTAGCCCAGCCCGAGGCCGATGCCGCCGATCACGCCCGAGCCGAGGATCATCAGCCAGAACTGGTGCAGGTGAATGCCCAGTGCCGACAGCAGCATGCCGCCGCACCAGCACAGCGCCGACACCACGCCGGCCTTGCGCGGGCCCGCGCGTTCGAGCCAGCCGCCCCACAGGGCCGCCGAGCAGCCGAGGAAGACGAAGAACAGGGTGTACATCCAGCCGAGGGTGGCCACGCGCCAGTCGCAGCCGGTGGCGAAGAGCTCGGCGAAGAAGCTCATGTCCTTGGCGCAGGCCTGGGCGCCGGTGCCCGCGGTGCCCAGCGCCTTCGACAGCGGCAGCCAGAACACCGAGAAGCCGTAGGCCATGCCGATGCAAAGGTGGATGGCCAATGCGGCCGGTGGGACGAGCCAGCGGTTGAAGCCGGGGCCCGCGATGATGCGTTCTTTTTCCAGGAAGCCGGGTTGCGTCTGCACCCCTCCCCCAACGACGCGTTCTCCATCGAGAACGCCTGCAGATGAACCTGCCATATTTCTCCTTGTTCGCCGGATGTGTAAGTTTTTGCTAATCCGGGGCGCGGAGTGTCTGCGAACGGTTTAAGCGCCGTCAAATTCGATCAGGGCATGACCTGATTCAATAACTAAATGAGTAGGCCTTTGGTGGCAATCGTCCGATGCTCGCCCGGCGATGAACCGGCGCTCACTCGCCGAGCGAGCCGTCATGCTGCTGCAGATGCGCCTGCCACTCGGGCGCCTGCATGAACGCCAGCGCGGCCTCGAGGGCGCGCGAGGCGCGCACGCCGTCCTGCGTCATGAAGCCGATGGGCGTGCGCACGTCCGGGGCCACCAGCGGCAGCGCCTCCAGCTCGCGGTGGGTACGCACCGCATCCACCATGCCTCCGGGCAGCACGCTGCTGACGGTGCCCGCGCTCACCGCGAGCGCCAGAGCCAGCACCGAGTTGGTCTCGATGGCCGGACTCACCGGCGCGCCCGCCTCGCGCAGCGCCTGGTCGACGATGGCGCGGTTGTGCATGTCGGAGGTGAGCAGGCACAGCGGCAGCCTGCCCGCCTCGGCCCACGAGATCGGCTGGCCGATGCGCAGCTCGTCGGATGAGGGCTTCTTCGCGCGGCGCAGCAGGAAGTAGTGCTCCACGCTCTGCGGCCAGGCGCTGAGCTTGATGCCCGGCAGGTGCATGCGCTCGGTGTAGCCCAGCGCGAGGTCGATGGAGAGGCTTTCCAGTCCCGTCTCCAGGTCCTGCGAACTCATCGAGAGCACCGCCGGCACGATGCCCGGGTGCCGCTCCTGCAGCATCGCCGCGAAGCGCGAGAGCATCGGTATCGCGGTGGGCACGGCCGCCATGCGCAGGCGCCCGTGCGGGTTGTCCACGTCGCTGCGCAGTTCCTGCAGCAGCACCTCGTTGTCGCGCAGCATGCGCTGCGCAGTGGCCAGCACGCGCTCGCCCTCGTACGTGAGGCCCACGTAAACGCGTGCCCGCTTGACGATGACGACGCCGAACTCGGTTTCCAGCGCCCGCAGCGCGTTCGACAAGGCCGGTTGCGTGATGTGGCAGGCCTGGGCGGCGCGGCCGAAGTGCTTGTGCTCGTTCAGCGCCACCAGGTAGCGCATCGAGGCGAGCAGGTTCATCTGAAAAGGCCGTTCTTCAGGTGTTCTTGCTGATCGAGATCGTCGGGAACTTCGCCGAGAAGTCCTTCGCCTTCTCCGCGATGCCCACGGCCACGCGGCGGGCCACCGCCTTGTAGATGCCGGCCGCCTCGCCCTCGGGGTCGGACACCACGGTGGGCGCGCCGCTGTCGGCCTGCAGCCGGATCCTGATGTCCAGCGGCAGCGCGCCCAGGTACTCCATCTGGTATTCGGCCGCCATCTTCTTGCCGCCGTCGGCGCCGAAGATGTGCTCGGCATGGCCGCAGTTCGAGCACACGTGCACTGCCATGTTCTCGACGATGCCCAGGATCGGCACGCCGACCTTCTCGAACATCTTGATGCCCTTCTTTGCGTCGAGCAGCGCGATGTCCTGCGGCGTGGTGACGATCACCGCACCCGTCATCGGCACGCGCTGGCTCAGCGTGAGCTGGATGTCGCCGGTGCCGGGGGGCATGTCGACGACGAGGTAGTCGAGGTCTTTCCAGTTGGTCTGGCGCAGCAGCTGCTCCAGCGCCTGGGTGGCCATGGGGCCGCGCCAGATCATGGCCTGGTCCTGGTCGACCAGGAAGCCGATCGACATCACCTGCACGCCGTGGCGCTCCATGGGCTCCATGGTCTTGCCGTCGGCGCTGTCGGGGCGGCCCTCGATGCCCATCATCATGGGCTGGCTCGGGCCGTAGATGTCGGCGTCGAGCAGGCCGACCGTGGCGCCTTCGGACGCCAGCGCCAGCGCCAGGTTGGCCGCCGTGGTGCTCTTGCCCACGCCACCCTTGCCCGAGGCCACCGCGATGATGTTCCTGACGTTGGGCAT
This sequence comes from Variovorax sp. CAN15, assembly GCF_030462475.1. Classification (GTDB taxonomy): domain Bacteria; phylum Pseudomonadota; class Gammaproteobacteria; order Burkholderiales; family Burkholderiaceae_C; genus Variovorax. The sequence continues at coordinate 3,047 of NZ_JASMRZ010000055.1, forward strand.
CAGCTGCACGCCGCGCTGCACCGCGTGGCTGATGACCCTGGTGATGATGTTGACCGACACGTTCTCCACGCCCGGCAGCGCCTTGGCGGCCGCCACAAGCTCCTTGCGGATGGCCGCATGCTGGCTCTTGGCCGGGTAGCCGAGTTCGAGGTCGAACGAGACGTCGCCCTCCGAGACCTGGAGGTTCTTGAACGAACGGGTCGCCGCGAAAGGCTTGCCGGTGTTAGGGTCCTGGACGGCCTTGAGTGCCTCCATGAGCCCTTCTGGGGTGAGTGCCATTGATCAAACTCCTGAATGGCCGGTAGTCTAAGGTGCTCTCCAGGCCCGCACTCCAAGCGCCTCCAATAGCCCGACAACGAACAAAAATGCCCGAGACAAGCCCCGTCACAGGTCTCCTGCTCACCGGGGGCGGCGCCCGGGCCGCCTACCAGGTCGGTGTGCTGGAAGCCATTGCCGAGATCCGCCGCGCGGCCGGCACGGCAATCACCGGCGCGGCCAACCCCTTCCAGGTCATCACAGGTACGTCAGCCGGCGCCATCAACGCGGCGGCGCTGGCCTGCGGCTGCGACGACTTCGACTACGTGGTGGGCCACATCGCCGAGGTCTGGGGCCAGTTCCGCGCCGAGCAGGTGTACCGCGCCGATTCGCTCTCGGTGATCGGCAGCGGCACGCGCTGGCGCATGCTGCTCGGCTTCGGGCGCTTCGCGGCCAACTGGATGCGCATCAAGCCGAAGTCGCTGCTGGACAACACGCCGCTGTCGGAGCTGCTGCAGCGCATGGTGCTTCTCGAGCGCCTGCCGCAGCTCATGAAGGAAGGCCACCTGCAGGCGCTGGCCGTGACCGCGTCGAGCTACAGCTCGGGCGAGCACGTCACCTTCTTCGAGGCCGCCGTGCCGATGGAGCCGTGGGTGCGCTCGCAGCGCCTGTCGGTGCGCGACAGCATCACGCATGCGCACCTGCTGGCTTCGTCGGCCATTCCCTTCGTGTTCCCGGCCACGGCCCTGCCGATGCAGGGGCACACCGAATACTTCGGAGACGGCTCGATGCGCCAGTCGGCGCCCATCGCGGCGGCCATACACCTCGGCGCGCAGCGCATCGTGGTGATCGGCGCGGGCCGCATGCACGAGCCGCGCGACGCTACCGCGCCCAACACCCACAGCGGCTATCCGACCATGGCGCAGATCGCGGGCCATGCGCTGTCGAGCATCTTCCTGGACGCGCTGGCGGTGGACATCGAGCGCCTGCGCCGCATCAACCACACGCTGGGGCTGATTCCCGAGGAGGCGCGCGCGGCGAGCAACCTGCGCCCGCTCGACCTGCTGGTGATCTCGCCCTCGGAGCGCCTGGACGTGATCGCGGCACGCCACGTCGACGCCCTGCCCGGCGCGGTGCGGCACCTGCTGGGCGGCTCGAAAGTGGCGGCCGACGTGAAGGGCGGCGCGCTCGCGAGCTACCTGCTGTTCGAATCGGGCTACACGCGCGAGCTGATGGCGCTGGGGCGCGCCGACACGCTGAATCAGCGCGAAGAGGTGCTGCGATTCTTCGGATGGAAAGAGGCGTAAAGCCGGCTCCTTCGCACACCGGTCACGATGGACCCGGTGAAGTTCAGTCTGGACGTGCCGCTGTCCGGCAGCCAAGCGCTGCCGCAACGGATGGCACCGGCATCATCGAACGCAGCAGCAGCGCCACCACGCAGACGATGGGCGCCAGCGCGAGCAGGCGCCCCGGCTCGAAGGCCAGCCCGGCAGCCACGCCGATGGCGCAGCCGATCCTGATCCATGGAGCGACGGTCTCCCAGCCGCGCCGATGCGTGAAGGCGAAGCCGACAAGCGCGAACCAGCCATAGAGGCCGCCGAACACGGAGAAGACCCAGCTCAGGAGGTAGTAGACGGTGTCCAGGTCACGGAACACGATCGCCGTGCCCAGGCTCTGCCAGGTGTGGCGCCAGCCGTCGAAAAGGAAGAAGCCGGTGGCCGATGCAGTCCACCAGAAGAAGGCATAGAGGCTCGCAATGCCGGCCAGCGCGGCGAGCCATGCGAGCGCGCTGCGCGTGATGTCGTCGAAGGGCATGTGGTCGCGCCACGCGACGGTGTGTCCGTTGTCCATGCAGGGCTCCAGGGGTGTTCGCAAGGGAGGCCGAAGTTAGACACCGGATGTGCGGGCTGCGTGAAGCCCGTGTGAAATGGCGCGATCAGAGGGTGCTCAAAGGGCACTCGGGGGGCCGGTCACCCCGCCTCGGAAATCCCCAGCTCCGAGCACACCCGCCCCAGCAGCGCCTTCAGCGAAGCCACCTCGACTTCGAGCCGCGCCACGTTGGCCTTGAGCGCCGCGACCTCGCCCAGAGACACGTCGTGCGACACCTGCCCCGCATCGGACGACACACCGGCAGGCCGCATGGTTTCCTCGGCCGGAGGGCCGCTCAGCAGATGCGCCCAGCGGCTCTCGCGCGCACCGGGCAGGCGCGGCAGCTTCACCACCAGCGCGCCGGCCGGGCGCTCGGCGAGCTCGTCGAGGAAGCCCTCGACCGACGAGATATCCGCGAAGTTGTGCATGCGGTCGCAGGCGATGCGCAGTTCGCCCGCGGTCTGCGGGCCGCGCAGCATCAGCACGGTCAGCAGGATCACCGACTGCGACGGGATGCGCAGCACGCGGTCGACGTTGTGCTCGTAGCGGAAGGCCCGCCCGCCGCTGGTCTCGGCCACGAGGCTGTAGCCCCGCAGGCTGTCGATGGCGGCCTGCACCTGCGACTCGGTAAGTTCGAGCACCGGGTTGCGGCTTGTCTTCTGGTTGCAGCCCGACACCAGCGAGTTGAGCGTGAGCGGGTAGCTGTCGGGCACGGTGCGCTGCTTCTCGGCGAGCACGCCGAGCACGCGGGTTTCGACCAGGGAAAGGACTGGAAGGGTTGTCGATGACATGTGAACTCGAAAAGGGAAACGCGGCCGCAGCGGGACTCAAGCGCCGTGGATGCGGCTGACCAGCGCCTTCGTGAACGCCGCCGTACCCGCCGTGCCGCCCAGGTCGCCGGTGCGCACCTTGTCGATGTTCAGCGTCTCGTCGATGGCGCTGCGCAGGCGCGTGGCCAGTTCGGGCAGCTTCACGTGGTCGAGCATCAGCGCGGCGGCCAGCAGCAAGGCAATGGGGTTGGCGATGCCCTTGCCGGCGATGTCGGGCGCGGAGCCGTGCACCGCCTCGAAGATCGCCGCGTCGGTGCCGATGTTGGCGCCGGGCGCCATGCCCAGGCCGCCGACCAGCCCGGCCACGAGGTCGGAGAGGATGTCGCCGAACAGGTTGGTCGTGACCAGCATGTCGAACTGCCAGGGGTTGAGCACCAGCTTCATCGCGCAGGCGTCGATGATGACCGTGTCGAGCTCGAACTTGCCCTTGTACTTCTTCTCGTAGAGGTCCAGGCCGGTCTCCAGGAAGATGCCCGTGAGCGCCTTCATGATGTTGGCCTTGTGCACCAGCGTGACCTTCTTGCGGCCGGTGGCCACGGCCGTGTCGAAGGCGTATTCGAGCAGGCGGCGGCTGCCCTGGCGGGTGTTGATGCCGGTGGCCATGGCCACGGCGTGCGGGTCGCCGTCGATGGGCACGTAGTGCTCGTGGCCGATGTACAGGCCCTCGAGGTTCTCGCGCACGACCATCAGGTCGATCTTGTCGAAGCGCCCGCCCGGAATGATGGTGCGCGCGGGGCGCAGGTTGGCGTACAGCTGGAATTCCTCGCGCAGCCGCACGTTCGACGAGCGGTAGCCGCCGCCCGAAGGGGTCTCCAGCGGGCCCTTCAGGGCGAGTCGGGTCTTGCGGATGCTGTCGAGCGTGGCTTGCGGCAGCGGGTCGCCCGAAGCCTTGACGCCGCCCAGGCCGGCGATCTGCGTGTCCCAGGCGAAAGGCGCCTTCAGCGCGTCGAGCGCGGCCAGCGTGGCGTCGACGATTTCGGGGCCGATGCCGTCGCCGGGGATCAGGGTTGCGGGAATGGGAGTGGTCATGGTGGGGCGCTCAGGTCGATTGGCGAAAAAACTTGAGGAGACCGGCCGCCCGACGTCGTGCGCATCGCTTGCCACCGGATGCGACACACCAGCGGGCGATCTCCGGCGGGAATCATCCCACGCCAGGGCGCCGCGGCGAAACCAAAGCCTTATTCCCAGCCGGCATCCCGCCGACGGCTCAACGCTCTTCCAGGCCGTCGAGTTCGTAGCTGAAGAGCGGCTCGCCCTTGGAGGTCTTCACTTGCATCTTGATGACGCCGTATTGCGGCGCGTACCAGGAGTCGACCGAGTTGTCCTCGCCGCGCGAGCTCAGGTGGCAGACGTTCTCGAAAGTGCGCGAGTTGTAGTTCGGCTTCAGTTCCAGGTTCTCGAAGCCGACGAAGACGTGCTCGGACTGGTACTTGTTTCCGAAGTCGAAGGCCTCGCTGCCGTCCCTGGTCGTCCTGGTGCCCTTGCCCGCCAGCCTGAAGGTGCCGCCCGGCTTGGCATCGGCCGGAACCTCGGGGAAAGGCGCCGCGAAGACCTCCTTGATGACGACCTTGCTGGCGTCGCCTCCCAGGCCCGCGATGCCGTATTGCTCGGAACCGAGCCGCTGGCGACCGGTCTCGTCGAAGTACTTCACGCTCTTGACGCCCTGGTCGACGCTCACCACGCCGATCGCGGCCTTGCCCGCGAACTGGCCCTTGACGATCCGGACCTTCGACCGGTCGCTCAGCGTGTAGGCCAGGCCCGGCTCGAGCTTGAAACAGTCCGCGAAAGATGGTGCTGCTGCCGTGGCGCTGCCGCTCGCTGCGGCTGCGAATGCCGCGCCCAGAATCGCCCTGAAAACGAATGACTTGTTGCTGTGCATTGGAATCCTCCCTGGTTTTTGGAGGGCGGATGATGCCATGCACTTCCGGCGGGTTTGTCAACACATCGTGAGCAGCCGGCAGCATCAGTGGGATGCGGCGTGAGGGTCGATAGCGCCACCCGATCCGCCCCAGGGCCGCGCGACCTAAAATGCCCGGTTCCCCCGTCAGCCACTCCCGACACTCCCGAAAGCGCCCTCCCCGATGTCCGCCCCGCGCAAGCTTTTCGTCACCACCGCCCTGCCGTATGCCAACGGCAAGTTCCACATCGGCCACATGATGGAGTACATCCAGGCCGACATCTGGGTGCGGAACCAGCGAATGAACGGCGCCGACGTCAACTTCGTGTGCGCCGACGACGCCCACGGCGCGGCCATCACCATCGCGGCCGACAAGGCCGGCGTGACGCCGCAGGCCTTCGTGGCCGAGATCGCGGCCGGCCGCAAGCCGTACCTCGACGGCTACTACATCTCCTTCGACAACTGGCACTCGACCGACGCGCCAGAAAACCACCAGCTCGCGCAGGACATCTACCGCGACCTGCGCGCCAACGGTCTCATCAGCACCAAGAGCGTCGAGCAGTTCTACGACCCCGAAAAGGGCATGTTCCTGGCCGACCGCTTCATCAAGGGCGAGTGCCCCAACTGCCACTCGAAGGACCAGTACGGCGACAACTGCGAGGTGTGCGGCGCGGTGTACGCACCCACCGAGCTGATCAACCCCTACTCGGCCCTCTCGGGCGCCAAGCCCGAGCTGCGCAGCTCCGAGCATTTCTTCTTCAAGCTCTCGGACCCGCGCTGCGAGGCCTACCTGAAGGAATGGACGGCAGCCGCCGGCCACGTGCAGCCCGAGGTGCAGAACAAGATCCGCGAGTGGCTCTACAAGGACGACGAGGGCAAGGGCGGCCTCGGCGACTGGGACATCAGCCGCGACGCACCCTACTTCGGCATCGAGATCCCCGATGCGCCGGGCAAGTATTTCTACGTGTGGCTCGACGCGCCCGTGGGCTACCTGGCCTCGCTGAAGAACCTGCTGGACAAGCGCTGCATCGAATTGGGTGGCGACGGCATCTCGTACACCGAGTACATGGCCGACCCCGAGCTGGAGCAGGTGCACTTCATCGGCAAGGACATCATCACCTTCCACACGCTGTTCTGGCCCGCGATGCTGCACTTCAGCGGCCGCAAGGCGCCCGACGCCGTGTACGTGCACGGCCACCTCACGGTGAGCGGCGAGAAGATGAGCAAGAGCCGCGGCACCGGCATCGACCCGCTCAAGTACCTGTCGATCGGGCTCGACCCCGAGTGGCTGCGCTACTACATCGCCGCCAAGCTCAACGGCCGCAACGAGGACATCGACTTCAACCCCGAGGACTTCGTCGCGCGCGTCAACAGCGACCTCGTGGGCAAGTACATCAACATCGCCAGCCGCGCGGCGGGCTTCATCGGCAAGCGCTTCGGCGGCAAGCTGGGCGAGGTCTCGGCCGACGGCGACGCGCTGCTGTTCACGCTGCGCGACGCGGCGGCGCAGCTGCATTCGCTCTACGACGGCCGCGACTACGCCCGCGCGCTGCGCGAGGTGATGGCGCTGGCCGACAAGGTCAACGAGTACGTCGACCAGAACAAGCCCTGGGAGCTGGCCAAGAAGGAAGGCGCCGAGGCACGCCTGCACGACGTGTGCACCGTGTGCATCGAAGCCTTCCGCCTGCTCACGCTGTACCTGAAGCCGGTGCTGCCGGCGCTGGCGCTGAACGTCGAGGCCTTCCTGAAGATCCGGCCGCTGGCCTGGGCCGACGCGGCGCAGCCGCTGCCCGTGGGCCACGCCATCGGCGAGTACAAGCACCTGATGCAGCGCGCCGACGCCAAGCTGGTCGACAAGCTCTTCGACGCGCCCGAACCCGCCGCTGCTGCAGCCCCCGCCGCGGCACAGGAGACGACGGAGCTGCCGGGCGGCGAGGCCATCGCGCCCACCATCACCATCGACGACTTCGCGAAGATCGACCTGCGCATCGCGAAGATCGTGGCCTGCGAGAAGGTCGAGGGCTCCAGCAAGCTTCTTCGCCTGACGCTCGACGCGGGCGAAGGCAAGACCCGCAACGTGTTCAGCGGCATCGCCTCGGCCTACCAGCCCGAGCAGCTGGTGGGCAAGCTCACCGTGCTGGTCGCCAACCTCGCGCCGCGCAAGATGAAGTTCGGCGTGAGCGAGGGCATGGTGCTGGCCGCCAGCCATGGCGACGAGAAGGCCCACCCCGGCATCCACGTGCTCGAACCCTGGCCGGGCGCGACGCCGGGCATGCGGGTTCGCTGACCGGCTTCATCGAAGAAAAGGAACCGCCATGACCGCACTGCTGCGCCGCCTCCTTCTGCTTGCATCGCTTTCGGCAATGCTGGGCGGCTGCGCCGTGGTGACGGTGGCCAGCACCGCGGTGAGCGTGGGCGCCGGCGCGGTCGGACTGGCGGCCGACGCGGCCATCGGCACCGCGCGCATCACGGGCAAGGCCGTGGGCGCTGCGGCGGATGCGGTGATTCCCGACAGCCAGTAAACGGGCGTCGAAGGCTCAGTCCGCCAGCCCCAGCCGGGCCACGTGCGGCGGCGTGTGCAGCGCCTTCTCTTTCCGCACGAACGCCGACCTGAGCCCCGCATGCGGCTCGCGCGCGTCGAAGAAGTTGCGGCGCATGTGGGTCAGTTCCTCGTCGCGATAGCGCTGCAGCGGCTTCACCGATTCGTCGTGCTCGCGCATCGCCTTCTTCCGCGCGATGCGATCGGCCAGCTCCGGCGATGCGGCGAGTTCCGCTGCCAGCCGGGCCACTTCGGCCCCCAGTTCCTCGGGCGCGGCCTGCAACACGCGTTCCGCCATGCCGAGTTCGACCGCGCGCTTCGCGCTCACCGGCAGGGCCGACTGCGTGAGCCGCAGCGCCTCGCTCTCGCCCACGCGGCGCGGAAGGATGTAGGTCCAGTATTCCGAGCCGTGCAGCCCCATCAGCTTGTAGTGCGGGTTGAGCACGGCGCCGTCGCGGCACCACACCTCGTCGGCCGCCAGCGCGAGCATCACGCCGCCGGCCGCCGCGTTGCCGCCCAGCGCCGACACGGTGAGCCGGTCGGTGGTGGTCAGCACGGCCTCGACGAGGTCGTTCATCGCGTGGATGTTGGCCCACGACTCTTCGGCCGGATCTTCGGCCGCCTCGATCACGTTGAGATGAATCCCGTTGGAGAAGAAATCGCGCACGCCGCCCAGCACCAGCACCGAGGTCGGGCGGGTGCAGGCGAAGCGGTAGGCCTCCAGCAGCCGGCGGCACTGCGTGGTGCTCATCGCGCCGCCCGGAAAGCTGAAGTTCAGCACGCCGACATCGCCCTGCTCGCTGTAGCGGATGTCCGAGAAGGTGCAGCGCCCGGCCGGCAGTTGCAGTGGCGCCGGCACCTCGGGCACTTCGAAGGGCAGCAGATCGTCCAGCGCCTCGACGGCCGGCAGCTTGTAACTGGGCAGGCGCGAGCCGGGCTCGCGCCAGGGGCGCAGTTGCGCGATCCACACCGCGCCGTCGACGGTGGCGCGGCAGATGGCGCCGGCGCGGGTGGCGATCAGCTCACCGGGCCTGCCGCCGCGCAGCTCGTCCTCGGGGTGGCCGCCGTGCAGGTACCAGCGCGCGCCCAGCAGCTCGTCGAGCACGCCGGGCTGCGAATCGGCCGCCCGCAGCTTGCGCAGCACTGCTTCGGTCGGGTCACAAGTCCAGTCGATGCGCCGCTCCTCCTGCTTCATGAAGGGCCGCCAGCCGGCGGCGAGCGCCTCGGGCTCCTGCTTCTGCGGCTTGTGCCTGCCGGAGGCGAAACGCTCGACGGCGAGCAGCACCGCGTCGAGCGCCGCGTCGGCCACCTCGCCGCGGTACAGGTCGCTCTTGCCGGCCAGCGGCGGCAGCTTCAGCGGCGACCAGGCCCAGACGTCGCCCGCGTCCATTTCGGCCACGGCCTCGAGCACGGTGACGCCCCAGCTCTCGGCGGCACCCTGCAGCGTCCAGTCGAGCGACGAGGGCCCCCGGTCGCCCGGCGGACCGGGATGCACGATCAGGCAGGTGTGGGCGCTCCAGATGTCCTCGGGGATCGCGGTGGTCAGCATCGGCGCCACGACGAGCTGCGGCGCATGCACCCGCACCGCCTCGCGCAGTGCATCGTCATCGCCGAGGGCCAGCGCCACGCCGACGGTGTGGCCACGGTCCTGGAGTTCGGCGAGAACCCGTTGCGTCAGGCTGTTGAACGCGCTCGCGACAAGCAGGATGTGCATCGGACGGCCTCGGTAATGTCGGTGACGAAATGTCAACGAATGTCAAAAATGTATCTGCAAGTCTCGCTCCGGATAAGTTGACTGAAAGTTCGCATGGCGGCCTTGCCGCTGTTCTCATTCGACGTAGGAAAGCGGCAGCGCGGTGGTGAACTTGATTTCCTCCATCGCGAAGCTGGAGCTCACGTCCGACAGGTCGGTGTCGGCGGTCAGGCGCTTGTAGACCTTGTCGTAGGCCGCGATGTCGGGCACTACCACGCGCAGCAGGTAGTCGATGTCGCCGCTCATCCGGTAGAACTCGACGACCTCGGGAATCACGTCGACCACGGCCTTGAAGTGCTCGAACCAGGCCTGCGAGTGCGTGCGGGTGCGCACGGCAACGAACACGGTGACGCCCACGTTCACCTTCTGCGGATCGACCAGCGTCACGCTGCGGGTGATGACGCCGGCCTCCTTCAGGCGCTGGATGCGCCGCCAGCAGGGCGTTTGCGACAGGCCGACCTTCGCGGCCAGCTCGGCGACCTGCCACTCGGCGTTCTGCTGCAGCAGTTCGAGGATCTTGCGATCCATGGAATCTATTTTTATCTTTTTCATATTTTTGAGAACAGTGTTCTCAAATACTGAAGAAATGGAGCCTGGAACGCAAGCCTTTTCCTTGCGCGGCTTTGCAGAATCCTGTCCATGGAAATCTATCTGGACGCCAACGCCACAACCCCCGTTCTTGCCCAGGCCCGCGCCGCGGCACTCGCCGCCATGGCCGGCGATTTCGGGAACCCCAGCAGCATCCACACCACCGGCCTGAAGGCCCGGGCGCTGATGGACGCCGTGCGCGCCCGCGCCCGCCGGGTGATCGGCGCGCCCTCGGGGCAGCTGCTGTTCCTCAGCGGCGCGACCGAAGGCATCCAGACCGCCGTGCTCTCGGCCCTGAGCGCGCTGCGCGCCCGGCGCCAGGCCGGCGATACCGCCGCCGATCTGCTGCTCTACGGCGCGACCGAGCACAAGGCCGTGCCCGAGGCGCTCCGGCACTGGAACGCCCTGCTGGGCCTGAACCTGGAGGTGCAGGCCATTCCCGTGGGCCGCGACGGCCGCCACGACCTCGGCTGGCTGCGCGCCCATGCGCCGCGCGCCGGCATGGTCTGCACGATGGCGGCCAACAACGAGACCGGTGTGGTGAGCGACCTCGACGGCATCGCCGCCGCGCTCGCAAGCAGCCCGGCGCTGTGGATGGTCGACAGCGTGCAGGCCCTCGGCAAGCTGCCGCTGTGGCTGGGCGAGCGGCCCATCGACTACGCGCCCTTCTCCGGCCACAAGCTCTATGCGCCCAAGGGCATCGGCATGCTGTACGTGCGCCAGGGCGCGCCCTTCACGCCGCTGATGGCCGGCGGCGGCCAGGAAGACTCGCTGCGCTCCGGCACCGAGAACATGTCGGGCATCGCGGCGCTGGGCGCCGTGCTGGAGGCGCTGGAAGAAGGGACCACCTTCCAGGACCACGGCACGCTCACCGCCTACCGCGACCGCCTCGCCGCCGCGCTGCGCGATGCCTTCCCGGGCTTGGTGTTCAACGCGCCGCCCGAGCTGTCCCTGCCGACCACGCTGAACTTCTCGGTGCCCGGCCTGAGCTCCAAGCTGCTGCTGGACCTGTTCGACGCCGCCGACATGCGCGTCAGCGGCGGCTCCGCCTGCGGCGCGTCGAAGGCCCGGCCCAGCTACGTGCTGGAAGCGATGGGGCTGCCCGCGTGGCGCACCGCATCGGCGGTACGGCTGTCCTTCGGACCGGCCACCGACGACGCCTTCATCGACGAGGCCTGTGCCCGCATCGCCTCGTGCGGCGAATCGCTGCGCGACAGCTGCCTGAGCACCACGCCGCAGAGCCATGCGCTGCCGCCCGAGCGGCTGACCCGCTTCGTGGTGGACGGCGCCTGCTGCTACCTGCTGGCCGATGCCGCCAGCCGCCGCTGCGTGGTCATCGACCCGCTGCCCGAACTGACCGGCCAGCTCACGCAATGGCTGGGCTGCCACGGCTACACGCTGGCCGCCGTGCTCGACACGCACAGCCACGGCGACCACGCCTCCTCGGGCCCCGAACTGCTCGCCGCCGTGCCCGAATCGCAACGCGAAGCCGGCCCCGTGGATGCGCTCGGATGGCCGCAAGGCGCACAGCAGATCGACCTTGGCACGCAGTGGCTCACGCGGCTGGCGCTGCCCGGCCACACCGCCGACTCCACCGCCTACCTGCTGCACGACGCCGGCGGCCTGCGCCTGGCCTTCGTCGGCGACACCGTGATGCCCGGCGCGCTGGGCCGCAGCGACTTCGCGCAGAGCGAGCCGATGGCCTACGGCCCCTCGCTGCTCAAGTTGCAGCAGGCGCTGCAGCCCGGCACCCTGATGCTGCCGGGCCACGACTACGACGACCGCTTCGCGGCCACGCTGGATACCGAATGCGCCGCCCAGCCGCTGCTGAAGCAGGTTCTTTCCGGCGCCCTCGACGCGGCCGGCTTCGCGAGCGCCAAGCAAGCGCTGGAGCGCGGCCTCGCGCTCACCGAGTACCGGACCATGGCCTGCGGCGCCCGCGTCGACACCTGCACCTCCGGCCCGGCCCTCGACCTCAAGCCCGAGGCGCTGGCAGCCCTGCAGCAGGCGCACCCCGGCCTCGTGCTGGTCGACGTGCGCGAGCCCTACGAGCAGCGTGTCGGCCACGCGCCCGTGCTCGACGCGGCGACCCGGCTGCAGGCCGTGCCGCTGTCGAGGCTGCCCAACGCCCTGCCCGACTGGCTGGCGCTGCCCGAACAGACGCCGGTGGTGTTCTTCTGCCGCAGCGGAAACCGCAGCGCGCAGGCCGCCAGGGCGCTGCGCCGGCTGGGCCATGCGCAGGCATGGAGCCTGGCCGGAGGGCTCGCGCTGTGGCCGCGAGAATCGTCCGCCGAAGCGCTGCATGCGCAGGCCGTCTGACTTTCGAAGGCTTCAGTGAATCTCCGCCGCAACTTTCTCCTCACCGCTTGCGCACTCGGCGCACTGCCGGCTGCCTTCGCCCAGCGCCGCTCCGATTCCGTCGAAGGGCGCTTCGGCAAGCTCGACGGCATGCGCTTCGAGCAACTGCCCTTCCAGGACGCGATCAAGGTCGTACATGGCAACGGCAAGCGGCGGATCGCGGTGTTCTCCGACCCGAACTGCGGCCACTGCAAGCGTGTCGACAAGGACCTGAAGGCGCTCGACAACGTCACGGTGCACGTGTTTCTATATCCGGTGCTGGGCGAGGATTCGTCGGCCAAGGCGCGCAATCTGTGGTGCGGCAAGGACAAGGCCGCGGGCTGGGAAGCCTGGATCGAGAAAGGCACCGAGCCCGCCGCAATCGCCGGCGGTTGCGATGCATCGGCGCTGCAGCGCAATGCCGCGCTCGGGCGCAGGCTCGGCATCCGGGGCACGCCCGCGCTGGTCTTCGGCGACGGCACCTTCGTGCCGGGCGCGATTCCGGCGCGCTGGATCGAACAGCTGCTGGCAGGCAGCGACCGGAGCTAGGGCGCTTCGGTGCCACGGTCGGGCGACGAGCCGCTGCGCACTACGCGCTGGTCGTCATCGAGCGTGGCGGTGAAGACCATGGCGGAGTTAGGCGGCTGCACCCAGCGCCACTCCCATTCGGTCTCGCGCCTGAGCGCATAGGGCGTGACCTTGGCGGGCTTGCCCAGCATCTTGCGCAGGTCTTCCATCATCATCCCGGGCTGCACCTTCGCGAAGTTCTCGGGCGTGAGCACCTGGCGCAGGGCGCTCATCTTGCCGTCGGTGCCGATGGTGATCATGTAGTTCTTCTGGCCCGCGGGCTGGCGGTTGTACTCGAACACGCGGGCGCCGCCGGGGGCGTCCCAGACGTTCTCGGGCTGGCCGAAGCGTGCCCGCACGTCGGCCTCGGTGGAGACGCCTTCCTCGAGCTCGCTGATGTTCTTCGAGTCGCAGGCTGCCAGCCCGATCGCCGCCGCCAGGCACCCCGCCACCATGCCGATCCGCCATCCCAGAATTCGCTCCATGCCGTCCCCGGTAAAATTCGCACCAACAAAGGTCCAGTCTATGTCCATCTTCCGCCGCCCCCACTACACCTCCGAGATCACGAACTTCATCGAGGAAATGAAGGAAAAGAAGCCCACGCTGGAAGCCGAGCAGCGCGCTGGCCGCGCCCTCCTCTGGGACAAGCACCTCGACCGCAGCCTGCTCGAGGAGTACAGCGAAGCCCGCGTGCCGATGCAGCCCTACGTCTACCAGACCCAGGCCAAGTAACTCCCCGATGCCGAATCGGCAGCACCCACCCGTCCGCATTGCGCCGATTGCTATTGAAACAATAGCGGCAACCCAATGAAGAGCGACGAGGACAACGGCACGCTGGTGGTCGACATGCCCGAGGTGGTCGATCAGGTCGCGCTCGCGAGGCTCTATGGAGAGCCGCTCTTCGCGATGCCGAAGGACCTGTACATCCCGCCCGAGGCGCTGCAGGTGTTCCTGGAAGCCTTCGAAGGCCCGCTGGACCTGCTGCTCTACCTGATCCGCAAGCAGAACTTCAACATCCTCGACATCCCGATGGCGGGGCTCACGCGGCAGTACCTGAGCTACGTCGACGAGATCCGCCAGACGAACCTCGAGCTCGCGGCCGAATATCTGCTGATGGCAGCGATGCTGATCGAGATCAAGTCGCGCATGCTGCTGCCGCCCAAGAAGGTGGCCGACGGCGAAGAGGCCGAAGACCCGCGCGCCGAGCTCGTGCGCCGCCTGCTCGAGTACGAGCAGACCAAGCTGCAGGCCGCCGCCATCAGCGCCATGCCGACTTACGGGCGCGACTTCTGGAAGGCGCAGGTCTACATCGAGCAGTCGCTGAAGCCGCGCTTTCCCGACGTGGACGTGATCGAGCTGCGCGACGCGTGGGCCGACATCATGAAGCGCGCCAAGCTCGTGCAGCACCACAAGATCTCGCGCGAGGAGCTCAACGTGCGCGAGCACATGAGCATCGTGCTGCGCCACCTGCAGGGCCAGCGCTTCGTCGAATTCGAGAAGCTCTTCGACGTGTCGCGCGGCGTGCCGGTGCTGATCGTCACCTTCATCGCGATGCTGGAGCTTGCGAAGGAGACGCTGATCGAGATCACGCAGGCCGAGGCCTTCGCCCCCATCTACGTCAGATTGGCTTATTCGCCAGCCTGACCCAACCGGTCCCCATACCCAGTGACTTCCGTCGTGCGCGACTTCGACGTCCTCATCGTCGGCAGCGGCCTGGCCGGCCTCTCGGCCGCGCTGCACCTGGCGCCCACGCACCGCGTGGCCGTGCTGACCAAGCGCGCGCTGAACGACGGCTCCAGCGCCTGGGCGCAGGGCGGCATCGCGGCCGTGCTCGCGGCGGGCGACAGCTTCGATGCGCACGTCGAAGACACGCTGGTGGCCGGCGCCGGCCTGTGCGACCCCGAGGCCACGCGCTTCGTGGTCGAGCATGCGCCCGAAGCCATCGGCTGGCTGCGCGAGTTGGGCGTGCCCTTCTCGGAAGAGTCCGAGGAAGCCGGCGGCGGCCTGCACCTGACGCGCGAAGGCGGCCACAGCCAGCGGCGCATCGTGCACGTGACCGACGCCACCGGCGCGGCGGTGCAGCAGGTGCTGATCGAACGCGTGCGCCGCACGCCGAACATCGCGCTGTTCGAGAACCACACGCTGGTCGACCTCATCACCGGTCCGAAGATCGGGCTCGACGACCCCGCCTGCCTGGGCCTGTACGCGCTCGACGGTGAAACCGACGAGGTGCTGGCCTTCCGCGCGCCGCACACCATCCTGGCCACCGGCGGCGCGGGCAAGGTGTACCTGTACACCACCAATCCCGACACGGCCACCGGCGACGGCATCGCGGCCGCGTGGCGCGCGGGCGCCCGGGTGTCGAACATGGAGTTCATCCAGTTCCACCCGACCTGCCTGTACCACCCGCACGCGAAGTCCTTCCTGATCAGCGAGGCGGTGCGCGGCGAAGGCGGCCTGCTGAAGTTGCCCGATGGAACCCGCTTCATGCCGAAGCACGACGAGCGCGCCGAACTCGCTCCGCGCGACGTGGTGGCCCGCGCCATCGACTTCGAGATGAAGAAGCATGGCCTGGACTGCGTGTACCTCGACATCTCGCACCAGCCGGCAGCGTTCCTGAAGGAACACTTCCCCAACATCATGGCGCGCTGCCTGGAGCTGGGCATCGACATCACGCGCGAGCCCATCCCGGTGGTGCCGGCCGCGCACTACACCTGCGGCGGCGTGCTCAGCGACCTGAGCGGTCGCACCGACGTGCCCGGCCTCTACGCCATCGGCGAGACCGCCTGCACCGGCCTGCACGGCGCCAACCGGCTGGCCAGCAACTCGCTGGTCGAGTGCATGGTGTTCGCGCGCGCGGCGGCTGGCGCCATCGCCTCGGCACCGGTGCGCGAGCGCGCCGAACTGCCCGCCTGGGACGACAGCCGCGTCATCGACGCCGACGAGACCGTGGTCATCTCCCACAACTGGGACGAGCTGCGCCGCTTCATGTGGGACTACGTCGGCATCGTGCGCACCAACAAGCGCCTGGAGCGCGCGAGCCATCGCATCGCGCTGCTGCAGGCCGAGATCCAGGAGTTCTACGCGAACTTCCACGTCACGCGCGACCTGCTCGAACTGCGCAACCTGGTGCAGGTGGCCGAGCTGATCGTGCGTTCCGCGCAGGCCCGCCACGAGAGCCGTGGCCTGCATTTCAGCCGCGACTACCCCTCGCTCGCCGAGCCCACCGCGCCCACGGTGCTGGTGCCTCCGGCAGACCGATAACCCTCACCCGTTCGTTTTTCTTCACTCAAGGATGCCCGGCCACCGACGCCCGCAGGGAGAAACCCAACCATGTCGAACATCACCCCAGCCAACACCCCCGTCACGGAAGCACCACCGGCCTCGCCCTACGGCACGCTGCCGCCGGCCTCCCCGCCTGCCTCGCGCAAGCCCGTGAGCCTGCCGCGCCTGGCCGACATGCACGCGCGCGGCGAAAAGATCGCGATGCTCACCGCCTACGACGCCACCTTCGCCGCCATGGCCGACGCGGCCGGGGTCGACTGCCTGCTGGTCGGCGACTCGCTCGGCATGGTCTGCCAGGGCCTGAACAGCACGGTGGGCGTGAGCCTGGACACCATGCGCTATCACACCGACAGCGTCTCGCGCGGCCTGCGCCGGGTGCAGGGCACGGCCTGGCTGATCGCCGACCTGCCCTTCGGCAGCTACCAGGAATCGCGCGAGCAGGCCCTGCGCAGCGCCACCGTGCTGATGCAGGCCGGCGCGCACATGGTCAAGCTCGAAGGCGGCGGCTGGACCGCCGACACCGTGCGCTTCCTGGTCGAGCGCGGCATTCCGGTGTGCGCCCACCTTGGCCTCACGCCGCAGACGGTGCATGCGCTCGGCGGCTATCGCGTGCAGGGCAAGGGCGACACCGCCGGCGCGCTGCTGAAGCAGCAGGCCCACGAACTGCAGGACGCGGGCGCCGCGATGCTGGTGCTGGAGATGGTGCCCGCCGCGCTGGCCGCCGGGCTCACCGGCGAGCTGAAGCACTGCGCCACCATCGGCATCGGTGCCGGCAAGGCCACCGCCGGACAGGTGCTGGTGCTGCACGACATGCTGGGCATCAACCTCGGGAAGATGCCGAAGTTCGTGCGCAACTTCATGGCCGACGCGCCGGGCGTGCTGCCCGCGCTGAAGGCCTACGTTCAGGCCGTCAAGGACGGCAGCTTCCCCGACGACCGACTCCACGCCTGGTAAGGAAGGAAACCCTCATGTACATCGCACACACCATCGCCGAACTTCGCGACCACCTGGCCGCCTTCAAGCGCCCCGCCTTCGTCCCCACCATGGGCAACCTGCACGACGGCCACCTGGCCCTGGTGAAGCAGGCCAGGCCGCTGGGCGACGTGACCGTGGCCAGCATCTTCGTGAACCGCCTGCAGTTCCTGCCCCACGAAGACTTCGACACCTACCCGCGCACCTGGGACAGCGACTGCGAGAAGCTGCGCTCGGCCGGCTGCGACGTGCTGTTCGCGCCCGACGAGAAGGCGCTCTACCCCGAGCCCCAGACCTGCAAGGTGCATCCCGACCCGGCGCTGGCCGACATCCTCGAAGGCCACTTCCGCCCCGGCTTCTTCGTCGGCGTGTGCACCGTGGTGATGAAGCTCTTCCAGTGCGTGCAGCCGCGCGTGGCGGTGTTCGGCAAGAAGGACTACCAGCAGTTGATGATGATCCGCCACATGGTCCGGCAGTTCGCGCTGCCGATCGAGATCGTTGGCGGCGAGACCTTCCGCGCCACCGACGGCCTCGCGCTCTCGTCGCGCAACGGCTACCTCAGCGAGAGCGAGCGCGCCGAGGCGGTGCAGCTGTCGAAGGCGCTGAAGGCGATGGCCGAAGCAGTGCGCTCGGGCGAACGCGACCTGGCGGCCATCGAGACGCGTGCCATGCAAACGCTGGCCGAACGTGGCTGGCAGCCCGACTACCTGGTGCTGCGCCGCCGCACCGACCTGCAGGCGCCCACGGCCGGCGACCCGCTGGTGGCGCTGGCCGCCGCGCGGCTGGGCACCACGCGGCTGATCGACAACCTCGAAATCGACACGCCGGCGCCATGACATACAGCGTCAAGGAAATCTTCTACACGCTGCAAGGCGAAGGCGGCCAGGCGGGCATGCCGGCCGTGTTCTGCCGCTTCGCGGGCTGCAACCTCTGGACCGGCCGCGAGGAAGACCGCGCCTCGGCCATCTGCCGTTTCTGCGACACCGATTTCGTCGGCACCGACGGCACGCTGGGCGGCAAGTTCAAGACCGCCGATCTGCTGGCCGACACCATCGCCGCGCAATGGCCGGCCACCGATGCCGACCACCGGCTGGTGGTGCTGACCGGCGGCGAGCCGCTGCTGCAGGTCGATGCCGCGCTGGTCGACGCGCTGCACGCGCGACGCTTCCGCATCGCGGTGGAGAGCAACGGCACGGTCGAGGCGCCCGAGGGCATCGACTGGCTGTGCATCAGCCCCAAGGCCGGCGCGCCGTGGGTGCAGCGGCGCGGCCAGGAGCTGAAGCTGGTGTGGCCCCAGCCCGGCATCGACCTCGACGCCATGGCGCGAACCGGCGAGTTCACCCACCGCTTCCTGCAGCCCATGGACGGGCCCGACCAGCTCGCGAACACCGAGCTTTGCATTGCCGAGTGCATGAAGCAGCCCGTGTGGCGCCTCAGCGTGCAGACCCACAAGATGACCGGCATCCGCTGAGGCGGCCGCCCCGACCGCCCCCGCCCCTTTTCCCCCTGAGTTCTTGTTTTGACGATGCGATTCACCATCAGCCAACGCTTCTTCTTCGATGCCGCCCATACGCTCAAGCGCGAGATCGAGGCCGAAGGCAGCCGCCGTATCCACGGCCACACCTATCACGCGGAGGTGTGGCTTTCGGGCGAGCGCGATCCTGTGACCGGCATGGTGATCGATCTGGGCCTGCTGCGCCGCCGGCTCGAGGAAGTGCGCGAGCAGCTCGACCACCATCTGCTGGACGACGTGCCGGGGCTGCATCCGCCGACGCTGGAGAACCTGTGCGTGTTCATCGCGGATGCGCTGCCGGACCTGCGGCCCACGCTGGCGCGCGTGAGGGTGTGGCGCGAGGCGCTAGGCGATTCCTGCACGGTGGAGTTCTAGGGTCTTGCTCCCTCTCCCCTCGGGGAGAGGGTTGGGGTGAGGGTGAGCGGCATCAACGGCCGCGCGATGTTGCAAGGCCCTCCCCCTCACCCTAGCCCTCTCCCGCAAGCGGGAGAGGGGACAACACCTCAGGCGGCGCCGATGCCTGCTACCAGGCTGCCAGGCGCCTGCCCGTTCTTCAGCCCGGCCGTGAACGCCAGCATCCGGTCGATGGGCACCCGCGCCCGGCGCCCCAGCGCCGGATCGACATGGATCTCGCCCGCGCCCGTCTCCAGCGCGTTCGCCAGCTCCACCAGCCCGTTCATCGCCATCCAGGGGCAATGCGCGCAGCTCTTGCAGGTGCCGCCGTTGCCGGCCGTGGGCGCCTCGATGAAGACCTTGCCGGGGTTCAGCGTGCGCAGCTTGTGCAGCATGCCGCTGTCGGTGGCGACGATGAACTCCTTGGCATCCATCCGCTGCGCGGCGTTGAGGATGGCCGAGGTGGAGCCGACCGCGTCGGCCAGCGCGATCACGTCCGAGGGCGACTCGGGGTGCACCAGCACCTTGGCCTTCGGGTGCTCCTTCATGAGGAGTTCGAGCTCCAGCGCCTTGAACTCGTCATGCACGATGCAGGCGCCGTTCCAGCTGACCATGTCGGCGCCGGTCTGGCGCTGGATGTAGTCGCCCAGGTGTCGGTCGGGGCCCCAGAGAATTTTTTGCCCCGCCGCGTGCAGCGCGTTCACCACGTCGAGCGCGCAGCTGGACGTGACCAGCCAGTCGGCGCGCGCCTTCACGGCGGCACTGGTGTTGGCGTAGACGACCACGGTGCGGTCGGGATGCTGGTCGCAGAAGGCGCTGAACTGTTCGACCGGGCAGCCCAGGTCGAGCGAGCAGTTCGCGTCGAGGTCGGGCATCAGCACGCGCTTCTCGGGCGACAGGATCTTGGAGGTCTCGCCCATGAAGCGCACGCCCGACACCACCAGCGTCTGCGCGGCGTGGTCACGGCCGAAGCGCGCCATTTCGAGCGAGTCGCTCACGATGCCGCCGGTTTCCTCGGTGAGGTCCTGCAGGTCGGGGTGCACGTAGAAGTGCGAAACCATGACCGCATTGCGTTCGCGCAGCAGGCGGCGAATGCGCTCCTTCAGCGCGATGCGCTCGTCGGGCGATGGCTCGGGCGGCACGCGCGCCCAGGCGTGGCGTGTGTCGCAGACGGCGCCGGCCCTGGTTTCGGCGGGCTGCTCGTAGTCGACGTCGATGACCGTGGACGACATGGGCGGATCAGCCTTCCTGGAAACGCATCGAGTAGTCGATCGCCTTGACGTCCTTGGTCAGGGCACCGATCGAAATCCGGTCGACCCCGGTTTCGGCCAGGGCGCGCAGGCCGTCCAGTGTGACGCCGCCGGAAATCTCCAGCACGGCCTTGCGGTCTTCGCCGGCCTCGTCGTTGATGCGCACGGCCTCGCGCAGCGTGGGCAGGTCCATGTTGTCGAGCAGCACCATGCGCGCGCCGGCATCGAGCGCCTCGCGCAGCTGGGCCAGCGTCTCGACTTCGACCTCGACGAACTCCGCCTTCGCTGCCACGGGTGCCACGGCGCGCAGGGCCGCGGCCACGCCGCCGGCCGCTGCGATGTGGTTTTCCTTGATGAGCACCGCGTCGTAAAGGCCGATGCGGTGGTTGAGGCCGCCGCCGGTGCGCACCGCGTACTTCTGCGCGAGACGCAGGCCCGGGATGGTCTTGCGGGTGTCGACGATGCGCGCGCGAGTGCCGCGCACGGCGTCCGCGTAGATCGCGGTCTTGGTGGCGACGGCGCTCAGCAGCTGCAGGAAGTTGAGCGAGGTGCGCTCGGCCGTCAGCAGCGCGCGGGCCGAGCCTTCGATCTCGAGCACGGTCTGGCCGGCCGCGCAGCGCTCACCCTCGGCGCAGAGCCACTGGATGCGCACCTGCGGATCGAGCTGCCGCAGCGTGGCTTCGACCCAGGGCGCGCCGCAGACCACCGCCTCCTCGCGCGCCAGCACGCGGGCGCGAGCGCTGCGGGCGGGGTCGACCAGCGAGGCGGTGAGGTCGCCGTCGGCGACGTCTTCCTGCAATGCACGGGTGGCATCGGACAGGGCCAGCGCGGCCACGGCCGACGCTGAAAAATCAAAGCGAAGGCTCATGGCTCTCTTTGTCTCTGCGTTTTTCTCAGGGGGATTGACGAGGGGAAGCGGCGGCCCCCGACTGGGGCTGCTGCACCGATTCCGGCACCGGCTCGCGGCCGACGAGGGCCGCCACGGCGTCTTGCGGGCTCATGCGGCCGTCGAGCAGCGCGACCACGCCTTCGGCGATGGGCATCTCGATGCCCAGGCCGCGCGCGCGCTGCACCACCGTGCGGGCGCAGTACACGCCCTCGGCCACGTGGCCCAGCGAATCGACGGCCTGCGCCAGCGTGCGGCCCTGCGCGAGCAACAGGCCGACCTTGCGGTTGCGCGACAGGTCGCCGGTGGACGTGAGCACCAGGTCGCCCAGGCCCGAAAGGCCCATGAAGGTCTCGGCGCGGGCGCCCAGCGCAAGGCCGAAGCGCGTCATCTCGGCGAGGCCGCGCGTGATGAGCGCCGCGCGGGCGTTGAGCCCGAGCGCGAGGCCGTCGCACAGGCCGGTGGCGATGGCCAGCACGTTCTTGACCGCGCCGCCCACCTCCACGCCCACGATGTCCTCGTTGGCGTAGACGCGCAGCGCCGGGCCGTGGAAGGCGTCGACCAGCGTGTCGCGCACGGCGGCGTGCGGGCTGGCGGCCACCAGCGCGGTCGGCCGCCCTTCGGCGACTTCCTGCGCGAAGCTGGGGCCGCTGAGCACGCCAGCTCTCAATTCAGGAGCAACCTGCGCCCAGATTTCATGGGCCAGCAGGCCGAAGGATGCGGGGGAGGAAGCATCGAGCGCGGGCTCGACGCCCTTGCACAGCCACGCCACCGCGGCGCTGGTGCCGCGCAGCGCGACGAGCTGTTCGCGCAGGGCGGCCATGGGGGTGGCCACGATGACGAGGTCGGCGCCGGCCTGCGCCTGGGCGATGTCGCCGGCGCGCACGGCCAGCGAGGCCGGCAGGGCCAGCCCGGGCAGGTAGCGGGAATTTTCTCGCGCGGCCGACATGGCGTCGGCCTGGGCGGCGTCGCGCGCCCAGAGCGTGACTTCGTGGCGGGCCGCCGCGTTGACCGCGACCGCCGTGCCCCAGGCGCCGGCGCCATGAACGCAGATCTTCATCGGCGTCGGTGGCTGCTGCGGCTGTACGGCTTCAAGCCGCGATTACTGCGCCAGCGAGGGCGCAGCCTGTCCGGCGGCCTGGGCCTGCTGCTGCTCGTACATGGCCTGGAAGTTGATTTCGGCCAGGTGCACGGGCGGGAAGCCGCCGCGCTGGATCACGTCGGCCACGTTGCCGCGCAGGTAGGGGTAGACGATCTGCGGGCAGGCGATGCCCAGGATGGCGCCCATCTGCTCTTCCGGCAGGTGGCGGATCTCGAAGATGCCGGCCTGCTTGGCCTCGACCAGGAACACGGTCTTGTCGCCGATCTTGGTCTGCACGGTGGCCGATACGGTGATCTCGAAGATGCCTTCAGCCACGGGCTGGGCGTCCACGCCGAGCTGGATGTCGACGGTGGGCTGTTCCTGCTCCAGCAGGATCGCGGGCGAATTGGGCTGCTCGAGCGACAGGTCCTTGAGGTAGACGCGCTGGATCTGGAAGACGGGATCTTGGGCTTGCTGGTCGGCCATGGCTGAACTTTCGAGGATCAAAACAATGCCCGCTGGGGAGGGGGTCCCGCAGCGGGCTGCAGATGAGTGAACTGGCGATTATGGCCCCGCCGAAAGACGGCTCCGGGTCAGGACCGGTTTCAGGCGCCCTGCAGCAGCGGAACGAGCCCGCCGCGGCTGTCGAGCGCCATCAGGTCGTCGCAGCCGCCCACGTGGGTGTCGCCGATGAAGATCTGCGGCACCGTGCGGCGCTGGGTGATCTCCATCATGGTGTTGCGGGCCTGGGGGTCGGTGTCGATGCGGATCTCCTCGATCTGCTCGACACCCTTGGACTTCAGGATCTGCTTCGCGCGCGTGCAGTAGGGGCAAACGGCGGTGGTGTACATCTTGACTGCTTGCATACGCTCTACCTTGGGAGGCCTCAGGCTTTTTCAACCGGCAGGTTAGCGTCTTTCCACGCCTTCAGCCCGCCGGACACCGCTTGGGCCTGCTCGTAGCCCAGCTTCCTGGCCACGGCCACGGCGCGCTGGGCGCGGGCGCCGGTGGCGCACACCAGCAGCAGCGGCACGTTCTTGTTCTTGACCGCGCCGGTGAGTTTTTCCTCGAGCTGGTTCAGGGGAACATTCTTGGCACCGATCATGTGGCCGGTGGCGAATTCTTCGGGTTCGCGCACATCGACCAGCACCGCGCGCTCGCGGTTGATGAGCTGCACGGCGCCCTGGGCCGTGAGTGTTCCGCCGCCCGCCCCTCGCACCAGCGGCCAGGCCAGCATGGCTCCCGAGCTGAGCGCGATCAGGATCAGCATCCAGTTCGCGGTGACGAATTCGATCAATTTCACGGGGGTTCCTTGAATGGCAAACCGGGGATTTTAGAATGCGAGGTTTCGCAAGCGCAGCCAAAGGCCTCCCACATGCACAAACTGGTATTGATCCGTCACGGTGAATCGACCTGGAATCTCGAAAATCGCTTCACCGGATGGACCGACGTCGACCTGACCGAAACCGGGGTCGAACAGGCCAAGCAGGCCGGCCGGCTGCTGAAAGCCGAGGGCTACGACTTCGACGTCGCCTACACGAGCGTGCTCAAGCGCGCCACCCGCACCCTGTGGCACACGCTCGACGAACTCGACCGCACCTGGCTGCCCGTGGTGCATTCCTGGCGCCTGAACGAGCGCCACTACGGCGGCCTGCAGGGCCTGAACAAGGCCGAAACCGCCAAGAAGTACGGCGACGAGCAGGTGCTGGTCTGGCGCCGCAGCTACGGCACCCCGCCCCCGCCGCTGGAAGCCGACGACCCGCGCAGCGAGCGCGGCGACGTGCGCTACGCCAAGCTCTCGCCCGAGCAGATCCCGCTGACCGAGTGCCTGAAGGACACGGTGGCGCGTGTGCTGCCCTTCTGGAACGAATCGATGGCGCCGGCCATCCGCACCGGCCGCCGGCTGGTGGTGGCGGCCCACGGCAACTCGATCCGCGCGCTGGTGAAGTACCTCGATGGCATCTCCGACGATGCCATCGTCGGGCTGAACATCCCGAACGGCATTCCGCTGGTCTACGAGCTCGACGACGACCTCAAGCCGCTGCGCCACTACTACCTCGGCGATGCCGCGGCCGCCGAAAAGGCCGCCGCTGCGGTGGCTTCGCAAGGCAAGGGCTGAAAACGCCCGCCAGGAGCGCCTTGTAAAAGCCCCCGTCCGGCGCTCCACCCGTGGAACCCCGGCAAACAATTTGCTTCCAAGCTGTGTATATTGGACTGACAGCCGCCGACAAGGACAACCACTCATGATGGGCCAGAAACTCAAGATCACCGGCTGGGTCGCCGCCGGCGCCGTTGCAGGCGTCCTGACCACCGTCTCGCTGCAGACCGTCGCTCGCGGTTCGCTCGCGCCCCTGCCTCTCGAGGAATTGCAGCAACTCGCCGCCGTCTTCGGAATGGTCAAGAGCGACTACGTGGAGCCGGTCGACGAGAAGAAGCTGATCTCCGACGCCATCTCGGGCATGGTCGCCGGGCTCGACCCGCACTCACAGTACTTCGACAAGAAGTCCTTCAAGGAATTCAGGGAAGGCACCACCGGGCGCTTCGTCGGCGTGGGCATCGAGATTTCCCAGGAAGACGGCCTCATCAAGGTCGTCTCGCCCATCGAGGGCTCCCCCGCCTTCCGCGCGGGCCTCAAGCCCAATGACCTGATCACCAAGATCGACGACACCGCCGTGCGCGGCCTGTCGCTGAACGAGGCGGTCAAGCGCATGCGCGGCGAAGCCAACACCAAGGTGCTGCTGACCATCTTCCGCAAGGACGAGAGCCGTACCTTCCCCGTGACCATCACGCGCGAGGAGATTCGCACGCAGTCGGTCCGCGGCAAGATCATCGAGCCGGGCTACGGCTGGATCCGCCTCTCGCAGTTCCAGGAACGCACCGTCGACGACTTCGTCAAGAAGATCGACGAGATGTACAAGGAAGACCCGAACCTCAAGGGCCTGGTGCTCGACCTGCGCAACGATCCGGGCGGCCTGCTCGACGCGGCCGTGGCGGTGTCGTCGGCTTTCCTGCCCGAGAACGTCACCGTGGTGACCACCGACGGGCAGCTGGCCGAGAGCAAGGCGGTCTACAAGGCGGCCCCGGAGTTCTACCAGCGCCGTTCGGGCAGCGATCCGCTGCGCAGCCTGCCGGCCGCGCTCAAGACCGTGCCTCTGGTGGTGCTGGTGAACGAAGGCTCGGCTTCCGCCAGCGAAATCGTGGCCGGCGCGCTGCAGGACCACAAGCGCGCCACCATCATGGGCAGCCAGACCTTCGGCAAGGGCTCGGTGCAGACGGTGCGTCCGCTCGGCCCCGACACCGGCCTGAAGATCACCACCGCGCGCTACTACACGCCCAGCGGCACTTCGATCCAGGCCAAGGGCATCGTGCCCAACGTGCTGGTCGACGAAAGCGCCGAGGGCAGCCCCTTCGCCGCCCTGCGCATGCGCGAGGCCGACCTCGAGAAGCACCTGGCCAGCGGCCAGGGCCCCGAAGTGAAGGACCCGGAACGCGAGAAGGCCCGCGACGAAGCCCGCAAGCGCCTCGAGGAAGAAGCCAAGAAGCCGCCGCAGGACCGCAAGGTGCCCGAGTTCGGCACCGACAAGGACTTCCCGCTCGTGCAGGCGCTCAACCGCCTGAAGGGCCAGCCAGTGCTCGTGAGCAAGACGCAGGTCATCGTCGACAGCAAGGAAGAGAAGAAAGAGAACTGAGCCCGGCAAGCCGGTTCTTTACGGGAATACCGCGGAACCGGCTTTGCCGGGCCGCCGGTATTGCCCCCGGTGGGGGGTGGGCGGCCACACGAAGCGGGCAAGCCTGGGGGCGAGCATGAATGACCACGATCTGCTGCGCTATTCGCGCCACATCCTTCTCGAAGAATTCGGCATCGACGGGCAGGCCCGCGTCAGTGCCGGACGGATTCTCGTCATAGGCGCCGGCGGGCTGGGCTCGCCGGTGGCCCTCTACCTCGCGGCAGCGGGGGTCGGGCGCATCGTGCTGGTCGACGACGACGAGGTCGACCTCACCAATCTCCAGCGCCAGGTGGCCCACACCCACGCGCGCGTCGGCCTTCCCAAGGTCGAATCAGCCGCGCAGGCCATGCGCGACATCAACGCCGATATCGCCATCGAAACCCACGCGCTGCGCGCCGACGAGGCGCTGCTGTCGCGCCTGGTCGCCGAGGCCGACGTGGTGGTCGACTGCTGCGACAACTTCGCCACCCGGCAGGCGGTCAACCGTGCCTGCGTGGCGCATGCAAAGCCGCTGGTGGCGGGCGCGGCGATCCGTTTCGACGGCCAGTTGAGCGTCTACGACACCCGCGACGCCGGCTCACCCTGCTACGCCTGCCTGTTCCCGCCCGACGCAAGCTTCGAGGAAACGCGCTGCGCGGTGCTCGGCGTGTTCGGCCCCGTGGTGGGCACCATCGGCACGCTGCAGGCCAGCGAGGCGCTGAAGCTGCTGGCCGGCATCGGCCCATCGCTGGCGGGCAAGCTGCTGATGTTCGACGGGCGCAGCACCTCGTTCGAAACGCTGCGCGTGGCGCGCGATCCGCACTGCAGCGTCTGCGCGCAGCGCCCCGTACCGTCCCACTCTAACTAGGGCTGCCGCCTAGGGCTGCCGGGCACCCCTGGCCCGGGAAGCGCCCTTGGCCGCCGCCCCTGCCGTGGGCTTGTTCGCCTGCGCCACCACGCCCTTGCAGTCGGAATCCTCGCCCGGCCCCGTCTCTATGGTCGCGGCCAGTGCCAGCAGCGGATTGACCGCGCCCAGCGCCAGCGCGGCCAGCCCGCGCCCGGCCAGCGGCCCGACCTCCAGACCACCCTTGGGATCGCCGAAGGTGCCGCTCACCACCAGCGGGGTGCGGATCGACAGGATGTTCTTGCTCTTGGGCTCCGGACGGATCACGAAGTCCAGGCCCTCGGTCGCCAGGTTGGCCTGGCCGGTGGCGATGAACACGGCGTTGGTGGTGTCCACCACCAGCGTGCGGCCGGTCATCAGGCCCTTGTTGACGTCGAAGGCCAGCGCCGCGCACCGCAGCTCCACGTTGCGGTCGCCGCGCAGCATGAACTTGATGATGTCGCCGCCCACCAGGGTCGCGAACACCGGCAGCAGATTGCCGAACTGGCCGCGCCCCGAGATGACCGCCACGTCGCCCGACACGCCCCCGAGCCAGTTCGCCACGGTACTGCCTGAGCCGGAGAGATTGATGCGCCCGTCCAGTCGCCCCACGCTGTTGCCGGTGGTCTCCAGCTTCGGGAACAGGCGCGCGAGCTGCATGGCGCGGGCATCGAGCGAGGCGCGGATGTCCGCCGGGTTCTTCGAGCCGTCGATGCGGATCGCACCGCTCAGCCGGCCGCCGGCCACGCCCAGGTCGAGC
This sequence comes from Variovorax sp. CAN15, assembly GCF_030462475.1. Classification (GTDB taxonomy): domain Bacteria; phylum Pseudomonadota; class Gammaproteobacteria; order Burkholderiales; family Burkholderiaceae_C; genus Variovorax. The sequence continues at coordinate 30,412 of NZ_JASMRZ010000055.1, forward strand.
GGGTCGAGCGTGAGCACGCCCTCGGCCAGCTTCACCTGCACGCTGCCGCGTTCCAACGGCACGTCGCGCACGTTGCGGATGCGCTCGGCGGTGTACTTCACGTCGGCATTCATCGCGCGCAGGCGCTCGAAGTCCAGCGGCGCCGTGGGCAGCACCTTGCCGCCGGGGCGCCTGACCTGGGTGACGGTCGGCGGCGGCGCAACGCCTTCCACCGTGGCGGCGGTGCGCGCGGTGGGCGGCAGGCCGATCAGCGGGCCGAGGTCGTCCATGTCCATCACGTTCGAGCGCAGGTCGCCCGACAGGTGCGGCAGCTTGCCGGCCTGGTCGAAGCGCATGTCGCCCGCGATGTCGGACAGGCCCAGCCGGCCTTTGAGGCCGGAGGCCTCCCACAGCTTGCCGCGCTTGTCGAGCTTGCCGCTCAGGGTGTAGGGCGAGGTCTGCGGCAGCGCGATGCCCAGCAGCGGGAACAGCGCGCCCAGCGTCTGGCCCTTGATGTCGAACCTGGCGTCGATGCCGTCCAGGTCCGACAGGCGGGCGACCGTACCAGCCGCCTTCAGCTGCGTCTGGCCTGCGGCGGCGCGGATCTCGACCGGAAAAGGCGGCGCGTTCGTGGCCTCGATCTGGAGCACGTTGCCGGTGCGCCCGCTGGCGGTCAGCGGCTGTCCCTTGTAGCGGCCCTTGATGCGGTAGTCCAGCGGCATCTCGCCGCGGCTGCTGTCGTAGTTCAAGTCGGCGTGCAGGTCGACGCCCAGGTGCTTGGCGAGAAAGTCGACCGCGCCGCTGTCGACCTGCACCTGGCCGATGGTGGGCACGGTGCCGCCTTCGGAGCTGTCCTTGCCTTCCTTGCCCAGCGCCCAGGTGCGGCGGCCGTCAGCTTCCATCTGCAACCCCACCGTGGGCGAGGAAAGCGCCAGCCTGGGAATGACGATGCGGCTCGAGATCAGGGGCCAGAGGCGGATGTCGAAGTCGGCGCGCTCCGCCTTCACCAGATACGGGTCGCGCGCCCACGAGGGGTTGGCGAACTCGATGCCGTCGAGCCTCACGGTGGCCTGCCGCCACCCGAGCCCCACGTCGAGCCGGCGGGTGATCTCGAACTTGCGGCCGGTCTTCTCGCTGACGTAGCGGTTGACCGGCTCGCGCAGCACGTCCCAGGGGAAGAAGGCGAGCACCACGGCCAGCACCGCGAGCAGCAGCACGAAACCCGCCAGCAGCTTCTGCCAGAACGGCCGCCCCGACGGAAGGCCGGCCTTGCTCGTTGCGTTCGTCGTTGCCATGAGGCCCCTTTTAACTCACGAGGAGCCTGGGCCACGGTCGGAGGCGAACCGCAGGGATCGTGAGGTATTGCCTACTGTTCGCACCTCCAGGCCCTGAGTCGGAACCCGCCTACAGCCGCCCGCCGCTGAAGCTTGCATGATGCGTGCGGGAGACGCAGCAAAGTCCTTGGGGCAGGCACTCCCGCCAACGCCAACGATGGCGCTCAACGCGTCTGCCAACCTCGAGGAAGAGCGGTTCGGCATGGATTCCAGATTGCAGACTTATGTTGTCGAAGACAACCTCACCATCCGGGAAAACCTCATCGGCACGCTGGAAGAACTCACCTGTGCCAATGTCGTCGGCTTTGCCGAAACCGAAAGCGGCGCGCGTGCATGGCTGCTCGGGCACGATGGCGAGTGGGATCTCGTCATCGTCGACCTCTTTCTCAAGCAGGGCAGCGGCCTCGGCGTTCTGCAAGCCTGCCAGGCCCGCAAGCCGGTGCAGAAGGTGGTGGTGCTCAGCAACTACGCGACGCCCGATATCCGTCGGCGCTGCGCCGAATTCGGCGTGGACGCGGTATTCGACAAGTCCAACGAGATCGACGCACTGGTCGAGTTCTGCCTCGTCCAGGCCCGCGACCGCGCTTCGCGCTCCTCGCCCGGCGCCACGGGTTGAGCCACGAGAAGAAGCCGCCTTGGCCCCCTCCCCTGCCCACCAGCCGATCTCAGTCGATCAGCTTGTTCTTCAGCGCGTAGTAGGTGAGGTCGCTGTTGGAGGAGAGGTTCATCTTCTCCATCAGGCGCGTGCGATAGGTGCTCACGGTCTTGACCGACAGGGACAGCGTCTTGGCGATGTCGCCGGCGGTCTCGCCCTTGGCGAGCTTCAGGAACACCTGGAATTCCCGCTCCGAGAGCTGCTCGTGCGGCGCGGCGTCGTCCTTGCGGTCGAGCTGGCGGGCCAGCAGTTCGGCCACGGCGGGCGTGATGTAGCGCCGGCCCAGCGCGATGGTGCGGATGGCGTTGACGATCTCGATGGGATCGCACTCCTTGTTGAGGTAGCCGCTCGCGCCCTGACGGATCAGGTTCATCGCGTAGTGCTCCTCGGGGTAGCCGCTCAGGATGAGGATGCCCACGTCCGGCGCCTTGGCGCGGATCATGGCGAGGGCATCGATACCGCTTTGCCCGGGCATCGAAAGGTCCATGACCAGCACATCCAGCTCCGTGGTGCGCACCAGTTCGATGGCTTCGCGGCCGCTGGCTGCCTCGCCCGCCACGCGCAGGTCCACGTGCTCGGAGAAGAACTGCCGGAGGCCCGATCGCACGATGGCGTGGTCGTCCACAATTCCGATTTTGATCATTTGTTACTTTCGTCGTTGTGTTGCGCACCCGAGGGCCGCAACATGCCAGGTCCCTGATTGTTGTCAATTATTCACGAACTTGCGCCGCAAGCAGCCTTGAAAGTTTCATGCACTGGTTAGCCCCTCCAAGAATGGCTGTGAGCCTGTTGCTCGCGGCGCTGGCCGCGCTGGCCCTCGTCGGTATCAACGAGGCCGGCTACCGGCAGTCCAGCCGCGCCCTCGCCGACATCGACGAGGCGCAGCAGGTGCGCAGCAAGCTCAACCAGATCCTGCAGAACATGCTGGACGCCGAAACCGGCCAGAGAGGCTACCTGCTGACCGGCGAGCCAAGCTACCGGAAACCCTACGACGACGCGGTCAAGCAGGTCGACGGCCACCTCGCCACGCTGCGCCGCCTGTATGCCGGCCGGCCGGCCGAACTCGGCCAGCTGGCCGAGTTGTCGAAGCACGTGCTGCGCAAGATCGCCGAGATGGACATGAGCGTGCGCCTGCGCCAGGACGGCAAGGAGGACGCCTGGAAGTTCGTCATCACCACCGACGTGGGCAAGGAGGAGATGGAAGCCATCCGCGCCACGGCCGGCGAGCTGGTGAAGATCAGCGACGGCACTCTGCATCAGAGCCAGGCCCAGGTGCTGCGCTCGTTGCAGTTGGCGCGCATCGGCACCTCCATCGTGGCGCTGGCCGCGCTGTTCGCCTTCTTCCTGTACCTGCGCCAGACGCATGCGCTGCGCTCCATCGGCGAGCGCCAGCAGGAGGCTCTGCAGCGCGAGCGCAACGCCCTGGAAGACGAGGTCCGCGAGCGCACCGCCTCGCTGGCCGAGCTGGCCACGCATCTGCAGGACGTGCGCGAGACCGAACGCGGCTTCCTCGCGCGCGAACTGCACGACGAGCTTGGCTCCCTGCTCACTGCCGCCAAGCTCGACGTGGCGCGGCTGAAATCGCGGCTGGCAGATGCTCCCGACGCGATCCAGCGGCTGCAGCACCTGACCGAACTGCTCAACAGCGGCATCGCGCTCAAGCGCCGCATCATCGAGGACCTGCGGCCGTCGTCGCTGTCCAATCTCGGGCTGGTCGCTTCGCTGGAGATACTGGGACGCGAGTTCGGCGAGCGCTCGGGCCTCCAGGTGGAAATGGTGCTCGAGCCGGTGAGCATGGACGAGTCTCGCCAGCTCACCATCTACCGGATGGTGCAGGAGAGCCTCACCAATATCGGCAAGTACGCCGAGGCCACGGAAGCCACGATCGTCATGAAGAACTACGACAACCACGTGGTGGTGGAAGTGGCGGACAACGGCAAGGGCTTCGACACCCAGCGCATGCGGCCTTCCACGCACGGTCTCGCCGGCATGCGGCATCGCGTGGAGGCCGCGCGCGGCAAGCTCACGATCGCATCGGCACCGGGCAAGGGCACGCGGCTGAGCGCCATGCTGCCGGTCGTCAAGCCGGCCTGAGCCGGGCGATGCGGCACTTCCGCACACGCCAGCCGCGAGGCCACTCGGCCATCTCCTACGCACCCCGCCCCCGGCCGCTGACAGGTCCGGCACGGGCCTCCACTTAAGGTTGCATCCATGGCATCGGTGCTTTCCTCTTTTGGGATTCGGCCGGTGCGATGTTTCCAAGACAACGAGCCAAGCCTCGAAGGAGTTCCACATGCTGCACTACGCCGTGGTGTTTCTGGTCATCGCCCTGATCGCTGCCCTCTTCGGGTTCGGCGGCATCGCCGCCAGCGCGGTCGGTATCGCCAAGATCCTTTTCGTGATCTTCGCGATCCTTGCGATCGCGAGCTTCCTTGCCGGCTTGCTACGACGCAAGTAGCGTCGTTACGATCAACGGGCTTGCGCATTTCACTTTTCCGGAAAGGACTTTCACATGAACACGACGACCAAGACTCCCTCGCAACTCGCCGACGAAGCGCGCCAGACCGCCCGTGACGCGGTCGAGACCACGCGCGCCTACGCACAGAACGCGGTGAATGCGGCGGGCGAAAAGGTCCGCGACCTGCAGCGCGATTCCGAGCCGGCCGTCGAGCAACTGGCAGCCCGCGTGCAGCAAGCCGTTCAGCGCGGCCTGGACGCCGCGTCCACCACCAGCGCACGTGCGCAGCGCCGCCTCGAGCAGGCGGCCGACGTGACCGGCCGCTACATCTCCGACCAGCCCGTGCGCTCGGTGCTTCTGGCCGCCGCCGCCGGCGCAGCCATCACGGCGCTCATCGTGCTGGCCAGCCGCCGCAGCCGGGACGACTACTGATCCAGCAAGAGGCTTCTGTCGTCGATCGATCCCGGCACCATGCTCCATCCCCTTTTCTCCACGGTGCTCGGGCATCCGGAACTCGTCGCTGAACACCTCGCCAACTACGCCGCCCTCGTCCGGCAGGAATCAGCTCAGGCGGGGCGCGGCATCGCCGCACGAATCGTCGCCGCCGTGCTGGCGGTAGCCACCGTCACGCTGGCCCTTGGGCTGATCGGCGTGGCAGTCCTGCTCGGCGTGATGCACGGCAGCTTCCACTGGGTGCTGTTGGCCGTGCCGGGCGTGGCCGTGGTGATCGCGGCCATCTGTACCTGGTACGCGACGAGGCCCGCACCGAACTACGCCTTCGAAGACCTGCGCTCGCAGCTCGACGCCGACCTGCAGGCCCTGCGCGAAGCCGGAGCAAGCCATGACCGCTTCTGATCGCCGCCACCCGCAGCAACTGACCCCGCAGCAGCGCCTGGCCCTCTCGCGCCGTGCGCTGGTGCGGCAGCTGAACGGCGGTGTCGACGACGAAAGCTACGACCGCAACGACGGCAGGTTCCGTCTGGATGATCCGGACGACCTGGAATACGCACACCACGAAGCGCAGGCCGCCGGCCGGCGCCCAGCCCACCCGCAAGACAGAGGAGAGGGAAACCCGGGAGGACAAGGAGAAGGCGGAGGAAGAAGAAGAAACGGGAACGTGTGGCTCGCCGTGGGCCGCAGCGTGCTCGAACGCTGGTGGCGCAGGCATCCCGCGCATGCGGTCGGACAGCTGGCGCGCCCGATGCTCGAACACTATGCCCGCAAGGAACCGGCCAAGCTGATGGCCGCCGCGGCCGCCACCGGCGCGGTGCTGGTGCTGGTCAGGCCCTGGCGCCTGCTGTCGGCAACGGCGGTGCTCGCGGCGGTACTGAAGACATCCGACGTGGCCGACCTCATCAACACCCTGATGAGCAAGACCCCAAGTTCACCTCGCCCCCCACGAAAGGACTCTCCATGAAAACCGACGTTTCTCCCGCATCGACCTCCAAGGCCGCCGGCCGCAAGCACCTGGCGCTCGACCAGAGCGGCCTCGACGCCGCCCGCAAGAGCCTGGACGACGGCGCCGTCACCCCGAGCTACGGCCCCTGGCGCGACGACGTCGTCAAGCTGCTGAACGATGCGCTGGCCACCGAGCTGGTCTGCGTCCTGCGCTACAAGCGCCACTACTTCACGGCCAACGGCGTCGAGTCGCCCGCCATCGCCGACGAGTTCCTGGTGCACGCCAACGAGGAATCGGCCCATGCCGACCTGATCGCCGAGCGCATCGTGCAGCTCGGCGGCGAACCCGACTTCGCGCCCACGCACCTGCTGGACCGCAGCCACGCCTCGTACGACGAATCGACCGATCTCCAGTCGATGGTGCGCGCCAACCTGATCGCGGAACGCATCGCGGTGGAGTCGTACCGCCAGATGATCGCGTTGATCGGCGACAAGGACCCGACCACGCGCCGCATGCTCGAAGGCATCCTGGCCGACGAGGAGGAGCATGCCGACGAGTTGAAGGACTGGCTCGGGCATTGACGAGCGAGCGACCGCTCGGCCCATGAAGGAAAGCCCGGCACTGCCGGGCTCAGACTGCTGACGAACCCCCCGTTTTCTGGAACGCGGGGTTTTTTCTTTCAGGTGAAGCTGATTTCGCGACGATGGGGCCACAGCCCAGCGACAGCGACCAAGTAGCGCTCCAAGAGCCTTTTCATGGCTGCGCAGCGCCTGRCGCGACATAAAAGCGCCCTCATGCGCGCCAGCAGCAGCGCGATCTTCTTGATGTTCTGCGCGGSCGCGGCCAGCAGGCACTGCTCGGCCACCTTGCGCAGCCCGCGCATGCGCGCGTAGCGGTGGCCGTGCAACTGCTTGGCGTCGGCGAAGCTGCGCTCCACTGTCTCCTTGCGCCGCGCGTACAGCCGCTGGCCCTCTGGCGTCAGGCGCCTGGCATCCACACGCTCCTTGGCCCACTCCCACACGTGGCGCACCACCACCTTCTGCGCATTGGCGCTGTTCGTGCATTGCGTGCGCACGGCGCAGCACCGGCAGATCGCAGGATCGGACTTGTATTCGCGGTAGCCCACACGGTTGGTCGTGCTGTACGCCAGCGCCTGACCGGACGGGCAGACGTACTCGTCAAGGTAGCGGTCGTACACGTACTGGCGCTTGTAGAAGGTGCCTGGCTTGTGGTTCGGCGTGCGGTAGCCCATCACCCCGGCAATACCTCGCGCCTCCAGCCCCTGGCAGATCGCCGGCGTGAAGTAGCCCGCATCCAGGCCCACGGCCTGCACCTGCAGGCCGAAGCGCTCGCGCTGGCGGTCCAGCCGCCCCAGATACGGCTGGCTGTCGTGCACCGAGGCCGGCGTCACGTGCGTGTCGGTGATGATGGCGTGCCTGGCGTCCACCGTGCGATGGTCCAGGTAGAAGAAGCCTCGGGGCTTGTCCTCGCGCACCATGAAGCCGCTGTCGGGGTCTGTGCGGCTGCGCTTGATCTCCTTGCCCGGCCCCGGCGTGTCGTCGTCATCGCGCGCCAGAGGCTTCTTGCCGTGCGCGGCGCGGTCCGCATCCACCGCCGCGTCCAGCTCGCCCAGGTACGCCGAGGGCGTCTGCTGCACTTGCACCACATCGAACTTGCCCTTGTTGGCGTTGGCCTTCAAGTGCGTGCTGTCGGTGTACAGCACCCGGCCCTCGACCATGCCGTGGTCGATCGCCTGGCGCACGATCTCGTCGAAGACCTCCTGGTACACGCTGGTGTCGGTGTAGCGCCGTCGCCGGTTCTGCGAGAACGTGGACGCATCGGGGACCTTGTCGGTCAGGCGAAAGCCGGCAAACCAGCGATAGGCCACGTTGACCTGCACTTCGCGCATCAGCTGCCGCTCGCTRCGCACCCCGAACAGGTAGCCCACCAGCAGCAGCTTGAACATCACCACCGGATCGAGCGCCGGGCGGCCGTTGTCGGCGCAGTACAGGTGCGAAACCTTCGCTCGGATGAACTCGAAATCCACCGCCGCATCGATCTTGCGCAGCAGGTGATCCTGCGGCACCAGCATCTCCAGCGTCACCATCTCCAGTTCCTGCTGCGCAGGTGTCGGGCTCTTGAGCATCCCGCCATTAAAAAGCACAAAACCCTCGCAACGCGAGGGCTTGAGGGTTTG
>NZ_JASMRZ010000056.1 GCF_030462475.1 Variovorax sp. CAN15
CTTGGCCTCGGCCAGGGTGGTGCCATCAGGCACGGTGATGAGCTTTTCGCGCCGCGTCATGATCTCGCTGACGGGCACGTCGTAACGGTTCTCGAAGCGCAGATCGCGGCCGGTGACGATGCCGACCACCTTGCCGGCATCGACCACCGGGAAGCCCGAGATGCCGAGCTGGTCCGACAGCGCCATCACCTGGCGTACCGAATGCGTCGGCGTGATCACGACCGGATCGCGCAGCACGCCCGATTCGTAGCGCTTCACCCGGGCCACTTCGGCGGCCTGCTGCTGCGCGGTGAGGTTCTTGTGCACGATCCCGATGCCACCCTCTTGCGCGATGGCGATCGCGAGGCGGGCTTCGGTCACGGTGTCCATGGCCGCGGAGACGAGCGGCAGGTTCAGCGTGATGTTGCGGGAGAACTTGGTGGCGAGGGAGGTGTCCTTGGGCAGGACCTGGGAGAACGCTGGCACCAACAACACGTCGTCGAAGGTGAGCGCTTTGCCGAGAAGGCGCATGGGTGAGGCTCCAAAAGACGGATTGTAACGAGGCCCCCAAGGGGTTTGCAGACACAGGCAATTAACGATCGTTGCAAATCCACCCAACCAGGATGTTGCCAAAAGTAAGGCGCGGCTAAACTTCGGGGATGAAATTCGTGCACTGGCTGGTACTGGGATGTGTCGTTGCGCTGCCGCTTTCGGCGAGCGCCCAATGGCAATGGCTCGACAAGAACGGCAAGAAGGTCTTCAGCGACCAGGCACCGCCGCCCGACGTGCCCGAGAAGAACATCCTGCGCCGTGCGGGCCCGCAACCTGCGGCGCGCTCCTCCGCCAACCCGAACGTTGACGCGCCCCCCGTCGCTGAAGGCTCGGCCGATGCTCCGGCCACGCCGAAGGCCGCGTCGGCCCCGAAGCCCGCTGGCGTCGACAAGGAACTCGAGGAAAAGACCAGGAAGGCCGAAGCCGAGCAGAAGGCCAAGCAGGCTGCGGAAGAAGCCAAGGTCGCGAAGGCCAAGGCCGACAACTGCGCCCTCGCCCGCCAGAGCAAGGCCACGGTCGACAGCGGCATCCGCCTCGCGAAGGTCAATGCCAAGGGCGAGCGCGAGATCATGGATGACACCGCCCGCGCCGCCGAGCAGAAGCGCATTCAGGACGTGATCAACAGCGACTGCAAATAGCCGCAGTCACGCCGTCAGTAACCGGCCTTGCCGCCCTTTCGGCGGTTGGCGAACAGGCCGGTTCCCCGCGCGCCCTGACGCTGGAAGCGCTCGCGGCGCGCCACCTTCGGATCGACCGTGAGCGGACGGCACAGCTCGACGCGATCGCCGTCCTTCAGCGCCTGGTCCCACTCGACCGCCTTGCCCCAGATGCCCGGCGTCAAGGCGTGACGCCAATCGAGATCTGGAAAGCGCAGAGACAGGTCACCGGCCTTCACCGCATCGACCAGCGTCGCCCCGGACGGCAGGCTCAGCACCTGCTCGAACACCTCGCGCGGCGCGGGCGAGCAGCTCAGCGTGACCTCGATCGTCATCGCAGGGGTCAAGACGAGCCGTAGACCTGCTCGGCGCGCTTGACGAAGGCCTCGACCAGGCTGGAAGCGATGGTGTCGAACACGGGCCCCACGAGCGCCTGCAGGGCGAAGTTGCTGAAGCCGTAGCTCAGGTGCAGCTCGACGCGGCAGGCGCGCTCTCCCTGCTCGCCCACGGGCGTGAACTTCCACTTGCCGTCGAGGTTGGAGAACGGGCCGTCGACCAGCTTCAGCTGCACCTCGCGCCCCGGAACATGGGTGTTGCGGGTGGTGAAGCTCTGGTGCAGGCCGGCGAACGCCAGGCCGACTTCGGCCGTCATGCCGGCCTCGTCTTCCTCGATGACGCGCGACTTGTCGCACCACGGAAGAAACTGCGGATACTTGGCCACGTCGGTGACGAGCGCATACATCTCTTCGGCGCTGTACCAGATGAGGACGGACTTGTTGACTGTTTTCATAGAATCGGCACAGCGTGCGCGACGGATTGTATTGAAGCCATGCAGCCCCCATATTCCCGAGCCATGGCCACCAAAAAACAAGATACCTCCTCCCGCATCGCCGACAACAAGAAGGCCGCGTACAACTATTTCTTCGAAGAGCGCTTCGAGGCCGGCATGGTCCTGGAAGGCTGGGAAGTCAAGTCCCTGCGCGAAGGCAAGGTGCAGCTCACAGACGGCTACGTCGTGATCCGCAACGGCGAACTCTTCGTTCTGGGCTGCCAGATCAACCCGCTCAAGAGCGCTTCCACCCACGTGAACCCGGATTCGGTGCGCACCAAGAAGCTGCTGCTGAAGAAGGACGAAATCCGCCGCCTGATCGGCAAAGTCGAGCAAAAGGGCTACACGCTGGTGCCGCTCAACCTGCACTGGAAGGCCGGCAAGGTGAAGTGCGAGATTGCGCTGGCCAAGGGCAAGGCCGAGCACGACAAGCGCGACACCATCAAGGACCGCGAAGGCAAGCGCGAGGTCGAGCGCGCGATGAAGAGCCGCAACCGCTGAACTTTTTTTGCGCAGCGACGGAATAAAAGCCCGGCTGCGGGCGTTTGTGCGGTTGTCACCGGAATACCGGTGTCGCCAAACACAAGGAGTTTTTCCATGTCGCCTTTCCGTGCATCTTCCGCCGTTCTGCTCAGCGCCGCTCTCGCGCTCCCGGCCTTCGCCCAGCCCAAGCCCGCCGACGGCGCGCTCGTCGGCCCCAACGGCATGACGCTCTACACCTTCGACAAGGACACGGCCGGCAGCGGCAAGTCGGTGTGCAACGGCGGCTGCGCCACCAACTGGCCGCCCTTCATGGTGGCCGATGGCGACAAGCCCGGCGGCGACTTCAGCATCGTCACGCGCGACGACGGCAAGAAGCAGTGGGCTGCCAAGGGCTGGCCGCTGTACTACTGGGCCAAGGACGCGAAGCCCGGCGACAAGACCGGCGACGGCGTCAACGGCACCTGGAAGACCGCCAAGCCCTGACCAGCCAGCCACCCCATGGACGCCCGCATGCTCGTAGAGCACATCCCGAGCCTGCGCCGCTACGCGCGGGCGCTCACGGGCAATGCCTGGGCGGCCGACGACCTGGTGCAGGACACGCTGGAGCGCGCCTGCGGCAAATGGCAGCTGTGGGTGGTGGGCAGCGACCTGCGCGCCTGGCTCTTCACAGTCATGCACAACATCTTCGCGAGCCAGGTGCGCCGCACGCCGCCACCGCATGCCGTGGTGCCGCTCGACGACGTGGCGCACGAAGTGCAGGGTCTTGCCGATCCGGGCCGCGACCAGGGCACCGGCCTGGACCTGCAGCGCTGCCTGATGCAGTTGCCCGAGGAGCAGCGCGCCGTGCTGCTGCTGGTGACGCTCGAGGACCTGTCGTACGCCGAAGTTGCCAATGTGCTCGGCGTTCCGGTGGGCACGGTGATGTCGCGTCTCTCGCGAGCCCGCACCCGGCTGCAGGAGCTGATGGAGGGTGCGTCGACCCCGGCACGCCCCGGCCTGCGCCGTCTCAAATGACGAAATCCGCCGCAAGATAATCATGAACCGCCCCGCCCCGCCTCCCACCGAAGACGAACTGCACGCCTGGGTCGACGGCCAGTTGGCTCCCGAGCGCCACGGCGCGGTCGAGGAGGCGATAGCGCGCGATCATGGCGTGGCGGCCAAGGTCGCGGCATGGCATGCACAGCGCGACGCATTGCGCCGACTGCATGGCGAGTTGCTCGATGCGCCGATCCCCGCACCGCTGATGGGTGCGCTCGATCGCCATCAGCCCCGGCAAGGCGGTTCGTGGTTTCGCTGGGGCGGCCTGGCTGCCGGCCTGCTGGTCGCCTTCGCCGCAGGTTGGCTCGGGAATGCGCAATGGGCCCAATGGTCCGCGCCGCGCGCAGGTGCGCAACTTGCCCGCGCACCCGCCCTGCGCGAATTCGTGCACGACGCCTCCGTGGCCCATGCCGTCTATGCGCCCGAAAAACGGCACCCGGTCGAAGTTGCTGCCTCCGAGCAGCAGCACCTGGTCCAGTGGCTCTCCAGGCGCCTCGACCGGCCGCTGAAGGTGCCCGACCTTTCCAGCCAGGGCTACACACTGGTCGGTGGTCGCCTGCTGCCGGGCGAGACCGGCGCGCGCGCCCAGTTCATGTTCGAGGACGCCGCAGGCGAACGCGTAACGCTCTACGTCGGCACCCTGGACGCGCGCATGGCGAGCAGCCCCGCCGCCAGCGAAACCGCCTTCCGCTTCGCCTCCGAGGGCCCCGTGCCGAGCTTCTACTGGGTCGACCGGGGCTTCGGCTATGCCATCGCCGGCAAGCTGCCGCGCGACCTATTGCTCAAACTTGCGACCCTCGCCTACCGCGATTTGTCTTGACGACCGCATAAACTGCCGGGTCGCGCAACCATCCTGCCGGCGCTTCGTCACCGGCTTCGTTTTCGCGATTTTTCAACCGAAGGAGAAACTGCATGAAATTGCTCAGCGCCTCGATCCTCGCGGCGGCCCTGCTTGCCGGCTGCGGCAGCATGTCCAACAAGACCGCAAGCGCACCCGACACGCCCACCCGCACCGCCGACGGCGTGCTGGTCGGACCGAACGGAATGACGCTGTACACCTTCACCAAGGACACCGCCGGCGCCGGCACCTCCGCCTGCAACGGCCAATGCGCCGCGAACTGGCCCGCGCTGGGCGTGGCCAGCACCGCCAAGCCCATCGGCGGCTACACCATCATCATTCGCGAAGACGGCAAGCGCCAGTGGGCCTACAAGGGCTGGCCGCTGTACTACTGGGCCAAGGACGCCAAGCCCGGCGACAAGACCGGCGACGGTTTCGCCAACGGCGCCTGGAAAGTCGCCCGTCCCTGATCACCTTCGGGCCTGAGACGAAAGAAAACACCGACGCCGGCTCCTGCCGGCGTTTTTCTTGCCGTTTTCCTGCCGGTTTTCCCCCGCCCCCGGTGCTGGCGCCACCACGGCAGAATCCTCGCATGACGCCAGACGCAAATCCGGACGCATTCCGTGCCCTGCTGAACCTGGGCCTGATCGACGATGCACAGCACGACGCCGTGCTCGCCCACCCCGAGACCGCCACCTTGCCGCCACTGCAGAGCCCGGCGCATGCGCTGGCCTGGATGCGCGTGCGCGGCCTCGTCACCGAGGAGGAGCAGATCGCCGCGGTCGACCGGATCGACGAGAACGCCCCGCACTGGGACGACGCCACGGACACCGACATCGAAGCCGACGACCTCGTCGAGCTCGCGGAACAGGGCATCACGCACGAAGCCATCGAATCGCTCCACAAGGACGCGCTGATCGACACCGAGACGCGCGACATGGCGCTCGCGGAAACGCCCATCGTCGGCACCGTGCCCGCCTGCGCCATCGCCACGCTCGCATGGCTGGCCACGGAGGGGCCGCTCGAACGGGAACGCTTCGACGCCCTGCGCGCCCAGGTCGCGGCCGAACCGGCCTTTGCCACGGCGGCCGAGCGAGCGCGCATCATGGACGGGGCGCAGGCTCTCATCGAGGCCGACGAGCAGGCCGTCAAGGCGTGGCAGGCGCGCACCAAACGCAGCAGCCGCATCGGCGCGCTGAAGTTCGCCGTCGCGGTGGCCGTGATCGGCGGCGGGCTCGGCTGGTATGCCTTCGCCCCGGCCAGCGTGCCCGCCTGCGATGCAGCTTCCACCCGCAAGACACTCGACAGCCTCATGCGCCGCGTGAGCATGGACATGGGCATGCGCCACCTCGATCCCAACGGCGGCCGAGTGATCGAAACACCCACCGTCGGCAGCATGCGCGAGGTCGGCTACCTCAAGCCGCAGCGCATCCGCGGCTGCATGGCGGTGATGACACAGGGCGACAGCAAGGAGCCGATGGGCTACACCATCGGCCCCACCGAGCGTAAGGGCGACGACATGGTGGTGCGCGGCGCGGATGTGGCCATCGTCGAGGCCCGCTTCGGGAATCTCGACGCCGACGGCAGGCCGCTCTACAACGCCGAGCCCATCGGCCGCGAGGCGATGGAGAAGGCCTTTCGCGAAGGCGCCGCGCCGCTGGGCGCCGCCCGCGGCGCCTCGGCTGCACGCATGCGGCCGCGCACCGACACGGGCCTGGTGCGCAAAGACCCGAACCGCTCGCGCGAGATCGCCGAGATCGAACCCACCGGCCCGTGCCGCAAGCTGGAGGACGGCTCCGGCCACGCCTGTCCGCTGGTCGTCGAATACAACGACAGCCTGATGAGCGCCCTGTCGGGCGGCGACAGCTCGCTGCCGGTCAGGGGTGAATTCACCTTCGTGGAAGACGACAACGGCAGCTGGCGCGTGGGCGACGACTTCGCCCAGACCTTCATGCGCAAGGTGCTCGAAGCACGCATGGGCAGCATCGGCGTGCCGGCCGACAGCGTGCAGCAGTAGGCGGCGCAGGGATCAGTGCGCGCCCGGCACCGCGGTGTCGGCGACCGTGGTGCGCCGTCCGCGCAGCGCCAGCAGTTCGTTGAAGACAAGAGCGCCGATCACCAGCGCACCGCCAGCCAGCACGCTCGGAGCTGGCTCTTCGCCGGCGCCGATCCAGGCCAGCGCGATGCCGAAGATCACCTCCAGCAAGGCCAGCAGCGCGACCTCGGGCGCCTTCAGCACCTGGGCGCACAACACCGAGAGCACGCACGGAATGGCGAGCTGGAACACGCCGAGGAAGGCCAGCAGCCCGAGATCGTGCGCACTGGCCCGGAACGGCCATGCCAACGGGAGTGTGAAAAGCGCCGTGATCATCGCGCCGATGAGCACCGCCGGCACCAGATCGATCTTGTGGCCCTTCGCCTGCGCATGCTGCACGACGGTCCAGTTCGCCGCGCCGGCCAGCGGCACGCAAAGTGCGAGCAGCGTGCCGGCCAGCGTGCCGCCGCCCCCGTCCATCAACTGCGTGCCGTACATCCAGCCGATGCCCGCCCCCGCGACCACGATGGCCAGCCAGGTGCGCGCCGGCAGCCGGTGCCCGATGAAGAAGCGCGCCGCCAGCGCGGTGAAGAGCGGCCCGAGCGACATGGTGACGAGCACGCTGGCCGTCGATGCCAGCGTCAGCGCGACCATGAAGGCCGTGAACATCACGGCCCAGCACACGCCGGAGATCCAGATTTCACGCCCGCCGCGGCGCAATTGGGAGAACACGGCGCGTCCGCGCCACAGCGGCAGGATCACCAGCAGCGCCAGCGTCGTGAAGAGGCTGCGCCAGAAGGTGATCTCGAAGCTGTGCGCCTGCGCCAGATGCCGCGTGACGACGCCCGCCGTGCCCCACATCAGGGTCACGACGACCATCAGCCAGACGGCGCCGCCGTGCGTCAGGCGCATGAACAGAGGAGAAAAGGGACAGCGCTCTGCGAGCGGCCGCTCGATCAGCCTTGCATCAGGTCGCGGCTGGCGCGCTTGCGCTCGTGCTCCTTCAGGAAGCGCTTGCGCAGGCGCACGCTCTTGGGCGTGATCTCGACCAGCTCGTCGTCCTCGATGAATTCCACGCCGTATTCGAGCGTGAGTTCGATCGGGGGCGTGATCTTGATCGCGTCTTCCTTGCCCGAAACGCGGAAGTTCGTCAGCTGCTTGGTGCGCGTGGCGTTCACCACCAGGTCGTTGTCGCGGCTGTGGATGCCGACGATCATGCCTTCGTAAACCGGGTCGTTCGCCTTCACGAACATGCGGCCGCGGTCGTCCAGCTTGCCCAGCGCGTAGGTGAAGATTTCACCGTCGTCCATCGAGATCAGCACGCCGTTCTTGCGGCCGCCGATGTCGCCCTTGTGCGGCTCGTAGCTGTCGAAGATGTTGCTGATGAGACCCGAGCCGCGGGTCAGGTTCAGGAACTCGTTCGTGAAGCCGATCAGGCCACGCGCCGGAATACGGTATTCGAGGCGCACGCGGCCACGGCCGTCCGGCTCCATGTTGACGAGTTCGCCCTTGCGCTCGCCCAGTGCCTGCATCACGCCGCCCTGGTGGCCTTCCTCGATGTCGGCCGTCACCAGCTCAATCGGCTCGTGGCGCTCGCCGTTGATTTCGCGGAACACCACGCGCGGCTTGGACACGGCCATTTCGTAGCCTTCACGGCGCATGTTCTCCAGCAGGATGGTCAGGTGCAGTTCACCCCGGCCCATCACTTCGAACACGCCTTCCTCGCTGGTTTCGTTCACGCGCAGCGCGACGTTGTGCTGCAGTTCCTTCTGCAGACGGTCCCAGATCTGGCGGCTGGTGACGAACTTGCCTTCGCGGCCGGCCAGGGGGCTGGTGTTGACGCAGAAGTTCATCGTGAGCGTCGGCTCGTCGACCTTCAGCATCGGCAGCGGTGCCGGGTTGGCCGGGTCGGTGATGGTGACGCCGATGCCGACGTCGGCGATGCCGTTGATCAGCACGATCTCGCCCGGGCCGGCCTCGGTGGCCTGCACGCGGTCCAGCCCCTGGAAGGTCAGCACCTGGTTCACGCGGCCCTTGATGGTCTTGCCGTCAGGGCCTTCCATGACCAGCACGTCCATCATGGGCTTGAGCGTGCCCTGGCTGATGCGGCCCACGCCGATGCGGCCGACGAACGTGGAAAAGTCGAGCGCCGAAATCTGCAGCTGCAGCGGCGCGGCCGGGTCGCCCTTCTGCGAAGGCACGTGCTTCAGGATGGTGTCGAAAAGGGCCGACATGTCGGGGCCCCACTGCTCGCCCTGCGCGCCCTCTTCCATCGAGGACCAGCCGTTGATGCCCGAGGCGTACACCACCGGGAAGTCGAGCTGCTCGTCGGTCGCGCCGAGCTTGTCGAACAGGTCGAAGGCGGCATTGACCACCTTGTCGGGGTTGGCGCCCGGCTTGTCGACCTTGTTCACCACCACGATGGGCTTCAGGCCCAGTGCCAGCGCCTTCTTGGTCACGAAGCGGGTCTGCGGCATCGGGCCTTCCTGGGCGTCGATGAGCAGCAGCACGCCGTCGACCATCGAGAGAGCGCGCTCCACCTCGCCGCCGAAGTCCGCGTGGCCGGGGGTGTCGACGATGTTGATGTGCGTGCCCTTCCAGCTCACGGCGCAGTTCTTGGCCAGGATGGTGATGCCGCGTTCCTTTTCAATCGCGTTGTTGTCCATCACGGTGTCGACCACCTTTTCATGCTCGGCGAAGGTGCCCGACTGGCGCAGCAACTGGTCGACCATCGTGGTCTTGCCATGGTCAACGTGGGCAATGATGGCGATATTGCGGATTTGCTTGGTACTCATGGTGTCGCTTCGGTCTGTTGTGCGTTCAAAAGAATTTGCTGGATTTCGATGGGGTTCAGCAAGCGCCCCGGTATCAGTTCGCCGGCCGTCACATGGGCCGTGCCCAAAAACGCCCGCGGATTGGAGCCGAACACGGCCACCTCGTCGGCATCGGCCCAGTCGCCACGGCGGCGCAGGCCCGAAAGAAAGCGTGCCGCATCTTCCGTGCCCAGCGTGACGCGGCTGTGGCCGTCAACGAGCGCCTCGGCCGGCAGGAGCTGCGCCAGGCGCTCCTCCTCGTGCATGGCCTCCAGCGCCTCGATGGTGACGCACCGGGCCTCGACGAAACCTCCGGTGGCGACGCGGCGCAGCGAAGTCAGGTGCGCGCCGCAGCCTAGCGCCTCGCCGATGTCTTCGCCGAGTGTGCGGATGTAGGTGCCCTTGCTGACGGAGGCGATGATGCGGATGGCGTCGTCGCTGATCGAACGGAGCTCGAGCTTGTGGATGACCACGTCGCGCGGAGCCCGTTCGACCTCCACGCCTTCGCGTGCATATTCGTAGAGCGCCTTGCCGTCCTTCTTGAGCGCGCTGTGCATCGGCGGCACCTGGCGGATCGGACCGGTGAACTGTGCCTGGACGCGCGCCAGGTCTTCGGGCTGGACCTGAACCGCCCGCTCGGCGATCACCTCACCCTCGGCATCGCCGGTGGACGTCTTGACACCCAGGCGGGCCGTGGCCACGTAGGTCTTGTCTGCATCCAGGTGCAGCTGGCTGAATTTGGTGGCGGCGCCGAAGCACAGCGGCAGAACGCCGGTCGCCAACGGATCGAGCGTGCCGGTGTGGCCCGCCTTCTCGGCGCGCAGCAGCCACTTTGCCTTCTGCAAGGCCTGGTTGCTGGAGAACCCCAGCGGCTTGTCGAGCAACAACACCCCATGCACAGGGCGCCGCTGCACCCGTGTGCGTGGCGCGTTCATGGCTAGTCGTCTTTCGAGCGCGAAGCGACGGCTTGTGCGATGAGTGCGTTCATGTCGGCCGCACGCTCGGTGGTGCGATCGAACACGAAGTGCAGCGTGGGCACGGTGTGGATGTGCAGGCGCTTGAACAGGCCGTTGCGCAGGAAGCCCGCGGCCTGGTTCAGCGCTTCGGTCGTCTCGGCCACGTCGCCCGTGAGCAGGCTGAAGAAGACCTTCGCATGCGCATAGTCGGGCGTGACCTCGACGGCTTGAAGCGTGACCATGCCCACGCGCGGGTCCTTCAACTCGCGCGCGATCAACTCCGTCAGATCGCGCTGGATCTGATCGGCGACCTTGAAGGCGCGGTTGGGAGCGGCTGCTTTTTTCTTAGGCATTTGATCAATCACTAGCGTCGCGAGATCGGGCTCAGTGCAAGGCGCGCCGTCGCAGACAGTACTTCAGTACGGCAAGACGGCTGCAACGCGGCAATGAGCCCGATATCGCGGCGCGCTTTACAGCGTACGCGCGATTTCCTTGATTTCGAAGAACTCGAGCTGATCGCCCTCTTTGATGTCGTTGTAGTTCTTGAGCTTGATACCGCACTCGAAGCCTTCGCGGACTTCACGCACATCGTCCTTCAGACGCTTGAGCGAGTCGATTTCGCCGGTGTAGACCACCACGTTGTCGCGCAGCAGGCGGAAATGCGCGCTGCGGTTGACAGAACCCGAGGTGATGTACGAACCCGCGACCGTACCGATCTTCGAGGCCACGAACACGGTGCGGATCTCGGCCGAGCCGATGACTTCCTCGCGGCGCTCCGGCGCCAGCATGCCCGACATCGCGACCTTGATCTCGTCCACGGCGTCGTAAATGATGCTGTAGTAGTTCAGCTGCACGCCGTTGCCTTCGGCCAGCTTGCGCGCACCGGCATCGGCACGCACGTTGAAGCCGATCACGACAGCCTTCGAGGCGATCGCGAGGTTGATGTCGCTTTCGCTGATGCCGCCCACGCCGGCGTAAACCACCTGCACCTTGACCTCGTCCGTCGCCAGCTTGAGCAGCGATTGCGCCAGCGCTTCCTGCGAGCCCTGCACGTCGGCCTTGATGATGATGCGCAGCGTCTGCACTTCGCCCGCCGACAGGTCGGTGAACATGTTCTGCAGGTTAGCGGCCTGGGCCTTCGCCAGCTTGGTGTTGCGGAACTTGCCGGCACGGTAAGTGGCGATTTCGCGCGCGCGGCGCTCGTCGCCCATCACCATGAACTCGTCGCCAGCCTGCGGAACCTCGGTCAGGCCCTGGATCTCGACCGGGATCGAGGGACCCGCCGACTTGGTAGCCCGGCCGTCCTCGTCCAGCATGGCACGCACGCGGCCATAGGTCGAGCCGGCCAGCACCACGTCGCCGGTCTTGAGCGTGCCGGACTGCACCAGCACGGTAGCGACCGGGCCGCGGCCCTTGTCGAGCTGGGCTTCGATGACAAGGCCCTTGGCGGCGGCATCCACCGGCGCCTTGAGTTCCAGCACTTCGGCTTGCAGCAGCACCTGTTCGAGCAGGTCGTCGATGCCCTGGCCGGTCTTGGCCGACACGCCGACGAACGGAACGTCGCCGCCGTACTCTTCGGGCACGACCTCTTCGGCCACCAGTTCCTGCTTGACGCGGTCCAGATTGGCATCGGGCTTGTCGATCTTGTTGATCGCGACCACGATCGGCACACCCGCCGCCTTCGCGTGCTTGATGGCTTCCTTGGTCTGGGGCATGACGCCGTCGTCGGCCGCCACCACAAGGATCACGATGTCGGTGGCCTGCGCACCGCGGGCACGCATGGCCGTGAAGGCCTCGTGACCCGGGGTGTCCAGGAACGACACCATGCCGCGTTCGGTTTCCACGTGGTAGGCACCGATGTGCTGCGTGATGCCGCCGGCTTCGCCCGCGGCGACCTTGGCGCGGCGGATGTAGTCCAGCAGCGAGGTCTTGCCGTGGTCGACGTGACCCATGACGGTCACGACCGGGGCGCGCGGCAGGGCTTCGGCGATCTGCGCCGACACGTCCTCGTCGGTGAAGGCTTCCGGGTCGTCCAGCGCGGCAACCACCGCGTTGTGGCCCATTTCCTCCACCAGGATCATCGCGGTGTCCTGGTCGAGCGACTGGTTGATGGTCGCCATCTGGCCCAGCTTCATCAGCTGCTTGATGACTTCCTGCGCCTTGACGGCCATCTTGTGCGCCAACTCGGCCACGGTGATGGTTTCGGGCACATGCACCTCGAGCACGCGCGCCTCGACCGGTGCGGCCGGCGCGTGCTGCTCTTCATGGCCTCCACGGTCGTTGCCACGGCGGCCGCGCGGGCCACCTCGCCAGTTGCCGCGGCCGACACCGCCGCTGGCATCGCCGCGGGTCTTGATTTCCTTTTTCTTGGCAGGATCGCCAGCCCAGCTCGACGAGAGCTTCGCGGACTTGACTTCCTTGCCTGCACCAGCGGCACCGGGCGCTGCTGCGGCGCCAGGGGCAGCAGGTGCGCCGGCACGCGCGGCGGGCGCGGTCGGCTTGTGCAGCGTGCCCTTGACCGAGGCCTTCTCGGGTTGCGGCTTCTCGGGCGCCTTGTGCGGCACCAGCACGCGGGCCGGAGCGTTCATCATGGCGCGGATGGCCTCGGCCTCGGCCAGTGCCTTGCGGCGGCGCTCGTCCAGATCGCGTGCGCGCGCTGCTTCCTCATCGGCACGGGCCTTCGATTCAGCGGCCGCCTTGGCCTTTGCATCTTCCTTCGCCTGGGCAGCGGCTGCCTGGGCGGCGAGCTTGCTGTTGTCGGCTGCCGTCTGCTCCGCCGCCTTCTGCTCGGCAACGGCTGCCACCGCGGGCGCGGGCGCTGCGGCCGGCTTCGCGGCAGCAGCAGCGGCTGCCGCCGCGGCCTTCTTCTCGGCGGCTTCAGCGGCGGCGCGGGCAGCTTCCTGCTCGGCCTTTTCAGCCTTCTCGGCCTGCTCGCGCTCGCGGGCTTCGGTCTCTTCACGCTGGCGACGCTTCTCTGCCAGTTCTTCTTCCTGGCGGCGGATCAGCTCAGCCTGGCGACGCGCCTCTTCCTCGCGGCGGGCCAGCTCGGCCTCGTCGATGCGGGGCGTCGCAGGCGCGGCGGCGGGCGCCTCGGCCACGGGCGGCGTTGCCTCGCCAGCAGCGGCCAGGTGGCCGTCGTCGCGCTGGATGAAGGTGCGCTTCTTGCGCACCTCGACCTGGATGGTGCGGGCGCGACCGGTGGAGTCGGCCTGCTTGATCTCGCTGGTCGACTTCTTGGTCAGCGTGATCTTCTTGCGCTCGGGCTCGACAGTGCCGTGGCTGGCCTTCAGGTGGCCAAGCAGGCGCTGCTTGTCGGCCTCGGTGAGAGCGTCGGCGGCGGAAGCCTTGGGCACGCCCGCGCTCTTGAGCTGGTCAAGCAAGGTTTCGGGAGTCTTCTTGAGCTCGTTCGCGAACTCGGCGACAGTGGTACTGGACATATTGGTTTCGTGCCTCCATGACCGTCACTCTTGGCCGGCGAACCAATGTTCGCGGGCTTTCAAGATGAGGGCTTTGGCGTCATCGGCGCTCTGGCCGGTGATCTCGGTGAGTTCATCGACCGCGAGGTCGGCAAGGTCGTCGCGGGTGTTCACGCCCGCTTCATGCAGCCTGGGAATCAGCTCGGGGTTCAGGCCGTCGAGGTCGCGCAGGTCCTGCGACACCGTGGACTGCGTCTCGACGCCCTCTTCCTTGGCAATTTCCATCGTCAGCAGCGCATCCTTGGCGCGCGCGCGCAGCTCGTTGATGGTGTCTTCGTCGAAAGCCTCGATCTCCAGCATTTCGGAAATCGGCACGTAGGCCACTTCCTCGAGGCTGTTGAAGCCTTCCGAAATGAGGATGTCGGCGATTTCCTCGTCGACGTCGAGCTTTTCCATGAACAGCTTGCGGCTGGCGTCGGTCTCGCTCGCCTGCTTCTGGGCCGACTCGTTGGCGTCCATGATGTTGATCTTCCAGCCGGTGAGGTCGGAAGCCAGGCGCACGTTCTGGCCGCCGCGGCCGATGGCGATGGCGAGGTTTTCCTCGTCGACCACCACGTCCATGGCGTGCTTTTCCTCGTCGACCACGATCGACGAGACGTTGGCCGGAGCCAGCGCGCCGATCACGAACTGGGCGGGATCTTCGCTCCATAGAACGATGTCCACGCGCTCGCCGGCAAGCTCGTTGGTCACGGCGTTGACGCGCGTGCCGCGCACGCCGACGCAGGTGCCGATCGGGTCGACGCGCTTGTCGTGCGAAAGCACGGCGATCTTGGCGCGCGAACCGGGGTCGCGGGCGCAGCTCTTGATTTCGAGCAGGCCTTGTTCGATTTCAGGCACTTCCTGGCGGAACAGCTCGACCATGAACTCGGGAGCAGAGCGCGACAGGATGATCGGGGCGCCGCGCAGCGTCAGGTCGACCTCCATGATCATGGCGCGCACGCGGTCGCCATTGCGCAGGTTTTCCTTGGCGATCATCTCGCTGCGGCGCAGGCGGCCTTCGACACGGCCTGCCTCGACGATGATGTCGCCCTTGTCCAGGCGCTTGACGGTGCCCACGAAGATCTTGTCGCCGCGCGACATGAAGTCGTTGAGCAGCATCTCGCGCTCGGCGTCGCGGATCTTCTGCAGGATGACCTGCTTGGCGGCCATGGCGCCGATGCGGCCGATAGGCACGGAGTCGACGGCTTCCTCGATGTACTCGCCGACCTCGATGTCCGGCATTTCTTCCTTGGCTTCGAACAGCAGGATTTCCTGGTCGGGCAATTGCAGGCCGGCCTCGTCGGGCACGACATGCCAGCGGCGGAAGGTTTCGTAATCGCCGCTATCCCGGTCGACCGAGACGCGGATGTCCACATCGCCCTGATGGAGCTTCTTGGTGGCCTGCGCCAGCGCGGACTCGACCGCGCCGAAGACCACGTCGCGCTCGACGTTCTTCTCGCGCGAGATCGCATCCACCAACATCAACATTTCGCGATTCATGCCACCACTCCTCTGGTCAGTCCGGAACCTGCGTTCCGTCGTCAATATCCGAAAAACCCGGTTGGGTTCTGGCCTTGCGGCCCTTGAAATCCACAATTGGCGCGAGCCGCGCCTCGCGCAGCTCGTCCAGAACAAAGCCGAGCGCCTGCAGCGTTGCGGGCGCGCGCTTCTTGCTCACTTTTTGACCCGGCTTGGGCTCGGGCGCGTCGCTCCAGACGATCTGCCAGCCCGGGGCGCCGGCGCCCTCCACCTGTGCGGCCCGCTCCAGCGTGCCGCGAAATTTCTTGCGGTTGGCCGCCACCTGGCCAGCCGCGGCGGCGCCCATTGGCACCTTGAGCGTGATGTCGATCACCTCGCCCACGAAACGCTCGAAATCCTGCTCATTGCGCAGCGGGCGGTCAATGCCCGGAGAGGAGACCTCGAGCCGCTTGTAATCGACACCATCGACCTCCAGCGCGAATTGCAGCTGGCGCGTTACCTTTTCGCAGTCTTCGACGGTAACGAAAGGTTCCGGCAGGCCTGCAGCCGCAGCTTCGAAGGTGGGGGCTTCCCAGGGCAAATCAATCGTCACGCGCAGCAGCCCCCCGGCCGAGCGCTCGATCTCGACCAGGTCGTAGCCAAGACCGGCCACGGTTTGTTCCACTATTTGCTGCAATGCCACGTGTTCGAAAGCGCCTTTTAATTGCCTGGCCCTGCCATCCGCCCGCCGCGGATGCCAGATAGCCGTGAATGAATGCCTGGAATGGATGGACCAAAAAAAACGGGCGGTTGGTACCCGCCCGTTTGGTCGTGAGCCTCGAATTATATGCTATTTGTGCAATTAATGAAGGGCCTTTGGGTGTCCGGACGCGCTATTGCGAAGCTGCCGCAACTGCGCCGCGCGATTTGAACCAGACAAGCGCAAACAGCACCGCCCCGAGCGCCAATGCCGCAGCCGCGACCAACAGCGGCAGTTGGAAAGACCCGGTTCGCTGCGCAAGCGGCGCGGCGAACAGCGGCCCGATGATCTGCCCCACCCCGTACGAAGCCGTCGCGTAGCCGATCAGCCCCGCCGCCGCATTGCCGCGCAGCCGGCGCGCATCCCGCATCGCAAAAAGAGTGATGGTGGTGAACGGCATGCCCAGCAGCAGGCTGCCAAGCGCGAATCCGGCGATGCTCGGCCAGGCCACCGACAGCACGACACCCAACGCCTGCAGCGCGTAGGCGACAGCCAGCAGCAGCCGGTTGTCCCAATGCGTCGGGGCCCGTGCCCCGATCAGCGCACCTGGAATGATGGCCACCCCGAACAGCGGCCAGAAGAGGTCCGGCCACGGCGATCCCGGCAGCGCCTGCCGGGCAATCACCGGCAGGAAGGTCGCGGTGATGATGTAACCGAAGCCCGCCAGCCCGTAGAGCGCGACAAGCCAGATCGCGTCGCTGCGATCGTCCGGCCCGGCCACTCGGGCCGATGCGGCCGGTGCCGCACCCGCCGCGCCGCCGGCCGGCGCCCTTTCGCCGTCATCGAACACCCGCCAGATCACCGCGATCAGCACCATCGCAAGGATGCCGAGCCCGATCCAGCCCGCGTCGGAGCCCCATCGCCCCAGCGCGCCGCCGAGCAGCCCCGTCATGGCGATCCCGATTCCCGGTCCTGTGTAGATCACGCCCGCCAACGTCGGCGCGTTCGTCTCGGCCAGCCGGCGCAGCCCCCAGCCCGAGGCGAAGACGAAGACCCATGCGCTCATCACGCCCGCCGCCGTGCGCAGCACGCCCCAGCTCGCGAAGCTGTGCAGCAGCCCCATTCCGACCAGCAGCGCGGCCGTAGCCAGCAGCCCGCCCCGAACCATGCTCGACGCCTTGATGCCGATCGCCGCGCAGCTCACCGCCCCGAGGAAGTAACCCAGGTAGTTGAGCGACGCCAACACCCCGCCCGCCGCCAGTTCCAGCTTTCCCTCGTGCAGCATGATGGGCAGCATGGGCGTGAAGGCGAAGCGCCCCAGGCCCATCGCTACCGCGAGGGTGACCATGCAGGCCAGCGCCGCGCGCCACGCACCGCGCCGGTCGCGTCCGATTTCCGACATCTTTCTTCTCGTCTCCGTCTTATTCCAGCAGCGCGGCGGCCACCAGCTTCTTCGTATATGGATGCTCGGGCGCATCGAGCACGCGCTCGACCGGCCCTGTTTCGAGGATGGCCCCGTCCTTCATCACGATGACCTTGTGCGCCATCGCGCGGATCACCTCCACGTCGTGCGTGATGAGCAGGTAGCTCAACCCCCGCTCGCGCTGCAGCCGCTGCAGCAGGCCCAGCACCTGCTTCTGGATAGTGACGTCGAGCGCGCTGGTGGGCTCGTCGAGCACCAGCAGCCGCGGATCGACGATCAGCGCGCGGGCGATCGCCAGCCGCTGCCGCTGCCCGCCCGAGAACTCGTGCGGATAGCGATCGAGCAGCGACGGAAACTGCGTCTCCGTCAGCCCGACGTCGGCCAGCGCAGCCAGCGCGCGCGTGCGGCGCGCCTCGACGCCCAGCTCCGGCGCATGCACCCGCAGCCCCTCGCCCACGATCTGCTCCACCGTCATGCGCGGAGAAAGCGAGGAGAACGGGTCCTGGAAAACCACCTGCATCACCCGGCGCAGACCGAGATCGGAGGCGCGATCGACCGCCCACCCCTTGCCTGCGACCGTCAACGCGCCCTGGTGCTTCAACAGCCCCAGCGCCGCCAGCGCCAGCGTCGACTTGCCCGAACCCGATTCGCCGACCACGCCCAGCGTCTCGCCGGGTGCGATGTGGAAGTCGGCGCCCTGCACCGCCACGAATTCGCCCTTGCTGAACCAGCCGGCAAAACCAGGCTTCGGCACCGGATAGCTCACGCGCAGCGCCTTGGCCTCGATCAGCGGCACCGCGCCCGCATCCGCCGCCACGGCCGCCACATCGCGTTCCGGATGGCTGTCGATCAGTTTGCGCGTATAGGGATGCTGCGGCGCCTCGAACACCGACGCCACCGCGCCATGCTCGACGATGTGGCCGCTCTCCATGACCACCACTCGGCCGGCAAAACGCCGGACCAGGTTCAGGTCGTGCGTGATGAGCAGCACCGCCATGCCGTACTTGTGCTGAAGGTCGGCCAGCAGGTCCAGGATCTGCGCGCGCACCGTCACATCGAGCGCGGTGGTCGGCTCGTCGGCCAGCAGCAGGCGCGGCTTGCAGGCGAGCGCCATGGCGATCATCGCGCGCTGGCGCTGCCCGCCCGAGAGCTGGTGCGGAAACGCCCTCGCCCGCCGCGCCGGCTCGGGAATGCCGGTGTCGGCCAGCAGCTGGACAGCCGCCGCCTGCGCCTCGCGCTTCGAAAGGCCCTCGTGCAGCTCGAGCACCTCCGCGATCTGGTCGCCGACCGTGTAAAGCGCGTTCAGTGCGGTCATCGGCTCCTGGAAGATCATCGCGATCTCCTTGCCCCGTATGCCACGCAGCTCGCGCTCGGAAATGGCCAGCAGGTCGCGCGGGCCTTGTTGTTTCTGCTCTTTCTGCCCGTTGCCGAAAAGCCGGGCCGCTCCGGAAAGATCGGCGTTCTGCACCAGACGCAGCAGCGACAGCGCGGTGACCGTCTTGCCCGAACCTGACTCGCCGACGAGAGCAAGCTTCTCGCCGGCGGCCATCCGGAAGTCGATGCCGTGCACGACTTCCTTGCCGCCGAAGGCGACACGCAGCCCCTCCACTTCGAGCAGAGGCTGACGGCCCATGGCTTGTTGTGCGTCGCTGCTCATCACTTGTCGGCCTTCCGCGGATCGAGCGCGTCGCGCAGGGCATCGCCCATGAAGGTCAGCAGCATGAGCGTCAGGACCAGCACGCCAAAGGTGGAGATCGATATCCACCAGGCGTCGATGTTGGATTTGCCCTGGCTCAGCAGTTCGCCCAGCGATGGCGTACCCGGCGGCACGCCCAGCCCGAGGAAATCGAGCGAGGTGAGTGCCAGGATGGCCGCGCTCATCCGGAACGGCAGGAAAGTGACGACCGGCACCATGCTGTTGGGCAGGATGTGGCGCCACATGATCTGCAGGTTGCCCACGCCCAGCGCGCGGGCGGCACGCACGTAATCCATCTGGCGGTTGCGCAGGAACTCGGCGCGAACGTAGTCGGACAGGCCCATCCAGCCGAAAAGGCTCAGCAGGATCAGCAGCAGCGCGACGCTGGGCGCAAAGATGGCACTGAAGATGATCAGCAGGTAGAGCTCCGGCATCGACCCCCATATTTCGATGAAGCGCTGGAACGCGAGGTCGATTCTGCCCGCGAAATAGCCCTGCACCGCCCCGGCGGCCACGCCCAGCACCGTGCCGATCGCGGTGAGCGCCAGGCCGAACAGCACGCTCACGCGAAAACCATAGATCAGTTGGGCCAGCAGGTCGCGGCCGCGATCGTCGGTGCCGAGCAGGTTGTCCCGACTTGGCGCGGCAGGGCTGGGCGATTTCGCGAAGTAGTTCAGTGTCTTGGGGCCGTAGGGATTGAGCGCATAGATCGCCCAGTTATCGCCCTGCGTGATGCGGTCCTTGATGAACGGGTCGAGGTAGTCAGCCGGCGTGTCGAAGTCGCCGCCGAAGGTCTTTTCGGAATAGTCGCGCAACACCGGGAAATAGGTGCGCCCCTCATAACGCAGGACCAGCGGCTTGTCGGTCGATAGAACTTCTGCAAAGAGGCTCAGAACCACCATCGTGGCAAAGATCACCAGGCTCCAGAAGCCGAGCCGATTGCGCGTGAAGCGCAGCCAGGCGCGCCGTCCCGGCGAAGCATGGGTAGCCTTGGCTGCGATTTCGGCCTTGGGCGCCTCGCCTCCGGCAGCGCCAGCCATGGCGCCATCAGTCGAACTTGACACGCGGATCCACCAGGACATAACAGAGATCAGAAATCAGCTTGGCGAACAAGCCGATCAGCGTAAAGAGGAACAGAGTGCCGAGCACGACTGGATAGTCCCGGCGGATCACGCTTTCATAGCCCAGCAAGCCCAAGCCGTCGAGCGAGAACAGCGTTTCGATCAGCAGCGAGCCTGCAAAGAACGCTCCAATGAACGCCGAAGGCAGGCCCGTGATAATCGGGATCAGTGCGTTGCGGAACACGTGCTTCCAGAGCACCTGTTTATCTCTCAGCCCCTTGGCACGCGCGGTCAGTACGTATTGCTTGCGGATCTCTTCCAGGAACGCGTTCTTCGTGAGCATGGTCGTCACTGCGAAGCTGCCGAGCACCATCGCGGTTACCGGCAAGGTGATATGCCAGAGGTAGTCGACGATCCGGGCGCCCCAGCCGAGTTCATCCCAGTCGGCCGAGGTCAGGCCTCGCAACGGAAACCACTGCAGGTGTCCGCCGAACACCACAAGTAGCGCCACCCCGAGCACGAAGCCCGGAATGGCATAGCCGATGAGCACGATCAAAGTGCTGATCAGATCGAAGCGCGTGCCTGCCCTGACCGCCTTCGCGACACCCAATGGCACCGCCACGCCATAGCTGATGAGAAAGGTCCACAAGCCGAGGCTTATCGATACGGGCAGCTTTTCCAGGATCAGGGTCCAGACGTCCTTGTTCTGGAAGAAGCTCTTGCCCAGGTCGAAGCGCGCGAACTGCCCGAGCATGAGGAAGAGCCGCTCGTGCGGCGGCTTGTCGAAGCCATAGAGCGCCTTGATCTGCTCCAGCCGCTTCGGGTCCACGCCCTGGTTGCCGCGATAGCTGCCGCCACCCGACTCGAAGCCCCCGCCGCCGCCACGCCCGGCAGCCTTGGCCTCGGCAAGGTATTGCTCGACCGGCCCGCCAGGCACAAACTGGATCACGAGGAAAGTCACCAGCAGCACACCGAGCAGCGTCGGTACGAACAGCAGCAGGCGCTTGAGGACATAGGAGAGCACAGCCGTTTCCTTTTTCTTGCTTTTTGTCTGATGCTTCTAGGGCTTGCGCGGAGGCATCCTGGCCCACCAGGTGCTCATGACCCAATCCTCGCCTCCCGCATAGGGCGGCATGGGCAACTTGAAAGCCAGCCGCCAGTCGTTGTAGACGATGCGGTGCGAAGTCAATGTCCACTGGGGGATCAGGTAGTGGCTGTGCATGATCACCCGGTCGAGCGCGCGGCAGGCCGGAATCAGTTCGGCCTTGGTATCGGCGTCGACGATGTCCTTGAGCAGCGCGTCGACCGCCGGCGTCGACACGCCCATGAAATTGCCCGAGCTCTCCGTCTTGGCCGCCTTGCTGCCGAAGACCTCCAGCAGTTGCTGGCCCGGGTTGTTGGTGCCCTGGAAATTGATGGTCGTGATGTCGAAGTCGAAGCGGTCGAGCCGTTCCTGATAAAGCGCGAAATCGGCAGTGACGAAGTTGAGTCTGATGCCCAGCTTCTCGAGGTTGCGAACCCACGGCGACACTGTGCGCACGCCGCCTTCCTTGCTATCCAGGTACTCGAGCGTCATCGCCTCGCCCTTTGCATTGCGCAGCGCACCGTCGCGATATTCCCACCCGGCCTGCTTCAGCAAGTCTCGTGCGTGGCGCAGGTTGTTTCGCAGCGAATGGCCTTCGCCCTCGGTGACAGGCGGCGTGTACATCGGGCCGAAGCTGGCGCCGGGAATCTTGCCGCGCCACGGCTCTAGTAGCGCCTTCTCTTCGGGCGACGGCAACCCCTGCGCCTCGCAGTCGGTGTTTCCGAACAAATCCTTCACGCGCGGATAGCCGTTGTAGAACATCTGCCGATTCATCCACTCGTAGTCGAGGGCCAAACCCAGTGCCTCGCGCACGCGCGGGTCGCTGAGCTTTTCGCGCCGGGTGTTGAGCACGTAGCTCTGAAAGCCTGCCGGCTTCTTGTGCGGGAACTCCTTCTTGACCAGTTCGCCGCTTGTGAAACGCTTGCCGTACACCCGGCGCGCCCAGTCCCCCGCCGAATAGAAACTCATCATGTCGAACTCACCAGCCTTCAGGGCTTCGAGCCGGGCGGCGTTGTCTTTGTAGATCTTGACGGTGATCCGGTCGAAGTTGTGCGAGCCACGGTTGACCGGCAGGTCGCGTCCCCAGTAGTTGGGATCGCGCACGTAGGTGATGTCCTTGCCGAATCGCACCGGCCCGATCTTGTAGGCCCCGCTGCCGATCGGAATGTCCATCACGACCTGGTCGAAGGGCTTGGCCTTCCCGTTCTCGACGCCCCACGCGCGGCTGAAGACGGGCAGACCGCCCACGATCAGCGGAAGCTCACGATTGACGGTCTTGAAGCGGAAGCGGATGGTGCGTGCATCGATCACATCGGCCCCGTCCACTTCCTGCAACAACGTCTTGTAGCCCGGAGAGGCGTAGGGACCGATGAGCGTTTCATAGGTGTGCTTCACGTCGGCCGCCTCGACCGGCATGCCGTTGTGAAACTTCGCCTCGGGCCGCAGCCGGAAGGTGACGCTGCGACGGTCGGGGGCCACCGTCACGTCTTCGGCCAGCAGGCCGTAGCCCGAGCCTGTCTCGTCCATCGCACCGGCAAGCAGCGTGTCGAACATCAGGCTGTCCAGATAGGCCGGCGCCGTGCCTTTGATCGTGAAGGGGTTGTACTTGTCGAAGGTTGACACCCGCAGGCTGCTCACCAACCTCAGCTCGCCACCCTTGGGCGCGGACGGGTCGACGTAGTCGAAGGCCTTGAAGCCGGGGGCGTACTTGAGATCGTCCCAGAGTGCGTAACCATGCGCAGCCCAGGCGGGAGCCGCGCACACCAACAACCACCAGACCCGGAGAAACTGCATGCGAGAATTCTGCCCAAGATTTTCACAAGGCAACCTCATGGGCTTTCTTTCGGGCAAGAAACTGCTGATCACCGGTGTATTGAGCAATCGCTCCATTGCTTATGGCATCGCCAAGGCCTGTCACGAACAGGGCGCGGAGCTCGCCTTCAGCTACGTCGGCGAGCGGTTCAAGGACCGTATCACCGAATATGCCGCAGACTTCGGCTCGAAGCTGATTTTCGACTGCGACGTGAGTGACGATGCGCAGATCGACAAGCTCTTCGCCGACCTCGCCCAGACCTGGCCCAAGTTCGACGGCTTCGTGCACAGCATCGGCTTCGCGCCGCGCGAGGCCATCGCGGGCGACTTTCTCGACGGACTCTCGCGCGAGGGCTTCAAGGTCGCGCACGACATCAGTGCATACAGCTTCCCGGCCATGGCCAAGGCTGCCCTGCCCTACCTCAACGACAAGTCGGCCCTGCTCACGCTGACCTATCTGGGCGCCGAGCGCGCGCTGCCCAACTACAACACCATGGGCCTGGCCAAGGCCTCGCTCGAAGCATCGGTGCGCTATACCGCGGCTTCGCTGGGCCCGAAGGGCATGCGCGTCAATGGCATCAGCGCGGGCCCGATCAAGACGCTGGCGGCCAGCGGCATCAAGGGCTTCGGCAAGATGCTGGCGGCCGTGGCCGACGCATCGCCGATCCGGCGCAACGTGACCATCGAGGAGGTGGGCAACGTCGCCGCCTTCCTGCTGAGCGACCTTGCCAGCGGGGTGACCGCCGAGATCACCTACGTGGACGGCGGCTTCAGCAACGTGGTCGGCGGCATGGCCGAGTAAGCCTCCGCCGCCCATCGGAGCAGGCCGCGCGAGCGGCCCTGGTTTTTTCGCTATTCATTCCATAGCACCTTGCTGAACCGCCGAATCCTGCTGCTCGCCGCCTTCGGGCTGGCCGCTTCGCCGACCGTGCTGCTCGCGCGCGAGCCCGCGCCATCGTTGATCCTTGCGGAGACCTACCGGCCCGGCATGTCGCTGGCGGATTACTGGGTCAGCGAGAAATACGACGGCGTGCGCGCCTTCTGGGACGGCAAGCAGCTCTGGACGCGCGGCGGCGAACGCATCGTTGCGCCGGCATGGTTCACCGCCACGCTGCCGAAGCAGCCGCTGGACGGCGAGCTCTGGGCCGGCCGGGGCCGGTTCGCGCACGCGGTGTCCACCGCGCGCAACCAGACGCCCAACGACATCGCGTGGCACGAGATGCGCTACATGGTCTTCGACCTGCCTACGCAGCCCGGCGACTTCACGACGCGGCTGGCAGCCTTGCGCAAGCTCCTGCCGATCACCGACGCGCCGTGGGTCGTGCCCGTGCCGCAGGAGCGCGCCACCACGCACGAAGCCCTGCAGGCGCTGCTCGACAAGACGGTGAAGATGGGCGGCGAAGGCCTGATGCTGCATCGCGGCGCCTCCAGCTACCGCGGCGAACGCAGCAACGATCTGCTGAAGGTCAAGCCCTACGAAGACGCCGAAGCCCGGGTGATCGAGCACGTCCCCGGCAAGGGCAGGCACAGCGCCAGGCTCGGTGCCTTGGTGGTCGAGTCGCCCGAGGGCAAGCGCTTCAGGCTGGGCGGAGGCTTCACCGACTCGCAGCGCGAGAATCCGCCGCCCATCGGCAGCTGGGTGACCTACCGCTACAACGGGACGACGGCCAAGGGCCTGCCCCGGTTCGCGCGATTCATGCGGGTGCGCGAGGGCTGAGCCGGCCGAAGCCGCTCAGCCTCCTTCCCCTTACTTCGCTTCCCGGACGCAGTCAGCGTAATAGCGCTTCTTGCCGGTCTCGTCGACGCGCGCCACCAGGCCGTGGATGTCGGTCTCGAAGCCTGGGCACTGCGTGTTGAACTCGCGCGAGAACTTGAGGTAGTCGACGATCTTCTTGTTGAACACCTCGCCCGGAATCAGCAGCGGAATGCCTGGCGGATATGGCGTGATCAGGCTGGTGGTGATGCGGCCTTCGAGGTCGTCGATTTCCACCCGCTCGGTCTTGCGGTGCGCGATGTGGGCGAAGGCATCGCTGGGCTTCATGGCTGGCGTCAGGTCGCTCAGGTACATCTCGGTCGTGAGGCGGGCCACGTCGTAGCGCGCGTACAGCTGGTGGATGTGCTGGCACAGGTCGCGCAGGCCCAGGCGCTCGTAGCCGGGGTGCTGCTGGCAGAACTCCGGCAGGATGCGCCACATCGGCTGGTTGCGTGCGTAGTCGTCCTTGAACTGCTGCAGCGCCGTCAGCAGCGTGTTCCAGCGGCCCTTGGTGATGCCGATGGTGAACATGATGAAGAAGCTGTAGAGGCCGGTCTTCTCGACGATCACACCGTGCTCGGCGAGGAACTTGGTCACCACGCTGGCCGGGATGCCGGTTTCGGCGAAGTTGCCTTCGAGGTCCAGGCCCGGCGTGACGATGGTCGACTTGATAGGGTCGAGCATGTTGAAGCCGTCGGCCAGCTCGCCGAAGCCGTGCCAGTTGCGCTTAGAGTTCTTGCCCTTCCCGGTCTTCGGCTGGCCGTTCTTCTCGCCGTGCATGATCCAGTCGTCGGCGCGGCCGATGCCTTCTTCGACGAGCTTCTCGGGGCCCCAGACCTTGAACCACCACTCGTCCTTGCCGAATTCCTCTTCGACCTTTCGCATGGCGCGGCGGAAGTCCAGCGCCTCGAGGATGCTCTCCTCCACCAGCGCGGTGCCGCCGGGCGGCTCCATCATGGCGGCGGCCACGTCGCAGCTCGCGATGATCGCGTACTGCGGGCTGGTCGACGAATGCATCAGGTAGGCCTCGTTGAAGAGGTCGCGGTCGAGCTGGCGGTTCTGCGAGTCCTGCACCAGCACGTGGCTCGCCTGGCTGATGCCGGCCAGCAGCTTGTGGGTGGACTGCGTGGCGAACACCAGCGACTCCTTCGGGCGCACCCGGCGCTTGCCCATCGCGTGGTAGGCGCCATAGAACGGGTGGAATGCCGCGTGCGGCAGCCATGCCTCGTCGAAGTGCAGCGTGTCGACGTAGCCGTCGAGCATGTTCTTGATGGTCTCGGTGTTGTAGATCACGCCGTCGTAGGTCGACTGCGTGAGCGTCATCACGCGCGGCTTGACCTTGTCGGCATCCACGTCGGCCAGCAGCGGGTTGGCCTTGATCTTTGCCTTGATGGCGCTCTGTTCGAACTCGCTCTTCGGAATGGGGCCGATGATGCCGAAGTGGTTGCGCGTGGGCTTCATGAACACGGGAATCGCGCCGGTCATGATGATCGCGTGCAGGATCGACTTGTGGCAGTTGCGGTCGACCACCACCACGTCGCCCGGCGCCACCGTGTGGTGCCACACCATCTTGTTGCTGGTGCTGGTGCCGTTGGTCACGAAGAAGCAGTGGTCAGCATTGAAGATGCGCGCCGCGTTGCGCTCGCTGGCCGCCACCGGGCCGGTGTGGTCGAGCAACTGCCCCAGCTCTTCGACTGCGTTGCAGACGTCGGCGCGCAGCATGTTCTCGCCGAAGAACTGGTGGAACATCTGGCCCACCGGGCTCTTCAGGAACGCCACGCCGCCCGAGTGGCCCGGGCAGTGCCACGAGTAGGAGCCGTCTTCGGCGTAGTCGATCAGCGCCTTGAAGAACGGCGGCTGCACGCTCTCGAGGTAGCTCTTGGCCTCGCGGATGATGTGGCGCGCCACGAATTCGGGGGTGTCCTCGAACATGTGGATGAAGCCGTGCAGCTCGCGCAGGATGTCGTTGGGCAGGTGGCGCGAGGTCTTGGTCTCGCCGTAGATGTAGATCGGCACGTCCGCGTTCTTGCGCCGCACTTCGCCAATGAAGGTACGCAGGTTCAGCACGGCCGGGTCGAGATCGGGGCCGATGGTGAACTCCTCGTCGTCGATCGACAGGATGAAGGCGCTGGCGCGGCTTTGCTGCTGGGCGAACTGGCTCAGGTCGCCGTAGCTGGTGACGCCCAGCACCTCGAAGCCTTCAGTCTCGATGGCCTGCGCGAGCGCGCGGATGCCGAGGCCCGAAGTGTTTTCGGAGCGGAAGTCCTCGTCGATGATGACGATGGGAAAGCGGAATTTCATGAGCGGGGCTCCGGACAGTCTGGCTGGGAAGGACACACAGGCAATGTGGCGAGGCGCGAAGTGTACGGAATTCGGATGACGGATCCGGTCAGCTTCATGCAAGCCATCCAGTGCTGTCGGACAAGGCTGCTTTTGCCCTGCCCGGCGCAGTATCCCTACGCAGGGCAAGCGCTTGGAGCGGATGCCTCAGAATGGCGCGCATCGAACAAGCAAAAAGAGGAGTCGACATGGCAAATTCCACTGTCTGGTGGCTGATCGCGGGGGCGGCCATCGTGGTAGAGCTGCTCTCGGGCACCGTCTATCTCCTGCTGCTGGCGGCCGGCTTCGCGGCCGCGGCAATCTCGGCGCACCTGGGCTTCGGCACCGTCACGCAGCTGATCGTGGCGGCCGTCATCGGCGTGGGGGCCGTGCTGGTCTGGTACACGATCCAGCGCAGGCGCCCTCCTGCTCCGCCCACCGAAGCCAATCGCGACGTGAATCTCGACATCGGTGAAAGCGTGCACGTCGACGCCTGGAACGCGGACGGCACGGCGACCGTGCGCTACCGGGGCGCGCAGTGGACGGTCGTCCAGCGCGCGGGCCGCACGCCCTCCACTGGCGAGCACCGCGTGGTCGAGGTGGTCGGCAGCCGGCTGGTGGTCGACAAGGTTTAGTCAGTCAGTCTGTCGTAGGTAGAACTCAGAAAAGGAAGCGCACCATGGAATTCTCGGTACCCCTCATCATCCTGGTCATCGCGATCATCTTCATCAGCCAGTCGGTCAAGTTCGTGCCGCAGCAGAACGCCTGGATCCGCGAGCGGTTGGGCAAGTACCACGGCACGATGACGCCTGGCCCCAACTTCCTGATCCCGTTCATCGACCGGGTGGCCTACAAGCACAGCCTGAAGGAAATCCCGCTCGACGTGCCGAGCCAAGTCTGCATCACACGCGACAACACGCAGTTGCAGGTCGACGGCATCCTGTACTTCCAGGTGACCGATCCGATGCGCGCGAGCTATGGCTCGTCGAACTACATCGTGGCCGTGACCCAGCTCGCCCAGACCTCGCTGCGCAGCGTGATCGGCAAGCTGGAGCTCGACAAGACCTTCGAGGAACGCGACGTCATCAACGCCCAGGTGGTCGCCGCCATCGACGAAGCCGCGCTCAACTGGGGCGTGAAGGTGCTGCGCTACGAGATCAAGGACCTGACGCCTCCGAAGGACATCCTGCTGGCCATGCAGGCGCAGATCACCGCCGAGCGCGGCAAGCGCGCGCTGATCGCGGCCTCCGAAGGCCGCCGCCAGGAGCAGATCAACATCGCCACCGGCGAGCGCGAGGCGTTCATTGCCCGCTCTGAAGGCGAAAAGCAGGCTCAGATCAACAACGCCCAGGGCGAGGCAGCGGCCATCACCGCAGTGGCCACGGCAACGGCGGACGCCATCGAGCGTGTGGCAGCCGCCATCCGCCAGCCCGGCGGCGAACAAGCCGTGCAGCTCAAGGTGGCCGAGCGCGCCGTCGACGCTTACGGCAAGGTGGCGGCCGACTCCAAGACCACTCTGATCGTGCCGAGCAACATGACCGAAACCGCGGCGCTCATCGCTTCGGCAATGCGGATGGTGCAGGCGGGCAAGCCTTCGTCGCAAGGTCCGTCGAATCAGGCCTGATCTGACTGCTACAATCGTGGGCTTCGGAGCGGTGGATGAGCGGTTTAAGTCGCACGCCTGGAAAGCGTGTGAGGGTTAATAGCCCTCCGCGGGTTCGAATCCCGCCTGCTCCGCCAGAGAAACAAGAAGCCCAGGTTGCCCAAAGCACCTGGGCTTTTCTGTTTCCGCAGCCGGACACCCGCCGCTCCGAGTTGAAGGCAATGCGTTGCATTGCAACAACCAAGCACGACTTCCCGGGGATTCGCGTCTGGCGCTACGATCCAAAGGTTTTAATCCCAGTCCCCAAAAGGAACTCCGATGGCCGGAAAACCGAAAAACCCGCGGCGCGGCACGACAACGCTGGATCACACCCTCGAGAAGAGCGAGCAGGTGGCTGCCGATGTGCAGCGGGCATCGGACAACCTCGCAGTGGTCAACACGGTGCTCGAGCAGGAACTGCCCGAGGAAGTGCAGGTTGGCGAGGTGGCGCAAGCCATAGAGCACACCAACCAGCTGGAGGAAAAGCTGGCGAAATCCGCCGAGAAGCTCGCCGAGGTGAATGCCGCGCTCAGCGAGGAAATCGAGAAGCGGCTGGAGGTGACAGCCGAGCGCGACGAAAGCCAGGCGCTGGCCGAGCAGCTCAAGGCGAAGATCCGCTCCGAAGGCTCGAACTGACCGGACTGCGCACTCCGTCCGTATCCCTTCTCCTACGCTAAGCCAGCGTCGGGCACGCTACGCTATTGGTTCTCAAAGCGAAACCACGGCATGGCCCTCATCACGTTCCTCGTCGAGGACAACAAGACCATCAGGGACAACCTGGTCCCGGCACTCGAGGACTTGGTCAATGGCCGTGTGGTCGGCTTTGCCGAGACCGAGACGGACGCCCTCGCCTGGCTCGCCGCCCATCCTGACGACTGGCAGCTTCTCATCGTCGACCTGTTCCTGAAGGAGGGCTCGGGCCTCGGCGTGCTCGGCGGCTGCAGGGAGCGCAAGCCCGGCCAGCGGGTGGTGGTGCTCAGCAACTACGTGACGGCGGACATCAGGGCCCGCTGCACGGCCCTCGGTGCCGATGCGGTATTCGACAAGTCGCGCGACCTCGATGCCTTCATCGATTACTGCAACGCCAACAGGCCTTCGGGCTTTTCGCCGCCATGAAAGCAGCACGCCGGTCCATCAATGGAGCGGCCATGAAAAAAGGGCCCGAAGGCCCTTTTCTCGTTTCTGGCTGAAGCGAATCAGCGCACAACGGCGATCTGGGTACGCGCACCACCCTTGTAGGTGTACAGCGTCAGGGCACCGTTCTTGATGTCGCCCTTCTCGTCGAATGCGATCGGGCCGGTCACGCCCTTGTACTGGATCTTGCCGACTTCGGGCAGGTACTTGGCGGGGTCGGACGAACCAGCCTTCACCATGGCTTCGGCCAGCACGTTGACTGCGTCGTACACGTACGGTGCGTAGATCTGCACGTCCACGCCGTTCTTGGCCTTGAACTTGGCCTTGAAGTCTTCCAGCGGCTGCTTGAAGTCGCCGTCGACGCCGCCGGCTTCCGCGCACACCACCATGTCTTCGCCGATGGCATCGCCAGCCAGCTTCGGCAGTTCGCCGGTGCACAGGCCGTCGCCGCCCATGAACTTGACGTTCAGGCCGAGCTGCTTGACCTGCTTGAGCATCGGGCCGCCCACGGCGTCCATGCCGCCGAAGAACAGAACGTCGGGCTTGGCAGCCTTCAGCTTCGTCAGGATGGCGTTGAAGTCGGTCGACTTGTCGGTGGTGAACTCGTGGCCCACGATGGTGGCGCCAGCGGCCTTGGCCGACTTTTCGAACTCTTCGGCGACGCCCTGGCCGTAGGCGGTACGGTCGTCGATCACGGCAATGTTCTTGCCCTTGAGCGTTTCGACGGCGTACTTGCCCAGCGTACCGCCGAGCTGCGTGTCGTCAGCCACGACGCGGAAGGTGGTCTTGAAGCCCTGGCGGGTGTACTTCGGGTTGGTTGCCGAAGGCGAGATCTGCGGAATGCCGGCGTCGCTGTAGAGCTTCGAGGCGGGGATGGTGGTGCCCGAGTTCAGGTGGCCGACCACGCCGTTGACCTTTTCGTCCACGAGCTTCTGGGCAACGGCGGTGCCTTGCTTCGGATCGCCCGCATCGTCTTCGGCGACCAGTTCGAACTTGGCGACCTTGTCGCCGATCTTGAGGCCCTTTGCATTCAGGTCTTCGATGGCCATCTTGGCACCGAACTCGTTGTCCTTGCCGAGGTGGGCAATGGGACCGCTGGTCGGGGCCACGTGACCGATCTTGATGACCAGGGTGTCTCCGGCAGGTGCGGGTGCAGGTGCAGCCGCTGGGGCCGCGGCCGTTGGCGCGGGCGCTGCAGCGGGAGCAGCAGCTTCTTCTTTCTTGCCGCAAGCCACAAGCGTGATTGCAGCCAGTGCGACCGCAGTCCATTTCAATTGCATGGGAACCTCCAGAACTTGGATGAAAAGAATAAACAAACCGGTCGTGTGATCCGGGCGCGCAGACCTCGCAAGTTTCGCGCCGCAGACCAGCGGCACCCTCACGCCCTTCCGACCTGCGGCGCAGTTTAGCCCAGTATTCAGGCCCCGGAAGCTGGCGTAGACCCGGTGTTTTCGCTGAGTTCCGCAGCCATTGCCTCGATCACCAACGCACGCAGAACGGCCTCGATTTCATTGCGCAGACGCGGCACCATCGCATCGAGTTGATGCTGAACGGCAGCTGACACTGTGTCGCTCAAACGCTCTTCGAGCGACAGGTCCACGCGCTGCAGAACACGGTGAAGCAGTTGCTCTTCGAGGCTGACGATCTCGGCCTGCGAGAGCTGCGCTGCCGGCGGCAGCGCCATGGAGTTTGCAGGATCGGGCTGCGGCATCGGCGCGGACTGCGGCTCGGGACTCGTGGGCTCCGAGGGAACGTCGAGCACCGTGGTCAGCGTGGGAACGAACCGGGGCGGTGTGCGCAGCGTGCTGGCCATGTCAGGAACTCTTTGCGAAGTCGTGCGGCTGGATGGTGTAGCCGCGATCGGCATAGTGGCGCCAGCGCGAACGGCCCACCTGCCGGTCGTTGGCCTCGTCGCTCACGATGTCGATCATGCGTTCGTAGCGCTCGAAACCCGCGGGCACTTCGAGGCCCAGGTTCACCAGCATCTCGCGGTGCGGCAGCGAGGCCGCGTCGGCGCCCTGCGCCGACAGCACCACGGGCGAGCGCGCGACCACGTGGGCCGGAGCGTCGTCGCGGCAGTGCGCGACGAAGTCCGCCGCCGACAACTGCCAGAGCGAGGCATCCACCGCGTCGAGCGAGCGCGCATCGCCCACCACGACCACGCGCAGGCCGCGCACGTTCACGGCCTTGCGGACCAGCCTGCAGGCGTAGCTCAGCTTGTCGCGCGCGTTGTAGTGAAAGCCGATTTCCGTCACTTCTCGGTCCGGGTCTTTCCAGCGGGAGCCACGGCGGCCTTGGCCTTCTTGCCGGACTTGGCCTTGCCCGACGTATCGGCGCTGCCCGCGCGGGCCATGAGATAGGACACCAGCAGCCCCACCGGCCGGCCGGTCGAGCCCTTGGCCGCCCCGCTCTTCCATGCGGTGCCGGCGATGTCCAGGTGAGCCCACGCGAAGTCGCTGGTGAAACGCTGCAGGAACTTGGCGGCGGTGATGGCGCCACCCGCGCGGCCGGCGATGTTGGCCACGTCGGCGAAGTTGCTCTTGAGGCCCTCGGCGTAGTCGTCGTCCAGCGGCATGCGCCAGCAGCGGTCCTGCGAGGCTTCGCCAGCGGCTTCGAGCGCGGCTGCCAGCGTGTCGTCGCTGGCGAACAGCCCGCTGCGCACGCCGCCCAGGGCGATCACGCAGGCGCCGGTCAGCGTGGCAATGTCGATGACGGCGGCGGGCTCGAAGCGCTTGGCATAGGTCAGCGCATCGCACAGGATGAGCCGCCCTTCGGCATCGGTGTTGAGCACTTCGATGGTCTGGCCGCTCATGCTGGTGACCACGTCGCCCGGCTTCACGGCACGGCCGTCGTTCATGTTCTCGCACGAGGGAATGAGGCCGACAACATTGACGGCCGGCTGGATGTCGCCCAGCGCGCGGAAGGTGCCGAGCACGCTGGCAGCGCCGCACATATCGAACTTCATCTCGTCCATCTCGGCCGCCGGCTTGAGCGAGACGCCGCCGGTATCGAAGGTGATGCCCTTGCCAACCAGAACCACGGGCGCCTGGCTCTTGGGGGCGCCGTGGTAGCGCAGCACGATGAAGCGCAACGGCTCGGCCGAGCCCTGCGCCACCGCGGCGAAGGAGCCCATGCCGAGCTTCTCGACCTCCTTGGGCCCCAGCACCTCGCACTTGATGTTCGGCAGCTTCGCGAGCTCCTTTGCAGCCTCGCCCAGCAGCGTGGGCGTGGCGTGGTTGGCTGGCCGGTTGCCCCATTCCTTGGCCAGTTCGATGCCGCGGACGGTCGCGCGGGCCTCGTCGAATGCGGCCACGACCGCCCCGGCGTCGGCCACTCCAACGGTCAGTTGGCGGATGCTGCGGGGTTCGCCCTTCGACTTGGTGGTGGTGTAGACATAGCTGGCGTCGGCCGCCGCCGTGACGGCCGTGGCCACCGCTGTGGCGTCGGCGGGTTGCGCGAACGCCAGGGTCACCCGCTTTGGGGACTGCGCCTTGGCGGAATTGATTGCCGCCACGACCCCGGTGCGCACCGAGGCAGGCTTTCCGTCGCCGATGGCGGCGAGCACCACGCGGCCCGCCACGACGTCTTCAGGACGGTAGAAGCCAAGCAGCTTGCCGGCCTTGTCGGGCAGGTCGCCGGCCTTGCGGGCACTGGCTGCAAGCACCGAAAGCGGGTCTTTGGAGGTGATGGGAGCGCTGCCGACTAGCACGATCAGGACATCGGATTTCTCGGCTG
This sequence comes from Variovorax sp. CAN15, assembly GCF_030462475.1. GTDB lineage: Bacteria > Pseudomonadota > Gammaproteobacteria > Burkholderiales > Burkholderiaceae_C > Variovorax. The sequence continues at coordinate 33,452 of NZ_JASMRZ010000056.1, forward strand.
CGGCCTGGGCGACGGTGAGGGTCTTGAGTTGAAAGTCCATAATCCTTTTTTTCCTCGAACGATGTTATTCCATTCTTCCTTACGCAAGGAGCTGTCCCGCAGCTTCGGAGCGACCCTCGTGGTACTGGTCACCATCGTGATGACCATGATGCTCATCCGCACCCTCGGGCTGGCGTCCAAGGGCAGTGTGAACCCGCAGGAGGTGTTCCTGGTGATGACCTACACGGTGCTCGGCTACATGCCGACCATCCTGAGTCTGAGCCTGTTCATCGCCATCGTCGGTACCCTGTCGCGCATGTACCGCGACAGCGAAATGGTCATCTGGTTCTCCAGCGGGCGTGGCCTGGCCGACTTCGTCAAGCCGCTTTTCCGCTTCGCCTGGCCGGTGCTGATCCTGATCGCCGTGATGGCGCTGGTGGGCTGGCCCTGGGCCAACTCGCAGACCATCGGCATGCGCAAGCAGTACGAGCAGCGCAGCGACATCGAGCGCGTGGCGCCAGGTGAATTCCGCGAATCGGCCGGCCGGGTGCGGGTGTTCTTCATCGACAAGGAGACGCCGGACAACTCCAAGGCCACCAACGTCTTCATCTGGTCGATCGAGCGCAACATGCAGATCACCACCTCGGCGCGCAGCGGCAGCATCGAGAACATCGGTGATTCGCGCTACCTGCTGCTCAACAACGGCCAGCGGCTCGAGCAGCCGATGGTCAACACCGGCCTGAAGATCAGCGAATTCAAGACCTACGGAACGCGCGCCGGCGGAAGCTCCGGCCTGGGCGACGACGCCACCCCGGCGCGTGCGCGCACCACGCTGTCGCTGCTGACGGACCCGAGCGACATGAGCCGGGGCGAAATGGCCTGGCGCGTCGGCATGCTGCTGGCGGCCGTCAACTTCGTCCTGCTGGCGCTGAACGTGTCCAGCGGCAACCCGCGCGTGGGCCGCAGCGGCAACCTGCTGCTCGCGCTCTTCGCCTTCGTCGTGTACTACAACATGCTCAATCTGGGCCAGAGCTGGATCAGCTCGGGCAAGTTCGGCATCGGCGGGTTCATGCTGCTGCTGCACGGCGGCGTGCTGTTGCTCAACCTGGCATGGCTAGGCGCCCGACAGAACAACTGGGGCCGCCGAATCACGCGCAACCCGGCTTCGGCCACGACGGCCGTGGCGCCTTCCGCCTCCAGGATCGAACCCACGTGAAAACGATAAGACGCCTGATCTACGTCGAGGTGCTGAAGGCCGTCGCGTTCGTGACGCTCGGCTTCCTGAGCCTCTTCTTCTTCTTCGACTTCGTCGACGAGCTGCAGTCCATCGGCAAGCCCGACAGCCTGAACTACGGCCCTGCCCAGGCGCTGCTCTACGTGGCGCTGCTGATCCCGAGCCATCTGTACGAGCTGCTGCCGATCACGGTGCTGATCGGCTCGATCTTCGTGATGGCCCGGCTGGCGCAGAGCTCCGAATACACCATCCTGCGCACCAGCGGGCTGGGCCCCTGGCGCGCGCTGCGCACCCTTCTGCTCATGGGCATCGGCTTCGTCGTGCTGACCTTCGCCATCGGCGACTACGTGGCCCCGATCTCCGAGCGCACGGGCCAGCTGCTCAAGGCCAGGTACCAGGGCACCTACTCCCTGGCCGGCAACACGGGAGCCTGGCTGAAGGAGAAGCGCGACAACGCCTCCTACGCGGTGAACGTGCTGGCCATCGACCGCAAGGGCACGCTGAAGAGCCCACGCATCTTCGAGTTCGACGAGAACGGCTACATCAAGACACAGATCGTCGCAGCCGCAGCCACCATCGGCGACGACGGTCGCTGGATGCTCACCGGCGTGGAAGAGCAGAAGTACGACACGCGCAGCTCGGCCGAGCAGGCGCACATCGTCACCATCAAGATCCCGCAGCTGAACTGGCCGACCTCTCTGACCGCCGAAATGGTGTCGGTGGCGCTGCTGCGACCCGACCGGATGAGCACGATCGACCTGTTCGACTACATCCGCCACCTCGACGCCAACGGCCAGACGGCACAACGCTACGAGATCGAGTTCTGGCGCAAGGTGTTCTATCCGCTGTCGTGCCTGGTGATGGTGGTGCTCGCCCTGCCCTTCGCCTACCTGCACTTCCGCCAATCGGGCATCACCACCTACGTGTTCGGCGGCGTGATGATCGGCATCAGCTTCTTCCTGCTGAACAACGTGTTCGGCTATCTGGGCAACCTCAGCAACTGGTCGCCATGGCTTACGGCGGCGGCGCCGGGATTGATCTACTCGGTGATGTCGCTCACGGCCTTCAGCTGGCTGGTGCTGCGACGATGACCGCGACCCGGGGCATCCAGGGCATCGTCCTGCTGGCACACGGCTCTCGCGACGAGCGCTGGCGCCAGCCCATCGAAGCCGTTGCCGAACGGGTGCGCGCCGGCGATCCCGATGCCCGTGTGGCCTGCGCCTACATGGAACTGGCCACGCCCGGCCTGCCCACCGCCACCGAGGCGCTGATTGCCGGCGGCGCCACCGCCATCCGAGTCGTTCCGCTCTTCCTCGGCATGGGCAAGCATGCTCGCGAAGACTTGCCGCTGCAGGTCGAGGCTCTGCGCCAGCGCTGGCCCGCCGTGGGCTTCTCGCTGGCCCGCATCGTGGGCGAAGAGCCCGAACTGGTCGATCTCCTGGCCAGGATCGCGGTCAAATCATGAACATTCGGCAATTTCGATAGATTCCGAAGGCATAATGAATTCCGCAATAAGACGGAATTTGATATGAATCTGCATCAGTTCAAGTTTGTTCAGGAAGCCGTGCGGCGCAACCTGAACCTCACCGAGGCGGCCAAGGCCCTGCACACCTCGCAGCCCGGGGTTTCGAAGGCCATCATCGAACTCGAGGAAGAACTGGGCGTCGAGATCTTCGCGCGCCACGGCAAGCGGCTGAAGCGCGTCACCGAGCCGGGCCAGCACGTCATCGCCAGCATCGAACTCATCATGCGCGAGGTGGGCAACCTCAAGCGCATCGGCGAGCAGTTCAGCGCACAGGACAGCGGCACCCTCTCCATCGCCACCACCCACACCCAGGCGCGCTACGTGTTGCCGGTGCCCGTGGCCAACCTGCGCGAGGCGTACCCCAAGGTCAACGTCAGCCTGCACCAGGGTTCGCCCGACCAGGTGGCGCGCATGGTGATCGACGAGATCGCCGAGATCGGCATCGCCACCGAGTCGCTCGACGGCTACGCCGAGCTGGTGACCCTGCCCTGCTACGAATGGCAGCACGTGCTGGTGCTGCCCAAGGACCACCCGCTGGCCTCCAAGGAGCGCGTCTCGCTCGAAGACCTGGCGAGCGAGCCGATCATCACCTACCACCCCTCGTTCACCGGCCGCACGCGCATCGACCATGCGTTCGCGCAGAAGAAGCTCACGCCGCGCATCGCGCTGGAGGCCATCGACTCCGACGTGATCAAGACCTACGTGCGCCTCGGGCTGGGCGTGGGCATCGTGGCCGAGATGGCGGTGCGCGACGAGTCGAACGCCGACCTCGTGGTGCGCCCGATGGGCCATGTGTTCGGCCAGAATATTGCGCGGGTCGCGTTCAAGCGCAGCGCCTACCTGCGCAACTTCGTGTTCAAGTTCGCCGAGCTGCTGTCCGACCGCCTCGACCGCAACCTGATCGCGAAGGCCTTGAGCGGCCACCACCAAGACTACGAACTGTAAACAGGATCACCCCCAGGCTTCGCGCACTTCGTGTCGCTTCGCCACCCCCCTTGCAGGGGGCAACACCTGCGGCCCGGCAAAGCCGGTTCCGCGGTGTTCCTGGAAGGGGCGACGACGAGCAAGTGGCATATAGAACAACAGTTGAAGAAATCACGAACATCATGAGCACGTCCCCACGCACGCCCGACATCGTCACCAAGCTGCCGGCCGTCGGCACCACCATCTTCACCGTGATGTCGGCGCTGGCCGCCGAGAAGAACGCGGTCAACCTGGGCCAGGGCTTCCCTGACTTCCACTGCGACCCGAAGCTGCTCGAAGACGTGACGGCCGCCATGGCCGCGGGCCACAACCAGTACCCGCCGATGCCCGGCATTCCGGCACTGCGCGATGCCATCGCCGCCAAGATCTCGGCCCAGTACGGCCACAGCTACAGCGCGGCCACGGAAATCACCGTCACCGCCGGCGCCACGCAGGCCATCATCACGGCCATCCTCGCCGTGGTGCGTCCGGGCGACGAAGTGATCGTGCTCGAGCCCTGCTACGACAGCTACGTGCCCAACATCGAACTGGCCGGCGGCAGCGTGGTGCGCGTGCCGCTGGTGCCGGGCACGTTCCGCCCCGACTTCGACAAGATCGCCGCCGCGCTCACGCCGCGCACGCGCGCCATCATCATCAACACGCCGCACAACCCGAGCGCCACGGTCTGGACCGAGGCCGAGATGCGCCAGCTCGAGGAACTGCTCGCGCCCACCGACGTGTTCGTCATCAGCGACGAGGTCTACGAGCACATGGTGTTCGACGGCGCCCGCCACGAGAGCGTGGCGCGCTTTCCGGGACTGGCCGCGCGCAGCTTCATCGTCAGCAGCTTCGGCAAGACCTACCACGTCACCGGCTGGAAGGTCGGCTACGTGGCGGCGCCTGCCCCGCTGATGGCCGAGTTCCGCAAGGTGCATCAGTTCAACGTGTTCACCGTGAACACGCCGATGCAGCACGCGCTCGCGCAGTACATGGCCGAGCCGAAGCCGTATCTCGAACTGCCGGCCTTCTACCAGCGCAAGCGCGACCTGTTCGCCGCCGGCCTGTCCGAGAAGACCCGCTTCAGGCTGCTGCG